>NZ_NRRV01000021.1 GCF_016583825.1 Thiohalocapsa halophila | reverse complement strand
CGTTGAAGCGGCGGTGATAGAAGTCCCGCATGACGCGCTCCAGGTCCTTCTCGCGCATCTGGCCGTGGGCGAATTCCACCCGTGCGCTTGGCGCCAGGGCTTCCACCTTCTGCGCCATGTTCTCGATGGTCTCCACCTCGTTGTGCAGGAAGTAGACCTGGCCGCCGCGGGCGATCTCGCGCTGGCAGGCCTCCTGGATGAGCCCGTCGTTCCAGGGCGAGACGAAGGTCTTGATGGGGTGGCGCTCCACCGGCGGCGTGGCGATGATGGAGAGATCGCGCATGCCGGACATGGCCATGTTGAGCGTGCGCGGGATGGGCGTGGCGGTGAGCGTCAGCACATCCACCTCGGCGCGCAGGTTCTTGAGCTGCTCCTTGTGGCGCACGCCGAAGCGGTGCTCCTCGTCAATGATGGCGAGCCCCAAGTTCTTGAACCTGCTGTTGCCCTGGAGCAGCTTGTGGGTGCCGACGACGATGTCCACGGTGCCGGCGGCGATGCCGTCCTGCACCGCCTTGGTCTCTTTTTGGTTCTGAAAGCGCGACAGGCTCTCGACCTTGATGGGCCAGTCGGCGAACCTGTCCGCAAAATTCTGATAGTGCTGCTGGGCCAAGAGCGTGGTCGGCACCAGCACCGCCACCTGCTTGCCGGCGCTGACTGCCACAAAGGCCGCGCGCATGGCCACCTCGGTCTTGCCGAAGCCGACATCGCCGCAGACCACTCGGTCCATGGGCTTCGCCTTGGCCATGTCTTCCATGATGGCCTCGATGGCGCGCTGCTGGTCCGGCGTCTCCTCGAACTCGAAGGCGCTCGAGAAGGCGGCATACTCGGTACCCGGGTCCGGGAAGGCGACCCCCTGACGGGCGGCGCGGCGGGCGTAGATATCTAGCAGTTCTGCGGCCACGTCGTGGGCCTTCTCGGCCGCCTTGCGCTTGATCTTGTCCCATTGGTCGCTGCCGAGCCGATGCAGCGGGGCGTTCTCCGGGGCCGCTCCCGTGTAGCGGGAGATCAGGTGCAGGGAGCTCACGGGTACATAGAGCTTGTCGCCCTTGGCGTATTCCAGCGCCAGAAACTCCGTCTTCTCGCCGCCCACCGCCAGGCTCTGCAGGCCGATGAAGCGCCCGACGCCGTGCTCCTCATGTACGACGGGCGCGCCCTCGTGCAGCTCCGTGAGGTTGCGCACCACGGCCTCGCCGTCGCGGGCCTTCTGCTTGCGCCGGCGCTCCTGGCGCACTCGCTCGCCGTAGAGCTGGGTCTCGGTGACAATGGCGAGGCTGCCGTCGGCAGCTGGATGGGCTAGGGGCGGCGCCGAGGGAAGCAGCAAAGGCTGCTCCAGCGGCGCCACCGTGATGCCGAGGTCCATACGGCCGTCGGCGAAGGCCTGCCAGCTCTCCACCGGCTGGGGCTGGATGCGAAAACCGTGCAGGCTCTCCAGCAGCAGCTCCCGGCGGCCGGTGCTCTCGGCGATGAAGAGCGTGCGCTGCCCGGGCCTCTCCAGAAAGGCCTGCAGGGCCGCCGCCGGGCGCTCTGCACGGGCGTGGATGGCCAGCGCCGGCGGCGTCGCAGTGGCGAAGTTGTGCACCGCGGCATAGCCCTTGCGCCGGTCCGGCACCTCCGGCGACTGCCAGCACACGCCGGGCCGGGCGTTCAGACGCGCGGCGAGATCGTCGCGGCCCAGGTAGAGATCGCGGGGCGGCAGCAGCGGGCGCTCGGCGTCGTGGCGGCGCTGCTCGTAGCGCTCGCCGATGCGCGCGAGGGCGTCCTCGGCGGCGTCGCGCACGTCGGCGTGCTCGAAGACCAGGGCGTCGTCCGGCAAATAGTCGAAGAGCGTGGCGGTCTCCTCGAAGAACAGCGGCAGGTAGTACTCGATGCCGCCGGGCATGCGGCCCTCGGAGACCTCCCGGTAGATGATGCTCGCCTTGGGGTCGGCATCGATGGCCGCGCGCCAGCGCTGGCGGAAGGCGCTGATGGCATCCTCGTCGGTGGGGTACTCCCGCGCCGGCAGCACGCGCACGCGCTCGAGCTTTTCCAGGGAGCGCTGGCTGTCCGGGTCGAAGGTGCGGATGGACTCCACCTCATCGTCGAACAGGTCGATGCGCAGCGGCTGCTGGCTGCCCATGGGAAAGACGTCCAGCAGGGCGCCGCGCACGGCAAACTCGCCGTGGGCAATGACCTGCGAGACGCACTGATAGCCGGAGCGGGTGAGCCGCTCGCGCGTGGCGTTCAGGTCCAGGCGGTCGCCGACGGCCAGCACCAGGGCATGGCCGTCCACGAACGCCCGCGGCGGCAGACGCTGCAACAGCGTGCCCACGGGCACCACCAGTACGCCGCGGCCGAGGCCGGGCAGGCGATGGAGGGCGAGGAGCCGCTCCGAGACCAGCTCCGGCAGCGGCGAGAAGACGTCGTAGGGCAGGGTCTCCCAGTCCGGGAAGGTCAGCACCGGGATGTCCTGTCCCGCTACCCCGTCTGCTGCCGGCTCGCGCAGGAAGAAGCCGAGCTCCTCTCGCAGCTGCGCCGCCGCGGGCATGTCGGCCACCGCAGCGAGAATGGGGCGCTGCGCCTGCCGGGCGGCGTTCGCAATGGCCAGTGCGCCGGCGGCGCCGTAGAGCCGACCCCACAGCAGGCGCTCGCCGGCGGCCGCCGGCAGCGGGGGTGCGAGGGGCGATGCCGATGAGGTCTCGGTGAGCCTCTCGGACGCGACGGCGGACAGGCTCATTGGATGGCTCCCGCAGCGTCGCGGACACGGCTCAGCACGGCGTCCGGCAGCGGCACATAGCCGAGACCGGGAGCCTGTTCTTGGGCGGCGTCGCTGACGCAGTAGTCGATGAGGTCGTGGACGGCGGCGGCGCGCTCGCCCGTGTAGCCGGTGGCGTAGAAGAGCATGAAGGTCATGGCGGTGATGGGATAGGCGTTGTCGGCGCCCGGGTCGCGGTCCTGGGCGCGCAGGTCCGGGGCGCCGCCGGGCAGCTCGGCATCCGGGAAGGGCACGGCGGCGAGGGCGGCGGCGCCGGTCTCCGGGCCGGCGGTGACGAAGCGCCTGGACTTGTTCTCCAGCAGTGCCACCTGCCGCCAGCCCGCGAGCTTGGCGTAGCCGTCGTCCAGATAGCCGATGGCGCCGGGTGTGCGGGCGATTGCGGCGGCGACCCCGTCGTTGAGGGATGCACGGATGAAGCCGGCGTCTGCCGGCCAATCGGGCGCTCGGGCGCGGCCGATGTCGCGGCGAAAGTCGGCGTCGACGGCGCTCAAATGGGCGGTGAGCACGTCCGTCGCGCGGGCCGGATCGGCGCGCACGACCACGACGATGTCCTGCGGGGGCAATAGCATGCCGGGGTTGGCGGCGGCGATTTCCGGGTCGCTCCAGCTGCTGACGGCACCGGAAAATATTCGGGGATAGACGGACCGCGGCAGCCGCAGTCCCTCGACGCCGGGCAGGTTATAGGCCAGCACCACACTGCCGGCGGTCATCGGCAGCGCGACGACGCCGCGCTCGATGGTCTCGGCCTCATCGTCGTCGTCGATGGAACGGTCCGAGCCCGCGAAGTCGACCTCGCCCGCGACGAGCGCCCGGACACCGGCATCGCTGCTGGTGGCGGCATAGTCCACGCGTGCACCGGTACTGTTGTAGGTCGCGCGGACGGCGGGGTCGCGTGCAAACTGCTTGAGCCAGGTGGCATACAGCGGGAAGGGGAAGCTGGCCCCGGCGCCTGCGAGGCGCGGCTCTGCGGCGACCGCGCCGACGCCCGCGCAGAAGGCAGCGGCGCCTGCGAGCACGGCGGCCCGCAGCAGTGACGTATGCGTGTGTTTGCGCTCATGCATGGCGTCTGCCCGCCCTGATCCGCCCCGTTCGGCCCCATCGCGCGACGCCGCAGGCCGCCGGATCTGGTGCGAGGGTTAAGCCCATCATTGTGGCACAGCGATGGGCCGCCGGCAGGGCTTGCGCGGCGTGCCAGGGGCAGCCGCGTGCAGGCGGTCGGCGATACGCCGTGCAGGGTTTCGCAGGGCGAGGATAATGGCGGCGTTATCGCCTTTCCCAAAGCCCGGAGGA
Organism: Thiohalocapsa halophila; assembly: GCF_016583825.1. Taxonomy (GTDB): domain Bacteria; phylum Pseudomonadota; class Gammaproteobacteria; order Chromatiales; family Chromatiaceae; genus Thiohalocapsa; species Thiohalocapsa halophila. The sequence goes on along the minus strand of NZ_NRRV01000021.1, from coordinate 81,401 downwards.
GATCGAAATGCTGAACATCCTGTTTTGGACCGCAGTGGGTATCGTCATCGGCTGGAACCTGCCGCAGCCCACCTGGGCGAAGGAGCTCCAGGACCGCGTGGTGAGCATGTTCAAATCGCTGACCGGCAAGGGGGGCTGAAAGGCACCGTAAGCCGGTGCGCGCTGCGCGCTCTGCCGCGCAGCGGCTACGGATGCCGAGCCGGCCCTCAGCCGTCCTGGCGGATGCCCTCCACCGAGAGGATCATTTCCACATCGGTGGAGGCCGGGCCCAAGTCGTAGTCGATGCCGAAGTCCTTCAGTGGAAAGCTCGTGCTGCCCTCGAAGCCGCGGCGATAACCACCCCAAGGGTCGGGGCCGGCGCCGATCTCCTCCACCTCGAGGGTGACGGGCTTGGTGATGCCCCGCAGCGTCAGGTCGCCGGTGACGGTGCCGGTGCCGTCTTCGTGCCAGGTCACTGCGGTGCTCGCGAAGCCGGCCTCCGGATATTGGTCGACGTCCAGGAAGTCTTCGCCGCGCAGGTGCTTGTCGCGCTCGGCGTGGTTCGAGTCCAGACTCGCGGGGTCGATGTCTACCTGGATGCTGGAGTTGTCCGGATCATCGGTGTCGTAGGTGAAGCTGCCGCCGAAGTCGTTGAAGCGCCCGTAGAGCCAGCTATAGCCCAGGTGCTGGATGCGGAACTGGATGAAGGCGTGAGCGCCCTCGGTGTCGATGACGTATTTCTCCACTTCGGCCGCGGCGGTGGTCGGCAGCAGGCCGGCGGCGGCGATGGCGGCAGCGACGGCCAGGCTCCCGACGGCGGTGCTCGAGGTGCGCAAAATGGTCATGGTGGATGTCTCCGGTCGGTTGGGGTTATACGCGGGCCCGCTCGCGGCGGGCGCCTTTGGTGCTCAGGAGTCCAGCGGCGGCGCCGGCGCCCGGCGGCCGCGCGGGCTGCGTGCCGGGTCGCGGCCCAGCATCCGCAGCAGTGTGGGATCGCGGTCGATGACGTGGTGCTTCAGCGCCGCCAGCGCATGCAGGCCCGCCAGCGACACCAGGCTGATGGCGAGGTAGAGGTGCACCTTGCCGGCGATGTCCGCCTGCCCGGGCAGGTCGCTGATCAGGGCGGGCACTTGGAAGACGCCGAGCACGTCGACGGGGCGGCCGTCGGCGGTGGAGATCAAGTAACCGCTCAGCATCACCGCAAACAGCAGCGCATACAGCAGGACATGGGCCGTTGCCGCGGCACGGCGCTCCAGCGTCGAGTGACTGGCGACGGGGGCGGGGCGCGGCCCCCGCGTGCGCCAGCCGAGCCGCAGCGCGACGACGATAAACAGCAGCACGCCGACGGCCTTATGGATGGCGGGTGCGCTGCGGTACCAGTCGTCGTAGTAGGTGAGCTCCACCATCCAGAGGCCGAGGGCGAACAGGCCGACCACGGTGATGGCCACGAGCCAGTGAAGGGTAACGGCCAGGAGCCCGTAGCTGTCTTGAGTATTGCTGAGCCGCATGCTCGCGCTCTCCTGATTGGCAATGTCCTCAAGATAACGCCAGCTGCGATCATGCCCAACGCCGCCGGGCACAAAAGAGCCTTGCGGCGGCTGCAAAGGAAGCAATGGACAGCGCGTCCCGGTCCGCGCACGATGTCGGCGATTGCTGCACAGAAGGCACGCAAGCCGTGATCCCGTCATCAAAAATTCACGAACTCGCCGCATCGCGTCGTCACAATACGCGGCGCGCTCCGACCCCGGAGTCACGTCTCAGGCAGTTGTCGATGCCTGTTGGTTCGTGGCTCGGCGTCTGGGGCGCCGGGGCCATGAACAGGCCCGATTGCGGTTGCCGCATTACCTGTGGTCGGGACCTCCAGCCCGGCTCGGGTGGCGCACAGAACGTCCGGGCATCCTCCCCGGCAGGCCGCGGCCGACAGGGCGCCGCGTCCTGAGCTCACCACGACTCACGGAGCACTCAGAGCCATGAATTACACGCATCTTATGAAGACGGCGGCCCTGGCGGGCGCCATCGCGACGCTGGGCGTCTCCGCCTCGGCGCAGGCCGACGTCAAGCTGAACGGGTCCGGCGCCAGCTTTCCGTTCCCGATTTACTCAGCCTGGTTCAAGCAGTTCTCCACCGACAAGAAGGTCAAGGAGGAATTCAACCCCACAGGTGCCCGGGTCGACTACCAGGCCAAGGGCAGTGGCGCCGGCATCAAGGACCTGCAAGAGGGTGCTGTGGACTTCGCCGGCTCCGACGCGGCGATGAGCGACGAGGAGATCAAGGTCGTCAACGAGAAGCAAGGCAAGGACGTGGTCCTGCTGCCCATGACCGCGGGCGAGGTCGTGCTGGCCTACAACCTGAAGGGTGTCGACGAGCTGAAGCTGCCGCGCGACGTCTACCCGAAGATTTTCTCCGGCGAGATTACCAACTGGAGCGAGATCGATTCGGATCTGCCGGATGAGAAGATCACCGTGGTTGTCCGCTCCGACTCCTCCGGCACGAGCTATGTGTTCACCGGTCACCTGAGCGAAATCTATCCGGGGTTCAAGGATGTGGGTCATTCCAAGTCGCCGAACTGGCCGAGCCAGGCCAACTTCATCAAGGCGCCGAAGAACGACGGCATCATGGCGCAGGTGAAGCAGAACGAGGGCACCATCGGCTATGTCGAGTACGGCTACGCCAAGCTCACCGGGCACAAGCAGGTCGCCGAGCTGGAGAACAAGGCCGGGAATTTCGTTGCGCCCGGTCCTGAGTCCGGTGCTGCGGCCATCGCCAGCGCCGAGTTCCCCGAGGGCACGCTGCCCGGCGGCGCTCCCGACTTGCGTGCCTGGGTCTATGATCCGGCAGGCGAGAACGCCTACCCCATCGCATCCATGACCTGGCTGCTGTTCTACACGGACTATGAGGACGACAAGCTCGAGGTGATCCAGAACCTGCTCAACTACACCACGAGCGAGGCCGCGCAGGGTCAAGCGGATGGACTCGGCTATGTGCCGCTGCCCGATGACGTGATCGAGCAGGTGCGGGAAGCCGCCAAGGTCATCCAGTAAGCCGAAAGCCACCGGGCTCGGGGCGCCGGCCGGCACCAGCCATGCCGATCGGCTTCCCGAGCCCGTGTCTTTGCCTGCGGCCCGGGCCTTGGCCCGGGGGCCGCAGTCCGTTGAACGAGCCGGCGCAAGCTCGCCGCCCGGCATCAGGCGCCGCGCATCCCGGTCGGTGACCGTCGGGCAGACCGCCGGGTGTCATGGAGACAAGGGCAGTCACGCCGGCCTAGAATCCACGCCCGGCATGGCGGGGTTTTGGGCTTATCGCCGACGCCATCGCGGGGGACGACGATTGAGTCGGCCTCTCAATCACGATCTTAGGCCCGGACAGCTCCTCGGATCACAGCCAGGCAGACGATCAGGTAACGACCATGGCGACCAACCCCTTCCAAAAAGCGGACTCGGCCAGCTCCATCACACGGCCGCCGAGCGGCGGCGAGCGTGGCACAGACTCCGTCTTCCGCGGCATCGCGTACGCCTGTGCCGGCATCATCGTGTTGCTGGTAATCGCGATTCTCTGGGAGCTCGGCAAGCAGGCGCTGCCGGCGATGAGCGAGTATGGACTCGGCTTCTGGTATGGCACCACCTGGGATGTCAACAAAGAGGTCTTTGGTGTCCTGCCAGAGATCTGGGGCACCCTTTACAGCTCGCTGCTGGCTTTGCTGCTGGGCGGCGTCTTCGGTATCGCCATCGCCATCTTCCTGACGCAGGACTTCATTCATCAGAAGCTCGCGCTGGTGTTCCGCACCATTGTCGAGCTGCTGGCGGCCATACCGTCAGTCGTGTACGGCTTGTGGGGCATCTATGTGCTGATCCCTGTCATCCGGCCGGTGGCGGACTGGCTGCACACGAACCTGGGCTGGTTTCCGCTCTTCGGAACGGATCTGAGCGGTCCGGGTCTGGCACCGGCGGCCTTGGTGCTGGCCATCATGATCCTGCCCACGGTGGCGGCGATCTCGGTGGACGCCTTCCGGCGGATTCCCTACAAAGTCAAAGAGGCCGCTTACGGCATGGGTACCACCAAGTGGGAGGCCATTCTCAAGGTCATGCTGCCGACCGCCTCCAGCGGCATCCTCGCCGCATTGGTGCTGGGCTTCGGCCGGGCGCTGGGCGAGACCATGGCGCTGGCCATGCTCATCGGTAACGCCAACCAGATCAGCCTGTCCCTGTTCGCGCCGGCCAACACGCTCGCATCGCTGCTCGCGTCGAGCTTCCCGGAGGCGGGCGCCGTCGAGGTGCAGGCGCTCATGTATGCGGCCCTGGTGCTGCTGCTCATCACCTTTATCGTCAATGTCGCCGGCCTCGCCGTGCAGCAGTACACCGTGCGCAAGTTCGAGGGCAAGCAATGAGCAACGACGTCGATCTCACGGCGGCCGGCGACGAGACCTTCGCGCGGCCGAACCTCCAGCGCCAGCTCTGGGAAGGGCGGGCGATCAAGAACAACGTCCTGACCGTGCTCACCTGGATCATCGCCATCCTGGCGTCGGTGCCGCTGATCTCGGTGATCTATATGCTGGTGATGCGCGGCGGCACCCGGCTCTTCGGTGTCGACTTCGTCGAGGTGATGACGGCGCTGCCGCCGGCGGGCTTCGAGATGGGCGGCGGTATCGGCCCGGCCATTGTCGGCACCCTGGCCATGGTGGCCATCGCCACGGTCATCTCGGTGCCCTTCGGCATCATGGCCGCCATTTACCTCGCGATTCTCGGTCCCACCAGCAAGCTGGCGACCACGTCCCGCTTCCTGGCCAAGGTGTTGACCGGCTTCCCGTCGATCCTCGCCGGTGTCTTTGTCTACGCGGTGCTGGTGGTGAACTTCGGCTACTCGCCCTGGGCCGGCGGCGTGGCGCTCTCGGTGCTGATGCTGCCGACGGTGGTGCTCGCCGCCGAGGAGGCCATCAAGCAGGTACCCCAGCGCATGAAGGACGCCGCGTTCGGCATCGGCTGCACCCGTACCCAGGTGATCTGGAAGGTCGTCCTGCCCACGGGCCTGCCCGGCATCATGACGGGCGTGATGCTCGCCATCGCCGGTGCCGCCGGCGAATCGGCGCCGCTGCTGTTTACGGCCTTGTTCAGCAACTACTTCCTGGAATCGCTGTCGCCGGTGAATAACCCGACCGCCTCCCTGTCGATCCTCATCTACAACTTCTCGGGCATGCCCTTCGAAAACCAGATCGAGCTCGCCTGGACGGCGTCGCTGGTGCTGGTGCTCATCGTGCTCGTGTTCAACATTCTGGCCCGGTTTTTCGGTCAGTCCAAGGTCTAAGCCAGCTATCTGAGGTAACCGGCATGAACGCTGTAGCCGCATCCGACGTCGCGCAAACGTCCGAATTCATCGCCGAGCCCTACCAGCCCGAGGGCCCGACCGTCATCGACTGCGATGTCAAAAAGATCTTCTACGGTGACTTCCTCGCCGTGCGCGACAGCGTCGTGCCTGTCGAGAAGCACAAGATCACCGCCTTCATCGGCCCCTCCGGCTGCGGCAAGTCCACGGTGCTGCGCAGCCTGAACCGGATGAACGACCTCATCCCGGTGTTCCGCTTCGAGGGCAACGTCATCTACCACGGCCAGGACATCTACGCGAGCAACGTGGACCCGGTGGTGGTGCGCCGCTACATCGGCATGGTGTTCCAGCAGCCGAACCCCTTCTCCATGAGCATTTACGACAACGTCGCCTTCGGCCTCAAGCTGAACAAATTCAGGGGCGACTACGACGAGAAAGTGCAGACCGCCCTGGAGCGCGCCGCGCTGTGGAAGGAGGTCAAGGACAAGCTCAAGAACAGCGGGCTCAGTCTCTCCGGCGGTCAGCAGCAGCGCCTGTGCATCGCCCGCGCCATCGCCACCGAGCCGGACGTGCTGCTGATGGACGAGCCCTGCTCGGCGCTCGATCCTATCGCCACACGCCAAGTGGAGGAGCTGATGCTGGAGCTGCGCGAGCGCTTCACCGTCGGTCTGGTCACGCACAACATGCAGCAGGCCACCCGCGTCGGCGACACCACGGCCTTCTTCTCCGTGGACATCTCCAAGAGCGGCCGCACCGGTTATCTGGTGGAGATGGGCCCCACCCGCCAGGTCTTCGACGACCCGAAAGAGGACCTGACTAAGGAGTACGTGCGCGGCGAGTTCAGTTGATGCGTCTCTGTCATCCGCTTCATCAGCCGAGGAGAACGGTCATGCAAAGCCTTCGAAGGTTCGTGCGAACGCTGGTGGCGGCCGGTGCGGCGGCAGTGCTCGTCGCCTGCTCCGGCGGCGACAGCAGCGACGGGGAAGCCCAGATGGCAGATGGCGGCGATCTGGTGATTCGCGGTGCCGGGGCCACCTTCCCGAAGCCGCTTTATGACAAATGGATCGACATCTACGGGGCGCAGACCCCGGGTGTCGCCTTCCAATACGCCGGCGTCGGCAGCGGCAAGGGCATCGCGATGTTTCTGGCGGGCAAGGACCCGGCCGGGGAGGTCTTCGGCGGCGCCGAGATCGACTTCGGCGCCAGTGATGCGGCCATGTCCGATGCCGACCTGGACGAGGTCGGTGAGCGCGGCGCCGTGATGGTGCCCATGACCGGCGGCATGGTGGTGCTCGCCTACAACCTGCCGGGCGTGGAAGATCTGACCCTCTCCCGCGAAGCCATCGAAGGGATCTTCAGCGGTGACATCAAGAATTGGCGGGACGAGCGGATCGCCGCCACCAACCCGGATCTCGACCTGCCGAAGCGGACCATCACGCCGGTGGTGCGCCGCGACAGCAGCGGCACCACCTTCATCATCACCAGCCACCTCGCGGAGGCCTTTCCAGCCTGGCGCGACGGGCCCGGCGCCGGCAAGCAGATCGATTGGCCCGGGGGCTCGATGGCAGTCAATTACAATGAGGGCGTCGCCCAGCGGGTGAAGGTCACCGAGGGCGGTATCGGTTACATGGAGTACCAGTTCGCCAAGCGCCTGGGCCTGCCGATGGCGACCTTGCAGAACAAGGCCGGTGACTACGTTGAGCCGACGGCCGCCGCCGGCAGCGCCGGCTTGGGCGCCGCCCCCGAGGTGCCGGACGATCTGCGGGTGTTCGTACCTGACCCGCCCGGTGCCGAGGCCTATCCCATCGTGGGCTACACTTGGCTACTGCTCTATCAACAGTATCCGGATGCGGAGCGCCGGGTCGCGCTGAAGGACGCCATTCTCTGGGGCCTCACGGAGGGGCAGCCCATCGCCGAGGAAATGGGGTATATTCCGCTGCCCGGGGATATGGTGCGGCTGGCCCGGGCGAAGGTCGACGCCATCCAATGATCTCGCCGCCGCGGGGCCTCCGCCCCGCGGCACCGCCGCAGGCAGTTAGCGCTGCTTGACTGCTGCCAGTCGCGGCAGGCCTCGCCGCCTTATCCGCTGTGTTCGTATTCGGAGCCAATGGCCAAGGCGCCGCGTCTCAATCTGCCGGCTATCGAAGAGTCGCTGCGCGCCGTGCAGCATGACTTCGAGCACATTAATCGGCAGTTGGAGACCCGCCGCGATCCACTGTCGGACGCCGTCATCGAGCACATGATGCTTGGCTATGCGGAGGTGGATGCGCTTCTTGCGGAACGTACCGACCCCTTTGAGCTCGGTAATTCCGGGGCGCTGTTGGCCCTCAACTTTTTGGTCATCTGTGGCACAGATCGTCGGCTCCGCGGCGAATGCGCGGCAGCGCTCACCGCCACCGAGGAGCGCTTCTATGCCAAGGGTGACGGCGGGTTCGAGTCTCTGGCGGAGTATCTGGCGCTGCTCGACGGCGAAACCATCTGGCGGCGGGCGGCGGGCGCCTACATCCATGTACTGAGTGAGCCGCAGCTCTACATCGAAGGCAATCACCGCACAGGCGCGCTCATCATGAGCTGGATGCTCGCCCACGCAGGCAAACCACCCTTCGTGCTGAGCGTGAACAACGCCAAGGCCTATTTCGACCCCTCCAGCGTCGCCAAGGACACCCGCAAGCACAGCCTGCGCATGCTGTTGACCCGCCCCAAGCTGCTCAAAAGTTTTGCCGCCCTGCTCAAGGACGGGGCGGAGAAGACGCACCTGCTCTTGTGATACCGAGCTCGGCCCGCGCCGGGCTTGTGCCTACCCAGGGCATCAGCTCGGGCGCCTCAGGCAAGGCGGCGCTGCACCAACTCACCCAGGTCCTGCTCCACACGCTGCCAGGCGGCATGCCGGCCGCACTCCTGGCCCTTCATGGCGCGCCGCGCCTGCCAGTCCTTGTAGACGGACCACGCCGGCGAATCGCGCCCCAGCCGCTCCATGACGAAGGGCTTTTGGTACGGGATGCAGCGGGGACCGAAGCGCGGATCGTTGTCCACCCAGCGCTCGGCGTGTGTCTGCGCCGACGGCTGGGCATAGGCGATATGCACGACCACCGCATCCGGCTTCTCGCACCAATAGGGATCCAGCCAGACCACTGCGACGCCCTTCGGGGTCTCGGCGAGGAACACCTCCGCCACGTAGTGGGTCTCCAGCTGCAATGGCTTCCGGGGGTTCGGGATGCGAACTTGTAGTGGAAGGAGCTGCTTGATGGCCTGGGTGAAATCCATGCGAGATTGATGACGATTAGATGACGACGGTATGCTAGCGTACCGCTGCGGCAAGGGGAAGCGGGCTTTGCGATATGGCTGGGCGATCGAGCTTGACAAAGGTGGCGGTCCAGGACGTGACAGAACAAGGCCGATAGGAGTTCGGCAATGCCTCCACCAAGCGGCTCGGGAGATAGCGCTGCGCCGCTTGACTTGAGCGACACAGGGGTCGCCGATGTAGTCTCAGCCCCGCGCCGGCTCGTCGATGTAGCTTTAAGGTCATGTGCCGTTAATAAGCTGGTCAACCAAGACGCGTATCTTGGCTTGGGGGCTCGCTACCTCCCTCGGCCCTCACGGCTCAACCACCTGGTTGCTCGTGTATAGTGCGTAAGCTCGCCCGTACCTTGATGCGGGCGTTTTTTTGAGGCCTTTCCCCGCGTGGATGTGCCAAGATCTCGGCCCGCGGCGCGTCACGGAGCAGCTGCACCAGTGCGGCGAAAGTGAGCGCCTGCACTCGCTCTGGTTCGTCCTAGGGCAGAGCTCAGCATTCCGCTGGGAGTAGGTATTGAGCGGTTGGCACTGGCAGGAAGGCGCTAACATATCGATCGCGTCATCGGGCCATCCTTGGGCCATCCGTGTGCCGCGAGCATCCCCGGCTTTCGAAGCTGGCCGGGTTTTACCGTACGTGAAACAGATTCAGCGCAATACGCTGTGATTGCGCTCTGCGATGGGTGCCAATGATGAATACAAGACCCACCGTGAACAAGCCGGAAGCGGGCTTGCGCCCTTGGACGAGTCTAGAGCCGGAGGAGCAGACTCAACTCCGGGTCGCCTTCGGCCGCTATCTCGACACCCTCCCGCCGACATGTTCTCTGTCGACGAAAGTTGAGCGTTTCCGCAGTTGGCTTCGGGGGCACGGGGTTGATTACCAAGATTCCCTTTGAAGCCTTCTGTTTCTGGCCGTTGGCACTCAAGATCCTCGATCTTGGGCGGGGATACATCGAAGAAAGATCCTGATCAGCAACCGACATCGGCGCAGTTTCCAATACACGACGATGTCAGTGGTCCGAACGGCCGCGACTGATCCCGCTAGTCGAGTTGTTGCCGTACGTACTCGATGACGGGCTCGGGGAAGCGCACATAGCCGAGCTGCTCGGCGACCGCCTGGCCCGGGCCCATGGCGTAGTCGATGAGATCCTTGAGCGCCGGCAGCTTGGCCGGGTCCTCGTACGCGTCGCGAAGCATCAGCCAGGAGACCGCAACGATGGGATAGGCCTCTTCGCCCGTCGGATCCGTCGCATTGGGGACGCCCGGGTTGGTCATTATCGAGGTCAGGGCGGCGTTGAAGGCGGCGTTACCCGGGGCAACCACGTTGCCGGCGCGGTTCTCCAGCGCCGCCATCGCGATGCCGGGCAGCAATCCCCAGGCATACTGGACATAGCCGATGCTGCCGGGGACCGCCCGGACGGTGGCTGCGACGCCGCCGTTGCCGGGGGAGCGGACCAATCCAGCCCGATCCTTCAGTGCATCCGGCCAGTCCGGTTTCATGTTGGTGCCGACGGCTGCCGCGAACTCTGGGCTGAGGGCGCTCAGGTGGCGGGTGAACTTGTAGCTGGTGCCACTGGCATCGGCGCGTGCCACGACGACGATGGGCATGTCCGGCAGGCCCGCATCCGGGTTGGTGGCCGCGATGGCCGGATCGTTCCAGTTGGCGACCGTGCCGGAGAAGATACCCACCAGGGCCTCGCGGCTCAGCGTCAGTGCCGGAACGTTTTCCAGGTTGTACACGACTACGATGGCGCCGGCCGCCATGGGCAGCTGGTGCACGCCGCCCGGCACTTGTGCGGCTTCCTTGTCGCTGAGCTTGAGGTCGGAGCCCGCGAAGTCGACACGGCCACCAATCAAGTCCTTCACCCCGCCCGCGCTGCCAATGCTTTGGTAGTCCACCATGACGTTCGGATGGGCCAGGTAGTAGTCCCGGAACCAGCGCAGATACAGCGGCGCGGGGAAACTGGCACCGGTGCCCAGGAGTCTGAGCGCGTCTTGGTCCTCTTCGTCGGCCTGCGCAGTGGCGATCAGGCCAAACAGCGATGCGGAAATGAGCAAATGGCACAGCCAGGCCAGCGTGCGACGGGCATGGGTCATGTTTTAGTCCTCGGGTCCAAAGCGGTGATGGGAAAGCGCGACGGATGCCGGGGCACCGGCGGCCCTATCGAGGTCTCCGTCGCTGCCCCGGCGGGGGAGTCTATGGCCCGTATCCGCCGCCGTGCCACCGCAAACCCGTCATGCAATCGTCATTGTCTCGTCATGTCCCGCGGATCGAGTGAAACCCAAGCCGGGCCGGGGCAGTGCCTGGCCGCCGATCTCCAGCACCAGGTAGCCTACGACAGCGATTACCACGGAAGCGCAGCCCGGGCGACGCTCTGCCTCAGCGTGGACGCATGGGGAGGCCGGCGCTCGGAGCGCCGACAGCAGGCGACTACACTCGCGCACCTCGTACAGCCGATCCTCAGTCGTCGCCGTTGTCCGGCGCCCCTTCTTCAATCAGTGCTGTCATCTTGCGGTAGAGTCGCTCGATAAGCTCCTCCTGGAACTCGATCATCCAGACGACGTTCGGGTTCTGGGCCGCCTCGGAGGCGATGTCTGCCGCCATCTCCATGATCGATAGGCGGTCTTCGATGTCCAGCTTACTCATGGCTCAACCTCTGTGCAGTAAAAAGACCCGCAGCTGAGCGGGCGTCGGTCGAATCACGCAAACGTGCTGCGCGTGGGCGCAGCCGCGCGCAGCGGCAGGGTTAGGCGGCGCCCGACAGCAGTACCGCCAGCAAGAAGCCCGCGAGCGTCGAGAGCCCAATGATGCCGCCGCCGCGCTGGTACGCCTCCGGGAGCATGGTCTCAGCCACAACGGTGAGCATGGCCCCGGCGGCAAAGCCCTCGATGACCCCATAGGCTGCGCCGGGCGCGTGAGCCATGGTGGCGGCGCCGAAGCTGGCGACGAGTCCGGTCATCATCATCAGCCCAAACCACATGGCCAGGATGCGCCCGGTGCGGAAGCCTTGCGCGCGCATGCCGGCGGCGCTGGACAGCGCCTCGGGAAAATTGCTGATGAAGATGCTGCCAAGCAGGGCCAGGCTCACTGTCCCCCCGCCAATGGCGCCGGCGCCGACCACCAGCGCCTCCGGCACACCGTCCAGTAGTACGCCCAGGAGGATCGCGATGGCAGCGCTGCTGTGCTTGCCGAGGTCGCGCTTGATCTCCGCCAGCGATGGTGCAAGCTGGCCGCGCTCCATGCGCTGTACGGCGTGGTCCAGCCAGTGTGCGGCGCGCTTGGCATCCAGGTCCTGCTTGCGGGTCAGATAGTCGGCGACACCGGCGCCGCGCAGGTAGGTGGCCAGGGCGCGCCGAAGCTGCGGGCGCTCCAGCAGTAAGTCGTCAAAGTTCTTGCGTCGCAGCACCAGCACCTCGCAATCCTCGCCCGCAACAGCTGTCACCGTGTGCTCGCCCTCGGTGAAGAACGAGTAACGACCAAAGACCTCGCCCGGGTGTATCTGGATCGGCCGCCGGGACGGGTCATCGGGGTCCAGCAGCGCCACCTTGCCGCTGCGCAGCAGGTAGAGCCGCTGCCCCGGCTCACCGATATGAAAGAAGGTATGCCCAGCGGGCGCGCGCTTGAGCACCAGCCGCTCGGCAATGGCTGCCCGCTCCGCCTCCGGCAACTGTGCGAAGAAACTGCTGCGTCCGGCGCGGCCCAGCTCCTGCGCCAGCTGCGCGGGAGGGGGCCGGCTCACGGCCCGCGGCGCCAGCGGTGGCTCGAAGCGACCCGTCGAAACCACCTCTGCCGCCGCGCGCGCCGCCCAGTCGGTCACTGCCTCGCGGCTCATGCCCTGGCGTTGGTGCAGGAACTCCGTCACTTCCTCGTCCTGGAGTCGCTTGGCCAAATGCTCCCATAGGCTCGGATGCTCCTCGATGAGCTCGAAGAAAGGGCGACGCGGCACGATCAGCAGCCGCGAGCGCTCCCTCGTGACCGTCTCCGTGGCGCGCGGTGTGCCGGTGAGAAAGCTTAGGCGTCCGAATAGGCTCTTCGGCCCGAGGTGCTCAAGCACTTTCCCGTGCTGCTCCGGGTCCAACAGATCCACAGCGCCGGACTCAACGATGTAGAGGTTCTCCGCCGGGTCGCCGGGGCGGTACAGCGTGAGTCCCGCAGGGACCTCGCGCACCAGGATTTCCGGTAACAGCGCCTCCAGCTGCGTAGGCGGAAAGGCCGCCAGCAGCCTGGAGCGCTTCAGCCCGGCTAGCGTGGCGTGCAGGTGCGTGCGGGCCTTGTGCTTCCAGTAATTGATGGCGGTGGACGGCTTACGTAGATAGCCGCCGCCTCTGTTCACCAGGGCATTCAGCGCCTTGAACACGACGCCGCCGAGCACCGCTCCGAGCGTCATGGCCCAGATGTGGCCATCCTCCACGGCCCCCGCCACCAGCTCCACCGCTAGTGCAGCGATGAGTGCCCCGCTGCCAAAGGCCAGGAAGAAGGCCATGGGCCGGTCGCCCGGACGCCAATACACACCGAGCAAGGCGCCCAGCGGCAAGGACGAGGCGCTGAGGAGGCCGAGCAGCAAAGCGATAACCAAGGGGTTGTCCATCTGGTCGACCTCAGGCGCATCCGCCTACCGTCTTCACGCGTTATTGGGGGACAGAAGACTGGGGCGCTCACCGGCACCGGCGATCCCGTGCGACAGCCGCCGAGCGCCGGCGCGATCCCGATTCACAGCGCTGTGGGAGGCCCACGAAGACGCGCGCCGGCGTCGCTAAAATAAGGATCTAGCGTTAAGAGAATGTGACACGATTGCAGGACTGCATGATGCGTGCGCGGCCAGTTGCCGAGACCTAGATTCTGCGGTGGAGCGCAGGCAGCGGTAATCCCTCCGCTGCGTCGGAGAGGCTGTGTACTAAGGCGTAGTGCGAGAGATGCTGCGGCGCAGCTGCAAGGCAATGATCAGGTGGCTGATTGCCAGGATCGGCACGCCGAACAGCGGAATCAATGCGAGCGGGAAGGACCCCATGGGGTCAGTCGGTATAGCCCCGCCTAGCCAAGCGGAGCGCAGCGCGAGCCCAATCCCAACGGCGATCACGAAGTCGCCGATGCCGAGCCAGTTCCACCGCGCAATGGCCCGATCCGATACCGGAGCGCCCCGCGCCAGCGAGAAGCTGAGCCAGAGTGCCCAGACGGCCGCGACGGCATCGCCGAGGCCAGCCGGGTAGGCGAAGGCGGCCGGGAGAATGTCGTAGAAGGATAGAAAGACGAAGCCGAGCCCAACGGTGCGCATCACGTGCAAGCCGATCAACAGGCGCCGATCGAGTCCCAGCGCCCAGCCTTGCAGTGCCGGTGACATGCGGTAGAGCAATGCGAACAGGGCCACGGGCCCGAAGATCAGCAGCGGAAACCCCCACACCGACACGGCACTCGCATCCGCCAGCACGCCCGAGAGCGACAGCGCGAGGGCTAGGCCCAGCCAAAGCGATAGGACGGCCGCCAGCAGCGCATCGCTGCGGGCGAGACGGGGGGAGGTGACATAGGTCAGGGACAAAATGCTCATGAGCGGTCTCCAAAAAAGTGTAGATGCACGTATCGGCTCTGGCTTGGCGGCACGGGTTGCCGAAGGGAAAACACCGCCGAAGCGGCGATGGGCTCAGACGTCCTTGGCCAACGCGGTCAGATCCCTGAGGTCGTCGAGCAAGCGCCGGCTGCGGTCCGCCCCGAGGCCATGGACGAGCCGGCCATGCGCCTGCTCCCAAAGGCGCTGCGCAGCGGTCAAGGTTGCCAGACCTGCCTCGGTCAGAACGACGTGTCGCTCCCGTCGGTCGGCGCCGGCCTGCAGCACCAGCAATGCTTGGGTCTCCAGCGGTCGCAGATTTCGTGTCAGCGTTGTGCGATCCATACCTAGGGCCTCGGCCAGCGACTGCATACCCGGGCGTTCGAGCAGAAAGACAGCGTTCAGCAATGCGAACTGGGTGCCCTTGATGCCCGCCGGTGCCAAAGCTGCGTCGTAATACTGCGCCATTGCTCTGGCGCTGCGGCGCACCGCAAAGCCGAGACAGCCCTGCGCCGCCGCCAACGCCGTCTGCATGTCCGGTCGCTTGCTCACGTTAAGAGTGTATATGCACTCTTTTGTCCAAGCAAGCGAGGAAAGGGTCTGCCATGCCTACTGCCAGATGTAGAAGAGCGCGGCGATGCGGGAGAGAAGCGGCCTTTTTCGATCCGCTGCTGAGGGTTCCCCAGCTAGAGCTACGGTCACGCTAGGTTCATTTTCGGCGCCTATACTGCCGGTCCACGCCAATGTGCCGGGGACGACAATGCAAACGCCATATCTTCCGCTCGCCGGGCTGCGCGGCCTCATCCTGGGCGTGGCCAACGAGCACAGCATCGCCTGGGGCTGCGCTCGGGAAGCCCATCGGCAGGGCGCGCAGCTGGCCTTCTCCTATCTGAACGACAAGGCGAAGCAGTACGTCGCTCCACTGGCCGAGCAGGTGGATGCGTCCCTGTTCCCCTGCGACGTCACGGTGCCCGGCGCCTTGGAGCGCTTCGTGGAACAGGGCGTCGCGAGTCTGGGCGGACTCGACTTCGCCGTGCATGCAATCGCCTGGGCGCCCGCCGACGACCTGCATGGCCGTGTCACGGACAGCAGTCGCGACGGCTTCAATCAGGCGATGGCCATTTCCTGCCACACCTTCGCCGAGCTCGGCAGGCTCTGCGAGCCGCACATGGTGCAGGGCGGGACCCTGGTGACCATGACCTACCACGGCGCCAATGTGGCGATCCCGCATTACGGCATCATGGGCCCGGTCAAGGCCGCGCTCGAGGGCATGGTGCGCTACATGGCGCTGGAGCTTGGCCCGAAGAAGATCTGTGTCCATGCCGTCTCGCCGGGGCCGATCATGACCCGTGCCGCGTCGGGGATCGCGGGCTTCGACGAGCTGCTGAGCACGGCCCAAGCGCGCGCGCCGCTGCAGCGCCTGGTCACGCAAGAAGAAGTGGGCGCCCTCACGGCCTTTTTGGTCGGTGCCGGTGGCTCGGGGATGACCGGGCAGACGCTCTTCGTGGACGGCGGCATGCACGCCGTCGGCTGACGGCTCGGGCGCCGATTCCGGGCGCCTATCCATCGCTTTCGAAATCCGGAGGTCGCATCCATGCGCGTGAGAGACCAGGTAGCCATTGTGACGGGCGCCGCCAGCGGAATCGGCCGCGGCATCGCGCTCGCCTTCGCCCGGGAGGGCGCGAGAGTCGCCATCGCCGACCTGAATCTGGACGGGGCGGAGGCGGTCGCCGGCGAGATCCGCGATGCCGGCGGCCGAGCCATCGGCGTCGCCATGGATGTCACCGACGATGCGGCGGTGGACGCCGGCGTCGAGCGCGTCGCAAGCGAGCTTGGGGGCGTCCACGTGCTGGTGAGCAACGCCGGTGTGCAGATGATCGGCGCCGTCCACGAGCTTCCGTTCGAGACCTGGCAGAAGATGCTCGCGATCCATCTCGACGGTGCCTTCCTGACCACGCGCGCCTGCCTGCAGCGGATGTACGCCCAAAACGCGGGCGGCTCGATCATCTACATGGGCTCGGTGCACTCCAAAGTGGCGAGCCAGCTCAAGGCGCCCTATGTGACGGCCAAGCACGGCCTGCTCGGCTTGTGTCGGGTGGTGGCCAAGGAGGGGGCTGCGCACGGGGTGCGGGCAAACGTCGTCTGTCCGGGGTTCGTCAGGACGCCCCTGGTCGACAAGCAGATCCCGGAGCAAGCCGAGGAGCTCGGTATCAGCGAAGCGGAGGTGGTCAAGAACGTCATGCTGAAAGACACGGTCGACGGTGAGTTCACAACCGTGGAGGACGTGGCGGAGGCGACCCTGTTCCTCGCCGCGCACCCGAGCAACGCCTTTACCGGGCAGTCGCTCATCGTCAGCCACGGCTGGTGCATGGAATAGAGAGGCGCATCATGACCAATAAGCTCGTTTCCGCCGAAGAGGCCGTGCGGCTGGTCCACGACGGCGACACCCTGGTGTTCTCGGGCTTCGGTGTCGTCGGGGTGCCCGACGCGCTCGGCGTTGCCCTGGAGAAGCGCTTCCTCGAGACCGGCACGCCGCGAGAGCTCACGCTGTTCTTCGGCGGCGGTCCCGGCGACGGTCAGGACCAAGGCGCCAATCGCCTTGCGCACGAGGGGCTGATCAAGCGCGCCATCGGCGGCCATTGGGGGCTGGTGCCAAAGATCGGCGAGCTTGCCCTTGCCGACAAGATCGAGGCCTACAACCTGCCGCTGGGCGTAATCTCGCATCTGTACCGCGAGATCGCCGCGGGCAAACCGGGTTGTGTGTCTCCGGTTGGGCTGGGCACCTTCGTCGATCCGCGGCTGGAAGGGGGCAAGGTCAATACCTGCTCCGAAGAGGACCTGGTGGAGATCATCACGCTGGGCGGGCGGGAGATGTTGTTCTTCAAGGCGCCGACGCCCAACGTGGCCTTCATCCGTGCAACCACGGCCGATGGAGACGGCAACCTGACGCTCAACCGCGAGGCGCTCACCCAGGACACGCTCGCCATCGCGATGGCGACGCGGAACGCCGGCGGCCTGGTCATCGCCCAGGTGGAGTACGTCACGGAGACAGGCGCGCTGCTGCCGCGGCAGGTGCAGGTGCCGGGCATTCTCGTGGATTGCGTGGTCGTGGCGACCCCGGAGCACCACTGGCAGACCTACGGCACCCAGTATTCGCCGGCGCTCTCCGGCGAGATGCGCGTGCCGCTGGATGCGCTGCCGGCGATGGCGCTGGACGCGCGCAAGGTCATCGCCCGTCGTGCCGCCTTCGAGCTGATGCCGAATGCCGTGGTGAACCTCGGCATCGGCATGCCGGAGGGCGTGGCCAACATTGCCGCCGAAGAGCATCTTCTGCCCTATATGACCCTCACCGCCGAGCCCGGCATTATCGGCGGCGTGCCCGGCAGCGGGCTCAACTTCGGTACGTCGATCAATGCGGCCGCGCAGCTCGACATGAACCAGCAGTTCGACTTCTACGACGGCGGAGGGCTCGACCTCGCGGTCCTCGGTCTGGCCGAGTGCGACGCCCGGGGCAACATCAATGTCAGCCGTTTCGGCGGCAAGCTCGCCGGTGCCGGCGGATTCATCAATATCACCCAGAACAGCCGGATCGTCATCTTCGTCGGCACCTTCATGGCGGGCGGCCTGAAAGTCAAGGTCGGCGACGGTAAGCTGGAGATTCTGAGCGAAGGCAAATACCGCAAGTTCGTCGACACGATCGACCAAGTGACCTTCAGCGGCGAATACGCGGCGCAGCAGGGCAAACGTGTGCTCTATGTCACCGAGCGCTGCGTCCTGGCGCTCACGCCGGAGGGCTTGGCGCTCACCGAAGTGGCACCCGGCATCGACATCGAGCGGGACATCCTGCCCTACATGGCGTTTCGGCCCATCATCGAGCATCCGCAGACCATGGACCCGCGGATCTTCAGCCCCGAGCCGATGGGCTTGAAAGACTCGCTGCTGGCGATCTCCCTCCTTGATCGAATCTCTTACGACGCCGAGCGCAATCTGCTCTTCCTCAATTTCCAGGGTCTGAAGCTCCGCACGCCGAAAGACGCCCAAGACATCCAGGACGCGGTGGAGCGCCGGTGCAAGGAGATCGGCAAGCAGGTCGACGTCATCGTCAACTACGACGGATTCGAGGTCAGCGAGCCCGCCTTGGATGCGTACGCCCGCGTGGTGGAGTACATGGTCACGCACTACTACGGCAAGATCACCCGCTACACCACCAGTGCATTCCTGCGCGACAAGCTGGGCACGGCAATTCAGGACCGCGGCCTGGCGCCGCACATCTTTGAGACGCGCACAGAAGCCGAGACGGCGCTTTAAGCCGAAGCATCGGCGCCGACGCCATTGCCCCGTGCGCCCTCCGCTATGCTCGTATCTGAGTATCTGTGAATCGGCCAGCAAAGACGCGCAGGTTTGATGCCGCCAAGGGCAGCGCAGCGTGTCAGCCATTTGGTGACGCACCCCCAGCAGCGGCTGGCGGCGACCAGGATTATTCGCCGTCGCCTGCCATGCGCGCTTGCCCGCGTCAACGTCGAGCTTCTCGCACTGCGCCGCGAACTGGAAGCTCTCAGCGAGAGAACAGGGCAGATCCGAGCGCCAGTGACCCTACTACAGGGTCTTCGCGACGGGCTCGTGCCGGCGGCGAATTCGAGGTACCTCTTGCGGCAAGGCTGGCAGGCAGCAAGCAAGCACGGCTCGTTTTGGTGGAACAGGGGCCCATTTCCTGCACATGCTGTTCGCCGAGCTGGTCGGGGGAGCCTTACGAGACTTGCTTGCCGACGCGGCGCATCCAGTCAACGGCGCTCATACCATGGGTGGGGCGGCGCTAGGACGACCCCTACCCAACATGAGGTGGGCGGCTAGCGATGAACTTCGATCCAGATCAGAGGTTATAGAGCGTTCCTCGATTTGCGCCGCTCGTGAATTATCGGCTGGAAGCATCAACCGAAGCGTCCGGCGATGTACTCTTCGGTCTGCTCTTGCTGAGGGTTCAGGAACAGCTGGGTATTGCGCGCGAACTCGATCTGCTCTCCTTCGTACAGGAAAAGCGTGTAGTCGGACACCCGTGCCGCCTGCTGCATGTTGTGGGTGACGATGATGACGGTGTAGTGGCCACGGAGCTCTTCCAGCAGGGCCTCAATGCGGGCCGTGGATTGCGGGTCGAGGCTGGATGTCGGTTCATCCAGTAGGACCATTTGCGGCTCGATCGCGAGTGCGCGGGCGATGCACAGACGCTGCTGCTGGCCGCCGGAGAGGCTCATGGCGTTCGCGTGCAGCCGGGTCTGGACCTCTTCCCAGAGGGCGGATTCCTTCAGCGTGCGCTCGACGATGGTGTCCAGCTCGTCGCGGTCGCGCTTGCCGTGCAGACGCGGACCATAGGCCACGTTGTCATAGATGCTCTTCGGGAAGGGGTTTGGCTTCTGAAACACCATGCCGATGCGTCGGCGCAGCCAGATGACGTCCATGCGATTCCCGTAGACCTCTTCGCCGTTGAGCCGCATGCGGCCGCTAACGCGGGCGCCGGGGATCAGGTCCGTCATCCGGTTGATGGCGTTGAGCAGCGTGCTCTTGCCGCAGCCGCTCGGGCCGATGATGGCCGTGATCTGCCGCCGCGGCATGCCGAGTCTTAGACGATGCACCGCTGGAAAGTCACCGTAGAACACCGAGAAGTCATCCAGCTCCAGGATGGCGTCGCCGTCGTCGGTGCCATCGGGCGTTGGGCGGTTCTTGACAAGGGATTGGAACTGGGAGGAGATGGCGTCGCGTCGCTCCGATCGGGTGACCATCGTGGGTCTCCTCGGCTTCGGCTGTGAAGCCAGTCGATGAATGTGCTCGCGTGAGGCTTGTTGGGGCGGGGCGATTGCCGCCCGGGCCGCTGGAAAGTTGGTGCTCGGGGATAGGGGGCGAAGCCGGCATCACTCGGGTTACCACTTGCGCTCCGAGCGGGCACGGATCAGCACCGCGAGCCCGTTCAGGGTGAACAGCACCAACAGCAGCACCAGGATGGCGAGGGCCGCGCGCTCCTGGAACGCCCGCAGCGACATGGACCACCAGGAGAAGATCTGCGCCGGCATCACGGTCGTCGGGTCCAGCGGTGTCGTCGGCCCCTCGGGTACAAAGGACACCAGCCCGACGATCAGCAGTGGCGCCGTCTCCCCCATGGCCTGGGCGATGCCGATGATGCTGCCGGTCATGATCCCGGAGATGGACAGCGGCAGCACATGGTGCTGCACCACCTGCCAACGGCTCGCGCCCATCGCATAGCCTGCGTAGCGGATGGAGTCCGGCACGGCTCTCAGCGCCGCGCGGGAGGCGATGATGACTACCGGCAGCGTCATCAGCACCAGCACGGCCGTGCCCACCATGACCGATGACCTCGGCATGCCGAAAAAGTTGATGAAGGCGGCGAGCCCAAGCACGCCGAAGAGGATGGAGGGGATCGCTGCGAGATTGTTGATGTTCACCTCGATGGTCTGGGTGAGTAGGTTGTCCGGCGCGTACTCCTCCAGGTAGATCGAGGTCAGCACGCCCAGCGGCAGCACCACCAGGAACACCAAGCCCACGACATAGACCGAGCCGATGATGGCCGCTCGCATGCCGGCGGCCTCGGGGATCTTCGAGTCTCCGCGCAGGAAGAATTCGTCGTTGAAGCGGAGCTCGATGCGACCCGCGGCGTGCAGACGCTCGATACGCTCCGCCGTCTCTCGGCTGATGGGCGCCCGGTCCGGTTTTGCATAGTTCCCGGGACGCATGTAGTCATAGCCCTTCAGGTACTGGTCCACGTCCGCGTCCGCGAGGACCCAACGGCGGAGGGTCTTGCCGTCGGGGCCGAAGGCGGCGTGATCGAAGCCCATGCGCACCTGGCCCGCGCGCTCCAGCAGTGCGGCCGTTTCGTGCAGGCTCTCGGGCAGCCTGCCTTGACCGCGCATGAACCGCTGTAGCTTCGGTGAGCCGACGAGCCACATTGCCACCGAACCGGAGGCGCTTGTCGCTCCCTCGGGCGTAGCCGGGGACTCGATCAGCCGCGTGCGGATCTGATCGAGCCCCCGCTCGCCGACCAGTGTCAACAGCTGCTTGCGCGGGATGGTCGTCGGCTCGAAGTCGCGCTCCCAGGGGGGCATGTCCGCCTGCGTGATGCTGAGCGGCTGGACTGCCGTCCGGGGAGCCTTGGCCGCTGCGTCGAGCTGTACCGGCACGCGGATCTCTGCGATCTCGGCCTCTTGCGCGATACTACGCTTGGCGGCACGGCTCACCAGGTCGCGCACGGGCTCCGGAAACGCGACGCCGATGTCGTCCAGGATGTCGGGCTCGAAGCGCACCTCGGTCAGGATCTCTGCCTGCTGTAGCGCGGGCCAGCCCTTCATGACCAAATCCGACAGGAAGAACAGTAGGAAGGCGCTCGCCAAGAATACAGCGCCGACTGCATAGGCGCGAAACCGCTGGTCCCGCCGCCGGCGCCGGCGCAGCCTGGTGAGCTCGGCCTCGCGCTCGTGCGCCCAAGCGGCGCCGGCGAGGTCGCGCCGCGGGTCATCACGGGCCGACTGCTGGCGTCTTGTTGCCATCACGGGTTGCTCCGGTCAGTCAGCCGCATAACGCATCCGGTAGCGCCGGATCACAATGGCCGAAGCCACGTTCAGCAGCAAGGTCATGATCAGGAGCGTGAGTCCGAGGCCGAATGCCGACAGCGTCTGGGGGTTGTCGTAAGCCTGATCGCCGGTGAGGTTGTCGACGATGTGCACAGTCACCGTCGTCATGGTCTCAAGCGGATTCGCCGTCAGGTTGGCCGTGAGTCCGGCGGCCATCACGACGATCATGGTCTCGCCGATGGCGACCGACACCGCGAGCAGGAAAGCCGAGACAATCCCGGGGAAGGCCGCGGGCAGCACGATCTGCATGATCGTCTCCCGGCTGGTCGCCCCCATCGCGTAGGAGGCCCGGCGCAGGGTCTGTGGCACCGCGCTCATGACGTCATCGCAGAGCGACGACATGAACGGGATGATCATCACGCCCATGATCAGCCCCGGTGCCAGGGCGTTCTGATAGCTCGCATCGAGCCCGAGCGCCGCTGCCGCGCGGACGATCAGCGGCGCGACGGTGATGGCCGCGAAGAAGCCGTACACCACCGTCGGGATGCCGGCCAGCACCTCGATGAGCGGCTTGCCGAGCTTGCGCACGGCGCCGGCTGAATACTCGGATAGGTAGATTGCCGATAGCACGCCGACGGGCACGGCCACCAGCATTGCGATGCCCGTGATCATGAAGGTGCCGGCGAACAGTGGCACCGCGCCGAAGCTGGCTCCTGTGCCCTGCTCGGCACCCCGACCGGCGGACGCGAGAAAGGCCCCGCCAGGCGACCAATCGGTGCCGAACAGGAAATTCGTCACCGTCACGGCGGGATGGCCAAAGAAGCGAATGGACTCGAATAGCACCGACAAGAGAATGCCGACGGTGGTGAAGATGGACACCAGGGCCGCCGCCAGCAAGATGGCGTAGATCACCCGCTCCACCAGCACTCGCGCATTGAGCCGCGCGCGCACAAGGCCCAGCGCCGGCAGCATCAGTGCGAGCGGCAGTACCACCCAGGCAACCGCGATCCAGCGGCCCGGCACCCGCACGACGTCAGCGAGCTCAAGTGCGGCCGCCGCCAGGCTCAGCACCAGCACCGGCACAAACATCCATACCAGTACATACCAGCCGTAGTAATCTGGCGTCGAGCGCAGCTCCTCGCCCGAAGCGGTGATGGCGTCGGTCCGGCGTAACGTGAAGTGATATGCGAGACGTCCGAGCGCCATTGCGAGCGCTGCGGTGACCAGCACGAGCAGCGTGGGATTGATGTCCTGCATGGTGGCAGCTCCACCGGGCTGCGACCCGGGCGGCGGCCATCGTCGGGTCGCCGCCCGGGACCTTCCTGTGCCTTAGTTGCGGGCCATCGGCTCGCCGTCCTGTCTGGACTCGGCGTATGCCTTGAGCGTGCTCAGGCGGCCGTCCTGCAGCGCCAGCGGGACGAGGCTTAGCACCCGCTCGCGGGAGGCAGCGCGCAGGTCTTGCGGCAGCGGCACGAGACCAATGGCCTTGAGGGCCCCGTCCGGGCCGATCATGGCCTCGCTCATGAAGAGCTGCACGTATTCCATCAGCCCCGGCACTTCGCCGACGTGGTTGTTCTTCACGTAGAAGTAGAGGCTGCGCGACAGCGGATACTCACCGGAGGAGATGGTCGCCGGGCGCGGTGCGACGCCGCCGATCTTCGCCCCTTGAATCTGGTCGCGGTTCTCGTCCAGAAAGCTAAAGCCGAACACGCCGAAGGCCGCCTTGTCCTTGGCGAGCTTCTGCACGATCAGATTGTCGTTCTCACCGGAGTCGATCCAGGCCCCGTCCTGGCGGATCTGCGTGTAGGGCTCGGCATAGCCTGCCATGTCTTCGGTCGCCGCTTCCATCGCCAGCTCCTCGAACGCATCGCGAGTGCCGGACGTGGTCGGCGGGCCATAGATCTTGATCTCCCGCGCCGGCAGACGCGCAGCGATCTGGTCCCACTGCGTATAGGGGTTGTCCACGAGACCGTCCCCGCCGTCAGGATTCGGCACCTTTGCCGCCACCGCGAGGGTAAGCTCCTCGAGCGACAGGTCCACCGGCTCGTTATCGACATTCTGTGCGAGCGCAATGCCGTCGTAACCGATCACCGCCTCGGTGATCTTCTCTACGCCGTTCTCCTGGGCGCGCTTGAGCTCGCTCACCTTCATCTTGCGTGAGGAGTTGGTCAGGTCCGGCGTATCCGGGCCGACGCCGGCGCCGAAGAGTTTGTGCCCACCACCGGAGCCGGTGGACTCCACCACCGGCGTCTGGAAGCGGGTAGTCTCCCCGAACTCCTCGGCCACATAGCTGGAGAAGGGGTAGACGGTGCTCGAGCCGACGATGCGGATCTGGTCCGCCGCGATGGCCGGACCACTGGCGACGACGGCCGCCAGCATGGCGAACAGCAGGGGGTTGAAGCGGGACATGGACTGCTCCTGCGGAGATGGGTTGAAAGGCAACCCCCGTCCAGCAACGACGAGGCCAATCCCGACGGGCAGTCCTGGCTGCCGCCTTGCGCACAAATGGCCTGAGTGCGCTCCGTGCGGTATCCCCCAAGGTCTGCTGCTTTGGGGAAAATCCACCGACGCTGGGTCAAATGCCCAACCACCCCCGAAGATGAATACCGAAGCGACTGAATGCGGGAACCAAAGCTGGCAACGGCAAGCTGATCCGTTGCACGCAGACATCTGTCGAGGTTGTAACGCATTACGGGCTTCGAGCAAGGCGCGGGCACCGATCCACAAATGGCGCAGCGGTGTGAATGGGGCCCTTTCGGCTGAGGGCGGCCGGCGCCTAAGCAAACGGACCGAGAACGGCCCTTGGGATGTCGGTCTCCAGTAGTCATTCGGTCGTCATGCAGCGCTGCTACGCTGCGGATGCTCGCCGCACCCAGGATTCCTTCGTCTCACCGGAGTTCACCGTCATGCGTCCTTTACTCAGTTCGGCCGTTGTCTGCGCCCTTGCCCTTGCGCTCGCGCAAAGCATGCCCCTTCACGCCCGGGATCTGCGCATCACCGGTGCCGGTGCCAGCTTTCCGTTCCCCGTGTACTCCGCCTGGTTCCGTCACTACAATCGCGAAACGCCGGGCGTGCGTATCGACTACCAGTCCGTGGGTAGTGGTGCCGGCGTACGCAATCTGATCAACCGCACCGTGGACTTCGCGGCCAGCGATGCGGCGATGACCGATGAGGAGATCGATCAGGTCGACGGCGGCGTGGTTATTCTGCCGATGACGGCCGGGGAGATCGTCCTTGCCTACAACCTCCGCGGCGTCGATGAACTGCGACTGCCGCGAGCCGTCTACCCGCTGATCTTCGCCGGCGAGATCACGCGCTGGAACGACCCGAAGATCCTCGAGGCGAATCCGGACATCGATCTCCCCAATCGGCAGATCACGGTTGTACGCCGTTCCGACAGCTCGGGGACCACCTTTGTGTTCACCCAGCATCTGTCCGCGATCAACGAGCGCTTTCGGGAGGAGATCGGTACGGGCACCAGCGTGGCGTGGCCAGGCAAGTCGAACTTTGTCGGGGCGCCCCGCAACGATGGTGTCGCGGCACTGGTCAGCAACACTCCCGGTGCCATCGGCTATATGGAGTACTTCTTCGCCAGCCGGAGCAATACACCGGTCGCGATGTTGGAGAACGCCGCCGGCAACTTCGTCGTGCCGGATGAAGAGTCCGGACAGGCTGCCTTGGCGAGCGCGGATTTTTCCACCGATGACCTGCGAATTTGGGTGACGGACCCGTCCGATCCTGGCGCGTATCCGATCACCACGCTCACCTGGATGCTCTTCTACCGCGAGCACGGCAACGATGCCATCGCTGAGGCCCTGCGCGACTTCGTTACCTGGGCAGTCGGCGAGGAGGGACAAGCCATGGCCGCGGACCTGAGCTTCGTGCCGCTGCCTGAGGTCCTTGTGGAGCGTGTGCTGGCGCAGGTGCCGGATATTCAATGACCCAGGGCAGGATACGCGGCACCGACCGTTCCGGGTAAGTGTATCCGGGTTGCCGCGTGAAGTGCCTGGTCATCCACAATGCCCAGACGCTACGGCAATTGGCTAGGTATGCGGCCGTCACAAAACGGTCAGCAATGATTCACGCACCCGCAACGCCGGTGACCTAGCCTGTTGTGCAATGCAACAAGTGCCGTGACCGCGAGGCGGTGACGGTGCACGCTGAGACCGAGTGCCATGGGCGATATCCTCGAGAACCGCACGTACGACGAGATCCAGCCCGGCCAGAGCGCCGAGCTGCAGCGTACCCTGACCCGCGACGACCTGGCGCTCTTCAGCAAGGTCTCGGGTGACTTGAATCCCATTCACATGGACGCGGCCTATGCCCGCGCCCAGGGGGCCAAGGGCGTCGTTGGCCACAGCCTTTGGGCGACGGGGCTGATCTCCAGCCTGCTGGCGAATGTCCTGCCGGGTCCGGGCACCGTCTACCGCAACCAAGACGCGGAGTTCCATCGCCAGGTACAGCTCGGCGACACGCTCACCGCCAAGGTGAAGGTGGTGGAGAAGCGCCCGGACAGCCTGGTGGAGCTGTCTTGCTCCGTGGTCAACCAAGCGGGCGAGCCGGTGATGACCGGCCGCGCCGTGGTCCTCGCCCCCACCGAGAAGCAGCGCATCGAGGTGGCGGAGCTCGCCGAGGTCTCGGTGCGCCACCACGACAGCTTCGCGGCCCTGTTCGACAAGGTCCGCGCGCTGGAGCCCATCCCCACCGCGGTGGTGCATCCGGTGGACCAGGTCTCACTGGAAGGCGCCATGGAGGCGGCGGAGGCCACCTTCATCGCGCCGACGCTGGTCGGCCCCGAGCAGCGCATCCGCGCCGTGGCCGAGGAGCACGGCATCGACATCGCAGGCGCCGACATCGTCGACGTCGAGCACAGCCATGCGGCCGCCGCCCACGCCGTCGAGCTGATCCGCGCGGGCACCGCCGAGATCCTGATGAAGGGCAGCCTGCACACGGACGAGGTGCTGGGCGCGGTGCTCAACAGAGCCACCGGCATCCGCACCGAGCGGCGCATCAGCCATATCTTCGTCATGGACGTGCCGACCTATCCCAAGCTGCTGCTGGTGTCGGATGCCGCCGTGAACATCGCGCCGGACCTGGATGCCAAGCGCGACATCTGCCAAAACGCCATCGATCTGGCCCGCACCGTCGGCGTGGAGCGACCGAAGGTGGCCATCCTCTCCGCCGTCGAGACCGTTCGGCCCAAGATCCAGTCGACCTTGGATGCCGCTGCGCTCTGCAAAATGGCCGACCGCGGCCAGATCCGAGACGGCCTCTTGGATGGGCCGCTGGCGATGGACAACGCCATCAACCTGGAAGCGGCGCGGATCAAGAAGATCGACTCCGACGTTGCCGGGGTGGCCGACGTGCTGATCGCGCCGGATCTCGAGGCCGGGAATATCCTCGCCAAGCAGCTGATCTTCCTGGCCAATGCGGAAGCCGCCGGCATCGTCCTCGGTGCCCGGGTGCCGATCATTCTGACCTCCCGCGCCGACAGCGTGCGCACCCGCCGGGCCTCGGCGGCCACGGCGGTGCTGCATGCGCACGCCGTGCGCCAGGGCCTGCACGACAAGCCTCTGCATTGAGGGGGCTGGCCATGAGCGCTGCCTCGAACGCGTTGATTCTGACCCTCAACGCCGGATCATCGAGTATCAAGTTCGCCGTCTATCGCGTCGACGACGCCGACTCCCAAGCTGCCGGCGGCGACGAGCCGGCGTTGCTCGCCAAGGGGCAAGTGGAGGGCATCGGCACCCGGCCGCACTTTATTGCCAAGGGCACCGGCGGGCAAGTCCTGTCCGAGAGCTGGTGGCAACCCGTCACGGATGGGGCCGGAGCCGAGACCGGCCATGGGAGCGCCTTCCAGCAGATCTGGAGCTGGCTCGAGGACTTCGCCGACGGCGGGCGGATCATGGCCGTGGGTCACCGCGTTGCCCACGGCGGCGAAGCCTATGCCAGGCCCGTGCGGATCACCCCGGAGATCACCCGCGAGCTGGCCGGCCTGATCCCGCTGGTGCCCCTGCACCAGCCGAACAACCTCGCGGCCATTCAGGCCGTGGCTGCGGACCATCCGGAGCTGCCGCAGGTGGCCTGCTTCGACACCGGCTTTCACCGTGGCCGTCCCAAGGTGACCGAGCAGCTGGGCCTGCCGCGGGCGTTGCTGGAGCGGGGGGTCAAGCGCTACGGCTTCCACGGGCTTTCTTACGAGTACATTGTCGAGAAGCTCCGTGAGATCGCCCCCGAAGTTGCCGCCGGGCGCGTCGTCGTCGCGCACCTGGGCAGCGGCTGCAGCATGACCGCCATCCGCGACGGGCAGAGCATCGACACCACCATGGGCTTCTCGGCGCTCGATGGCATCCCCATGGGCACCCGCCCCGGCCTGCTGGACCCCGGCGTGCTCCTGTTCCTGATGCGCGAGGACGGCCTCGGCGTCGAGGCATTGGAGCAGCTGCTGTACAAACAATCCGGCCTGCTGGGTCTCTCCGGCGTGAGCAACGATCTGCGCGCCCTGCACCAGAGCGACGACCCCGGCGCCGCCGAGGCCATCGACTACTTCGTCTACCGCATCGGCCAGACCCTGGGCGCGCTCACCGCCTCCCTCGGCGGCCTGGACGCGCTGGTGTTCACCGCCGGCGTCGGCGAGAACGACGCCGACATCCGTGCCCGGGTCTGCGCCGATGCCGCTTGGCTCGGCATCGAGATCGACGCCGACGCCAACAGCGGCGGCGGCTTCGGCGACGGTGCGCGCATCAGTCCGGCGGACCGCCGCCCGGAGGTCTGGGTCATCCCCACCGACGAGGAGCGGATGATCGCGCGGCACACACTGCGGGTGGTGCGCGGCGACTGAGCGCCCGCGACGGGCAAGGCTCGCCGACTTTCAACAGCTCCCGGGCAACAGCATTCAACGAGGCAGCCGATCATGCTCGACTTCACCAAGCTCCTGTCCCAATCGCTGTCGCCGTTCACCGATGGCGGCGGCACGTCGCAGGCCTTCGAGCAGTGGACCAAGTCCCTGGACGGCCACGACGACGAATATGTCCAGTATGGGCGCGACCTGGGCTTTATTGCGCACGCCCACGGCAAGCAGGCGATGGACACGGCCCAGCGCCATGCCCAGTCGAACCTGGAGGCCTGGCAGCAGGTCATGGGCGCCATGGCGACACCGATGCTGGCCCAACACTGGTGGCAGTACGTCGTCGACGGCGCCCAGCGCGCGGTGCTCTATGCCGATGCGATGCGCGAGCGCGGGAATCACTTCGTCGAGCACGAGGAGGGCAGCCACAAGACCGTGCTCAGCTGGGAGCACGAGATGGTCGTCGACGGCAAAACCCTGTCGCGCCCGGTAAACTACTCCCTGGTGCGCATCGTGCCGCCGGCGGGTGTGACGGTGCGCGAGGACGGCCGCCCCTACATCATCATCGATCCCCGTGCCGGTCACGGCTCGGGCATCGGCGGCTTCAAGCATGCAAGCGAGGTGGGCGCCGCGATCCACGGCGGCCATCCCACCTACTTCGTCACCTTCACCCGCATGCCCATGCCGGGCCAGACGCTGGCGGACGTGACGGCCGCCGAGGCCGACTTCGTGCGCGAGGTGCGCCGGCGTCATCCGAGCGCGCCCAAGCCCGTGATCATCGGTAACTGCCAGGGTGGTTGGGCGTCCATGCTGCTCGCCGCCACCAACCCGGATATCACCGGTCCGGTGGTGGCCAACGGCGCGCCGCTGTCCTACTGGGCCGGGCAGAAGGGCAAGAACCCGATGCGCTACCTGGGCGGCCTCGTCGGCGGCGTCAGCAGCGTGCACCTGCTCGGCGATCTGGGCAACGGCATGTTCGACGGCTCCAACCTGGTATTCAATTTCGAGCGCCTGAGCCCGAGCAATACCTGGTGGGAGAAGTACTACACCCTCTGGGACAAGATCGACACCGAGGTGCCGCGCTTCGTCGGCTTCGAGCGTTGGTGGGGCAGCTTCTATTACATGACCACCGACGAGATTGCCTGGATCGTCGAGAACCTGTTCGTCGGCAACCGCCTCGGCCGCGGCAAGGCCCACCTCAACGAGCGCACCCACGTGGACCTGCGCGAGGTCAACTCGCCCATCATCGTCTTCGCCTCCCACGGCGACAACATCACCCCGCCGCAGCAGGCGCTCGGCTGGGTGGCGGACCACTACACCGACGTGGCCGAGATCAAGGCGCGCGGGCAGCGTATCCTCTACACGCTGCACCCGAGCGTCGGCCATCTCGGGATCTTCGTCTCCTCGTCGGTGGCGAAGAAGGAGCACGGGGAAATCGTCTCCACGCTCAAGGCCATCGAGGCACTGGCACCGGGCCTGTACGAGATGGTCATCACCGAGGAGCAGGGCCAAGGCGTGGACAAGACCTTCAAGGTCGCCTTCGCCGAGCGCAGCATCGAGCAGATGATGGAGCAGTGCGGCGGCGACGACTCCGATAGACCCTTCGCCACCGTCGCGCGCTTCTCGGAATTCGGCGCCGAGCTCTATGACCTGAGCGTCCGCCCGGTCCTCAAGGCCATGACCAATCAGGCCTCCGCAGAGTTCATGGCCAACACCAGCCCCATGCGCGCGCAGCGCTGGCTCCAGAGCGACCGCAATCCGGCCATGCAGCCGGTGAAGGGCCTCGCCGAGCAGGTGCGCGCCAACCGCCAGGCGGCGCCGGCGGACAACCCCTTCCGCCAGTGGGAGCGCTTCAACGCGCAGCTGATCACGCAGTGGTGGGATGGTGTACGCGACATGCAGAACGCGATGATCGAGTGGAACTTCCACCTGCTCTGGGCAGCGCCGCCGGTGCAGGCCCTCGGCGAGCGCCTCAGCAGGACCGTCGCCAAGTCCGAGCCGCGGGAGGACCTGCGCACCCTCACCGAGGTGCA
Source organism: Thiohalocapsa halophila (assembly GCF_016583825.1). Lineage (GTDB taxonomy): Bacteria > Pseudomonadota > Gammaproteobacteria > Chromatiales > Chromatiaceae > Thiohalocapsa > Thiohalocapsa halophila. The sequence continues at coordinate 50,821 of NZ_NRRV01000021.1, read as the reverse complement.
GGACGCGCTGGACCGGATCGATCTCGGCGACTTCGCCGACGGCGTCATCCGCATGCTAATCTTCCTGGCGAATTCCCGTAAGGAGGTCCGCCGCTCGCGGCTGGAGCGCTCCAACCAGATGCTGCTCTCCACCGAGCCCTTCGCCAGCATGAAGCCCAAGCATCGCACGCGGATGATCCACAAGGAGTCCCTCATCGTCGGCTACGAGCCGGAGGCGGCGATGGCGGCACTGCCGAAGCTGCTGCGCACCGACGACGAGCGCCGGCAGGGGCTTGCGCTGTGCGAGCAGATCGCCGGTCCGCGCGAGGAGATGAGCCGTGAGACCATCGACATGATGAACCGCCTGGCGTTGACCCTCGGCCAGGAGCCGGTGGCGATCCCGCCCGACGAGCCCGGCAGCGTCCTGCGGATTGCCTGATCGGATGCACGACGAGCGCGACGCCGCCCTCCCGAAGCCGCTGCGCGATTGGCTCGAGCAGACCCGCGCAGCCAAGGCGGTTGCGTATGCCAAGGGGTATCGGCGCACGGTGATCAATGCGCGGGAGACCTTCGACGCGCTGATCCGCACCTTTGTCACCGAGCGCCCCGAGCTGGGGCTGGTGCGTGACGACGTCATCCCGGCTCCGGACTATCCGGTGCCGGTGCGCATCTACCATCCCGCACCCGAGGAAGCCCGGCCCGTGGCGCTGTTTCTGCATGGCGGGGGCCATGTCGCCGGCAGTGTGTACGTGTACGACTCCCTGGTACGCCGGCTGGCACTGGCGACGGGTTGGATCATTGTCGCGGTGGAGTATCGACTGGCCCCGGAGTGCCCCTACCCGGCGGCGCTGAAGGACAGTCTCGCCTGTGCCAAGCGCGTCTTTCGCTGCCTCACCGGCCAGGGCTTGCCCCATGAGCCACGCCTCGGACTCATCGGCGACAGCGGCGGCGGTGCACTCTGCGCCACCGTCTCGCACCTGGCCCAGCACGACCCGGGTCTCGATATCGAGGCCCAGGTGCTCATCTATCCGAGCCTCGATTACACCCTGTCACAGCCCTCGGTGGTCGCGAACGGCGAGGGCTATTTGCTGGAGCGCGAGCGCATCCTGTGGCTGTTCGATTGCTATCTGCAAGGCGAGGAGAATCGCCGCTCGGTCTCACCGCTGTTCATGGACATCACCGAGCAACTGCCGCGGACGCTGGTGATCACCGCCGAGCTCGATCCACTGCGCGATGAGGGGGCCGCCTATGTCGAGCGCCTGAAGGCGGCGGGCCTAACCGCGGAGTACCGCTTGATGCCCGGCATGGTGCACGCCTATCTGAACCTGGCCGACCTGGTCCCCGATGCCTGCTCGCAGACCTATGCGTTGCTGGATCGATTTCTGAACGACGGCGCGTGACGCGAGGGCAGGGGAGCGGACACAAGCCTCCGTCCCTGGAGGATTGGCTCCCCGCGAACGCCGTGATGCAGCCCGCCGGGCGCCGGTGTTGCCGGGCTCAACGGCCGGCGACGGAGCGCGGCGTATCGGCCCTGTGGGCGACGGTCGCAATGTCGTCGTACAGGGCGAGCGCGCAGCGGTGCATGGTCTCGATGTCGCGGTCGCGCCCCAGCGCCCCGACGGCGTTGGAGAGGCTCGCGAGTGTCTCCGTCAGAAAGGCATTGTCGTCGGCGTTGAGTGGATCGGCGTCGCCGACCTGCTCCAGGAGGCGCAGCATCCGCGGCAGCCGGTAGTGGATGAACGCAGCGGTCAAATCCTGCGCTGTCTGCTCGGTCAGTGTCTCGCACACCCTGTCTGGCGGCTGGTGGTCTGTCATTCCCATGGGAATTGCAGCCAGTCTTCCAGCTCGTCGAGGGCGGCGCCGGCTGCGTCGCCGGCGGGATAGATCGGTTGCATGCTCAGGGGCTCCACGAGCCGGAAAAGGGCCGTGCCGGCCTCGGCCTCGGGCTGAACAAGCCGCAAGCCGATCCGGTGGGCCAGGCTGTTGACTTCGTGCTCTCGAACCGCGGTCATGGCGACATCTCCGCATTCCGCTTGACTGTTGCCTTGGCACCATACCAGCGGCGTGTGTCAAGCCCGTGTCCCCGGGGAGAAGATCCCGTGAAGGCGGTCAAAGCAGCGCGCGCGGCGCATCGCCCTTGCGTCAGCTGCCGGGGTCGCCGTAGAAGACGTAGTTGGTTGCGTAGTCGCTGATCTCGAAGTAGACCTTGCGCTCGTCGCCGTCCTTGTTGCCGTTCAGGTTCGTGTCGAGCACGCCGTAGCCGAAGCGGTAGGGGCGGTCGCCGCCGCCCTGGGTGGCGCTGGCGGTGGTGAGCTTGTCGATCTCGATGAAGCGCCGCACCAGCTTGTCGCCCGCATAGATCTCCAGCACGCCGTTGGCGCCCGTCCAGTTCTGGAAGGAGCGCCCGATCTTGTTCTGGGTTTCTTGGGTGCAGGCGGGGAGGAGGCTTATGGCCGAGAGTATGAGTATATGCGGAAGCATGTGTTGCATCAGTGGGTACCTCTTGTCTCCAGGGGATGAGTACGGAGTACGGAGTACGAAGTACGGGGGCGCCGGCGGGCGGCTCAGCTGGAAGCCGGGTCGACCGGCGCTGGTGTGCCTTGAAGTACAGAGTACGTGGGCGCCGGATGTTCCATTTCACGCGTGCTGTACAGGCGGTGTCATCCTGTAGTCTGCTGAGCTTGGGCCTCACCTGGGCAGTACCCTCGAGTACATTCGCCGGCTGTCATCTTGCACGGAGCCCGACCTTCCGTGTGCGACAACCCTTAAGGCATACCCCGTACTCCGTACTCCGTACTTCTTCATTGACAGCGCGCCCGCCGAGCGGATGCAAACAGCCACGGTTGCCCAGCGCGGCCCCGTACTTCGTACTCCGTACTTCGTACGCCGTACTCCGTACTCCGTCCCTCGTCACGCTTCTATCGGCACCGGCGCCACGCCCCAGATCCGCTCCGCATAATCCTGGATCGACCGATCCGACGAGAACTTGCCCATGCGGGCGGTGTTCAGGATGGACATGCGGTCCCAATGGTGGGGTGCGCGGTAGGCGCGGTCCACCTGGCGCTGGCAGTCCACGTAGGCCTGGAAGTCCGCCAGCACCAAGAAGGGGTCCGAGTGGATCAGGTTGTCCGTGAGCGGGCGGAAGAGCTCGGTGTCGCCGTGGCTGAACAGGCCCGAGGCGATGAGGTCCACGGCGGATTTGAGCTGCTCGTTGCCGTGGTAGACCTCCCAGGGCCGGTAGCCCTCGGCCTGGCGCTGGTGGACCTCGGGGGCCGTCAGCCCGAAGAGGAAGAAATTGTCGTGGCCTACCTCGTCGCGGATCTCGACATTGGCGCCGTCGAGGGTACCGATGGTGAGCGCCCCGTTCATGGAGAATTTCATATTGCCGGTGCCGGAGGCCTCCTTGCCGGCCATGGAGATCTGCTCGGACAGGTCCGCCGCCGGGTATAGGCGCTGGCCGTTCTTGACGTTGAAGTCCGGCATGAAGACGACGCGCAGCATGCCGCTCACCTGGGGATCGTTGTTGATCACCTCGCCGACGGCGTTCACCAGCTTGATAATGAGCTTGGCCATGAAGTAGCCGGGTGCCGCCTTGCCGCCGAAGATGAAGGTGCGCGGCGTCAGCTCGACGTTCGGATTCTGCTTGATCTGCTCGTAGAGCCAGACGATGTGCAGCAGGCTCAGGTGCTGGCGCTTGTACTCGTGGATGCGCTTGGCCTGGACGTCGAACAGGGTCTGCGGGTCCGGCGTGAAGCCGGTGCGCTCGCCGAGCCAGTTGGCGAGGTCCTGCTTGGCGGCGGTCTTGACCTGGCGCCACTGCGCTTGCAGACCGTGGTCCTCGGCCTGCTCTTCCAGCTGCTTGAGGCACGCGAGGTCGCGCAGCCAGCGGTCGTCGCCGCAGGCCTCGGTGATGAGCCGCGCCAGCCGCGGGTTGCTGACGGCGATGAAGCGCCGCGGGGTGACGCCGTTGGTGACATTGTGGAACTTCTCCGGCCACATCTCATAGAAATCGTGCATGACCGTGGATTTGAGCAGATCCGTGTGCAGGGCGGCGACGCCGTTGACGGCCTTGCTGCCGACGGCGGCTAGGTGGGCCATCCGTATCCGCCGGCCGAAGCTCTCGTCGATGATGGACATCCGGGCGACCCGCGCCTCGTCGGCGAAGAAATGGACCCGCACTTCGTCCAGGAAGCGGCGGTTGATCTCGTAGATGATCTGCAGGTGCCGAGGCAGCAGCCGCTCGAAGAGGTGCACGGACCAGGTCTCCAGCGCCTCCGGCAGCAGGGTGTGATTGGTGAAATGGCAGGCGTTGCGCGTGATCTCCCAGGCCCGAGTCCAGTCCATCAGGTACTCGTCCATCAGCAGGCGCATCAGCTCGGCGACGGCCAGGGACGGGTGGGTGTCGTTCAGCTGCACCGCGAACTTCTCGTGGAAGTGCGCGAGGGTGCCGGCGTTGTTCAGCTCCAGGCGGATCATGTCCTGCAATGAGCAGGACACGAAGAAATACTGTTGCTTCAGGCGCAGCGCCTTGCCGGCCTCGGGCTCGTCGTTGGGGTAGAGCACCTTGGAGATGGTCTCCGCCTCCATCTTGGCGTGCACGGCGCCGTAGTAGTCGCCGACGTTGAAGGCCTGGAAGTCGAAGGACTCCGGTGCTTCGGACTTCCACAGCCGCAGCAGATTCACGTTGCCGACGCCGTAGCCCATGATGGGCGTGTCGTAGGCCATGCCGTTCACCACCATGCTCGGCAGCCAGCGCATGCGAAGCGCCCCGTGCTCGTCGGTGTATTGCTCGGTATGGCCGCCGAAGCCCACCGGAAACGACAGCTTGGGCCTTGGGATCTCCCAGGGGTTGCCGCTCTTGAGCCAGGTGTCCCCGCGCTCGGACTGCCAGCCGTCGACGATGACCTGGTCGAAGATGCCGAACTCGTAGCGGATGCCGTAGCCGATGGCCGGGATCTGCAGCGTGGCCAGGGAGTCCATGTAACAGGCGGCGAGCCGGCCCAGGCCGCCGTTGCCGAGCCCGGGCTCCTCCTCGGCCTCGACGATGGCCTCGAAATCCAGTTCCAGCTCTTCGCCCGCCGCGCGGGCGGTGTCGGTGATGCCGAGGTTGACCAGGTTGTTGAGCAGATGCGGCCCGAGCAGGAACTCCGCCGACAGATAGCAGACGGTGCGGGCGTTGGTGTCCTTGTAGGTCTGGGCGGACTTGATCCAGCGGGCCAGCATGCGGTCGCGTACCGTGTAGGCGGCGGCCATATAGAGGTCGTTGGTGGTGGCGACCTCCAGGAAGCGCCCGCGCAGGTAGAACAGGTTGTCGAGATAGGCCCGCTTCAGGGCGTCCTTGTCGAGGCCGGTGCGGGTGCGCTGCTGTTCGGCCGTCGGCTTGGCGGTGTCGTTCATTGCGGTTTCCCCCTCGCGCCGGCGCTGACCGGCGCTTGCCTGATGATATCCGGGTGGTGAGCAAGCCTCTCGTGAAGGGCCAAGGCCAAGCGGTACCTCCCTCAGCCCTCAGCCCCCAGTCCTCAGCCCTTCCTCAATAAGGCCAAGTCCAGTCGTCATAGTCCGGCATATCGATGCCGTGCTCGAAGGCATAGTTGCGCGCATCGATCTGCATATCCCGGAAGCGCTGCTTGGCGTGCGCGCCGACGACGGACAGCCGGGGCACCCGGTCGATGACATCGACGGCGAGGCTGAAGCGGTCGATCTCGTTCTCGATGGCCAGCTCCAGCGGCGTGTTGATGTTGCCGCGCTCCTTGTAGCCGCGCACATGAAACTGGGAGTGGTTGGCGTGCTTGTAGGTGAGGCGGTGAATCAGCCAGGGATAGCCGTGGAAGTTGAAGATGACGGGCTTGTCCATGGTGAAGATGCTGTCGAAGTCCCGCTCCGAGAGCGCATGCGGGCCCTCGTGGTGCAGGGTCATCAGGTCCACCACATTGACGAAGCGGATCTTGATGTCGTCGAACTCCTCGCGCAGCAGCGCCGTCGCCCCCAGCGCCTCCTTGGTGGGGATATCCCCGCAGCCCACCATGACTACGTCCGGCTCATGGCCTTCGTCGTTGCTGGCCCAGTCCCAGATGCCCACGCCCTTGGTGCAATGCTTGATGGCGGCTTCCATACTCAAATACTGCAGGTGATTCTGCTTGTCGGCGACGATGACGTTGATGTAGTTCATGCTGCGCAGGCAATGATCCGCCACCGACAACAGGCAGTTCACGTCCGGCGGCAGGTAGATGCGCGCCACCTCCGGGTTCTTGTTGACCACCACGTCGAGAAAGCCCGGGTCCTGATGGGTGAAGCCGTTGTGGTCCTGGCGCCAGACGGTGGAGGTGATCAACATGTTCAGCGACGCGATGGGCGCCCGCCAGGGGATCTCGTTGCAGATCGCCAGCCACTTGGCGTGCTGGTTGTACATGCTGTCGATGACATGGATGAAGGCCTCGTAGCTCGCGAAGAAGCCGTGGCGGCCCGTCAGCACATAGCCCTCGTACCAGCCCTCCAGCGTGTGCTCCGAGAGCATTTCCATCACGCGGCCGTCCGGTGCCAGCTCGCCGCCGTCTTCGTCCTCCGGCAGGTACTCTTCCAGCCAGAGCTTCTTCGACACCTCGTAGACGGCGTCGAGCTTGTTGGAGGTGTTCTCGTCCGGGCCGAAGACGCGGAAATGGTCCTTGTTGTGGCGCATCACCTCGCGCAGCAGGGCGCCGAGGGGCTTGGTGTTCATGGCCCGCACCGTGCCCGGGCGCTCCACGTCGCAGGCGAAGCGGCGGAAGTCCGGCATGCGCAGGGAATGGCGCAGCAGGCCGCCGTTGGCGTGGGGGTTGGCGCTCATGCGCAGGTTGCCGGTGGGCGCGGCGGCGCGGATCTCGGGCTTGAGCTTGCCGGTCTCGTCGAACAGCTCTTGCGGTTTGTAGCTCTTCATCCAGGCCTCGAGCTGCGCGAGGTGCTCCGGATTGCCGTGCAGGCCCGACAGCGGCACCTGATGGGCGCGCCAGAAGCCCTCCACCTTGTGGCCGTCGACGCTCTCGGGTCCGGTCCAGCCCTTGGGCGTGCGCAGCACGATCATGGGCCAGCGGTAGCGCGAGACCTTGTCGGCGCCCTTGGCGCGTGCGTCGGCCTGGATCTCCTGGATGCGGGCGTAACAGGCATCCATGGTCGCCGCCATCTGCTGGTGCATGGCCATGGGCTCGTCGCCGGCGACGAAGTGCGGCTCCCAGCCGTAGCCGCGCATCAGTGATGCCAGCTCGTCCTCGGGGATGCGGGCCAGCAGGGTCGGGTTGTTGATCTTGTAGCCGTTCAGGTGAAGGATCGGCAGCACCGCGCCGTCGCGGGCGGCGTTGAGGAATTTGCCGGAGTGCCAGGCCGTGGCCAGCGGGCCCGTCTCTGACTCGCCGTCGCCCACGGCCACCACCACCAGCAGGTCCGGATTGTCGAAGGCGGCGCCGAAGGCGTGGCTGATGGAGTAGCCGAGCTCGCCGCCCTCGTGGATGGAGCCGGGCGTCTCCGGCGTGCAGTGGGAGCCGACGCCGCCGGGGAAGGAGAACTGCTTGAAGAAGGCCTTCATGCCCTCTTCGTCCTCGGACTTGTTCGGGTAGATCTTGGAGTAGGTGCCTTCCAGGTACACCGGTGCCAGCACGCCGGGTGCGCCGTGGCCCGGGCCGGCGAGGAAAACGGCCTCCTGGTCGTGCGCCAGGATGATCCGGTTGGTGTGGCAGTACATGAAGGCAAGCCCGGGGCTCGCACCCCAGTGCCCGAGCAGGCGCTTTTTGATGTGCGCTTCTTTCAGCGGCTCGCGCAGCAGCGGGTTGTCCATCAAATAGATCATGCCGACGGCGAGGTAGTTGCAGGCGCGCCAGAAGGCGTCGATCCGCGCGAGCTCGTCGGTGCTCAGGGGCGTGGGGGGCGTTTCGGACATGACATCCTCCGCAGGTGGTGGTGAGAGCGGATAGGGCAGGCTAGCCCCTGCATGTTAAGACGCCATGACGGCCCCGATGGGCTGTAAAACCGAACGATAGTGTGCTCAGCCGTTTGTCGGCTCGCCGCCCGGCAGGCAGTTGCGTGCGGGGACTCGGGACAGGTCCCAGTGCGTCAGCGCCCAATCCCAGAAGGCCGGCACATCCTCGGGCGCGGCGGGCGGCGGCGCCTGCCCCAGCACGGCCCAGGCCCGCAGCAGCGCCGGCAGTGGGTCGGCCGCAGTGACCGGAAGGTCTGTGCGGGACTTGGAGAGCTTGCGCCCGCTGCGGTCGAGCACCAGGGGCAGGTGGGCATAGGTCGGCTGAGGCAGCCCGAGGCAGGCTTGCAGCCGCAGTTGGCGGGGGGTCGACAGGAGCAGGTCGGCGCCGCGCACGATATCGGTGATGCCCTGCGCGGCATCGTCCACGACGACGGCGAGCTGGTAGGCGTGCAGACCGTCGGCGCGGCGGAGCACGAAGTCACCGACGGCGCGGGCGACATCCTGGCACTGGGGGCCGTGGACGCGGTCCGAAAAGCCGACTTCCGGGCCGTCCGCGCGCAGGCGCAGGCTGCGCGGCTCGCGTCCCGGCGCCAAGCCCTGCCGGCAGGTGCCGGGATAGATTGGCCCCTCGGCGCCGGGTAAGCCACCGAGGCCGATCTCGCGGCGGGTGCAGCCGCAGGGGTAGACGAGCTTCAGTGCTTCCAGCTGCTTGATGGCACCGGCGTAGAGGGCGGTGCGCCGACTCTGGTAGGCGACCGTCCCATCCCAGTACAGGCCGAAGGCCTCGAGGGTGCGCAGGATGTCGTCCGCAGCGCCCGGCACCTCGCGGGGGCGGTCGAGGTCTTCCATGCGCACCAGCCACTCGCCGCCCGTGGCGCGGGCGTCGGCGAAGCTGCCCAGGGCCGCCACGAGGGAGCCGAAGTGCAGTGGACCAGTGGGGGACGGGGCGAAGCGCCCGCGGCGGCGCCCCGCCGGCGCCAGGGCAGTCAAATGCGAGCGAGCGGCACCCGTCGCGGCGCAGCGCGCCGCAGGGACTCGGCAGCGGTGTCAGCCGCGCTGCTTCTCACGGATCTCGTCCAGGGTTTTGCAGTCGATGCAGAGCGTAGCGGTGGGGCGCGCCTCGAGGCGGCGAACGCCGATCTCGACGCCGCAGGCCTCGCAGTAGCCGTACTCGTGCTCGTCTAGGCGCTCGAGCGCTTCGTCGATCTTCTTGATCAGCTTGCGCTCGCGATCGCGTGTGCGCAGCTCGAGGCTGAACTCGGATTCCTGCGTGGCGCGGTCGTTCGGGTCCGGGAAGTTGGTCGCCTCGTCCTGCATGTGGTGGACGGTGCGGTCGACTTCCTCCATCAGTTGGCGCTTCCATTCCATGAGCAGCTTGCGGAAGTGCTCCTCCTGCTCGGGACTCATGTATTCCTCATCCTTGGCGGCCTCGTAGGGCTCGAATCCGAACGCCTTTGCGCCTTGTGTGCTCGCCTCGGCCATGGGTGTGCTCCCGCAAACAAAAGGTCGTCGTTGCTGGACGTGCCGTCGGGCTTCGGTCGGGCGGGAGTCCGCGCGACACGGGGCCCGAGCAGCGCTGAATCCGCGTTTCTACCAGAGAGCGCAACCCTCGGCAACTGGCTGGCGCGCATCGACGGCGGCCGCCTCTGCCGGCGACGGACACCAGCGGCGCGGATGCTGTGCTAGTCTCGGCCGCCTGACGACCCAGCAGCACCGAGGCCGCCGGCATGCCCGAGCTCGAAGCCATCATTTTCGACGTCGACGGGACCCTCGCCGACACCGAGCGCGATGGTCATCGTGTCGCCTTCAACGCCGCCTTCGCCGACGCCGGGCTCGACTGGGAGTGGTCGGTGCCGCTCTACGGCGAGCTGTTGCGCGTCACCGGCGGCAAGGAGCGCATCCGCACCTACCTGGCCGAGCATCGGCCCGACTTCTCGCCCCCCGAGGCGCTGGACGACTTCATTCGGGGCCTGCACCAACGCAAGACGGCGCATTACACGCAGATGATGCGCGCCGGCAGCATCGGCCTGCGGCCCGGTGTCCTGCGCCTGCTGCGCGAGGCGATGGATGCGGGCATCCGCCTGGCCATTGCCACCACCACCACGCCCGAGAACGTCTCGGCCCTGCTCTCGGCGGCACCGGTGCCCGGCCAATACCCGGCGCTGCAGCATTGGTTCGAGGTCATCGCCGCGGGCGACGTGGTGCCGGCGAAGAAGCCGGCCCCGGATATCTTCGACCTGGCCCTGGCGGAGCTGGGCCTGCCCGCGCGTGCCTGTGTCGCGGTCGAAGATTCGGACAACGGCGTCCGCTCGGCGCTCGGGGCCGGCCTGGATGCGCTGCTGGTGACCGTGAGCTCCTATACACAAGAGCAGGATCTGGCGGCCGCCGCGCTGGTGGTGGATGGCTTGGGCGAGCCCGACCTGCCGCCCCCGCAGGTGGTGGCCGGTCACTGCGCCGATGCAGTTGCGGGCGCCCTGCGCGACGCGGCCTGTGTCGATCTCGCCGTCCTGCGGGCACTGCACGGCTGCGCAGCCGCCGGCCCCGGGGACTGAGGCCGCCATGCTGGAGCCCGCCACGCGCGCCGGTGCCGTCGCGCCCTTTCAAGTCATGCGCATCCTCGAGCGTGCGCAGGCGCTGGAGGCCGCCGGCCGTGACATCATCCACCTGGAGGTGGGCGAGCCGCGCTTCCCGATGCCGGCGCCTCTGCTGGAGGCGGCGCGAAGTGCGCTGGCGAGCGCGTCCATGGGCTATACCCCGAGTCCGGGGCTGCCGGCGCTGCGCCAGGCCATCGCCGGCTACTACAGCCATCGCTACGGCGTGGATCTCGACCCGGCGCGGGTCATCGTCACCCCCGGGGGCTCGGGGGCGCTGCAGCTTGCCCTGGCGGCGGTGCTGGAAGTCGGCGACGGAGTTATGGTCACCGACCCCGGTTATCCCTGCCATCGGCACATGGCGGCGTTGACCGGCGCGGTGGTGCATGCGCTAGAGCTGGATGCGAGCAAAGGCTGGTGCCCGTCGGCATCGGCGCTGGCTGCGCAGTGGCGGCCGGAAATCCGTGCGCTGATGGTCACCACCCCGGGCAACCCCACCGGCGCCGTCATCGAGCCGGCATCGATGACGGCGCTGTATGCGACCGTGCGGAAGCGGGGCGCTGCCCTAATCGTGGACGAAACCTATCAGGGCCTCGTCTATGATGCGCAGGACGCCACCGCCCTGGCTTGCGGTGAGGATGGGCTCTTCGTCGTCAACAGCTTTTCGAAGTACTTCGGCCTCACTGGCTGGCGCGTTGGCTGGCTGGTGGTGCCGCCGGGGTGGTCGGCGGTGGCGGAGCGTTTGGCCCAGAATCTCTATTTGGCGGCGCCGACCCTCGGTCAGCATGTCGCGCTGGCGGCCCTGGCCCCCGAGGTGCTCGCGCGCCTGGAGCAGCGACGCGAGGAGCTTCGCCAGCGCCGCGACCTCTTGGTGCAAGCACTGCCGCCAGCCGGCTTTTCGCTGCCGGCCGTGCCCGAGGGGGCGTTCTATCTGTTCACGGACTTGCCATTTGCGGCCGCGGATGCCTTACCCTTCGCCGAAGCCGTGCTCGAGGGGGCCGGCGTCGCGCTGACACCGGGCTCGGACTTCGGCGCTGGGGCGAGCGCCGGTATGCTGCGCTTCGCCTACACCGAGCCGCTGCCGCGATTGCAGAGCGCTGTGTCGCGGCTGCGGGAGTTTGTGCAGGCATCAGCGGGGCGAGACCCAACAGCCGCATCCGCGATGCACGCCACCGTAGCGGCCTGGCGCCCTACATCCTGAAGGACGCCCAGCCCGCTAGGACCGCCGGACACGGCCTGATGGTCGGTCTGCGTGTCCGACCGGCTGTAACAGCAATCCGGCGGGAGCGAGCAAGCCGCAGGCGAAAATACGTGTTCGCTGTGCAATAATCTCGGCGCCGTGCGGGATTCGGTTGCAGCAGGCCGGAACGCGCTGTGCTCAGTACACGAAATTGGATTGTCGCGAAATATTGTCCATGCCCCGACTCCTCCTCATATTTTTGCTTGCGGCGTTGCTGGCGGCCGGCGGGTGTACGGGCCCACGGTTCCCGCTGTTGCCGGAGGCGACCTACCAGCTTCGCTATGCGCAGAAGTACAAGATCGGCCCGGGCGATTCCGTGGAGATCTTCGTCTGGCGTTATCCCGAAGTGAGCACGACCGTGCCCGTGCGGCCCGACGGTTTTATCTCCGCGCCCCTGCTGGAAGATGTCCCAGCCGCCGGCAAGACGCCCACGGAGCTGGCGCGAGATTTGGAAGAGGCCCTGTCGGTCTTTCTGCGCGACCCCCTGGTCACCGTGATCGTGCAGGGCTTCGTCGGGGTGTTCCCAGAGCAGATACGCGTGCTCGGAGAAGCGACCCAGCCGCGGGCACTGCAGTACCGCGATGGTATGACGCTGCTGGATCTGCTGATTTCCGTCGGTGGCATCACCGAGTTTGCGGCGGGCAACCGGGCGGTGCTGGTGCGGTTCGAGAACGGCGTCAAAAACCAGTATACGGTGCGCCTGCGTGATCTGATCGAGGACGCGGACTTGAGTGCCAATGTCGACATGCGCCCGGGAGATATACTGTTAATCCCGGAATCCTGGTTCTAATCCCCGGTTCGGCCTCGCGGAGCCGCGGACGGCGGCTGTGAGCGAGGCGAGAGCAAGCCAATGCAAGAAGTCATCCGCCTAGCCCTGTTCTACCTCAGTGGTGTCTGGCGCTACCGCTGGCTGGTGTTGATCGTGGCGGCCGTGGCATCGCCCATCGGTTGGGCCTATGTCGCCTCGCTGCCCGACACTTACCGCTCGGCTGCCCGTGTCTATGTGGACACCGATTCAGTCTTGACGCCGCTGCTGCGGGGACTGGCCATCAATACCAACGAGTCGCAGCGCGTGCGCATGATGACCAGCGTGCTGTTTGGGCGCGAGAACATGGAGAAGCTCGCGCGCATGACGGACATGGATCTGCGCGCCAATACGCCCGAAGAAATGGACGCGCTCGTCGGCAGTCTGAAGCGGCGAGTCAAGCTCGGTGCCTCCGGCTCCAATGTCTACCACATCTCGTTTCAAGACCAGTCCCCCGAGCTCGCCAAACGCGTCGTCCAGTCGATGCTGACCATTTTCGTCGAATCCAATCTCGGCGCCTCGCGTCAGGACCAGGATTCCGCAGAGCGCTTCCTGCAGCGGGAGATCAAGGACTACGAGCGGCGGCTGATCGACGCCGAGCGCAAGCTGAAGGACTTCAAGATGCGCAATCTCGACTTGCTCTCGGAGAAAGGCAGCTACTACGATCGGCTCAAGCAGGCCAAGCGTGGCCTCATCGAGGCTCAGGATCAGCTCGCGCTCGCCGAGAGCCGGCGCGAAGAGATCGCGCAGCAGCTGGAGTACATGGAAAGCGAGGGCGCGAGCTTGCCGTACTTTCAGACCTGGCTCGATGAATCCTCGAAAGAGGTGACCAATCCGCTGGATACCAAGATCGCGCAGATGGAGGATCAGATCGACGAGCTGCTGATCCGCTACACCGAGCGCCATCCCGAAGTCATTGCCATGCGTCGAGCCTTGGCGCGCTTGATTCGCGAGCGCGACGAGCAGCGCGAGAGTTATGTGGCGGAGCAGGAAAATAGCGAGGTCGCCGTGGTGCGCTCCCTCTCGGAGAGCCCGGTGTACCAGGAAATGCAGCTGCGTCTCGCCAGTGCGGAGACGGAATTGGCGGCGCAGGAGACGCGGGTCGCATCGCTGCGCGATAAGATCGAGAAATTCCAGGCAGCGGTGGACGAGGTGCTCCAGATCGAGGCCGAGGAAAAGCAGCTCAATCGGGACTACGGCATTCTCCAAGAGAACCATCAGACGCTGCTGTCGCGCCTGGAGCAGGCGCGGATGACGCGTGAAGTGGATACGAGCGTCGATACCGTGAAGTTCCGCACGCTGGACCCGCCGCAGGTGCCGAAGAAGCCTTCCGGCCCCGATCGCATCGGCTTGGCTTCCCAAGTCTTTGGTGGGTCTTTGGTCGCGGGTCTCGGCCTTGCGTTTTTGCTCGCGCAGTTGCGCCCGGTGTTTTTCGATCGACGCCAGCTGAGCGAGGTCACGGGTGTGCCTGTGCTGGGCAGTATCAATCTGCTGACGGTGCCGCGGCAGCGCTTGCGCAAGCGGCTTTCGGATATTGCCTTCGCGGTAGGCTTACTGGTCTTGATAGCGAGCTATGCCGGCGTGCTCACTGTCTTCTTTCTCGATGTGGACATCGCGTCCAAGCTTCCGTTCTAGCCAAGCTGGGTCAATCTGGATGCAGACGACGCGGCGGCGTGGCCGCCCGACCCCTGTGCTAAGCGGTCATGGATTCCGCTGGCCCAAGCCTCTTTTTGACGACATCGCCGGAGGCGCGCTATGAGCACGCACCAATCCGAACAAGCATCCGGGAGCGAGACAGCGCGCTGGATGCGGCAAGAGCATGGCTCAGGTGCGGCCGACAGCGTGGCGGCGCAGCCGATGAGTACGGATGAGGCCGCGGGCGAGCCCGGGGTGGTGCACGGCGACCAAGACGTAGCTGTGCTCGACACCGGCGAGATCATGGTCTTCCCGCAGGAAGGCCGAAGCAAGCGGGAGAAGGCCGAGCAGAAGCGCATCGCCGAGGAATTCCGCATGATCAAACGGCCGCTGCTCATGAACGCCTTTGAGCGCCGGCACGACGGCGCATCGCCGTACAACCTGATCATGGTGTCCAGCTCGGTGCAGAGCGAGGGCAAGACCTTCATATCCCTGAATCTGGCCGCTTCGCTCACCTTGGAGCTGGATTGCCAGGTGCTGCTGATCGACGGCGATGTCGCCAAGCCGGGCCTGTCCCGTCGGCTGGGCCTTGGGGATGCGCCCGGATTGATCGAGCACCTGGATGCCGGCGCGGACATTTCGGCGCTGATCCGGCCCACCGACATTCCGAAGCTCTCGGTGCTGCCCGCCGGTCAGCGTCATAAGCAATCGACGGAGCTGCTGGCGAGCCAGAATATGCGTCGGCTGCTGCATGAGGTGGCCACGCGGTACCCGGACCGGATTGTACTGTTCGACTCACCGCCGGTGCTCGCCACCAGTGAGGCGCCGGTGTTGGCGTCCTTGATGGGGCAGGTCGTCATCGTCGTCGAGCACGAAGGCACACCACAGGGGCTGGTCAAAGAGACCTTGGCCCAGATCGGTCGGACCGACAACGTCTACATGCTGCTCAACAAGTGCAGGGCCACCTTGTTCTCCGGGAAGTACGGCTATCAGTACGGCTACGGGTACGGCTATGGTTATGGCTACGGGTACGGCTATGGCTATGGCGGCGACTACGGCGCAGACCGGGACGACTGAGCGGCCGGTAGCCTGGTGCAGTGATGATTCCAAGGCTTCGCTCGCGTTATGTGCTCGGCCTGCTGCTGGCGGTGCTGGCGGCCGACGCTTCGGCCTCGTGGCGAGGCGCGGCCGGTGTGCGCAGCAGTCTGATCCTGACGGACAACCTGTTCCTCACGACGGACGATACGGAGTCGGGCGGCGTCATTCAGGTGCGGCCGTACTTCAGCGCGTCCCGCGCGGGCAATCGCGTCAACGCCAGTATCAACTATGGCCCGAGCGTGCTGTTCTATCCTCAAAATTCCGAGCTGAACGATGTTCGCCACACACTCTCGGCCCGAATGAGCAGCGAGCTGATCGAGCGTTATTTCTTCCTCGATGTGCGCGCCAATGCGAATCAGGCGCTCCTCAACCCGCGCGTGAACAGCGACTTCGATGCGATCGGCAACCCGGATGCCTTTACCCAACAGGCATCGATCAGCATCACCCCCCGCATCAACATACCCGTGCTCGACGGGCGCTTCGCCACCGTGCGCATCGAGCCCGGCGTTGGCTTTGACTTTACCGAATCCACCGCTGACGGCGACGGCGGACTGAGCACTCCGACCCGTGATACACGGGTAACGGTGAACAGCGGCCCCATGTTCACCACCGTGCCTTGGTCCGTCACCTGGCGTCGCCAGCTCTTCGACGCCGACGAGGATCGGGGCTTCGGTGAAGTCTCCGGGAGAGTCGGCTATATCTTCAGTCCGCGCTACCGTCTGGACCTGATCCTGGGCTACGATCAAGGTCGGGACGCGTTTCGGGCAGCGGATGGGGAGACGAGTGGCTTGCGATGGGAGACGATCTTTCGATGGACGCCGAATCGGCGGGCGCGCTTTCAATTTGGCTATGGTGAGCGCTATTTCGGCGAGACCTACCGCTTCGATGGGCAGTACCGCCACAAGCGCTGGGTCTTTCGCTCCCGCTATAACGTGACGGTGCAGTCGGCGACGAGCGAGCTGGCACAACAGGAGGTGGTGCCGCTGCGTGATTTGTTCGGTGAGCCCATCCGTGATCCATTCGATACCGACCAGGTTTTGACCGCGACGGTCATCACACCGGTGATCGTCAACGACACCTTCCTGCGTGACCGGTTCGAGCTACAATCCCTGTACCAGAAAGGCCGGAATACGGCGTCGGTGCGTTGGTTCGTGACCCGGCGGGAGTACGATCAGGCCGATCTCGACACGCGGGACAATCAGATGCAGCTGCGTTACTCCCGTCGCATGTCGAACCGCCTGACCGCCTCGGCGGTGGTGAATTTCTGGGATCACAGCGAAGAGAACGACGACGGCTTTGATTTCTTCCAGGACGCCGTCGATTTGGTGCTGAGCTATCGACTGGGGCCCAGAGCAAACCTCGGGGCGCGCATCGGGCGGCTGAGCCGGGATGCCGAGGCAGCCGGCGGCGACTTCTCGGAGCACCGGGCGAGCTTGGATTTCAGCCTGCGCTTCTGATGCGCTCGGCGGCTAAGAAGATACCGATTTCTTGACCATCCCGGCCAAAAAATCGGACGAAGCCTACCCGGTTCTGAAAATCGGGGCGGTTTCCGGACTCCTTCGGTTTCGGCGACTGAGGTCGCTGACAATGGCGGGGCATCCTGCCCCGGACGGGCAATGCCAAAACACCGGCGTTTCCCGAGGTCGCAAGCGATGATTGGAGGCAGCGCGGTGGCGAAGCGGGTCATGTGCGTCGTCGGCGCGCGGCCGAATTTCATGAAGATTGCCCCGTTGATGCGGCGCCTTGGGGCATCGGTGTCGTTGGAGCCCTATTTAGTGCACACGGGACAGCACTATGACGCCGCGATGAAGGCAGCATTCTTCGAGCAGCTGCACATACCGGAGCCGGATCAGGACCTGGGCGTCGGCTCGGGCACCCATGCCGCGCAGACGGCGGAGATCATGCGTCGTTTCGAGCCCGTCTTGGAGGCACAGGCGCCGGATGCGGTGCTGGTGGTGGGAGACGTGAACTCCACCATCGCCTGCGCCCTGGTGGCGGCCAAGAAGGGCGTGCCCGTCGTCCATGTGGAAGCGGGACTGCGCAGCTTTGATCGGAGCATGCCCGAAGAGATCAACCGCGTGCTCACCGACCAGCTCTCCGAGCTGCTATTCACCACGGAGCGCCTGGCCCTGGAGAATCTGGAGCGCGAAGGCATTGACCCGGCGCGCGTGCATTTCGTCGGCAATGTCATGATCGACACACTGCTGCACAACCGCCGGCGCGCGCCCTCTGTGGCAGCCGTGCTGGCAGCGGCCGACATCGCTGACCCGCCTGGGGAGCGCTTCGGCGTGATCACGCTGCACCGACCCTCCAACGTGGATGACCCCATGACCCTGGAGCGGCTGGTCGATGCACTGGCAGAGCTCTCGGCGGAGCTGCCGCTGTTGTTTCCCCTGCATCCGCGCACCGCGGCGCGGCTTGAGGCCAATGGTCTCAGAAAGCGGGCAGCAGCGGCCTGCACACTGCTGCCGCCGCTGGACTATTTGCACATGCTCGGGCTGCTGCAGAGCGCGACCATGGTGCTGACGGATTCGGGCGGTATCCAGGAGGAGACGACGGCCCTTGGGGTACCATGCTTGACGCTGCGCGCCAATACAGAGCGCCCCATCACCGTGAGCGAGGGCACCAACACCATGGTGGGTGCCGATCGGGCGCGCATCCTCGCCGCCGCCCGCAACATTCTCAGTGATGGCGGCAAGGCCGGCCGCATCCCGGAGCTTTGGGACGGCCGTGCCGCCGAGCGCATCGTCGCGGTCCTCGAGGACTGGCTCGCCCCTGTGTAGTAACCGCCCAAGCCAGTGCCGGATAAGCTCTAATATGTCCCAGCTCGCCGACGTGCTCAGCCGCGAGAAAGCCCCCATGCCCGCCGCCGGAGCCGGCCCGGAATCAGCGCAAGCCGGTGCGGCGGCAGCACCGGTCAACGCCATGACCGTCGATGTTGAAGATTACTTCCAGGTCTCCGCCTTCGAGGGCCACATCCGCCGTGAACAGTGGGACGGGCTTCCCTGCCGAGTGGAAGCCAATGTCGAGCGTATCCTGGCGCTGTTCGACGCCCACGGCATTCATGCGACCTTCTTCACCCTGGGATGGATCGCGGAGCGCTATCCAGACATGGTCCGCCGCATCGTGGCAGCGGGTCATGAGCTGGCGAGCCACGGCTATGCGCATGTCCGTGTCACGGAGCTGGACGAGGCCGGGTTTCGCGCCGACGTGACCCGGACCAAGGCTCTGCTGGAAGACATCGGCGGCACGCCGATACATGGCTATCGCGCACCGAGCTATTCCATCGGCGCCCGCAACCTCTGGGCCTTAAGGGTGCTGGAGGAGACGGGTCACCGCTACTCGTCGAGTATCTATCCCATTCGCCATGACCTCTATGGCATGCCGGAAGCGCCGCGGTTCTGTTTTCTGCCCGAGGTTTGCGAGCAATTGCTGGAAGTGCCCATCACCACGGTCGCTTTCGGCGCGCGCAAAATGCCCTGCGGTGGAGGCGGCTACTTTCGGCTGTTCCCCTATGCCTATTCGCGCTGGGCACTGCGCCATGTGAACCGCCGGGACCGCCAATCCGCGGTGTTCTATTTCCATCCCTGGGAGATCGACCCGGCGCAGCCGGTGCAACGCAACCTCGGTCTGAAAACACGGGTGCGGCATTACCTCAACCTGCACCGCACGGAGCAGCGCCTGCGCCGGCTCGCCACGGATTTTCGCTGGTCACGCATGGACGCCATCTTCTTGTCCGCCCGAGACGAGGTCGATGGTGCGCACGCCTGAGCTCCGGGTCACCGAGCTGCGCGCGGAAGACCGTGCCGACTGGGATGCCTTCGTCGCCGCGCACCCGGATCGCACCTTTTGCCACAGGAGCGGCTGGTCCGAGGCCATTGCCGAGGGTCTGGGCCACCGGCCGCGCTTCCTGCTCGCGCGCCGCGGTGATCGGATCGAAGCGATTCTGCCGCTTGCGCAGGTCAGGAGCCGACTCTTCGGCCATCACCTGGTATCCACGCCCGGCTGCGTCTACGGGGGCGTATTGGCGAGCAGCGACGAGGCGCACCGCGCCCTCACCGCACACGCTTGCGCGCTCGCCGAGCGCCTTGGTGTGGCTGCGCTGGAGCTGCGCAATCAGCAGCCGACACAGCCCGGGTGGCCTACCAAGGACCAGCTCTATGTGACTTTTCGCAAAGCTATCACGGATGATGACGACGCCAACTTGAAGGCGATCCCCCGCAAGCAGCGCGCGATGGTGCGCAAGGGGATCAAGGTCGGTTTGACATCGGAGCAGACGACGGATCTGGCGCGGTTCTACGCCATCTACGCCGAGAGCGTCCGCAACCTGGGTACGCCCGTGTTCCCCCGGCGCTGGCTCGAGGCGCTGTACCGGGTCTTCGCCGACGCCTGCGAGCTCTCCATCGTGACCCATGCGGGCGCGGATATCGCCGGTGTCATGAGCTTTTTCGACGACGACACCGTGCTGCCGTACTATGGCGGCAGTCGCCCGGCCGCGCGCGCCCTCTACGGCAACGATTTCATGTACTGGGATCTCATGTCGCGCGCCGCGGGGCGTGGGGTCCGGATGTTCGACTACGGACGCAGCAAGCGGGGCACCGGCGCCTTCGGCTTCAAGAAGAACTGGGGGTTCGAGCCGCAGCCGCTGCACTACCAGTACCATCTGGTGAGAAGTCGCGCCGTTCCGGACGTCAACCCGAACAACCCGAAGTACCGTTACTTCATCGCCGCTTGGAAGCGCCTGCCCTTGCCGGTGGCAAACCGGCTTGGACCCTTGCTGGCACGCAACCTTGCCTGAGGGCTGCATTTTGACGCAGGGAACTGCCTCCGCCGACAAGGCCCCGGCTGAGCGCCGGGATGGTGAGGTGCTACTGCTCTGCCACCGCATCCCCTATCCGCCGGACAAGGGCGACAAGATCCGCTCCTATCGCTGGCTGAAGGCGCTGGCGGCGACGTATCGGGTCCACTTGGGCGCTTTCGTCGACGACGGCCGCGACTGGGCGCATGCCGAGCGTGTGCAGAGCCTGTGCGGCGAGGTCTGCCTACGCCCGCTCTCGCCCTTGCGTGCGCGTCTGCGCAGCCTGCCGGCGCTGTTGACCGGCGGGGCGCTCACCACGGCCTACTATCGCGATCGGGGCATGGCCGCTTGGACGCGGGATCTGCTGGTGCGTCGGCCCATCTCGCGGGTCATCGTCTTCTCCTCCGCGATGGCACAATATGCGCTTGTGTCCGAAGCCGCTGCACTACGGCGTCTTATCGACTACGTCGATGTGGATGCGGATAAATGGCGTCAGTATGCCCAACGAGCTCGCAGACCCATGCGCTGGGTCTACGCCCGTGAGGCGCGGCGACTACTCACTCACGATGCGCAGGCCGCCCGGGCCTGCTCCATGAGTCTGTTCGTCTCCGCGCCCGAGGCGGCGCTGTTTCGTCGCCTGAGCGGGGTCACGGCGCCGGTGGCGGCGATCTCAAACGGTGTCGACCATGCGTTTTTCGCGCCGTCGCCGGAGCACGGGAGCCCCTACCCGGACGCGGTGCCGGCGGTGGTCTTCACCGGTGCCATGGACTACTGGGCCAACGTCGACGCCGTGCGCTGGTTCGCGACCGCCGTTTGGCCGCTGCTCCAGCGTAAGGTGCCCGGCGCGCGCTTCTACGTCGTCGGCGCCCGCCCGAGCCCGGAAGTGCGGGCGCTCGCCGGTGAGCATATCGTCGTCACGGGACGCGTCGCCGACGTGCGGCCCTATTTGCAGCATGCGGCTGCCGTCGTGGCCCCGATGCGCATCGCCCGCGGCATCCAGAACAAGGTACTGGAAGGGATGGCCATGGCGCGGTCGGTGGTGACCACCTCCATGGGCCTAGAGGGTATCGATGCCATACCCGGACGGCAGTTACTGGTGGCAGATGACCCGGCAGCGATGGCGGATCAGCTCGCGGCATTGATGCGCGGTGACCATGGCGGCTTGGGGGATGCGGCGCGGGCGCGGGTCTTGGCGCGCTATGATTGGCGCAGCGCGACGGAACAGTTTCTCGACGCAGTGGCCGGCGACCGCGTGCCGGCGCAGCCTGACGTATCACTGACATGACAGAGCAGACTTCGATTCTCGGCGCCGACGAGTCCGACAGCACCCACGGCTGGCTCCGCGTATGGGGCCCGGGACTGCTGCTTTTGTTGGCTGCGGTGGCGCTCGTGACGCTGGCCTTCTACGAGACCGCTTGGTCCATTGTCTCCATCTGGGAGCGCTCTGAGACCTATGCCCACGGCTATCTCATTATCCCGATCAGCCTCTGGCTGGTGTGGGAAAAACGCGCCGGCCTGAAGCAGATGGCGCCCAGCCCGAGTGCGCTGCCGTTGCTGCTGTTCCTGCCGCTCGGCTTCGGCTGGCTGCTCGGCTACCTAGTGGACACCCTGGTGGTGCAGCAGTTCGCCTATGTCGGCTTGCTGGTGGCCGCTATCTGGGCGGTGCTGGGGCATCGGGTGGCGCGTTACCTGGCCTTCCCGATTCTGTTTCTGTTTTTCGGCGTGCCCGTGGGCGAAGGGCTCGTCTACCCCATGATGAACTTCACCGCCGACTTCACCGTGGGCATGCTGAAGCTGACGGGCATCCCGGTCTACCGGGAAGGCACCTTCTTTACCATCCCGAGCGGCCAGTGGTCGGTGGTGGAGGCGTGCAGTGGCATGCGCTATCTCATCGCGTCCGTCACCCTGGGCGTGCTGTTCGCGTATCTCACCTACACCCGCTGGTGGAAACGGCTGCTGTTCGTGCTGTTCTCGATTGTCGTGCCCATCATCGCCAACGGCTTCCGGGCCTACATGATCGTGATGATCGGCCACCTGAGCGACATGAAGCTCGCGGTCGGCGTCGACCATTTGATCTACGGCTGGGTCTTCTTTGGCATCATTATCACGATTATGTTCGTCGTCGGGAGTCTTTGGCGCGACCCGGTGCCGCCGCTGCCCAAGCCGTCGCCGACGCAGCGCAAGCCCATCACCTCGAAGGCCTCGGTGCGTCTGCTGAGCGTCATGGCCGTGGCGGCGCTGTTCTGGCCCGCCGCCGCCTGGGCGCTGTCCGATCATGGCGCAGAGGTGGCGACGGTGGACGTGCAGCCCCCCCGAGCCCCGGGCTGGAGCCTACAGCCGGGAGCCGACGGCTGGGACTGGCGCCCGCGGATCCTCGGCACTGACGGCAGCCTGTACGCCTTCTACCGCGCAGCCGGTGAGACGGGCGCTGCGCCCGTGGGTCTCTATATCGGTGTCTACCGCACCCAGCGCCAGGGTGCCGAGCTGGTCACCTCGGCCAATGTAATGATCGAGCAGGAGCATCCGGTCTGGAGCGACACCATGGTCCGCGGGCGCCGCGTCGACCTGGATCCGGTTGAGCTGGCCTTGGAGCAGCATCTATTGTCGTCGCGTCGCGGCGAGCGCCTGCTCGTGTGGACCTGGTACCTGGTGGGGAACCAGCGCACCGCCAATCCCTATGTCGCCAAGCTGCTGGAAGCCAAATCGCGGCTCTCCGGAAACCGCGGTGAAGCGGCTTTGATAGCCGTCGCGGCGCCCTATGACGAGCAGCCGGAGCGCGCCGCGGACGTGCTGACTGCCTTCCTGGATAGCATGCTGCCGGCGATGGAGGCCGAGGTATCGCGCTCACTGCGAGCGACACCTTGAACACCCATGGGCCGCGGCTCTGCATGACGGGCTAGGAGCAAGAGCGGGGGATGTGCGCGATCACCGGTATTCTCTCCGGCGAGCCCGGTGCCGGGGTCTCGGCGCAGCTGCTGCGCCGGATGAATGACATCCAGGCCCACCGGGGGCCGGACGAGCATGGTCTTCACTTCGAGCCCGGCATCGGGCTTGGGCATCGCCGGCTTTCCATTATCGACCTCGCCGGCGGCCGCCAGCCGCTGTTCAACGAGGACGAGAGCATCGTCGTTGTCTACAACGGCGAGATCTATAACTTTCAACCGCTGGCGGCGGAGCTCGCCGCTCGCGGGCATCGCTTCCGCACCCACAGCGATACCGAGGTCATCGTCCATGCCTGGGAGGAATGGGGCGAGCGATGCCTTGAGCGCTTTCGCGGCATGTTCGCGTTCGCGCTCTGGGATCGGCCGCGGCAGACGCTGTTTCTAGCGCGGGACCGGCTCGGCATCAAGCCACTCCATTACGCCTGGCTGGCGGACGGCAGTCTGATTTTTGCCTCCGAGCTCAAGGCGCTCCAGCAGCATCCGGCACTGCCGCGCACGCTCGCGCCGGAGGCCGTGGAGGAGTATTTCGCCTTCGGCTACATCCCGGAGCCCCGCACCATCTATGCCGGTGTGCATAAGCTGGCGGCGGGGCATCGCCTGCTGGTGCGCCGCGGCGGCCCGCG
This sequence comes from Thiohalocapsa halophila, assembly GCF_016583825.1. Taxonomy (GTDB): domain Bacteria; phylum Pseudomonadota; class Gammaproteobacteria; order Chromatiales; family Chromatiaceae; genus Thiohalocapsa; species Thiohalocapsa halophila. The sequence goes on along the minus strand of NZ_NRRV01000021.1, from coordinate 27,165 downwards.
CCCGCAGCCCCGGCAGTGGTGGGACATCCCCTTCGCGCCGGCTCAGGCCACGGACGCTGCCGCCGCCGGTGAGGAGCTCTTGGCACGCCTGCGCGAAGCCGTGCGCTTGCGGCTCATCGCCGAGGTACCGCTCGGCGCCTTTCTCTCCGGCGGCGTCGACTCCAGCGCCGTGGTGGCGATGATGGCGCAGATCATGGGCGCCGAGGGCGGCGGGCCGGTGAATACCTGCTCCATTGCCTTCGGTGACCCGGCCTTCAACGAGGCCCGCTATGCCGAGCAGGTGGCGCAGCGCTATGGCACGGCACACCGCACCGAGCAGCTGGACCCGGACCGCTTCGACCTGCTCGACACCCTGGCCGCGCTTTACGACGAGCCCTATGCCGACAGCTCGGCGCTGCCGACCTACCTAGTCTGCGCCCTGGCGCGCCAGCAGGTGACCGTGGCGCTCTCCGGCGACGGCGGCGACGAGAATCTCGCCGGCTACAAGCGCTACCGCTGGCACCTCGATGAGCAGCGCCTACGCGCCCTGCTGCCCCTGGCTGCACGGCGATTGCTGTTCGGGCCCCTCGGGCGTGCCTATCCGCCGCTCTACAGCGCGCCGAGGTTCCTGCGCGCCCGGGCGACCTTCCAGGCCCTGGCGCGGGATGCGGTGAGCGGGTACTTCAACATCATCGCCGTACTGGACGACAATCTGCGCGGACGGCTGTTCAGCTCGGCCTTCGAACGTCGGCTGGACGGTTACCATGCCGCAGAAGTGCTGCACCGCCACGCCGCAGCCAGCCCCACCGATCACCCACTGTCCCTGGTGCAGTACCTGGACATGAAGACCTATCTGGTGGACGACATCCTCACCAAGGTGGACCGGGCCAGTATGGCGCATGCGCTGGAAGTACGTGTCCCGCTGCTGGATCATGAGCTGGTGGAATGGATGTCCGGGCTGCCGCCCGAGCTCAAACTGCAGGGCCGCGAGGGCAAGCATCTGCTGAAGTCGGCCTTGCAACCGCACCTGCCCGCGGACCTGCTCTATCGCCCTAAGATGGGCTTTGCGGTACCCCTGGCGGGGTGGTTCCGCGGGCCGCTGCGCGAACGGGTGCGCTCGGCCCTGCTCGGCCCGCGGCTTGCCGATAGCGGGTACTTCGACCGCGGTTTCCTGCACCATCTGCTGGATACGCATGACGCCGGCCGGCGTGATTACAGCGCCGCCCTCTGGAGTCTGCTGATGTTCGAGGCCTTCCTGAAGCGCGAGGACGCGGCAGCACCGGCGCGTGCGGAGGCGGCGTGAGATGAAGATCCTGCACATCCTGGATCATTCCATCCCGCTGCACAGTGGCTACACCTTCCGCACCCGGGCGATCCTGGAGCAGCAGGCCGCACTCGGCTGGGACACGGTGCAGATCACCTCCGGCAAGCAGGGTGCGAGCAGTGCTGCGCTGGAGACCATCGACGGCCTGCGCTTCCACCGTACGCCGCCGCCGGCGGGCGCCGCGGGCCGACTGCCCATGGTCAATCAGTGGCGGATCATCGAGGACCTCGCGCAGCGCCTGGACGCCGCGGTGACGGCGGAGCGGCCCGATCTGCTGCACGCCCACTCCCCGGCGCTGAACGGCTTGGCGGCGCTGCGCGTCGGTCGCCGGCGCGGTCTGCCGGTGGTCTACGAGTGTCGTGCCTTCTGGGAGGATGCCGCCGCAGACCACGGCACCAGCCGTGAGGGCGGCCTGCGCTATCGGCTGACCCGAGCCCTGGAGACTCATGTGCTCCGGCGCGCCGATGCCGTCACCTGTATTTGCGAGGGCCTGCGCAAGGATATCCAGGGCCGGGGCATTGCGCCGGAGAAGCTGACGGTGATCCCGAATGCCGTGGATGCCGAGCGCTTCGGCGTCGATGTGCCCAAAGACCTAGCACTGGCGGATGAGCTTGGGCTCGATGACGCACCGGTGCTCGGCTTCATCGGCTCCTTCTATGCCTATGAGGGTCTGGATCTCGCCGTCGAAGCCATGGCTCACTTGTCGAAAGCCTCCACGAACAGCCCAGTGCCGCACCTATTGCTGGTCGGCGGCGGGCCCCAAGAGGCAGGTCTACGGTCCCTGGCAGTGGCGCTCGGCGTGAGCGAGCGAGTGCATTTCACGGGCCGTGTTCCCCATGACGAAGTGCACCGCTACTACAGCCTGGTGGACGTTCTGGTGTATCCACGGCGGTCCATGCGCCTGACGGAGCTGGTCACCCCGCTGAAGCCATTGGAGGCCATGGCGCAAGGCAAGCTGGTGCTGGCCTCCGACGTCGGCGGGCACCGCGAGCTGATCCGCGACGGCAGCAACGGCCGGCTCTTTGGTGCCGGCGATGCGGGGGCCCTCGCCGACGCTGTGTCGGCGCTGTTGCGTGATCGCAAGGGCTGGGCTGTACAGCGCGATGCCGCTCGGCGCTTCGTGGAGGAGGAGCGCACATGGCCGCGCAGCGTCGCCCGCTACCGGGATGTCTATGCCCCTTTGCTTGGCACGCCGGTGTCCGACGCGGCGGCTCTGAGCGATGGTGAGCCGGTGCGCTGATGCGCGATCTCTACACCCGCTTTGCGAGCACCGTCCTCTTTCCGCTGCACGAGCTCGCCAAGGGCCACCGCACGGTGGCGGTGCGCCGGGAGCTGGAGCGCACCCAGTGGCTGGGTCCCGACGCGCTCGCCGAGTATCAGCGCGAGCGGCTTGCTGCCTTCGTCCGTGATGCTTATGCCCGTGTGCCCTATGTTCGAGCCCTGCTCGACAGCCATGGACTCGAGCCGACGCAGGTACAGGACCTCGCAGGCTTGCAGCGGCTGCCGTTGCTCGACAAGGCGGGCATCCGCTCCAACACAGAGGCGCTCAAGGCCCGGGGCGCTACAGGGCTCGCGCGCTTCAACACCGGCGGGTCGTCCGGGGAGCCGCTGGTCTTCTTCATCGGCAAGGAGCGCGTCGCCCATGACGTCGCCGCCAAATGGCGGGCGACACGCTGGTGGGGTGTCGATATCGGCGACCCTGAAATCGTCGTCTGGGGCTCCCCCATCGAGCTCGGTGCCCAGGATAGGATCCGAGCGCTGCGCGATGGGCTGTTGCGCACGCGTCTGCTGCCGGCCTTCGAGCTGTCACCAGAGAATCTGACACGTTTCGTTGGCGAGATCCGACGCTTTCGCCCGCGTATGCTCTTCGGCTACCCCTCGTCACTGGCGTTGATCGCGGATCATGCGGAGCAATCCGGCATGCGCCTCGACGATCTTGATATCCGGGCTGCCTTCGTGACCTCGGAGCGGCTCTATGACCACCAGCGCGAGTGTATCGAGCGGGTCTTCGGCTGTCCCGTCGCCAATGGCTACGGCGGACGCGACGCCGGCTTTATCGCGCATGCCTGTCCCGCGGGCCGGCTGCACATCACCGCCGAGGATATCGTCGTGGAGATCGTCGACGCAGACGGAGAGGCGGTGGCCCCCGGGGAGTCGGGGGAGATCGTGGTCACCCATTTGGCGACTGGGGATTTCCCGTTCATCCGCTACCGCACGGGCGATGTCGGTGCTCTGGACCCCGAGCCCTGCCCCTGCGGACGCGGCCTTCCGGTGCTAAGGCGCCTCGACGGACGCAGTACAGATTTCATCATCGCCGCCGACGGCACAGTCATGCATGGGCTTGCACTCATTTATGTGCTGCGGGACATACCGGCGATCCATCAGTTCAAGATCGTGCAAGAATCATTGAGCCACACACGCGTGCTGGTGAGTACCGCCGAGCCGCTGCCGGAGGGCCTAGCGGCTGAAATAATGGCCCAATTCCGACGGCGACTCGGCGCCGACGTACGGGTCAACATCGAGCGGGTGTCCGAAATCCCGCGCGAGCCATCCGGCAAGTACCGTTATGTCGTTAGCCGCGCCCAAGCGCCCGGCGCGGCGCCGGCAGCTGCCGCCATAAGTCGCACCTGAGCGTCATGGGACTGCGCGACATCTTTCTGCTGGTGACGATCTACGGATCGATCCCCTTCATTTACATGAAGCCCTTCATCGGCGTGCTGGTCTGGTACTGGCTGGCGTTGATGAATCCCCATCGTATCAGCTGGACCCTGACCAACCAGCCCTTTGCGCAGATCATTGCGCTGGCGATGCTGAGTAGCTTGCTCATCGCCCGCAATGAGCCGAAACAACTGCCCGTGACGCCGATTACCGTCACGCTCGGGCTGTTCTGGGTTTGGATGCTGGTAACCACGGTCTTTAGCCTCTATCCGAACCTGGCTTGGTGGCAATGGGATAAGGTCTGGAAGATCATGCTCACCACTTTCGTGGCCATCTTGGTGCTGAATTCCAAGGAGCGGATCATCGCTCTGACGACCGTCGCTGCACTGTCTATCGGCTATTACGGATTCAAAGGCGGCCTGTTTACGATTCTGAAGGGTGGTAACTTTCGCGTTTGGGGTCCGCCGGGCAGCTTTATCGGGGGCAACAACGAGGTCGGCCTCGCGCTGATCATGACCATTCCGCTGCTTTTCTTTTTACGCAGCATCGTACCCTACCGACTCGTCAAGCTAGGCCTGTTGATCGGTATCGTACTCTGCGTCTTTGCAATCTTCGGCACACAGTCGCGCGGGGCATTCGTTGGCGTCACCGCAATGGGCCTGTATTTGGTTTGGAAAAGCAAGAACAAATTCGGCTTTTTCATTCTGGCGGCCGTCCTGGGCACTGTAGTATTCACATTTATGCCTCCGGATTGGCATGAACGCATGGGGACCATTGCCACCTACGAAGAGGATGGCTCTGCAATGGGCCGAATCAAGGCGTGGGAGATGGCGTTCAACCTGGCCCTGAATCGGCCTTTCGGGGGCGGCTTCGAGACCTTCAAGCCCGCGACCTATCTTATGTATCTTCCGGAAGTGGGCGGCCGCCGAACCGACGCCCACAGCATCTACTTCGAAACCATGGCGGAGCATGGATTCATTGGCTTGACGTTGTTCCTGCTGATCGGCATTTTCAGCCTGCTGGCCTGCGGTCGCATTATCCGCAGGACGCGCCGTATAGCGGATTTGCAGTGGATGAACATGCTCGCAAGGATGATGCAAGTGGCCCTCATTGGCTATGCAGTGAGCGGGGCGTTTCTAGGCTTGGCCTATTTCAATTTCTATTATGCCCTGGTTGCGATCGTTGTGGGCATGACGGTGGTTCTCAAGCAAGAGCTGCCGGTGACCGCGCCGGAAAAGAAACAAGGCGGAGCGATGACGCCGCCCCATTTGCAGCCGGCATTGTCTTCCGGGCTGGCGGCCGTGATGCAAAGCTCTCCGTCGGCGAGAACAGCGGGGCGAGCTCCGAAGCCGGTGGCGGCGCCGGCGCGCATGAAGGCGTTGCCCACCATCAAGGAAGCGATCGCCCTCGGCAAGGACTGGTACCACCGACTGTAACGTCGCAACGCGCGTCGGCGGCAGAGCGCTGCCTGCCGGCGCGGCGGCGCAGCGTGACGAGTGGGCGCTTACGCAGACCCTAAGTCCCCGCAGTGTCTCGGCTGATGGGCGATGACCGGCGGCTCGGGCGCTGGGCCGCTTAGCTCTGCCGCTGCTCTGGGTTTAGCGCGTGGGCAAGACTGGCTGCTGAGACTTTCTGTTTTGCTGTGGTGACAACAATGAATCGACCTCGTTTACTGTCCTCGGCCCCTGCCGCTCTGGCCATCCTGTGCGGTTTGACCGCATTGATGGTGCTGCGGCAGGTCGGGAGCACGGCGTTGGCCTATCCCGACGCGGACCGCTTGCTGCTGGACGGCGTCTTCATGCTCGATTTCATGCGCGAGTTGCCGCTATGGCCGCCGAGCCGCGTGTATGATTTCACGGCCAGCTACTACGCCCAGTACCCGGGTCTGAGCATTGGCTACAAGCCTGTCTTCTTCCCAACCGTAGAGGCATTCTTCAACGCCGTGTTCGGTATCAGTCAAGCCAGCAGCCGTCTTGCGCTACTGTTCTTCGCGTTGATAGCGGTCGTGGCTTTCTTCGACTTGGTGCGGGAGCGTTTCGGGGTGGCGACGGCGTTCTGGAGCGCCGCACTGCTGATATCCCTGCCCGCTGTCGCGAAATGGGGCTGGTATACGATGACGGAGCTGCCGACGCTGGCCATGGTGCTCTTGTCGGGCTGGCTCTTCCGTCGGTATCTGCGCTCCAGCAACCACCTGTATCTCTACGGCACCGCGGTTGCTTTCGGTCTCGCTTGCTGGACCAAGCAGGTGGCCGTGTTTGCGGTGCTCTGGCTCCTCTTGGAGGCGATCTTTGCCGGGCGGCTTCTGTGGATGCTTCGGCAGATGCAGACCTATATCGCCGCCGGTCTGGCACTCGTGCTATTAGTGCCGCTGTTGGTGGTCACCTTGTGGCTCGGTGATCAGAACATCGCCCAGTCCATTGGGCGCATCGCGAAACTGGTGCCTACCGAGCCCGCTGCGCAGTCGGTGCCTGGGAGCGGGGGATCGGCCACGGGTGAAGCGGTATCGGCGTCGCCTCAGCAACAGGCAGACAGGGAGCAGGCGGACGGGGGTGAGCCCGGCGCGCGCGCAGACAGTGCCGAGCGGCCCGGGATCATCGCGCAGCGGTGGCCCTTGGCCTTTGAGCAGCTGGCACGCAATGGGCTGCCGCCTTGGACGCTGGCGCTGGCCGCGTTGGGGGCGCTGCTCGCACTGGTGCAGCGCGATGGCCGGGTGCGCTATTTCGTGCTCCTTGTCATCGCGGTTTACTTGTTCTTCGGGCTGCTGCTCGGGCAGGCGCGGGATCGCGACTATATCTACTGGCTGCCGGCGTTCGCGCTCTTCGCGGTGCTGCCGTTCTTCTACCTGAGCGAGCGGTGGTCTGCTGCGCGGGTGCAATACGCCGCAGCCGGGGTCCTAACCGCTGTCGTGCTCTCCCATGTGGCCCTGAGCTATGCGCGGCAGCCGAGCTTTTCACAGGGATACGACATTGCGGCAGGGCTCGTCGCGAGCCAGACTCAATCGCCGACGCTTATGGTGGATGCCTACAACAACGGGTATTTCACCTATTTTGTTCGCCAGTATGACGAGGATCGGGAGCTTTTCGTGCTGCGTGCCGATAAATTGCTGTCGTCGTCGGGTATGTACGCCGGTGAGCGCGCGCAGGACGTCGAGCAGCGGCTTGAGTCCAAAGAAGACATCGGCGCGCTGATGGATCGCTTCGGCGTCCAGTTCATCGTCGTCGAGTCGAAAAGCCCCTTGCCGCTGCCGATCCACGATTTGCTACGGGAGTATCTGCAAAGCGATCGGTTCCGATTGGCGGCAACAATTCCCATCAGGACCAATCGCGGACCGCTGCGCGGACAAGATCTGCTGGTGTATGAGAATTTGGAGCTCAAGACACCAGAAGGCGGAGTGCTGGAGCTCCCCATCCCCATCGTCGGCCAGACCATTCGCGTGCCCTATAAGCCGAAGGCGGTGCCGGTGGACGGCGCCACCGCGGAGTAGCTGCCATGCGTGGGGCACTGAGTCGGCTTATATCCGGCGTCGTTCTGGGGACGGTCCTCTGGGGCATCTTCATTCTGTTACGTGGCGAGCTTGGTGTCGCAGTGTGGCAGAGCAATGCGTGGCTGACTCTTGCCTATGCCGTGATCGTGCTGACAGCGATTGACGCCAATACCGGCGGCGCGCGCCAGTGGCGTCATCGCGCGCTGTGGCTCTTCGCAGCCTCCGGCATCGGCGCCGCGGCAGCGGCCATCGGCGGCCATTCGCCGTTAATCGGCGCGTTGGTCGGTGCGAGTGTCCACGCGCTGGTGGCTAGTGTCTTCATCTGGAGCTGCGATGAGCCAGCGGCCGGCTGGCGGCGGCTCGTCGTTGCGCTGATCAGCGGCTGGGTGGTGGTATCTGTACTGGGCAGCGCCTGGATCCTGACCACTGCGCCTGCTTTTGCCGAGGGCTTCGTGCTCCTGAGCCTGTTTTTGCTCGCTGTGCTCACCGCCTTTGCGGTCGTGCTTGGGTTTTTGGTCTCTCGCAGCGTGGCTGCGGCCGGGCCGGTGCTGCATCCAGGGCGCCTCGCGATGATCGTGGTTGTTAGCACAGCGGTCCTGGGCGGTGTGGGCTTCTATATGGTGTGGGCGGAAGGCGACAAGCGGTCGCGTCTCGCAGGTGTTCCAACGCGGGATGAGGTGTTCGTCGCGCCCGCTGGCGAGGCAGCGGAACCGGTTGCTGAGTCTGCATCGGCGCGTGTCCGCAAAGCGGACATCATCGATATGCTGGCGGCTCAGTCCCAACCGTCCATCGTCCAGCTGGGCAATTTGGCGCTGCTGACCGGCGAAGAGCACTGGGCCGAGCGCTTCCGTGAGGCGCTGCTCGCTGAAGCCGAGAAGCGGGCCTTTGCAGGACCCGCGCACAGCGTTAAGTTCGGCCAATATCATGCGATGCTGCGCGCACTCTTTTACTTGGAGCTGCGCCGTGGGCAGCCCGCATTATTCTCGGCGGCGGAGCAGGCGCGCATCGCCGAGTGGCTCGATGCAGTGCTCGCGCGCTCGCTGACGGTGGAATGGGTGGACCTGCTCTATGCGATCCCGTTCCGCAATCTGCCGGAGGGGCCTTATCTCAACCAGGAGGTCGGGGTTGGCGCCTTGTCGCTGCTTCAGCACACCGTCGGCGACGCCGAGCTGCGCGAGCGAGCCGGGAGCTATCTGCGGCGCAAGGCCGTCGGCTGGCGGGGCAATTTCCGTAATCTCGATGATGCATTGGAGTATCAAGACATCTGGATGTCCAACGCCTATGCCCTCTGGCGTTACACGGATGCGCTAGACCCAGCCGAGGCGCCCGGCGCCCAGCTCGCCGTCGACTGGTTGACGGCCCAGCTGCTTCAGGCGCCCGTGCCGCTGAACTATGGGCTCATCGGGCCCTTCCAGCCGTTGGATGCGCTCACCATCGCCGCTTTCGGGCTCCGCGACGGCGAGGCGCGCTGGCTGCTCGATCAGCGTTTGGCGAAACTGCGCGACAGCGGCGGCAGGCTGCCGAGCTCGCTTGGCTGGCTGTGGCTCTGGGACGACAACGTAACCCCGGTGCGCCCACAGCGACGCAGTATCGCCATTGCGGGCCCCACGGGTTACAACTTCCGTCCCGGCGCAATGGCGCCCGACAAGCTCGTGCTCCGCGGGGCAGGCGAGCCCGAGCTCTTCGCCCTGTTCGGCCAGCGCAACCGCGGCTGGCACCGCTACCCGGCCACAGGAACGCTCATTGCTCTATTCTTTGGCACAGAGCCGCTGGTCACCGAGCGCATCGTCGATCGTTACCACCACTGGCTGCCGGCGGGTCGGGCCAAGCACCGCGACAAAAAGATCGACCGGCTGAGTCTGAACGGGCCCATGGTTGCCCGCAGTGGCATCGATGCCTGGATTGGCGGAGTCACCGGCGTCTACTCCCGATGGTCGCAGGCGGCCCCCGCTTTCGCACCCCTTGAGCGTTTCGTCCTCGCCGGAGATTTGCAAGTGGCGCGCATGCGTATGGCCGATTGGTCGGGCGTGGACGTCGTGCGCACCATCGCCATGCGGGCGAATCGCTGGCTCGCTGTCTGGGATGACCTCACCGGAGAGTCGGGGCTTGCGCGCGCGGTGAGTTGGAACCTCGTGGGCTTCGAGCCGGGGGCGGACGCCGGCCGCTTCTTGCAGGACAATGGGGCTGCCGCGGGCGCACTCGTCGTGGCGGATGCGCATGCGCGTCTGCGCTCTGAGCCCATTGTCTATGCATCGCGCCCGGCTTGGCCCGCCGCGGCGCCGGACCTGCGTGTCATGGTCGAGTCCCGGTCAAGGCTGCGCACCGCGGTCGTATTCCAGGCCGGGGAGCCCCTCGCAGTGTCGGGTCAGGTGACGGACGTGGCTGGGGTCATCAGACTCGGTGATGCCGAGCGCCTCGTCTTCGGAGGGCAAGGGGTGTGGCATGTTGACGGCATCGCGTCCGATGCTGCCCTGCTGCACACCAGCGCCACCCAGCAAGGGGCTCGCTATCGACTGTTCGATGCAACCCACCTCGCCCTGGCGCCAGAGGATCGGTGCATCGACCGCCTCGCAATCCGCACAGCAGATGCCGATCGCTGGACAACCGAGGACGCCGCTGCGGGCACTGCGTTTACCGGCCGCCTGGACTTTTCGCCCGGCAGCGACGCCGATCTGACACTGCGGCTCTGTGACGGAGATGGGTCTGGATGACGGCCTGCCCCGTTTTGTCTGTTGTCGTGCCCACCTTCAATGAGCGCGACAATATCGCTCCACTGATCCAGCGGTTGCAGGGCATCCTCGGCGACCTGCACTGGGAGGTCGTCTTCGTCGACGACGACTCGCCGGACGGCACCGCGGGGTTGGTGCGCGAGCTGGCGGCACGGGACGCCCGCGTGCGCCTGGTGCACCGTGTCGGGCGTCGCGGCCTCGCCGGCGCCTGCATCGAAGGTATGCTCGCCACCACGGCGCCTTATGTCGCCGTCATGGATGCCGACCTGCAGCACGATGCAAGGCTGCTGCCCGAGATGCTGCGCACTCTGCAGGCGGAGGATCTGGATCTCGTCGTCGGCAGCCGGCACGTCGCCGGCGGCAGTCTCGGCACCTGGTCCGAAGACCGCCAGCTGGCGAGTCGGGTGGCTACCCGGCTGTCGCAGCTCGTGCTGAAGGCGGACTTGAAGGACCCGATGAGCGGGTTTTTCATGCTTCGGCGGGAGCTCATCGACGAAGTGGTGAGGGACCTCTCGGGCATCGGCTTCAAGATCCTGCTGGACATCTTCATCAGCGCCAAGCGGCCGCTGCGCTTCAAGGAGCTGCCCTATACCTTCGGCGTGCGCGTCGCCGGCAGCAGCAAGCTGGACTCCATGGTGGCCACCGAGTACATCCTGATGCTGCTGGACAAGACCGTCGGGCGCTACATCCCGACGCGCTTCATCCCCTTTGCGTTCATCGGCGGCCTCGGCGTCTTCGTGCACATGGGGGTGCTCTGGGTGCTGTTTCGCGGCCTGGGGGCGAGCTTCGTGGCGGGACAGACCGCCGCGACGCTGGTGGCCATGACCTTCAATTTCTTTCTGAACAACTTCTTCACCTATCGCGACCGCCGGCTGCGCGGCTGGGGCCTACTGCGGGGCTGGCTGTCGTTCACCCTCGCCTGCTCGGTGGGGGCGGTGGCCAATGTCGGCATCGCGACCTATCTGTTCCACGCGACGCCGGCCGGTGGCGTTTGGTGGGTGATCTCCGCCATCGCCGGCATCATCGTCGGCGCCGTCTGGAATTATGCGGTGACCGCCGTGTATACCTGGAATCAGGGCAGCGCCGCGGCCTCGGCGCGCTGAGCTCAGCCGGGCGCTGCGGGCAGCAGCTGCGCCGTCAGCTGCTCAAGCTCGGTGACCACCCGATCCGCCACCACGCGGCGCAGCACGGGGTCGTCCTCGCGCAGGCGAAGCGAGCGGGCGTCACCGGCGAACAGCGCGGTGCGGCAACCGAGCGCCTGCGCCGGCTGCACGTCGTTGCGGATGTCGTTGCCGATGTAGAGCACCGCCCCCGGCGCGATGCCGTGGCGGCACTGGAGGGCATCCAGCGCGGGTCGATAGATGGCCGTCGACGGCTTCGCGACCGCCTGCCGGTAAGAGAGCAGGCAGCAATCGGGGTCGAGCCCGACCGCGGCCAGTGGCCGGCCGAGGAAGGCCTCCAGCATCAGCGGCGTGTAGAACTGCGCGTTGGAGACGAGGCCGAGCACCAGTCCCCGCGCGGCGAGGGTCGCCAACACCGCCGCCAGCCCCGGCATGGGCCAGACGGGGTTGGTGCGCAGCTCGTACTCCAGCGCGAGTCGGCGCAGGCGTGAGTCGTCCGCGCTGATGCGCAGATCCGCCAACAGCCGCTGCCAGGTGGCGACGATGTCCACCTCGGGGTAATCCACCCCCGCAGCCCGGCTTGCGGCGTGATCCACCTGGATCTTGTCCTTCAGCGCCGTCGCGGCATCGAAGCCTTCCGGCAAGGCGCCGGAGTCGAGCTCGGCCGCGCGCCAGGCCTCCGCAAAAGCCTTCGGCAGGTCGTCGGTGGCGGTCAGGCCGATATCGCCGCAGCCGGAGATCACCAGGGTGCCGTAGACATCGAAGAGCACGGCGCGGATGCCGGTCAGCGGGTCGACACGCGGGCTCACCGCCGTCGGCAACGGGGCCAGCGGCGTGGTCAGCGCTCGAATCCGGGCGATGAGCTGGGCGTCGGCGTCTGTGGTCATGGTCGGCGGCTGCGCTTGCGGCATGCTCAGCCCCGCAACAGCCACAGGCGCTGCGGTGCGAGGAAGCGATCCAGCAGTGCCGCACCGTCGGCGGCGGCGAAGGCGGCCGATGGCCGTGCGTCGGCGATGGCTTCATAGATAGCTGCGAGGCGCTCGCCATAGCCCTGCACCGAGTAGCGCGCCGCGATCACCGCCCGGTTCGCGTCGATGAGCGCGGGGTCTGTGGGCGCGGTCAACGCCGACCCACCGAGCTCGCTGCGCGCGGCGGGGTTGCCGTGCAAGCGCCGGATGATCTGTGTCTGTGCGGTTTCGTCCAGGCGGCCGAAGTCGATGCGCCCGTCGGTGACGGCATGCGCCCAGGCGCGCTCGGCGGTGTCCGCGGCGGGTCGGCCGTAGGCGCTCGCCCGCTCGGCGGCGACCGTGGCGAAGGCGCTGCGCAGCCGCGGCAGGTCCAACCAGTCCAGGGGCACGGACAGCTGCTGGTACAGCCCGGGCAGCCGCACGCCGGCGTCGGTGAAGTCCGCGGTGATCTCCGGCAAATCGCGCCCCGCCAGGGGGCGCCCCAGCAGCCAGGGCTCCAGGAACGCGAGGCCGAAGCCTTCGGCGATGCTGGTGGTCACCAGCGCATGGCTGGAGGCCACCAGCTCGGGGAATGACCGCCCGCCGGCACCCGCCTCGAAGGTCATGGGCAGTCCCAGCTCCGCCGCCAGCGCCACCCACCGGCGATAGCCCGGCTGCTCCCGCGGGTTCCGAGGTGCCTGGGTGGCGGCGAAGCGGTCCTGCGCCCCGGCCAGCGCGGCCCAGAGCAGGAGCTCGCCGAGGTTCTTGCGGCGGATGGCGCGGGTGGGATAGAGCCAGAGTCGGCGGTCGTCGCCGCGCCCTTGTTGTGCATGGCCCCGCGCCGATGACCCGGAATCGGGCGTCGTCTCCATGGACACGGCGTTGGGCAGGGCATGGAGCTGGCCGGTCGGCACGCCGGCGCCCGCCAAAAAGTCGCGGTCGCGCCGGGTGAGGGCCGCGTAATGGATCTGCGGTGCCAGCGGGTAGAGCAAGGCAGACAAGCGCCGGATATCGCCGTCGGCGAGCTGCCGGCGCAGCCGCCCGTAGAGCAATGGCCGGCCGTCCTCGGCGAAGTCGTGGGGCTGCAGCAGCAGCCGCCGGCCGTCGCGGGCGAGACGCAGCAGTGCCCCCGGCAGCGCCGTGTTCTTGCCGAGGCTGTGATTGTGCACATGCCAGATATCCGGCGCGCCGCCGAGGGCGTTGCACGCCGCCTCCACCATGCCCGCGGCGAGCTGCTCGGGCGACTGGGGCGCCCGGTGCTCTTCATAGGCGAGTCCCGGCAGCACGCGGGTGCGGACCGCGGTGGGCAGCGGCGCTTGCGGGGCCTCGCCGCTCAACACTGCCACCTGCGCCCCGCGCTGGAGCAAAGCCGCGCAGGCGTGCTCGATGACACGGGTGACGCCGCCGGTTTGCAGGTGATAATGGACGATGCAGATGCGCATGGCCGGTGCGTTGGTTGCGTGCCTCGCCGTCGATTCGCTGTGCTGGCCGGTGCGTCACGGCCGGCTCTGGAAGCCCGCGCCCGGCGGGGGTGGCAACGCCCGGGAGCGGGGCTCCGGCCAATCCTCGGCCGCCGAGCCGCTTGATCGGCACGGCAGCTGCTAGCCCTTTGGATGTAACGGAACGCACTGCGGTGCGCATTTTGCCCGACGCAGCCAATCGGGCCGAGCGCGCCCTGGCCGCCGGCGCTCGCCGCGCGGCGCCCGCCGGTTTCCGCCGATGCGCTACGGCGGCATTATAGGCGCCGCCGGGCCCTGCTGCCGGCACATCCCGGCGACCGCCGAGCTCTGATCGTCTCACCCATGAAGCAACCCGAAAACATCGGTTTCATCTCCACCCGCTTCGCCGGCACCGACGGTGTATCTCTGGAGGCCGCCAAGTGGGCGGAGGTGCTCTGGCTCAGCGGGCACGTGAGCTACTGGTACGCGGGCGTGCTGGACCGCGACCCGGCCATCAGCCTGTGCGTGCCGGAGGCGTTCTTCGATCATGCCGAGAACACCTGGATCAACAGCCAGCTCTGGGGGCGTACGCGGCGCTGCGCAGAGGCGAGCCGGCGCATCCGTGAGCTCACGGAATATCTGAAGGCGACGCTCTACGAGTTCCGGGACCGCTTCAATCTCGACATCCTGATTGTCGAGAACGCGCTCACCATCCCGATGCACGTGCCGCTCGGGGTGGCGATTACGGAGTTCCTGCTGGAGACGGGCATGCCGGCCATCGCCCATCACCACGACTTCATGTGGGAGCGCCAGCGCTTTCAGATCTCAGCGGTGGACGACTACCTGGAGATGGCCTTTCCGCCGCGGGTGCCGCACCTCCAGCACGTGGTCATCAACCAGGCGGCGCGGGAGGAGCTCGCTTGGCGCAAGGGCCTGCCCAGCATGCTGGTGCCCAATGTCTTCGACTTCGAGAATCCGCCGGGGGCGCCCGATGCCTATGCCGCCGACGTGCGCCGGGCCCTGGGACTGCTGGACGACGACCTGCTCATCCTTCAGCCCACCCGGGTGGTGCCGCGCAAGGGCATCGAGAACGCCATCCATCTCATCCGCCGGCTCAAGCTCACCCGTGCGCACCTGGTGGTCTCCCACGACAGCGGCGACGAAGGGCTGGAGTACGGCCGCCAGCTCCAGCAGCTCGCCCGCGACGAGGGCGTTTCCCTCAAGTTCTTCGGCGATCGCATGGCCGACCGCCGCCAGCTGAACCAGGAAGGGCAGAAGGTCTACGTGCTGAGCGATCTGTATCCGCATGCGGACTTCGTTACCTTCCCGAGCCTGTACGAAGGCTTCGGCAACGCCCTGCTGGAGTCCGTCTATTTCCGCAAGCCGCTGGTGGTGGGCCGCTATTCCGTCTACCAGCGCGACATCGAGCCCAAGGGCTTCAGGCTGCCCACCATCGACGGCGTGGTGGACAGCAGCGTGGTGGAGGAATGCCGGCGCATCATCGACGACGCCGACTATCGCCACGCCCTCACCGAGCACAACTACCAAGTGGCGAGCCGTTTCTTCAGCTACCGCGTGCTCCGCGACAGCCTGCGCAGCATGATCAACAACATCCGCAACATGACGGAGTAGGGCCATGCGCGTGGTCGACCGCGCCGTGTTCGAGCGCATCCACGGCCGTCTCGGGCGACTCTATGGCGAGGCGCAGCTGCCGCGCCTGCTCCAGCGCCTGGACCTGCTGGTGGGCCGCTATGGTGTCGGCAGTCATTGCCTGGAGCCGCATGCCCCGCAGGCACGCTGCCGCGGCTGGGACCAGCGCGATGCCGTGCTCATCGCCTATGGCGATATGGTCGGCACCGACGGCGAGGCGCCGCTGGCCACCCTGCGGCGCTTCCTGGAGCAACGGGTTGGGGACGCCGTCTCGGCACTGCACCTGCTGCCCTTCTTCCCCTCCAGCTCCGACGACGGCTTCGCCGTCATCGACTACCGCGACGTGGACCCGGCGCTCGGCACCTGGGCCGACATCGAGGCCCTGAGCGCCGATTACCGCCTGGCGGCGGACCTGGTCATCAACCATGTCTCCGGCCAGAGCCACTGGTTCCGCGCTTATTGCAACGGCCTGGCGCCGGAGCGCCACTATTTCATCGAAGTCGACCCGGCGACGGATCTCTCCGGCGTCGTGCGCCCGCGCACCACCCCCCTGCTGCGGGCCGTGCAGACCCCCGCCGGCGAGCGCCACCTCTGGGCCACCTTCAGCCACGACCAGCTGGACGTGGACTTCTCCAACCCGGACGTGCTCTTCGAGTACCTGGACATCCTGCTGCTCTATGTCCACCACGGGGCCCAGATCATCCGCCTGGACGCCGTCGCTTATCTGTTCAAGCGCATCGGCACGCCCTGCATCCACCTGCCCGAGACCCACGAGCTGGTGAAGCTCTTGCGGGACCTGCTGGACATGCTGGCGCCGGGGGTGCTGCTGCTCTCCGAGACCAATGTCCCCCATGCCGAGAACGTCAGCTATTTCGGTGCCGGCGACGAGGCGCACATGGTCTATCAGTTCAGCCTGCCGCCGCTGCTGCTGCATGCCCTGCACACCGGCGACGCCGGCTGCCTGACCGACTGGGCGGCCAAGCTGACGCCGCCGCCCGCCGGCTGTACCTTCTTCAACTTCACCGCCTCCCACGACGGTATCGGCCTGCGCCCGCTGGAGGGCCTGGTGCCGGCGGCGGATCTGGAGGCCCTGGTGGCGGTCATGGAAGCGCGCGGCGGCCTGGTCAGCCGGCGCAGCAGCCCGGACGGCGCGGCGACGCCCTACGAGCTCAACATCACCTATTTCGATGCCGTCGGCGTGCCGGGAGACCGCGACGCCTCCATCCGCCGCTTTCTGTGCTCACAGACCATCGCCATGAGCCTCCAGGGCATACCCGGCATCTATTTCAACAGCCTCCTCGGCGCCGACAACGACCTCGCCGCCGTCGAGCAGACCGGCCGTGCGCGCAGCATCAACCGGCACAAATGGACCTGGGCCGAATTGGCGGCACTGCTCGGCGCGGGCTCGGACCACCAGGCCGCACTGGTCCTGCCCGAGTACCTGCGCCGCCTGCACCTGCGCGCGGCCCAGCCCGCCTTTCATCCGGATGCCGCACAGTCTGTGCTGGACCTGCCCAAGGGCCTGTTCGGCTTGCGCCGCGAGGACCCGGAGACGGGCCAGTCCCTGTGGATGCTGGCCAATCTCGGCGACCGCCAAGCCGGCTGCGCCATGAGTCGGCTGGAGCGGCATTGGCAGCGTGCGCGCTGGCGCGAGCTGATCAGCGGCTGGGAGGCGGACGGCGCCGGGCTCGACTCGCGGCTGACGCTATCGCCGCACCAGGTGGTCTGGCTGGTACGGCAAAGTTAGTGCCGGCGGCGGACTCGCCATTTGAGCCCGGCCGTTGTTACTCTCTGCGTTGTCGCAACCACCAGGATTCTTCAACGCCGTGCCCCTGATCGAAAGGCTCTTGTGCCGCCTGACCGACCGCCTGCCCTGCCGTATCATCGACGGTGAGCAGGGCGAGCCCTATCTGGAGCGCTACTACGTCGCCGGCCTGTTTGGCTGGCACACGTACCTGCACCGGTTCGTGGATTCCGATCCGGATCGCGGCCTGCACGACCACCCCTGGGGCCGCGCCATCAGCCTGGTGCTGACCGGCGGCTATGACGAGCTGCGCTTTGCGCACGCGCCGCAGGATGCCGATACCGCCACGCCCATCACCGAGCCTCCGCTTCGCCGCCGCCATGTCCGGCCCTGGCGGCTCAATCTGCTGCGCGGTACGGATTATCATCGCGTGGTGCTGCGCGGCGGCCGGCCCGCCTGGACGCTCTTTCTGCACGGGCCGCGGGTCAAGGGCTGGGGCTTCCGGCGCGCGGGTCGCTATCGGGCCATGGCCCGCAGCGGCGCCGACTTCCGACACCGCAACTGGTGGCAGACGGCGCCGAGCGGCCGGGCGGTGCGTGAGTCCCGCGCAGCGGGAGCCGGTGCGCAAACGCCGCTCACCGCGCAGCAGCGGTAGGCGGTGGCGATGATCCAGCGCTCTCTTGTCATCCTGCGTACGCTTACCGCGCCCTTGGCCCTATCGGCCATGGCGCTGCTGCTCGCCGGCTGCGGCGGCGGGGCCGACAACGGCGGCGCAGCGGCGGACGGCCTGCACGTGAGCTGTCTCGAGGAGCCCGACCCCGGGCCCTGCCGCGCCGCCAAGCCCGCCTACTACTACGACTACAAGACCGACAGCTGCAAGCGCTTCCTCTGGGGCGGCTGCCGCGGCAATGTGCCCTTCGAGACCCTGGAGCAGTGCCTTCGCAGGTGCAAGGGCGGCGGCTGAGTGCAGGCGCTCGGCAGCGGCGGCTGCGCCGACGACGCTAGCCGTGCCCGCGGCCGTGACTGTGCCCGGCGGCCGACACTGTGCCGATCCTGGGCTAGACTCGAATCATGAGTGTGCGTACCCAGCAACGGCTCCCATGGTCTACATTGGCCGCGGCCGCTCTTGCACTGCTTTGCTTGGTGCCGGTAGCGGTGCCCGAGGCCGACGCTCAGACCTGGCGCGGTGAGCTGCAAGGCGGCGGCGAGATCGTCGTGGAGCCGGGCAGCCACCGTGCCCTGCGCCAGCAGAACGGCCGCACCCGCCAGCTCTGGGACGGTGTGCACCGCTTGGAGGACGGCTCCACGGTGACCGTACGCGACGGCGTGGCCGTGCCCACGCAGGACATGTACCGCGCCTGGCGCCGCGACGCCGCACCCGAGCCCGTCCATGCCCAGGACTGGTGCAAGCAGCTGATGCGCAAGACCTGCGGCTTCGACGACGCCTGCGACAACGCCGGCGCCTGTCTTCAGGCCCGCAGTCTCTTCGCCGAGGCCCAGCGCGAGCGCCGCGAGCGCCGTATCACCCAGGGCCCGGGCGCGGACATTGACCTGGCGCCGACGGCGACTGCAGAGCGCTGCCGTGCGGCCCTGTCCGAGCCCGAATTCCCGGCTTGTGAGAGCCTCGCCCAGGGCGGCGACAGCCGCTGCCGGGAGCTGGTGCTGCGGGTCTGCGGCGCCGACAATTCCTGCGCGGACACCCAGGCCTGCGACGCCGCCCGCCAGCTGCTGCACTTGGAGACCGAAGAGCGTCTGGCGCTGGATGATCCCGGGTCGCTCTCCGGCACCGGCCGCAAGTGCATGGAGGCCATGCACAACGACTTCTTCACACCCTGCAGCCCCTGATTCGGGCACAATCGGGCGCACCCTGAGGTCGCGCGCACCCCCGAGGCAGGCCCGCCGATGCTGTCCGATCTGCATGACCTTGAGCTGATGCTGCGTGCCGAGACGCCGCTGCTGCTCATCGAAACGCGCGAGGAGCCGCGCATCCTGGAGCTGTTCACCCGCCTCGGCGTGCGGCTGTCGGAGCCCGTGTTCCGCTGGACGGTTACCGACGGCCTGCGCCGGGCCGAGTACGACATCCCCCAGCCCGAGCTCACCGAGCCCGCGGCGGCGCTCAAGCACATCAAGGCCACCACCCAGTCCGGCATCTACCTGCTGCTGGACTTTCATCCCTTTCTGGACCACCCGCTGCACGTGCGCCTGCTGAAGGAGATCGCCCACGGCTTCGACACCGCCGCACGGCGGCTGGTGCTGGTGAGCCACGCGCTCACCACCCCGGCGGAGCTCAAGCACCTGGCCGCCCGCGCGGAGCTCAGCCTGCCGGACCGCAACCGCCTGCTGGCGCTGATCCGCGAGGAGGCCCAGGCCTGGCAGCACGCGGCCCCCAACCGCAGCTTCCGCGCCAATCGCAGCGCCGTGGAGCAGCTCGCCCGCAACCTGCTGGGGGTCACGGAGTCCGACGCGCGGAGGCTGATCAAGAGCGCCATTCGCAACGACGGCGCCATCACCGAGTCCGACGTCGCCGCCGTGACCCGCGCCAAGTACGAGCTCCTGAGTCCCGACGGCGTTGTCGCCTTCGAGTACGAGACCGCAGGCTTCGGCGACGTCGCTGGCCTCGACAACCTCAAGCGCTTCGTGGACCGCCGCCGCGACGTCTTCCTCGACGGCAAGGACGCCGGCGCCGACAAGGGCGTGGACCCGCCCAAGGGCATCATGCTGCTCGGGGTGCAGGGCGGGGGCAAGAGCCTCGCGGCCAAGGCCGTCGCCGGGCGGCTCGGCGTGCCGCTGCTGCGCCTGGACTTCGGTGCCCTGTACAACAAGTACATCGGCGAGAGCGAGCGCAACCTGCGCGAGGCCCTGCGCACCGCCGACGTCATGGCGCCCTGCGTGCTCTGGTGCGACGAGATCGAAAAGGGCATTTCCGCCGGTCAGGGCGACGAGGGCACGCCCAAGCGCATCCTGGGCACGCTGCTGACCTGGATGGCGGAGCGCAGCACGTCCGTCTTCCTGGTGGCCACGTCCAACGACATCTCCGGGCTGCCGCCGGAGCTGGTGCGCAAGGGCCGGCTGGACGAGATCTTCTTCGTGGACCTGCCGGATGCCGAGGTGCGCGCCGAGATCTTCCGCATCCACCTCAAGCGCCGCGGCCTGGACCCGACGGGCTTTGATCACGGGCGTCTCGCCGCCGCCAGCGACGGCTTCACCGGCGCCGGCATCGAGCAAGTGGTGGTCTCCGCCATCTATGCCGCCAACGCCGAGGACCGCACCCCGGACACCGAGGTGCTCCTCGCCGAGCTCGCCGCCACCCAGCCCCTGGCCGTGGTCATGGGCGAGCAGATCGCGCAGCTGCGGGCCTGGGCGCGGGAGCGGACGGTGCCGGCTTGAAGAAGTTTGAAGTGTGAAGTTTGAAGGCTGAAATACGACAGGGCTGGCTGCATCTCCCGACCGATTCGGGCTCTGCTGGTGGGTTGGGCAAAGCCGAGGAGCGTGGGCGCCGAATGGCTACTTGGGGAGGCATCGAGTGATGTGGGCTGATCGCAAGACTTGCTGGACTCTGCGCTCGCTGCTCGGGCTGCTGGTGCTGGCGCTGGCCGTCGGCAGCTTCGCCGCGCCCGCGGGGGCGCGGGTGCTGCAGGTGGGGCCGGAGCGGGCGCTCAAGGTGCCGAGCGCTGCGGCGAAGGTCGCCAAGGACGGCGACACCGTGGAGATCGCCGCCGGCGAGTACCGCGGCGATGTCGCCGTCTGGCGCCAGAACGGGCTCAGGCTGCGCGGCGTCGGCGGCCGCCCGCATCTGCGTGCCGCAGGGCGGGCGGCGGAGCGCAAGGCCATCTGGGTTATCAAGGGCGACGACGTGGTGGTGGAGAACATCGAGATGTCCGGCACCCGGGTGCCGGGCTTCGCCGGCGCCGGCATCCGTGCCGAGGGCGGCAAGCTCACGCTGCGCAATGTGCACTTCCATGACCACCAGATGGGCATCCTCACCAACAACAACGGCCGCGGCGAGCTCGCCATCATCGACTCCGAATTCAATCACAACATCGTCGACTACGAGCGCCACGGCCGCCTCGGGCACAACATCTACGTGGGCAAGATCGCGAGCTTCGAGCTGCGCGGCAGCCATGTGCACGGCGCCGTCACCGGCCACCAGGTGAAGACCCGCGCCCGCAGGAACACCATCGTCGGCAACCGCATCGTCGACGGCGACGGCGGCTCCAGCTACCTCATCGATCTGTCCGAGGGCGGTGAGTCCATCGTCCGCGACAACCTGCTGGAGCAGAGCGAGCGCGCCCCCAACCGTGCGGCCATCTCCTATATGCCCGAAGGCGACCGCACCCGCCGTGGCACGCTCTTCGTCGGCGGCAACCTCTTCCGCAACGAGGGCAGCCGGGCGGTGTTCGTGCGCAATTTCGCCGAGAACGTCGAGGCCGTGCTGAGCAACAACGTCCTGCGCGGCGACGTGACGCCCCTGGAAGGCCGCGGGCGGGTGCGCTGAGGCCCGGGCGGCCGCGGTGCCGGAGCCGTCACCGGCCCGTCGGCTCGGATGCCCCGCTGCCCGCCCGCCGCCCGCGGGCTTGTGAGCCCACCGGGGGTGGGGGTTTAGAATAGGGGGTCACCGGCGCCAAATACCCCAGATCCCGAGCCATCCAGTGCGAGGTCCCCGTGGAATACAAGGACTACTACAAGATCCTCGGCGTCGCCCGTGATGCGAGCCAGGACGACATCAAGCGCGCCTACCGCAAGCTCGCGCGCAAGTACCATCCGGACGTCAGCAAAGAGCCGGACGCCGAGAAGCACTTTAAGGAGGTCAACGAGGCCAACGAGGTGCTGAAGGACCCGGAGAAGCGCGCCGAGTACGACGCCCTGGGCACCGGCTGGCACGCGGGCGACGAGTTCCGTCCGCCGCCCGGTGCTGGTGCTGGTGCCGGCGGCGGCCGCTGGCAGCACGCCGAGCGCATGTCGCCGGAGGAGGCGGCGCAATTCAGCGATTTCTTCTCCAGCATCTTCGGCGATCTCGGCGGCAGGGGCGGTATGGGCGGCGACGGCGGCTTCGGTGGTCGCGGCGGCGGCTTCGCCAGCCGCGGTGCGGACCAAACGGCGCGGGTGCGCATCTCTTTGGAAGACGCCTACCACGGCGCCACCCGTCAGCTCAGCCTCGAGGTGCCGGAGGTCGACGCCAAAGGCCGCATCGCCAGCCGCACCCGCACGCTCAATGTGCGCATCCCCGCCGGGGTCACCGAAGGCCAGCAGATCCGTCTCGCCGGCCAAGCCGGCGGCGGTGTCGGCGGCGGCGAGGCCGGAGACCTGTACCTGGAGGTGGAATTCGCGCCGCACCCCATCTTCCGCGCCGAGGGCCGCGACATCCATCTGCGCCTGCCCATTGCGCCTTGGGAGGCGGCGCTCGGCGCGACGGTGTCGGTGCCCACGCTCGGCGGCAAGGTCAGCCTCAAGGTTCCGGCCGGCGCCCAGAGCGGCCAGCGCATGCGCCTCAAGGGCCGCGGCCTGCCCGGCAAGACGCCGGGGGACGCATACGTCCAGCTGGAGATCGCCAATCCGCCGGCGACGGACGAGGCCGCCCGGGCGGCGTTCGAAGCCCTCGCCGAGCGCTTCAAGTCCTTCAATCCACGCGCCAAGCTGGGGGTCTGAGCCATGACAGAACCGCAAGCGGGCCTCGAAGGCGAGCTTTTGGACGAACAGCGGGCGCTCGCGCTCGCGGAGCTGACCCGGGTCTGCGGGGTCAGCGTCGAGCAAGTGCGCTCCATGGTCGCGGAAGGCATGCTGCATCCGCGGGGTGCGGCCCCGGAGCAATGGGTCTTCCGCGGCATCGAGGTGATACGGGTCCGCCGCGCCGTGCGCCTGCAACGGGACCTGGAGCTGAACCTGCCGGGCACGGCCCTGGCGCTTGAGCTCATCGACGAGATCGAGCGCCTGCGCTGCCGCGTGCGCCGGCTGGAGCAGCAAACCGGCGCCTGGACCGACGCCGACGCCTGAGCCGCATCGAGTCCGGCTTTCCTGCCGACCCACGCGGGCGACGCCGCTCGTGGACAGAAGCGGTCCGCCCTCCGAATGATGCTGCCGGTGGTCCGCTTGAAGACTATGACCAAGAAGGTTCGCGTCGGGGCTTTCGTGCTGCCAGCCCGGTTTGTCTGCGCTACAATGTAGCTACAACTTGGTTATGAGGGTTATCCCAATGCCTGCCGACGAAGTCGTTCGCGCACGGATCGACAAAGAGGTAAAGGCCGAAGCCGCTGCCGTCCTGAGTGGCATGGGGCTTTCCATGTCGGATGCGATCCGATTATTGATGGTTAGGGTTGCGAGAGATAAAGCGTTGCCATTCGATGTGAGAGTGCCAAACGCCGAGACTCGGCAAGCCATGGCTGAGCTGGATTTAGGCAACGGTGCACGCTTTGATAGCGTGGAGGCACTCATGGACGATCTGAATGCGGGCGATTGAGCGCGCGAGTGCGTTTAAGCGTGATTTCAAGCGCACCAAGGCTGCCCCGCGGCACCGGCAGGATGTTGAAGCCTTGTTGTCGTACGTCGCGGGCTGTCTCGCGCGCGATCAACAACTCTCGGAGCAATACCGAGACCATGGTCTCGTCGGTAACTGGGCAGGCTACCGAGAATGTCACCTGAAGCCGGATTTGCTGTTGATCTATCAAAAGCCGGATGCAACCACATTACGGCTTGTCCGGTTGGGAACCCACAGCGATTTGTTCTGTTGAGCCGCCAGCTGCCGTTGCGGCTTCCCGTTGGCAGTGCGCCTGCTGCCAACCTGTAGGGTGGACGAGCGACAGCGAAGTCCACCGAGTGCGGGATGTACTGCGAGCCGCTTTTGGTGCTAACCGAATTCCGGCGGCAGCGCCCAATGCCAGTCCGTGGCCTGCTGCAACTGGTGGGCGACGTTCAGCAGCCGCCCTTCGGCGAAGTAATCGCCGATCATCTGCAGCCCCACCGGCAGGCCGTTGACGGCCGCCACCGGCACCGAAAGCCCGGGCAGCCCCGCCAGGTTGGTGGCGATGGTGTAGATGTCGTTCAGGTACATGGCCACCGGGTCGTCGGTCTTGGCGCCGAGCGCGAAGGCGGTGGTGGGCGTCGTCGGCCCCATGATGACGTCGACGTCCTGGAAGGCGCGGCGGAAGTCGCCGGCGATGAGCTGGCGCAGCTGCTGCGCTTTCAGATAGTAGGCGTCGTAGTAGCCGGCGGACAGCGCATAGGTGCCGATCATGATGCGCCGCTTCACCTCGGGGCCGAAGCCCTCCGCGCGCGAGCGCTTGTAGAGGTCCGCCAAGTCCGCCGGCGCTTCGCAGCGGTGGCCGTAGCGCACGCCGTCGAACCGCGCCAGGTTGGACGAGCATTCCGCCGGCGCCACCACATAGTAGACGGGCACCGACAGCGGCGCGTTCGGCAGGCTGATGTCCACCAGCGTGGCGCCCTGCTTTTCCAGCTCCGCCAAGGCCGCGCGTACCGAGGTCTCGACGCCGGTATCCAGCCCTTCGCCGAAATACTCCTTGGGTAGGCCGATGCGCAGGCCCGCGATGTCATCTTCCAAGGTCGCCGCATAGTCCGGAACCGGCGCCTCGGCGCTGGTGGAATCCCGCGCATCGAAGCCCGCCATGGCCTGAAGCAGCAGCGCCGCGTCCGCCGCCGAGCGCGCCAGCACGCCGGCTTGGTCCAGACTAGAGGCGAAGGCGATCATGCCGTAGCGCGAGCAGCGCCCGTAGGTGGGCTTGATACCCGTGATGCCGCACAGCGCCGCCGGCTGGCGGATGGAGCCGCCGGTGTCCGTGCCGGTGGCGGCGGTACAGAGGCGCGCCGCCACCGCCGCCGCGGAGCCGCCGGAGCTGCCGCCCGGCACCCGCGTCGTCTCCCAGGGGTTGCGCACGGGGCCGTAGTAGCTGGTCTCGTTGGACGAGCCCATGGCGAATTCGTCCATGTTCGCCTTGCCGAGCATCACGGTACCGGCGGCGGCGAGGCGCTCCACCACGGTGGCATCGAAGGGCGGCACGAAGTTGTCCAGCATGCGCGAGCCGCAGCTGGTGCGCAGCCCCTTGGTCAGGAGGATGTCCTTGTGCAGGATGGGAATCCCCGTGAGCGGGCCGCCGTCGCCGGCCGCGAGCCTGCGGTCGGCGGCGTCCGCGACCACCAGCGCGGCGTCATGATCGATGGTGATGCAGCTGTTGAGTGCCGGGTCCAGGCGCTC
The DNA here is from genome assembly GCF_016583825.1 of Thiohalocapsa halophila. Lineage (GTDB taxonomy): Bacteria > Pseudomonadota > Gammaproteobacteria > Chromatiales > Chromatiaceae > Thiohalocapsa > Thiohalocapsa halophila. Next base: position 1,887 of record NZ_NRRV01000021.1, on the reverse strand, counting down.
GATGCGCTCGAAGAAGTGCGCGGTGAGCTCGCGGCTAGAGAAGCGTTTCTCCCGCAGGCCGGCGGCGAGCGCGGCGATGGACAGATCGTGCATGGGTGCTGGGTGGTGGCGGGCGGTGGGCGAGGGCGCTGCACGGCTGCGTCAGCGCCGGCGAGGGCGGGTGGCCGGCGAGCGCGCCTATTCGATGACCTTGGGCACCAGGTAGAGACCGTCCTCGGTGGCCGGCGCTACCGATTGGAAGGCCTCGCGCTGGTCCGTCTCGGTGACGGCATCCGCACGCAGCCGCTGCGCCATGTGCAGTGGGTGCGCCATGGGCTCCACCCCGGCCGTATCCACGGCGTTCATCTGCTCCACCAGGTGCAGGATGTTGGACAGATCGGCGGCATAGGCATCCAAGTCTGTATCCGCCACCTGGAGCTGCGCGAGGTGGGCGATCTTGGCGACATCGGTGCTGTCGAGGTCCATGGCGTTGGCGCGTCGGATCATTGGTCAAACGTCAACGCTACCATATGGGGGCTTTGGCGGTAATCCTGTCCGTCGAGCCGGTGTCCGCGCCGACCCCGATCACGGATAAGAACGGTCTCCGAGCGTCCACAGCGCCGCACTAGCTTTTTAGTCGAAAAATGATGCCCAATAGAGACTTCTGGCATATACTGGAAGTTGTTTGTGAGCCCGTTCCGCCGAGTCCGGCAAAGACCCAAGCCCAGGACTGACCATGCGCTCCAGTGCCCGACCCAGTGCCCGACCCAATGCTCGTCTCTCACTCCCGCGCGTCTTTGCCGCGTTGCTGACGGTCGCCGCGGCTGCGCCCGCGCACACCGTAGCCGACGCCCCGCCCGCCTATGCCGCCGGCAGCCGCGCCTTCGTCGCCGACCAGGCGGATGCCCTCGGCTATGACCGCGAGGCGCTGGCCGCGCTCATGGCCGACGCCCGCTACCAGCAGGACATCATCGACGCCATGAACCGGCCCTACGAGGCCAAGCCCTGGCGCGATTACCGGCGCCTGTTTCTGACCCCGGAGCGCATCGACGGCGGCGTGGCCTTCCTGCGCCAGCACGCCGACCTGCTGCGGCAGGTGGAGGCCGCCTACGGCGTGCCGCCGGCGATCGTCACCGCCATCATCGGCATCGAGACCAACTACGGCGGCACCCTGGGCAGCCATCGGGTGCTGGATGCGCTGAGCACCCTCGGCTTTGCGTATCCGCGGCGGGCGGACTTCTTCAGCAAAGAGCTCGGTGAATTCCTGCTGCTGGCGCGGGAAGAGCAAGTGGACCCGCGCAGGGCCAAGGGCTCCTATGCCGGCGCCGTCGGTATGCCGCAGTTCATCCCCTCCAGCTACCGCGCCTATGCCGTGGACTTCGACGACGACGGCCGCCGCGATCTCTGGGACAGCCCCGCGGACGTGCTGGGCAGCGTCGGCAACTATCTGGCTCAGCACGGCTGGCGGCGCGGCGCGCCGGTGGCGGCGCCGGCGCTGTTGAGCACCGGGCCGCCGGCGGACGTGCCCGTGGTCGAGAAGCGCCCGGCGCGCCCGCAGCTGACCCTCGCGCAATTGGCAGCGGCGGGGGTCGTGCCGGACACGGCGGTGCTGGCCGCTGCGCCCGCCGAAGACAGTCGCGCAGCGCTGCTGGCGCTGGATGGCGAGGACACCGAGTATTGGCTCGGCTTCGACAACTTCTATGCCATCACCCGCTACAACCACAGCAACCTGTACGCCATGGCCGTGTACCAACTGAGCCGGGAAATTGCCGCAGGGGCGGCCCGGGCGGGAGGTGGCCATGCGGCCGGTTGAGCCCCGGGGGTGCGGCTCCCGCGGTGGCGGTGCGTTGCAGCGGCGCCCGCTCGCGCACGCCCAGCCCCACGCGAACCCCCACGCACACCCCCACG
>NZ_NRRV01000020.1 GCF_016583825.1 Thiohalocapsa halophila | reverse complement strand
GGTTGGGGCGCATGGGGGCGAGTATCGAGTATCGAGTATCGAGGGGCGAGTATCGAGGGCTGAGGGCTGAGGGCTGAGGGGCGAGTGTGATGGAGGCTCGATGGAGGTGAGCAGGTCTGATCTTCCTCGCTACTCGCTACTCGCTACTCGCCCCTCGCAACTCGCCCCTCGCTACTTCCCCCTCAATACCTGCCGCCGGTCTTCATCATGTAGTTGCGCAGCTCGGCGCTCTCCAGGTTGACGCGCATGAGGTTCGAGTGGGTGATGCGGAAGATGGCCCGCATGACCTTGTATACCAGTCTGGGCTGGGTCTCGATGAGGCCTTCGAAGGCTTCGGGCTCCAGCGTCAGCACCAGGCTGTCGGTGTCGGTGCAGAGTGCGGCCTTGCGCGGGGAGCCGTCGATGAAGGCCCGCGTGCCGGCGCATTCGCCGACGCGCATCTGGTAGACCGTTTCCTCCCGACCGTCCACCTCCTTGCAGACGTTGAGCTTGCCGCGGGCCAGTAAGACGAGCGTGCGCCGCTGCTCGCCCTCGTGGACCAGGGTCTCGCCGGCGGGCACGGGCCGAACGCCCATGATCCCGGCGAGGGCCTGGCATTCGTCGGCCGTCAGCTCGGCGCCGAGGGTGGATTGGGACAGGACTTGGGCGATGTCGAGTGCTTGCATGGGCTGCCACCGAGGTCTTGCGCAACGGTGCCGGCTGGCCGCGCCGGCGGGATTCCCGCCAGTCTAGCGCGGGAGTGTGACCGCTGGTGACATGCCGTGGCCGTGGCCGGCCTGTTTGGTCTTGACCCGCGCGGTCAGGCCGTCAGGCAGAACCGCTGGATCAGCCCCCGCAGCATACCGAGCATGGGCTCGATGCGCTCCACCGCTAGGAACTCGTCCGGCTGATGAGCCTGGGCGACGTCGCCCGGGCCGAGCACCATGGTCTCCATGCCGAGCGCGTTGAAGAAGGGCGCCTCGGTGCCGAAGCTCACGGCCTCCGACGCATGGCCGCTGAGTGCCTCGCCGGCGCGGACGATCTCGGCGGTGGCCGGGGTGTCCGCCGGCGGGATGCTCGGAAACAGCGGCTCCACCGTCCATTGCAGACCGCGGGGCTCGGCGGCTTCGGCCACCCGCCGGCGCAGCTCGGAGCGCAGCGTATCCGGCTCCTGGCCGGGCAGCGGGCGGATGTCGATGTGCAGCTCGCATTGGCCGCAGATGCGGTTGAAGTTGTCGCCGCCGTGGATGTGGCCGCAGTTGAGCGTGGGCCAGGCGATGCCAAAGGCCGGGTCGCGGTGCTCGTGGCTCAGCGTATCGCGCCAGCCGAGCAGCGCGGTGAGCACGGCGTGCATGCCCTCGATGGCGTTGTTGCCGAGGCTCGGGTCGCTGGCGTGGCCGCTGCGGCCGATGAGCCGGATGGTCTCGCCCATGACGCCCTTGTGGGCGCGCACCGGCCGCAAGCCGGTGGGCTCGCCGATGACCGCATGGCGGCCCAGCGGGCGGCCGGCGGCCACCAGCGCACGGGCGCCGTGCATGGCGGACTCCTCGTCGGCGGTGGCCAGGATCATCAACGGGTGTTCGAGCTGCCCGGCGTCCAGCCCGCGGGCGGCCTCGATGGCCAGCGCCAGGAAGGACTTCATGTCCGAGGTGCCGAGGCCGTAGAGGCGCCCGCCGTCCTCGGTGAGCGCCAGCGGATCGTGCTGCCACAGGGCCGCGTCATAGGGCACGGTGTCCGAGTGACCGGCGAGCACCAGCCCGCCCGGGCCGCTGCCGAGGGTCGCGAGCAGATTGGCCTTGTCCGGATGTCCCGGTATCTCCAGGAGCTCCACCCTGAAGCCCGCCGCCCGCAGCCAGTCCGCCAGGGGCTCCAGCACCGCCCGGTTGCTCTGGTCCCATGCCGGCTGCACGCTGCTGACGCTGGGCGTGGCGATGAGCTGCTCCAGCATGCGGCGCAGGGGTGGTGCCTCGGTGGCGGGGATCTGGTGCATCGGACTCTCCGGTGGCGAAGTCGGTTTGGCGCAAGGCAAAGCGCTCGGCTGTCCTCGGCAGGCTGCGGGACGAGCCGTGGGCGCCGGCGCCGGTTTTCTGTAGATTGCCACGTTTGTGCGTCGTTCCAGCCCTGACCTTCTCCGCCGCATGTCCTCCGCCGACACCCACCCATCGACCCCGACGCCTGTGCCGAGCCCGGCCGCCCTCGCCGAGGCCCTGGCGCGCTACCGCCCATTGTTCGGGCAGGTGGTGGACGAATGGGACGGCTTCATCGACAGCCTGTGCCGCCCGCTCGGCACCTGCATCTGGAGCCGCCCCGGGCGCTGCGACGGCGCGGTGCCGGCGGCGGTGCTGGCAGCGCAGGGCGTGCCGAGCGCGCCCGTGCCCTGGCTGGCGGACGCCCCCGGCACGGCGCTGATGCTGCCGCCCGGCTTCAAGGCCGGGCAGCACTGGTGGTACTGCGCTGGGCTGGCCCATGCGCAGGAGGCGGTCTCCCAGCTGCCGGTGCTGGCGCTGGACCTGTGCCCCGGCCAGCGGGTGCTGGACCTGTGCGCGGCCCCCGGCGGTAAGACCGCGCAGATCGCGCTGGCACTGGGCAACCGCGGCACGGTGCTGGCCAACGACTTCGCCATGGACCGCATCGCGGCTTTGCAGGGCAACCTGGACCGGCTCGGGGTGGTCAACGTCACCACCAGCCGCTGCGACGGCGGCAACTATCCCGCCGCCGCCGGGCCCTTCGACCGCGTCCTGGTGGACGCCCCTTGCTCCAGCGAGGGCACGCTCAGGCGCAATCCGGGCCTGGTCGCGAAGCTCGGCCCCGAGCGCAGCACGCGGATGGCGGGCCGGCAGCGGGCCCTGCTGCGCAAGGCCGTCCAGCTCTGCCGCCCGGGCGGTCGCATCGTCTACTCCACCTGCACCTTCGCGCCGGAGGAGAACGAGCTGGTGGTGGCGGACATCCTCGCCGAGCAGGACGGCCGGCTCAAGCTGCTTCCGGCGCCCGCGTGGGCAGACCTGCCCGGCTTTGTGGGCGGCCCGGGTATCACGCTCTGGCAGGGTCGGACGCTGCCGGCGGACCTCGCCGGCTGTCTGCGGGTGTGGCCGCACGCGAACGACAGCGGCGGCTTCTTCATCGCCGTGCTGGAGAAGGAGGCCGCCGCGCCGGGACTGCCGGAGCCGGAGCCGCTGGCGCTTGCGCTCGACGACGAGGACGCCGAATGGTGCATCGGCCTGGCCGCGCACTACGGCATCGCCGAGCCCATCGCGGCGCAGTTCCGGGCCCATCGCCAGACCCGCCGCGGCCTGCATCTGGCGGCGCGCGACCACGTGCCGCCGGCGGCGCCCCGTCCCGAGGGTAGCGGGCTCTTTTTCCATCGCACCAACATCCGCCCGCCCAAGCTCACCACCGCCGGCGCGCTGCTGCTGGGTCCGCAGGCGACCCGCCAGGTGCTGGACCTGGATGCAGCCGCCGAGCGCGACGCCTATCTGCGCCGGCAGACGCTGCGGCCGACGCCCGCCCAAACGGCTGCCTGTGGGTCCGGGCAGGTAATCGTCCGCCACCGGGGATACGCGCTTGGCGTCGCCGTGCTGCATCGCTCCGGGGAGCTGGAGAGCCTGTTCCCGCGCAAGTGGAGCGGCTGCACTGCGGCGGTCTGAGCGCCGCCTGGAGACTGGGCACGCGGCGCAGGCTGCTGTGGCGCAGATGCCTTGGGGTCGGGCCGACGACAGGAGGCCAGACAATCAGGCGGTTACAGCCGAGCGCGGTGTCGGGCTTCGTTCCTCAGCCCGACCTACGAAGCTGCGGACAGCCGTCGGTCGCGCACCCCGGCGTAGGTCGGGCCGGGGACAGGAGGCCAGAGAATCAGGTGGTTACGGCCGAGCGCGGTGTCGGGCTTCGTTCCTCAGCCCGACCTACGAAGCTGCGGACAGCCGTCGGTCGCGCACCCCGGCGTAGGTCGGGCCGGGGACAGGAGGCCCGACGAGCAGGCTGCACCGCTCGCCTGCATATTGGGGTCGTCACCGCGCGGTCATCGGCGTCGGTGTCCGCTCGGGTTAGCATAGCGCCCCCCAGCGCACCGACGGTCGGGACCGTCGGCTCCACTGCCGGAGGATCCAGTCATGCCCAAGTCCGATCCATCGCCGCAAGCCGAGCCAGGCACTCCCGAGGTGCCGCTGGTGTGGCGGCCGGTGGGCGATGCCGGCATCAGCGACGACCTCGACGAGCACAACGCGGCGGTGGTGGACGCATTCGCACGCATGATCAAGGCGGGCGAGAAGGATGCCGTCAAGCGCGCCATCAGGCGCTGGCCGCCGCAGCACTTGCTCGCGCTCATCGTGCACCTGCCGCTGAAGCGTGCGCGCAAGCTCTTCGGGTGGCTGGACAAGCTGCAGACCCGTGTGGTGGCGGAGCTGAATCCCGCCTTCCGCTCCGCGCTGCTGGAGGACTGCACGGTGCAGCGCCTGGTGGACGTGCTGGACGGCATGGAGCCGGAGGAGGCCGCCGATCAGCTCGACGACCTGCCGGACGAGGTGGAGGCGCAGGTGCTGCCGCGGCTCAAGGACCGTGGGGCCATCGAGTCGCTGCGCGACTACCGAGAGGAATCCGCCGGCAGCATCATGAGCCGCAAGTTCGTCGCCGTGCCGCCAGACTGGACCGTCGGCCAGGTGACCCACGAGATCCGCGCCAACGCCCGCGCCATCGAGAAGCTCTACGCCGTCTATGTCGTCGACGCCGAGCACCACCCCCTGGGCTACCTGCGCCTGCGCGACCTGCTGCTCTCGCCCAAGGAGGCGCGGGTGGCCGATGTCATGAGCACCGACTTCGTCGCCGTGGGCCCGGACACCGACCAGGAGGAGGTCGCCGCTATCGCGGATCGCTACGAGCTGTCCGTGGTGCCCGTGGTGGACGCCGACGGCCGGCTCATCGGCCGCATCACGCCCAAACAGCTGCGCCGGGTGCTGCGCGAGGAGGCCGAGGAGGACCGCAACCTGATGGCCGGGCTGCCGGCGGACACCCGCCCGGACGAATCCATCGTGCGTATCGTGCGCGGGCGCATCCCCTGGCTGCTCATCGGCCTCGCCGGCGCGAGCCTGTCGGCGACCGTGGTTGGCGCCTTCGAGGACCAGCTGGCCAAGGCCGCGATCCTGGCCAGCTTCATCCCCATCGTCATGTCCATGGCCGGCAACGCGGGCATCCAGGCGAGCACGGTGGCGGTGCAGGGGCTCTCCACCGGCACGGTCAAGTTCGCCGACCTCGGCTGGCGGTTGATGAAGGAGCTGCTGGCGGCGCTCGCCAATGGCGCCATCGCCGCGCTGGTGCTGGTGGCGCTGGTGATCGGCGTCGCCCAGGTGATGGACTTCGATGCGCCCATGGTGCTCGCGGCGGGGGCGGGGCTGTCGCTGCTGACGGTGGTGGTGGTGGCGGTCGCCGTGGGTGCGACCATCCCCATCGTGCTGGACAAGCTCGGCATCGACCCCGCGATGGCCACCGGCGTGTTCATCACCACCGGCAACGACATCCTGTCGGTGATGATCTTTTTCCTGATGATGTCGCTCTTCTACCTGCCGCTGCTGCCGTAGACCGCCCAAAGGCGCATCCCGGCCCCCAAGATTATGGTGACGGTATATGTAATTGGCTGGAGCTGGCGCGCCGCTGCATGCTAGCCTTCACGCCTTTCTGCAACATCCTTGTCCATCGTGTCCGACCCCGAGCTGCTGAACCAGCTACTGCGCCTGCTTACCGAGCTGACGGAGGAGTCCGACGGCTACCTGGAGCGCGAGGACGACTCCCAGCTCTGGTACAACCGCGGCTACGCCAACGGCATGGCCGCCGCGCTGACGGCACTCGGCCATAGCGAGGCCCTCGCCCGCACCGTCGCCCCCGACCCCTACGACCGCGCCCGCGACCAGCAGCACCTGCCCTGGGGCAAGGCCTACGAGCACGGCCGCGAGATGGGGCAGCGCGAGACCTATGAGGTCATGTCGTCATAGAAGGTCGGGCCGACGCCAGGAGGCCCGACAGCCAAGCTGAGACCAAGCCACCCCCATGCCCAGATTCGTCTCCTTCAACATCAACGGCATCCGCAGCCGCCCGCATCAGCTGGAAGCCCTCAAGGCCAAGCACGACCCCGACGTCATCGGCATCCAGGAGTCCAAGGTGGCGGACGAGGCCTTCCCGCTGGAGATGATCCAGGGCCTGGGCTATGAGCCGCATTACCACGGCCAGAAGGGTCACTACGGTGTGGCGCTGCTCAGCAAGGCCGCGCCCGCGGCCGTCTGCAAGGGCTTCCCCACCGACGGCGAGGAGGCGCAGCGCCGCGCCATCACCGGCAAGTTCACCCTGCCGGATGGGGAAGCGGTCACCGTCATCAACGGCTACTTCCCGCAGGGGGAGAGCCGCGACCATCCGGTGAAATTCCCGGGCAAGGAGAAATTCTACGCCGACCTCGGCGCCTATCTGCGCGAGCGCTACCGCCCGGACGAGCCGCTGATCGTCATGGGCGACATGAACGTGGCGCCGCTGGACGCCGACATCGGCATCGGCGAGGACAACGCCAAGCGCTGGCTGCGCACGGGCAAATGCAGCTTCCTGCCGGAGGAGCGGGACTGGCTGCAGTCCATCATGGACTGGGGTCTGATCGACGCCTACCGCGTCCTGCATCCCGAGGTCGCGGACCGCTTCAGCTGGTTCGATTATCGCTCCCGCGGCTTCGAGCGCGAGCCTAAGCGCGGGCTGCGCATCGATTTAATCCTGATCACCGAGCCGCTGCGCGCGCGCCTGCGTGATGCGGGCATCGACTACGACATCCGCGGACTCACGAAGCCGTCGGATCATTGTCCGGTGTGGATCGATTTGGCGTGAGCCTATGCTGAACCCGCGCTCGGGCATCTGCCGTGCGCCTTTGTTACAGGGGACAGGAGCGAGTTTCGAGGAGCGAGGCTCGAGGAAGAGAAGACACATCAGCAGGTTTTTCGCGTCACAAACCGAAAACCGGTGTGCGATGGGTGTACAAGTGCGTTCTGCTCGAGGACTGGGATCCCGGAAATCGGCGCGCCGCCCGGGGCTTCAGACGGCGTCGTCGACGACGCTGCGCAGGCGCACGGTCTCCGGCTTGCCCAGGAACTTGGGGTCGCGGCCGATGACGATGTCCAGTACGGCGGCGACGCGGGCGAGGACCTCCCGAGCGCGGACCTTGAGCAGGCTCTGCTCCGCGGGGTCCGCTGCGGCGAGAGCGCTGGCATCCAGCCCGAAGTGCCGAGCCAGGAAGATGGCTCGCTCGGCGTGGAAGCGCTGGCTGACGATGATGACCTGCTGCTGCCCGAAGACCTCTTTGGCGCGGATCACCGAGTCCAGGGTGCGGAAGCCCGCATAGTCCAGGGTGATGAACTGCGCCGGCACGCCGGCGGCGATGAGGTCCTTCTGCATGGCAATGGGCTCGTTGTACCAGCGGGTGGCATTGTCGCCGCTCACGAGGATGCCCTGCACCTTGCCGCTGTGAAACAGGGCCGCCGCCGCCTCGATGCGGGCGCGGTAGAACTGGTTCGGCCGACCAGCGACAGTGCGCTGCGCGGTGCCGAGCAGGAGTGCTACGGGCTTCGGCTCGACTTGATCCACGCCGCTGGCGATGGCGTCCGCCGTGCTCGCCGTCACCATGGCATCGATGGCCGCTGGCACCGCCGCAGCCAGCGTCAGGAGACCGGCCGCGGCCAGCGCCGCGAGCCGCCGGCGCTTGTGGCGGCGTCGCGCAGCGGGCGCGGGTGCGTCGCCGCCCGACGGCGGAGGCAGGGCTGGCTGCGAGCTCTGATAACCGCCGGTGTCTGGCGGCGCTTCGGCGGCGGCCGGTAGTGTGTGGGACGAATCAGACACGGTGGATGTCCTTGTCTCGCCGACACTTGTCGGACGTTGCCCGATTGTAGGCACAAACGCGCCATGCTTTTCCACCCCAAGACATACGGCGCGCGACCGGTCGAGCCGAAATCCTGACCCATGTTATAGAGTGCGGCCGGACCGGGCCGGGCCGGGCCGGCGAGCGCCGCGCCGCGGGCTGGCGATCCGACTCGTCGTCCCGATCTTCTAGCGCTGTATGCGCTCGCCGCCGCCCGTGCCGCGGCTGCCTGCGACTCCCGACCCCTGAGCTCGACCCCCGACCCATGCCTGACATCGCGCCCATCCGCTACTGCGTCACCCCGGCCCGCCCGGCCGCCCACGTCTTTGCCGTCGATCTCAGCATTCCGGACACCGGCGGCGAGCCGGCGACGCTGACGTTGTCGCTGCCGGCCTGGATTCCCGGCAGCTACATGATCCGCGACTTCGCCCGCAACATCCTGCACATCAGCGCCGAGCGCGACGGTAAGCCGGTGCAGCTCGAGAAGCTGGACAAGCAGACCTGGCAGGCGCCCGCCGGCAGCGGCACTCTCCACATCCACTACGAGGTCTACGCCTGGGAGCTCACGGTACGCTCGGCGCACCTGGACCGCACCCATGGCTACTTCAATGGCCCGAGCCTGTTCCTGCGCGTGCACGGGCGCGATCACGCGCCCTGCCGGGTCGAGCTGCGACCGCCGCTGGACGCCGAGTGCGGGGATTGGAGCGTCGCCACCAGCCTGGCCCGGGACGGCGCCGAGCGCTGGGCCTTCGGGAGCTATCGCGCCCGGGACTATGACGACCTCATCGACCACCCGGTGGAGATGGGTCGGTTCGATGTCATCGCCTTCAAGGTCCGTGATATCCCGCATTGGATGGCCGTGAGCGGCCGCCATCGGGCGGATCTGACCCGCATCGCCGCGGACCTCGTGCCCATCTGCGAGGAGCACGCGGCGCTGTTCGGCGAGCTGCCGGCGGACCGCTATCTGTTTCTGACCCAGGTGGTGGGTGACGGCTACGGCGGCCTGGAGCACAAGTACTCCTCCAGCCTGCTGTGCAGCCGCGACGACCTGCCGGCACCGCCCGGCGATACGGCGCCCAAGTCGGATGCGGCCCATGCCGACGGCGACTACCGTAAGTTCCTCGGGCTTTGCAGCCACGAGTACTTCCACCTCTGGAACGTCAAGCGCATCCGCCCGGCGGCCTTTGTCGAGGGCGGCCTCGAGCGCGAGGTGCACACCCGCCTGCTCTGGGCCTTCGAGGGCATCACCTCCTACTACGACGACCTGGCGCTGGTGCGCAGCGGGCGGATCGACGCCAAGGGCTACCTGGAGCTGCTGGCCGAGACCGTCACCAAGGTGATGCGCAACCCGGGCCGGCTGCGCCAGAGCGTCGCCGAGTCCAGCTTCGACGCCTGGACCAAGTTCTACAAACAGGACGAGAATGCACCCAACGCCATCGTCAGCTACTACGGCAAGGGGGCGCTCACGGCGCTGGCGCTGGATCTCACCATCCGCCGCGACACCGCGGGGCGCCGCTCGCTGGACGACGTCATGCGCGCGATGTGGGAGCGCTACGGCGAGCGCGCCGACCGCAGCGGCGCCGGCGTGCCGGAGCACGGCATCGAGGCCCTGGTAGCAGAGGTCGCCGGTCTGGACCTGTCGGACTTCTTCGACCAAGCCTTGGACGGCACCGAGGATCTGGACCTGGCGGGGCTGCTCGCCACTGTCGGTGTGGACATGCGCCTGCGCCCGAGCAAGGGGCCGAAGGACTTCGGCAACGTGGCGGATGAGCTCGCGCCCGTCGAGCCGGTGAGCGATGTCGGCCTCCGGCTCGCCCCGGGTGGCAAGGCCAAGGTAGGCGTGGTGCTAGACGCACGCCCGGCGCAGCGCGCCGGGCTGGCGGCGGGCGATGTCATCATCGCCGTCGACGGCCTCAAGGTGGACGGTCACAGCGCCGGCAAGCGCCTGCGCGCCCTGCCCATCGGCCGCGCGGTGCAGGTGCATGCCTTTCGCCGGGACGAGCTGATGACCTTCCAGCTGACACCGGCGGCGGCGCCGGCGGATGTCTGCGAGCTGCGATTGGACGACCGTGCGCCGGCGGATGTGCTGGCGCAGCGCCGGGATTGGCTCGCGAGCGTGGTCGGCGCCTGAGTCCACTGGCAGAAGAGCAGCGTAAGTCGGCGCTTACCATGGAAACCGGTGCGTCCCGCCGGCGCGAGATCCTACACCTGCTGGCCGACGGCGGGCTGTACTCCGGCGCCGAGGTGGCCGCCCGCCTGGGTATCAGCCGGGCCGCCGTCTGGAAGACCCTGCGCCGGGCCGCCGACGAGCTGGGACTGGAGATCGAGAGCCGGCGTGGACGCGGCTACCGGCTGCGCCGGCCACTGGAGCTGCTGGAAGCCGCCCGAATTCGTGCGGCGCTGTCGAAGACGGCCGGCGCTCGGGTCGCGGGCATCGAGGTGCTGGAGGTCGTCGACTCAACCAACACCCGGCTGATGCAGTGCGCCGCAGACGGCGGTGCCTGCGGGTCCGTTTGTCTCGCCGAGCGCCAGCGCGCGGGCCGGGGGCGATCGGGCCGCGGCTGGGTCTCCCCCTTCGGCGCCAATATCTATCTGTCCGTGCTCTGGCGCTATACCCTCGCGCCGGCGGAGCTCGGCGGGCTCAGCCTCGCCTGTGGGGTGGCGGTGGCGCGTGTGCTCAAGTCCAGCGGCATCGCGGAGATCGGCCTCAAATGGCCCAACGATCTGCATTGGCGCCGCCGCAAGCTGGGGGGCCTGCTGCTGGAGGTGGCCGGCGAGTCCCAGGGGCCGAGCCATGTGGTGGTGGGCCTCGGCGTGAATCTACACCTCAGCGCGGAGCAGGCCCGGGACATCGATCAGCCCTGGAGCGACCTCACCACCGCACTCGGGGATGCCGCGCCCAAGCGCAATGCCCTGGCGGCGCGGCTCATCGAGGGGCTCGTCGACGCGCTCGCGGACTACGGGGATGCCGGACTCGCGCCTTTCCTCGCGGACTGGCACGCCTTCGACGCCTATTTGGGCGAGTCCGTGGAGGTGGTGACGGGGGAGCGGCGCGTGGCCGGCATCGCCGCCGGCGTCGCCGGCGACGGGGGTCTGCTGCTGGACACCGCCGCGGGACGCCAATGTTTCCATGGCGGCGAGGTCAGTCTTCGGCCCGGCGCTGCCGGCACCAAACAGAAAGGCGATTTCACCACGAAGGCCACGAAGCAAGGCAAATAAAATCCGCCAGCAAGAATGAGCACTGGCGCTCCTTCCCGGCTCGGCGGGGTGATGCTCGAGGGGGTGATGCTCAAGGGGGTGATGCAGGGCGCTTCGCCGGTGTTCCGAAAATTGGTGCTCTTGATGTCATTCGGGGTCCAGCGACAGGGCCCGGGCTCATGGCTTGTCGGGCTCGGCGATCTCGGTGGCGGTCTCGGGTGCTTCACCCGCCGCCGGCGCGCCACTGGTCGAGGTTGCCATGGGGTCCGGCGTTGTGGCGACGTCGCCGTCGCCCAGTGTTTCCAGCGCGTCCGGGTCGGCATCCGGCAGCTCGTCGAGGTTGGCCTGGCGCATGGCGTCGAGGTCCCCGGCGGCGACGGCGTCCGGGGATTCGCCGGCGCTGCCGTCGCATCTGCTGTTGAAGCAGATATCGAGCTGGCGGACGACACAGCCGGTGGCGGGGATGTTGGCGTCGGGCGCCGGGTGCTCGTCCAGGACGAGCTTCATGAAGGCGTCGTTGGAAATGTCGCCGCGGTAGAGACGGGCGGTGAGCTGACGGAAGGTGGTGTCGCTGTCCATCAGCTCGGCGACGGACTGTCCGCCCACCATCCGGTCGCCGCAATGCTTGCGCACCAGGGACTGAAAGCCCTCCTTCGTGGGCCCGCCGAAGGGGTTGCCGATGCTCTCGCGCAGGGCGCCCTGCATGGGATTGTCGGCGGCGCAGCCGGCGAGCAGCAGCATCAGCAGGGCTGCGGCCGGCGCCGCCATCCTTCGGGCTCGACTGGTGTAGACCCGAGCGGTGTGACGCGGCGGGCGGCCCCCGCTGTTGGGGCGGTCGATGACGGGGCGGAGAGTGCGGTTGTACGGCATCGGCTGGTCCGTTTGCGGGTCTGAATCAAGGGCCGGTCCTGAAGGGGCTCCGGCGGCTTTGCGGTGGTGTAACGGCGCCGCAGCGGGAGTGCGGTGCGATTGCCCGAGACGGCACCGCCGGCTACTGGGCACGCATCATCATGGGCTTGTGGCCGTTCTGTTGCAGCTTGGCGCGGACCGAGTTGGCCTCGGACTTGGCGTAGGCGCCGGTGCGCACCCGATGATAGGTCTGACCGCTGTCGATGGTGACCGTCTGGACGGAGGTCTGAATGCCGAGCAGCGCCAGCTGTGCCTTGAGCTTCTCGGCGTCGCCGCTGCGCCGGAAGGAGCCCACCTGCAGCAGATAGCTGTTGCCGGTGGTGCTCGGGGCCGGCTCCGGCGCCGGTCTGGTCTCGGCCTTGGCCGTCTGCTCGGGCGCCGTAGGCGATTGCTGCGACGGCAGCGGCACAGGCTCCGGCTCGCGCTCGGCGGGCACCACGACTTCTTCTCTGGGCAGCATTTCGTAGAAGTCGAACTTGGGCTTGGGCTTGGGCTCGGCGGGCTGCTCGTCCTGCGGTACGGCGGCGGTGGCGGGCTCGCCGGTGCCCGTCGGCTCGTGATACAGCCAGGCGGCGCCGACGCCGAAGGCGCCCACCAAGCCGCCCGCCAAGAACCAGAAGGCGCAGGTGCCGCGGGGCTCCTTGCGGCGGCGCGGGGGCGGAGAGCCCTTGCGATAGTCTCGGGTCATGCGGCTGTCTCGATCACATGCGCTCCGGCGCGGAGACGCCGAGCAGATTCAGCCCATTGCGCAGCACCTGACGCACGGCCAGGATCAGCTGCACGCGGGCATCACGCAGCTCCGCGTCGTCCACCAGGAATTGATGGGCGTTGTAATAGGTGTGAAAGTCGTTGGCCAGCCCGCGCAAGTAGTGCGTGAGCTGGTGCGGCTCCTCGGTGAGGGCGGCAGCCTCCACGGCCTCCGGCCAGCGCGCCAGGGTCTTGAGCAGGGCGATCTCGTGGCCCTCGGTGAGGCGCTCCAGCTTGCCGTGGCCCGGTACGGGCGTCAGATCCAAGGCAATGCCCCGCTCGGCCGCCTGGTGCAGCACGCTGGCGACACGGGCATGGGCATACTGGACATAGTAGACGGGATTGTCGGCGCTGCGGCTCTTGGCCAGATCCAGGTCGAAATCCATGTGCTGCTCGCACCGGCGCATGACATAGAAGAATCGCGCGGCATCCCGGCCCACCTCTTTGCGCAGCTCCCGCAGGGTCACGAACTCACCGGAGCGCGTGGACATCTGCATCTTCTCGCCGCCGCGGTAGAGCACCGCAAACTGCACCAGCAGCACGTCCAGGCGGCGCGGGTCGTCACCAAGCGCCGACAGCGCCGCCTTCACCCGCGGCACATAACCGTGGTGGTCGGCGCCCCAGACATCGATGACGCGGGTGAAGCCGCGCTCCACCTTGTCCATGTGGTAGGCGATATCAGAGGCGAAATACGTCGTCTGGCCGTTCTCGCGCACCAGCACCCGGTCTTTGTCATCGCCGAAGGCGGTGGAGCGAAACCAGAGCGCCCCGGTCTGCTCGTAGACATGGCCCGCCTCGCGCAGGCGCTCGATGGCGCGGTTGACGGCGCCGGACTCTACTAGCGAGCGCTCCGAGAACCACTCCTGGTAGGTAATGCCGAGCTCTGCGAGGTCGGCGCGGATGTCGTCGAGGATGGTATTGAGCCCGAGCTCGAAGACCAAGCGGTAGCGGTTGTCGCCGAGCAGGCGCTTGGCCGCCGCGGTGAGGGCGTCGATGTGCGCCTCTTTGTCGCCGCCGTCGCCGGGGGTGAGCTCGTCCGGCGGCAGGCCTTCGCGGACGGTGTCGGCAGCCACGCGGTAGTCGTCGCCGTGCTCACGGTGGAGGCTCGCGGCGATGTCCCAGACGTAGTCGCCCTTGTAGCCGTTGGATGGGAAGTCCAGCGCTTCGCCGCAAAGCTCCAGGTAGCGCAGCCACACCGAGGTGGCCAGGATGTCCATCTGGCGGCCGGCGTCGTTGACGTAGTACTCGCGATGCACGTCGAAGCCGACATAGGCCAGCAGATCCGCCACCGCGGCCCCGTAGGCGGCGCCGCGGCCATGGCCGACGTGCAGCGGGCCCGTCGGGTTGGCGGAGACGAACTCCACCTGCACGCGCTTGCCGGCGCCGAGCCGGGAGCGCCCGTAGTCCGGGCCGGCGCGCAGGATCTCGGGCACCAGGGCCCGGTAGGCGGCCTCGGCGATGCGGAAGTTGATGAAGCCGGGCCCGGCGATCTCCACCGCCGCGACGGCCGCAGACGCCGGCAGCGCCGAGACGATGCGCTCGGCGAGATCCCGCGGCTTCATGCGCGCCTGCTTGGCCAGCACCATGGCGGCATTGCTGGCGAAATCGCCGTGCGCAGGGTCGCGGGCGCGCTCCACCTGCGGCGGCTGCGCCGGCAGCTCGGCAAGCACGCCCGCGGCGCGCAGGGCCTCCAGGGCCTGTTGCAGGGTGTGCTGGATCTCGGACTTCATGCGGCTCGGCTCGTCGCTTAGGGCGGTTTCAGGGGCTGCCGGCAGTGGGCCGAACGGCCCGCGCTTTAAGCCCGCAAGGATACCGGAAAGGTGCTTTGAGGGTCTGCACCGCTCAGAGGCTTTCCTGCGGGTCGACGTCGACGCTCCAGCGCAGCTCGCGCGGCGCCTTGAGCGCGCGCAACGCCGGCAGCAGCGGCGCGAGCACGCCCTGGAGCAGGGCGCGGGTGGGCGCCTGCAGCAGGAGCTGGGCGCGGATGCGCCCGGCCCGGCGCTCCATCTGTGCCGGCGCCGGGCCCCAGAACTCGACGTCCTGCGGTGCCAGGGGCCGCGCCGCCGCCAGCGCCTGGAGCAGAAAATCCAGCGCCGCCTGCTCCTTGGGACTGTCCGCCCGCAGCATGGCTTGGTGGCTGAAAGGGGGCAGGTTGGCCTCCTCGCGCTCGGCCAGGGCGGCGGTGGCAAAGGCGCCGTAGCCGTCGCGCAGCAGCAGCTGCAGCATCGGGTGCTGGGGGTGGCGCGTCTGCAGCAGCACGGTGCCCGGGCGCTCGGCGCGCCCGGCGCGGCCCGCCACCTGCACCAGCAGCTGCGCCATGCGCTCGGTGGCGCGGAAATCGCTGCCGTAGAGGCCGTGGTCCAGGTCCAGGATGCCCACCAGGGTGACGCCCGGCAGGTGATGGCCCTTGGCGAGCATCTGGGTGCCCAGCAGAATGCGGTGCTCGCCGCGGGCTGCCGCCGTCAGCAGCCGCTCCAGCTCGCCGCGCCGGCGGGTGCTGTCGCGGTCGATGCGCGCCAGCGGCAGGCCCGGGAAGCGCTGGCGCAGGGTGTCTTCGACCCGCTCGGTGCCTTGGCCGAGCGGGCGCAGGTCCGGCGATGCGCAATAGGGGCATTGCACCGGCTGGCGGTGCTCCAGGCCGCAATGGTGGCAGACGAGAATGGCGCGGCCGCGGTGCAGGGTCATGCGGGCATCGCAGCGGGTGCACTCGCTCACCCAGCCGCAGTCGTGGCAGGTGAGCACGGGCGAGAAGCCGCGGCGGTTCAGGAACAACAGCACCTGGTTGCCGGCGTCGATCTCGCGCTCCATGCGCGTGAGCAGCGCATGGCTGAGACCCGTCTCCAGCGGTTGGGCGCGGATGTCCGCCAGCAGGATCTCCGGGTCCACGGCGCGGCCGGCGCGCTCGGGCAGGCGTAGGTGGCGGTAGCGCCCGTTGCGGGCGTTGTGCAGGGTCTCCAGTGCCGGCGTGGCCGAGCCCAGCACCACGGGACAGCCCGCCTGCTGGGCGCGGCGCACGGCAAGGTCCCGGGCGGAGTAGCGAAACCCCTCCTGCTGCTTCAGCGACAGGTCGTGCTCCTCGTCGACGATGACCAGCCCCAGCTGCGGCAGTGGCGTGAACACAGCCGAGCGGGTGCCGAGCAGCAGCCGGGCCTCGCCGCCGGCGGCGGCGCGCCAGGCGCGCTCGCGGTCCGTATCGGCGAGGCCCGAGTGCAGCACCGCCATGGGGGCCGGCACGCGGCGGGCGAAGCGCTTGCGCAGCTGCGGCGTGAGTCCGATTTCCGGCACCAGCACCAGCACCTGGCGGCCGGCGTCCAGCACACGGGCGATGAGCCGCAGATAGACCTCGGTCTTGCCGCTGCCGGTGACGCCGTCGAGCAGGAAACAGCCGAAGCCTTGGCTCGCGGCGACCACCGCTTCTGCATCCGCCTGATGCTCGTTCAGCGATGGGGGCGGCTCGGGCTGGGGCAGTTGGGTGACAGCCGCCGCAGCGGGTGCGTCGAGCCGGCAGCGCTCCACCAGGCCCCGCGCGGCGAGCGCGCGCAAGGGTCCGGAGCAGTCGCCAAGCGCGGTCCGCACGGCGGCATCCGTCAGCCCCTGCGGGGCGGCGGTGAGCAGCGCTAGCACCGCACCCTGGCGCGGTGCACGGCGCAAATCGGGCGGCTCGGCAACAGCGCCGGCGCGCACGCGCCAGCCGAGGGGGCGGTCGTCGAGCAATGGCTGTGCGCGGCGCAGGCGCGCAGGCAAGGCGCCGAACAGTGCCTCGCCCGGGTCTCCCCGGTAGTACTCGCTCGCCCAGAGCAGGAAGCTGAGGTCCGCCGGGGTCAGCAGGGGGGTCGGGTCCAGGACCGTCGCGATGCGCTTGAGCCGTGCCGAGGGCAGGTCGGTGGGCTGGTTGACGGCCGCGATCATGCCTACGCGCTGCCCGCGCCCCAAGGGCACCAGCACCCGCATGCCCGGACTGACATTACCGGAGGCGGGGCGGAGATAGTCCAGCAGCTCCCCGACAGGCGCTGCGACGGCGACGCGGACCACGGAAGGCATTTGCGCGGATGGCTCTGGATTGGCAGCGGGCATGCGGCGCTTGGGCGCCAGGGGCCGAGCTGAGGGGTTGACACAGCTCAAAAGCGCTTGCGGTGGCCGTGCTGTGCGCTTTTCAACAGCTGTTGTGGATAACTTGGTGGATAAGCCGTTGGGACCAGCGGCGACCGTGCGCCACCGTTACGATTCCGTGAGATTGGCCAAGAATTGGCCAGTGATTTAGAGTCTAATAAAAACAATGACTTATAATATTTCAGCGATTACTGATTGAGATCAAGGGTCGTCTGGCGGGCCATTGCGCGCGCCGTCGTGCGCTTGTGCAAAACCTGACAAGGATGCCGCGGTCATGGGCTTGGGCTGGCTTGGGCTGGCTTGGAGCCGGCTTTGGGGGGCGCAGGTTGACTCGAATACTGGCAACCATCTTGCACAAGGCGTTGCAACGCGCCGCCGGGTCTGTATTATGCTCGCCAACTCCTGACCGGTGTCGAGTCATGGTGTCTCTTAGCCAACAGGTTCTGCGCACTCAGATCTTGCGCACTGACTTGGCGGGCATGCCGCTGGAGTGGGTGGATTACAAAGCAGCGGCGCGGCTCTACTTCCTCGGTCAGGTCGCTTACGCCTGCGGTAATCCCTTGATGCTGCTGCGCGGCGGCATCAACGCCCAGACGCGCTGCCGCAGCAGTCTGCAGATCCATAGCATCATTGCGACGCATGGCACCCACCACGCGCTGAGCAAGCTGCGTGAGGACTACGTGCCGCCGCTGTCCAACCGCACGCTGTTTCAGCGCGACGACCACCTGTGCATGTACTGCGGCGGGCGCTTTTCCTCCCGGCATCTCTCCCGCGACCATGTCCGCCCCATCAGCGGCGGCGGCGCGGATGTCTGGACCAACGTCGTCACCGCCTGCGTGCGCTGCAACAACTTCAAGGCCGGGCGCACGCCCGAAGCGGCGGGCATGGAGCTGCTCGCGGTGCCCTTCACCCCCACCCATGCCGAGTACATCTACCTGATGGGTCGGCATGTGCTGGCGGACCAAATGGAGTTCCTACGGGCGCATTTTCCGCGCACGTCGCCGCTGCTGCGTCGCTTGCCGACGGGCTGACCGCCCCTGCCACGCCACCGCCGGGCGCCGCTGCGTGCGGCGGTGGACATCCATCGCACCGACAGCCTGCATCATGACAGACTGGTCCGAGATCGCCACGCAGATCGCCGCGGCCAGCGGCGAGCCGTTCGACCCGAAGCAGCCGCGCCAGGTCGGCGGCGGCTGTATCAATGCCGCCGCCGTGCTCGCCGACGGCGACCGGCGGTGGTTCGTGAAGCTGAATGACGCCTCGCGCCTGGACATGTTCGAGGCGGAGTACGACGGCCTCGCGGCCATGGCGGCTACCGACAGCATTCGGGTGCCGCGGCCGCTGTGCTGCGGCACAGGCGGTCGGCAGGCCTTCATCGCCATGGAGTACATCCCCTTGGGCGGCAGCGGCGGCGCAACCACCGCCCGCGCCGGGGAGGAGCTTGCGGCCATGCATCGCAGCACCGCCGACACCTTTGGCTGGCACCGGGACAACACCATCGGCTCGACCCCGCAGCCCAACCAGCGCGATGCGCACTGGGTGCGATTCTGGTGCGAGCATCGGCTTGGCTTTCAGCTGGAGCTCGCTGCGCGCAACGGCTACGGCGGCCGCCTGCAAGAGCGCGGCGCGCGCCTGCTGGAGCAGATCGGTGCGCTGCTGGATCATGCCCCGGCACCCTCGCTGCTGCACGGGGATCTGTGGGGCGGCAATTTCAGCGGCGACGACCAAGGCAACCCGGTCATCTTCGATCCCGCCTGCTATTACGGCGACCGCGAAGCGGATGTCGCCATGACCGAGCTCTTCGGCGGCTTCGGCAGTCGTTTCTACGCCGCCTACAACGCCGCCTGGCCCTTGGATGCGGGCTACGAGACGCGCAAAACCCTCTACAACCTCTACCACATCCTGAACCACCTCAATCTCTTCGGCGGGGGCTACGGCGGCCAAGCCGAGCGCATGATGGACCGGCTGCTAGCGGCTGTGGGCTGAGCACCGGGGGGCGCGGCGGTCCCCGTATTCCGTGCAGGTTACCGTTGTGTTAAAACAGGGCCGTCATGGTGCGCCCCAAGGCACACCAGCCCCTGAACACCCCGGATCGCCTCTCCCGCATGCCCCGCGAGCTGTTGATTCTGCGCCACGCCAAGTCGGACTGGGACAGTGGTGCCGCCTCTGACTTCGAGCGCCCCCTGGCAAAGCGGGGCCGGAAAGACGCCCCGCGCGTTGGGGAATGGCTCTACCGTGAGGGCCTAATTCCCGCACTGATCGTTAGCTCGCCGGCACAGCGGGCACAGGAGACCGCGCTCAAGGTGTGCAAGTGCCTCGACTTGTCCAAGAAAGAGATCGTCTGGGACGCAGATATCTACGAGGCGGATTTGCAAGCGCTGATGGACGTGCTAAGCCGCGTGCCCTCCGCAGCGCAACTGGTGCTGCTGGTAGGACACAACCCCGGCTTGGAAGGCTTGCTGCGGCATTTGGCCGGTCCCGATCTCGACGAGCCGGATGACGGTAAGCTGCTGCCCACGGCGGCCCTGGCCCGCCTAGAGATGCCCGAGGACTGGTCGCGCCTCGATTACGGCTGTGCCGGACTCGTCGGCATCGTGCGAGCGAAGCAGCTCAAATAGCGGCGAAGCGAGTCGCACAGCCCGCAACGAAGCCGCTTAAGGCGCCGGTCGCGCCACATTGGCTTTGGTCACGCCCAGCGTTGCGCTGCCTCGTTGCACGCCGTTGTCCGCTGTGAGCACGGCAAGCCAGCGCCCGCTGCGGTTGCGCTGTCACTGCGGCGCCTGCGTCCGCTGATGCAAGTATTCCACCGCTGCCACCATGTAGTCCGCGGCGCGCTTGATCTGGGTGTCGGAGAGCCGGTCATTGCCGGCCCGGGGCGGCATCTTGTATTTGCCGTCCTCGCCCTTGATGCCGTGCATGGGTCCCTTGTAGAGCGCCGGCATCCCCTTGGCGATGCGCGGCTCCCAGTTGTCGTAATCGGTGACCGCCGGGGCGCCGGCGACCCCCAACAGGTGGCAGGCGCGGCAGGTCCCCATCCAGACCGCGCGTCCTTCGGCGAGCATCGGGTCCTCGAAGCGCGGCATCTCGAAGTCCGCGGCGCCGTTGCCCTGCGGACCGCAGCCCACGAGCACGAGGACGGACAGGGCAAGGACACCGGCGCTGCGCACGGAAAGCATTCGAAGCATGACTTGCTGATCCTGGGGTCTAGGTGTTCTGTCTCTGCGGGGAGGGCAAAGCGCGTCGCAGTCAAGACGATTCCGCTGACGGCTCAGGCTGCGCTAGACTTCCGCGGTTAAGCCGCCAAGGATGACACACTCGACCCGACGGGTCGCGCCCACCGGGTCGGCGCGCATCGGGCCTCGGCACCGCCCGCGTCCCGCGCCGCTCGCGCGGCGGCCAACGCGCAGGGCCGGGCATCAGCGCTGGCGGCGACACCGCGCGCCGGCTGCGACCGGCCGGTGTGAGCCGGTGGTGATGCTCGCCGCCGAGCCGCGCCGGCCCGCTCAGTGCTGAGCCCGGCGCCATCGAGGATGCCGGCCACCAATGCGGTGGCCGAGCCAATGCGGGCGTCGCGCCCGCTCGAACCATTCAGGAAGCCACTGATGCCCACGAATCTGCGCATGCTCACCGTCGCCGCGCTCTGCTGCGCGGCCGCGAACCTCCACGCCGGCGACGCCGGCGCCATTGACGTCTCTGATCCCTACGCCCGCGCCGTGCCCCCGGGGCAGGCGAACAGTGCGGCTTTCATGGTCCTCAGAAACACCGGCGACAGCGACCGCGCGCTGGTGGCTGCTGAGAGCACCGCCGCCGACACGGTGGAGCTGCACACCCACACCATGGACGACGGCATGATGCAGATGCGGCGCATCGAGCGCATCGAGCTGCCGGCGGGGGAGGCGGTGACACTGGCCCCCGGCGGGCTGCACGTGATGCTGATCGGACTCGCGGAGCAGTTGCAGCCGGGTATGGACGTGGCCTTGACCCTGATCTTCGACGACGGTGCCCGCCAGTCGATCACCGCACCCGTGCGGCGCATCGACGCCGGCGCCATGGGTGGACACCACGCGCACTGAAGACGCCGCTATGACCTACAGCCTCATCGCCCGCGACACCGCCGCCGATGAGATCGGCGCCGCGGTGCAGTCCAAGTTCCCCGGCGCCGGCTCCATTGCGCTGCATGGCGCCGCCGGTGTCGGCTGCATCACCACCCAAGCCTTCGCCAATCCGCGCCACGGCGACGACGGGCTCGAGCTGCTGCGTCGCGGCCTCGGTGCCGCGGCTGTGTTGGAGACCCTGCTGCGGGATGATCCGGCCGCCGGTGAGCGCCAGTTGGCGGTGCTGGGGCCGGACGGGCCGGCGGCGGTGCACACCGGCGCCGAGGTCCGCGGTTGGGACGGCTTTGCCGGTGCCGGCGTGCGGGCCGACGCTGTCGCCAGCGGCAACACCCTCCATGACGCGTCTGTGGTGACGGCCATGCTCGATACCTTCGAGGCCAGCACCGGTGAGCTCGCAGAGCGCCTGATCGCCGCGCTCGCCGCCGGGCGGGACGCCGGCGGCGAGCTGCGCGGGCAGCAGTCGGCGGCCATCTTGGTGGTCAAGCCAGGCGGCGGCTACGGTGGCTACAACGGGCGCCATGTGGATATCTCGGTCTACGACCACCCCGAGCCCATCACGGAGCTCGGCCGCTGTTATCGGCTGCACCGCCTGTCCTATTTTCCGAGCGACCCGGACCAGCTGCTGCCCATCGACGACCCCAAGGCCCGGGAGCTCAAGGCGATCATGCGCCGTGCCGGCTTCCGCGATTTGCCGGACACCCCGGACTGGGGCGAGAGCGAGATCGCGCTGCTGAAGCGCTTCATGGGCGCTGAGAATTACGACAACCGTCTGCGCGACGATGCGCTCGTGGATGCGGAGGTGCTTGCGGATCTGCGCCGGCGCTATCCGCCGCCTGCCTGAGCTGGCAGAGCTTCCGACCCTTCCCCGAGTGCACCAAGACAGAGATTCGCTGACCGATTCCGACGCCGACCCCGATCAGGACCAAGAACGGTCTCCGAGCTTCCACAGCCTCGCACTCGTGTGACGACAGCAGCGGCGAGCAACCCGAGCGGTCTGCCGCGCTGCACTAGTCGGCCCCGGGACGGCGCGGACGGCTCAACAGCAGCCCGACCAAAGCCGCAGGGGCCAGCAGGCGCGTCGGCGGCGCCGCCCCGAAACAGACCTGCACCAGCCGGTCCAGCAAGGGCTGCCCTTGCCGACCGCGGCCGAACAGCCGATCGAGCACCCAGGGGCTGCTGCCATAGCGTTGTACCAGCGTCATGACCCGGAACAGCTTGCGAAAGCGCCGGTTCAGTGCCTTGGGATAGTCGGCCAGCGCCGCGACGGGCACAGTCTCGCCTGCTGCCGTCTGCGACAAAGCGGCGCTGGCGGCCGCGGCCGCCAGCTCTGCGGATTCCAGTGCGTAGTCGATGCCCTCGCCGGTGAATGGGTTCACCAAGCCGGCGGCCTCGCCGACGGCCAAGACGCCGGAGGCCACCTTGGGTGCGGTCAGGAAGTCGCAGCGGATGGGATAGCCTGCGATGCGATTGGAGCCGCGGGCGGCTGCGGTCAGGGCCGCGAGGGTCGGATGCTCGGTTAGCAGCTCGCGCAGCAGTGCAGGGGCGCTGATGGGCTCGGGGCCGGCATACCAGCACCCGACATTGGCGCTGTGCGCGCCCGTGGGGAAGAGCCAGGCATAGCCGGGCAATGGCAGCCGGTCCAGCAGAATGCGCAGATCCGGTCCGTGTGGCTGCATGCCCCCCAAATAGGCCCGTGCGGCGACGGTGTGCACGGTGCTGCGTGGTGCCAGCGACGTGTGCTTGATCAGCGACAGCGCTGCGCCGGTGGCGATGATTACCAACCGGGCCGGCAGCGCCGTGTCTCCGAGCAAGACACCGCCCGTGGGCAGTAGCGCGCGCACATGACCGACCCGGAAGTCCGCGCCGGCGGCCAGCGCGTGGCGTTGCAGCAAGTGGTCGAAACGCCGGCGCGGCAGGACCAGCGTGCGCGCGGGCAGGCGCCCGTCTGCGGTGATCGTCGCGCTGGCCTCGGCACCGCCGGGCGCGCGGAAACGGATGCGCGTGGCTGCGTGCGCCTCAGCGGCCACGGGCTCCAGGACGCCGAGGCGTGCGAGGTAGTGCTGGGCCCGCGGGCTCAGGCAGTCGCCGCAGACCTTGTCGCGGGGGAAGTCCGACTTGTCCAGCAGCAAGGTGGACATGCCGGCGTCGGCCAGGTGGCGCGCGGTGGCGCTGCCGGCCGGGCCGGCGCCGACGATGATGACGTCGTAATGCATGGCTGTGCGCTCGCCCCGGCGGCTGGGCGCCGGGGTCGTCCGTTGTTGTGGGTGCCGGGCGGCAGCCTGCAATGGCCAGGCTGCTCCGCGCAGTGACTCGCCGCAGCGGCGGTTCAGCGCGGGCGCGGTGCCCGCCAGCGAAAATGGGCGAGCTCGCCGCCGCAAGGCTGCCCCCGGGCGGAGGCCAACACCGTGCCCCGGCGGTCCGTCAGTGTCCAGTCGGCGACGCCGATCTCTTCGCTGATGAAGAAATGGCGGACGGCCAACTGCTCGCGGCGCAGCAGTGGAATACGGTGCAGCACGCGGTTGGTGAGCTGGAGTCGCAGCCCGTTAGCGGCCGCCTCGACCTGCCGGACCACCGGCCGGCGCACACCGAGCACGGGGTCTTGGACGGATTCACGCCAGGTGAGGTCGAGCGATGCCGCATCGAAGCGCTGGTGGCGGTGCTCGCCGGCTTGCTGCCAGCAGACATCCAGGTAGCGCAGTGCCCGGCTGCCCCTGTAGGTCTGCAACGCCGCGCTTTGGTGTCGCTCAGCGTCGGGCGCGAATAGAAAATCCCAACCATGCAGCGGCAGGGGTCGGATGCCGAAGCTGTGCTCGTAGTAGCCGGCGGCGCCCTGCCAGGTCCAGTGATTGTCGCCTGCGGCGACGCGCTCGCGCAGCGCCGGCGTGGCATGGCCGGGCTCGCTGCCGGGGCGCGTCGCCAAGGGCTCCAGCAGCTTGCCGCCCAGGGCGAGGTTGCCGTCGGCGACCGCCACAGGCGAGGGACAGTCGACGGTCCAATGGGCGCCCAGCCAACCGCTGCCGAGCGGGCCTGGGAAGTCCCGGCCCTGGGTCGCAGGCAGCGCGGTGCCGGCGAGCCCGACATGGGATAACCGCAGCAGCAGGCCGGCGCCCGCCTCGATCTCGATGTCGGCGGCCGCCGGGCCGTCATGGGCGACGGCAATGCAGCACTCGGCGTCGCCGGCGGTGACACCCCCCGGAGCCGCGGCGTCGAAGCTGCAGGCATCGGCGGGGAACAGGTGCATCCAGCACAAGGCCGCGGGCGGCGGGGGCAACAGCGGCTCGTCCGACGCTGTGGCCGTGGCCGGCAGCGACGGGCGATCCAGCACGCCGGCGATCATCACCAGCAGCCCGCTCTCGGCCACGCGGGCGAAGTGCTGCCGCGGGTTCACCACCGCCAGCCCGACGATGCCGTGGAAGGCGGGTGCGAGTACGGCGTAGTAGCGCCACTCGATAACGCTTGCGCTGCGCAGGGCGCGGCGTGTGGTCTGCCGCCGCCCGGCGGTGGCGAGGCCGGGCCAAACCCAGCCGGCCGTGCTGCCGGTGGCGTCGATCATGCTGGCTGTCATCACAAGGTCTGATAGTCCGCGCGCAGACGGTCCGATTCCAGTGTCGCCAGGCAGCGCAAATGCGCCTTCGGCATGAGCCCTGGCTTGACGAAGTGCGCCGCGAACAACCGCTGTGTGCCTTCATGCGTTCGGGTGTCCAGCCCATGGAAGAACAGCAGGGCGCGCACCGCATGGAAGGCTGCGTAGTACAGGCTGGCGATGCACTTGCGGTGGATCCCGGCGGTGCGGTTCGCGCTGAAGCTCCGCAGCTCATCCAGGAGCAGCGTAAGCTCGTCGCGGCTGCGGCTCAGGTTGTCCGGCTCGACCATAGGACGATCCCTTCGTGCTCGATGGCGCGCAGCAGTGCCCGCTCGCTGGCGTTTCGTGGATGGGCGGGGTCGAGCAGCACCGGCCGCAGCGGTGGCAGCACGTCCCACCCGTTCTGTGCGGCTTCAGCGATTTCGGCGAGGGCGCGCTGAGCCGCTCCCGTGCGATCCATATCCGCGGCTGGGGCGGTCAGGACCGCGACATCCAGATCGGAGTCGGCGTGACCCCCGCCGCGGGCGCGGCTGCCGAAGGCGATGATCCGCCCGATACTGGCTTCACCGAGCGCTGTCAGCACACGTGCGACGAAACCATCAAGCAGTGCCCGCTCACCCGGTGTCAGCGGACTGCGCCGGCTGGCGACGGGGTAGGCTTCGTCGCTCTCGGGCGCCGGGCGGGCTGTGTCGGACGCTTGCATATCCGGGAGTCTAGGCGCCGGCGCAGACAGGGTAAACCGCCGCGGCGAGCCGCGTGCGGTCTGCGCCGGCCGCGTGCGGCCATCCAACCCTCGCCGCCGCCCACGGCATTGGCACTCTCGCGCTGAGAGTGCTTGAATTCGCGGCAACGCCGCCGCAATTGCGCTATAACCCTAATAAATGTCGGAGATCAGCCTCCGGAGGTCATCCCCATGCGAATGGACAAGCTCACCAGCAAGTTCCAAATGGCCCTGGCCGATGCGCAATCGCTCGCGCTGGGCCGCGACAACCAATTCATCGAGCCGGTGCACCTGATGGTGGCCCTGCTGGACCAGGACGGTGGCACGGTGCGCCACCTGCTGGCCCAGGCGGACGTGAACGTCAACCGGCTGCGCTCGGCCCTGGGCGACGCCCTGGAGCGCCTGCCGAAGGTCTCGGGCACCGGCGGGGACGTGAGCGTCTCCAATGCGCTCGGCAAGCTCCTGAACCTGACGGACAAGCTCGCCCAGGCCCGCAGCGACGCCTACATCAGCTCCGAGCTGTTCGTGTTGGCGGCGCTGGAGGACAAGGGCGAACTCGGCAACATGCTCCGCGACGCCGGCGCCAGCAAGGGCGCCGTGGAGAAGGCCATCGAGAACATGCGCGGCGGCGAGGCCGTCAACGACCCCAATGCCGAGGAGCAGCGCCAGGCCCTTGAGAAGTACACCATCGACATGACCGAGCGCGCCGAGCAGGGCAAGCTCGACCCGGTCATCGGCCGCGACGACGAGATTCGCCGGACGATTCAGGTGCTCGCCCGGCGCACCAAGAACAACCCGGTGCTCATCGGCGAGCCGGGCGTCGGCAAGACCGCCATCGTGGAAGGTCTGGCCCAGCGCATCGTCAACGGCGAGGTGCCGGAGGGGCTCAAGTCCAAGCGCCTGCTGGCGCTGGACATGGCTGGGCTCATCGCCGGGGCCAAGTTTCGCGGCGAGTTCGAGGAGCGCCTGAAGGCCGTGCTGAACGACATTGCCAAGCAGGAGGGCAATGTCGTGCTGTTCATCGACGAGCTGCACACCATGGTGGGTGCCGGCAAGGCCGAGGGCGCCATGGACGCCGGCAACATGCTCAAGCCAGCGCTCGCCCGCGGCGAGCTGCACTGCATCGGCGCCACCACCCTGGACGAATACCGCAAGTACGTGGAGAAGGACGCGGCCCTGGAGCGGCGCTTCCAGAAGGTGCTGGTGGACGAGCCCAATGTCGAAGACACCGTCGCCATCCTGCGCGGGCTGAAGGAGCGCTACGAGGTCCACCACGCCGTGGAGATCACCGACCCCGCCATCGTCGCCGCCGCGAGCCTCAGTCACAGGTATATCACCGACCGCCAGCTGCCGGACAAGGCCATCGACCTCATCGACGAGGCGGCCTCGCAGATCCGCATGGAGATCGACTCCATGCCGGAGGAGATGGACAAGCTCGACCGCCGGCTGATTCAGCTTAAGATCGAGCGCGAGGCGCTGAAGAAGGAATCCGACGAGGCGTCGAAGAAGCGCCTATCCGACCTGGAGGGGCAGATCGCCGATTTGGAGCGCGAGTTCTCCGACCTGGACGAGATCTGGAAATCCGAGAAGGCGGCCGTGCAGGGCACCGCGCACATCAAGGAAGAGCTGGACCGCGCCCGCGTGGAGATGGAGACCGCCCGCCGAGCCGGCGACCTGACCCGCATGTCGGAGCTCCAGTACGGGCGCATCCCGGAGCTGGAGAAGCAGCTCGCCGCGGCGGATGAGGCCGCGCAGAACGAGACCCAGCTGCTGCGCAACAAGGTCACGGATGAGGAGGTCGCCTCCATTGTCTCCAAGTGGACCGGCATCCCGGTGTCCAAGATGCTGGAGGGCGAGCGCGAGAAGCTGCTGCGCATGGAGGACGACATCGAGCAGCGGGTGGTGGGCCAGCACGAGGCCGTGCGCGCGGTTTCCGACGCCATTCGCCGCTCCCGTGCCGGGCTCTCGGACCCGCACCGGCCCATCGGCTCCTTCCTATTCCTTGGCCCCACCGGCGTCGGCAAGACGGAGCTCTGCAAGGCGCTTGCGGAATTTATGTTCGACACCGAAGAGGCCATGGTGCGCGTGGACATGTCCGAGTTCATGGAGAAGCACTCCGTGGCCCGGCTCATCGGCGCACCACCCGGCTACGTGGGCTACGAGGAGGGCGGCTACCTCACCGAAGCCGTCCGCCGCCGGCCTTACAGCGTCATCCTGATGGACGAGGTGGAGAAGGCCCACCCGGACGTGTTCAACATCCTGCTGCAGGTGCTCGACGACGGCCGGCTCACGGACGGACAGGGGCGCACCGTGGACTTCCGCAACACGGTCATCGTCATGACCAGTAACCTCGGCTCCGACGTCATTCAGCAGAAGGCGGGCGAGGCCAACTACGCGGACATGAAGGACGCGGTGATGGAGATCGTCCGCCAGGCCTTCCGGCCCGAGTTCATCAACCGCCTGGACGAGATCGTGGTCTTCCACCCCCTGGACGAAGATCAGATCCGCGCCATCGCCCGCATCCAGATCGGCTATCTCAAGGGCCGGCTCGCCGACCGCGACATGCAGCTGGACGTGAGCGACGCCGCGCTGGACCTGCTCGGCGAGGCCGGCTTCGACCCGGTCTACGGCGCCCGCCCGCTCAAGCGCGCCATCCGCGCCCAGCTGGAGAACCCGCTGGCGCAGGAGATCCTGGCCGGGCAGTTCCGCCCCGGCGACACCGTCACCGTGGACGCGCAGGACGGCAAGCTGGTGTTCGGCTCCGTGGTGGAGGGGGAGTTGGTGGACTAGGATGGCGGCACGACCCGCATCCTGCGCGCAACGCAGGGTGCGCGTTTACGAGTCTAACTGCCCAACAGAGTGCGTGTTGCCGAGCCGGAACCATGAGCGAAGCCATCGATTACGACCGCGACTCCTTGGAGCAGGTGCTTGCCGAGGACTCGCTGCCGGAGGCCTAGCGGTGCGGTAATCGACCTTTCAGACCGCCTGCCGGCTCGGTTGGCCCCTTCGCGACCGGCCGAATAGCCAGGTTTGTTCGGCTTGACCCACGCGCGGGCGGCGCATCAAATGTCGTCGTGACCAACCCAAGATCGAGTGGACGAGCATGGCCACCTGCCTCAAGCATCCCTTCGTGACGCTGGCGGAGTACTTCGCACGCGAGGGCAATGCCACGGAACGCCTGGAATATCTCAACGGCGAGGTCCGCGCAATGGGCGGGGCGCAGCCGGAGCACAACGCCATCGGCGCCAACCTGATCGGCGAGCTGCGTTCGGCGCTGCGCGGCAGCGGCTGCCGCCCAATGACCAGTGACCAACGAGTCAAGGTCAACGCCGGCAGCCCTTATCTCTATCCCGACGTCAGTGTCGCCTGCGCGCCCGAGTACACCACCATCAACGGGCTGCGCACCCTGGTCAACCCGGTCCTGATTATCGAGGTGACCTCGCCGAGCACCGAACAGCGGGATCGGGGCACCAAGTTCCTGCAATACCAAACCATCGCTAGCTTGAGCCACTACGTCCTGGTGGACTCAACCGAGGTCGGCCTTCTGCATTACGCGATGACCGACGGGCAATGGCAGCCGACGCTGTACGAGTCCATCGACGATCAGCTCCAATTGCCCGACTTGGGTCTGACGTTGGCCTTGCGCGAGGTCTACCTAGACGTCTGGCCGTCGGCGACGTAAGGCTCCCGCAGGCCGACAGCCGCCGCTGTCAACGTTGCCGCTGCGCGCGCGGATCAACCCGCTTGGGGGAATCACCTTAAATAGTGCCAGACCGAAAAGTCGGTTTTTTATTCAGAAGCGCCGTATGCGTGCTGTTGATCGACGCGAAAATTTCGTCCGAGTGATCGATTAGCGCTGCGTTCGCCTCGGAAATGAGAAGGACTCTCATGAATTGCCTCCGCCGGACAGACCAATCCCTAGGCAACGCATGCGCCCTCACTAAAACGCTCGTCAGGCCGCGCGTTGTCGTCGTCGCGCTTCTGCTTCGGCGTCGCGCTCCAGCAAAATGGGGCCGAGGCGATGCAGATTGCGCCCCAGCACCGCCAGGGCGTAACCGTTTAGGCCCCTACCACCATTTCGAGCTCAAGCTGGTGCGAGTTTAGCCGGCGGGCATCGGCAGGGGCGGTGCGGGCAAGCCGCGGCGGCGTTGGCGTACGACCTCGGCGATGTAGCTCCACGGCGAGGCGCCACGCTTACGGCAGGTCTCGATGCGGCTTGCCAACAACGCGAAGGCGCGGGTGCCCTGCGGGGTTCGGGTGCCCATGCCGATGCGCCGCGCGATGACCCAATGGCGCAGCGCTCTTTCCGCTACATTGTTCGTCAGCGGCAGCTCGGGATAGTCGAGCACGACCCAGAACGTACCCCAGTCGTTGAGCAGCTCGCGGGCGAGCGCGCGGGTTTTCTGGTGCACACCATCGGTGGCGAGCGCCCGGCACGCCTCGAGCAGCGCGTTGAGCAGGGGGGCATGTCGCGCGCGCAGCCCCTCGGCCTGTGCCGGGTCGCCGCGGGCGTCGTAGACGGCAGCGATCACCGTCTCCAGCACGTCGAGCACGTGGCGCCCGAACTGCTGGGCTTGGGCGTCGAGGCTCTCTTCGAGCCCATGGGCCTTGCGCAGCAGATGCGCGAAGCAGCGCAGACGTTGGTCTTGGTCGCGATAGGCGCCATAGCCGTCGCTCATCAGCCAGTTGCGAAAGTGCTCGCCGAGCACGTGCTGCACCATCGCGCGGGTGCGCCGCCCGACGATGAACAGCGTGGCGGTGGCACAGGTGAACACCCACAGCCACAGCACCCGTCCGTGCTCCTTCCAGGCGGTCTCATCGGCCCTTGTGGGCGCAGGGAGCAGCTCGACATTGCGCACGCTCTCCAAGATCTCCTGCTCGACCACGGGCTCGAGGGCGCGTGCAGCCTCATGCACGCACTGGTTGATGGTGGCCGTGGATAAGGACAGCCCGAGCCAATCGGCGAGGAATTCCTGCACCCGCGCGCGCGAGAGACGCATGCGTTGGCTCAGCGCACAGATGAACGCGACCGAGCTCGGCCCGGCGAGGTGCCATTCGCTCAACGCCACTGTCCACGCCTCATCCGCGCCGGCTGCGCGCGTGTCGCGTGCCCGCAGCCGCAGCGCCGCTCCAGGTAGACGTGCTTGGTCTGGTGCAGCGCCAAACCACCGCACCCGCCCTCGGGGGCGATGAGCTCCAAGGTGTAGTGGGCAGTGTAGGCGTGCGCGTCGCCACCGTCATCGAGAGCGCGGTCGCAAGCCGCGCAGCCCGCGGGCGCATGCACTTGCTCGGCATTGATCGGCAGGCTCTGCGTGCGACTGTGCCCCGGCGCGCCTTTGCGCCGCCCGGGCTTGGCGCCTGCGCCCGCTTTGCGCCGCCGATGCGGCTTGTTCGCGCCGGCCGCTTGCTCGGCGGCTTCACCCGCGGCGTCGCCCGAGGTCGGTCCAGCAACGCCGACATCGCCATCACCGACGTCAGCCTCAGGCTCGCCGTCGACGCCTTCCCAGGGCGCGCGCGAGCTTGGCGGTCGCGAGCTATTGGAGGGGTCCTGTGCCAAGCGCTCCCGCGCGGCCTTTAGATCCGCCAGCACCTTCGACAGCAGCGCTCGCGCCTGCTCGGGGGTGAGACCCGCCAGGTAGGCGTCGTCCAGCTGGCGCAGATCGTGGTCGCTGAGATGCATGGTCGTACCGCAGAGGCGCCGTCGCGGCGCGCTCTGCGCACAATCTTGCCATACTGCACGAGCTTCTTCCTACAACCCCCTGATGTGGAGAGCCAGGCCCTCAGGCATCACTGCTGGGGGGAGGGGCTAAACGGTTACCATTCGGACGTGTTCAACATCCTGCTGCAGGTACTCGACGACGGCCGCCTCACGGACGGGCAGGGGCGCACCGTGGACTTTCGCAACACGGTCATCGTCGTGACCAGTAACCTCGGCTCCGACGTCATTCAGCAGAAGGCCGGTGAGGTCAACTACGCGGAGATGAAGGGCGCGGTCATGGAGATCGTGCGCCAGGCCTTCCGGCCCGAGCTCATCAACCGCCTGGACGAGATCGTCGTCTTCCACCCCCTGGACGAAGATCAGATCTGCGCCATCGCCCGCATCCAGATTCGGCTATGGCCCTGCGCGGCGTTGTCGCCGATGACGGGGTTGCTGTGAGGGATGACCGGCGTTTTTTCGAGGCATGCACATGCGTGCACATGGCTTTTGTAGGTGTTTGGCTGATTGACCAGGGGATCGTTTACAGAGAATACTCGTGACAACACAAAATGCCTCTGCAGCACAGAGGATGAGGTATGCGACGCACAAAACACCAACGGCGGTACCTGCCATATATCCTGACGGTTCTGCTCGGTTTTGCCGGGCCGATAGGCGCCGGGCCGCTCCTCAACGGCTCCTTCGCGAGCTTCGACGGCTGGTCAGGCGACATCGCTCCCAGCCCCCTGGACCCGTTTCAGGCCGTGGACCCCGGGGCCGATCCGCGCTTCACGCTCGAAGGCGGCGGTTTCGCCCGCTTGAGCGATGACGACAATTACTCCGACATCGTGCTCTATCAGGGCCTTACGCTGGCCGCGTCCGCGGTGAGCCTGAGCTTCGACTACGTCTGGTCGCTGACGGCGGGCGACCCGGCCAATCCCGATTTCGTGCAGGCGACGCTCTGGCTGGCGGATTTCTCCGACTTGATCGACCTCTTTCCGGCCGCGCTGGACACCTCAGCCGCGACAAGCGCCGGCACTGCGAGCACGGACATCAGCGCATTCGCAGGCACCGATGTCCTGCTCGAGTTTTTCCTGCAGGACGGCGACGGCACGAGGGCGGATTGGCTCCAGGTCGGCAATATCAGCGTGGCAGAGGCGCCGCTGCCGTCACCGGCGGCGTTGGTGCTGCTTGGGCTGGTGCCGCTCATAGGCCGCTCGCTGCGCGGCGGCTCGATGCCGGGGTCGCCCGGGATCGGGTGGCGCTTCAGCTCGATTCTCGGGCAACGGCGCTTCCGACGCATTTAAAGCGCGCCTATTCCAACCTGGTCACCAGTTCGCTGCGCTCGCCAGCGGCGGCCCTGGTCGCGGTGAGCCGGACAGCCCGCGGCGCGGGCGTCTCAAGGAGGCTACAATCGATGAACCGTCCCTGGTGGCCCTGCGCCGGCTGTGAC
The DNA here is from genome assembly GCF_016583825.1 of Thiohalocapsa halophila. Lineage (GTDB taxonomy): Bacteria > Pseudomonadota > Gammaproteobacteria > Chromatiales > Chromatiaceae > Thiohalocapsa > Thiohalocapsa halophila. The sequence goes on along the minus strand of NZ_NRRV01000020.1, from coordinate 55,952 downwards.
CTCCTGCGCGCCTGGCTGCTGCCGGTGGGCCTGCTGTTACTCGCCGCGCTGCCCGCACCGCTCCTCGCCGCCTACGAGCCCGTTACCGACCCCGGCATCGAGGTTACCCATCCCCGGCCGCTCTACGACCGCCGCACCCGCACGTATTGGCTCGACGTCACGGTTACCCACCAGGGCGCCGAGGCCCTCACCGGTCCGCTGCGGCTGGTGGTGGAGAGCGCTAACAAAACCCTGGTCACCGGCGACGGCAGCACCGCGGCCGGCGAGCCCTACGCAGACCTGAGCACAGCGGCCGACGCGCGATTTGCGCCGGGTGACACTTACAGCCATCGGCTCGGCTTCCGCGGCGGGCGCGGACAACTGCTCGCCACGCTGCGGCTGGAGCGCGACGTGCCGGAGGTGGTCAACCAGCCACCGGTGGCCGACGCCGGCCCGGATCAATCACTGACCCTGGCGGCCGGGGCGTCGACCATTCAGGTCACTCTGGACGGTACCCGCTCCGGCGATCTCGACGGCGCCATCGCCCGCCACGAGTGGACCGGTGTGCCTGATCCCGCTGACGTTGAGCAGCCGACGCTAGATCTTGGCGTTGGCACCTACAGCTTCAGCTTGGTGGTGTACGACGACCAAGACCAGCCGAGCCCGGCGGATGCAGTGACGGTCCGCATTGATCCGGCACCAAATCAGGCGCCCACCGCCGATGCCGGACCCGATCAGACGCTGACCCCGGCGCTGGGTGAGACCAGAGTCACGGTGGCGCTGGACGGCAGCGGCTCCAGCGACCCTGACGGCAACATCACGCGCTGGGAGTGGGGCGGCGATGCCGACCCCGATGACGTGGTGCAGCCGCAGATCGAGCTCGGTCCCGGCGTCTGGAGCCTGAGCCTGACCGTCTATGACGACCAGGATCAGCCCAGTACACCCGACACCGTCGTCATTAGGGTCAATGATGCCCCGCAGCCCAGTCCGCCTCAGCTCCAGGTGTCAGCGACCACCTTGGTTGTCAGCGAGGGCGAGACGCTCAGCATCGATGCGAGCGCCACCGACCCGAACGGGGATGTGGTGAGCCTCAGTGCGACGCCGCTGCTGCCGAATGCGAGCTTCACGTCTACGCCCACGGTGACGCCGCAGGGCAGCTACCGGTTCACGCCCGGGGACGCCCAGGCGGGCACCTACCTGGTCGAGCTCAGCGCGCGGGACCGTTGGGGCCTGACCGACAGGCGGGTGGTGGAGATCCAGGTCGAGCCCGTCAATGCCCCGCCCGCGCTGGAGGTCGAGCCGGATCATCGCGTCGACGAGGGCCAGGAGATCGCCATCCCCTTCAACGTCCGCGACCCGGACGGCGATCTGCCCGAGCTCTCGGTCACGGGTCTGCCCGGCAACGCCGTCCTGTTGCCGGCACAGCAGCTGATCCAGTTCGCGCCGGACTTCGATCAGGCCGGCACCTATGATCTGGTGCTCGCCGCCGACGACGGCACCGAGCGCGTCGAGGCCAGCCTTCGGGTCACGGTTGAGGACGTGCCCCAGGCCGTGGGTGACGCTCTGACCTTGGTCGTCGATCCGGTCGATACGCCGACCTTCTCGACCCGCGCGCGCGTCACCGGCGCGGTCAACGGCAGCGGTCAGGCCCGGGCACCGCCGGCGCCCTTCGGGTTGATCACCGGGCTCGCGCCGACCCAGGCGGCCCAAGGCGACACCCTGAGCCTGACCCTGACCGGCGCCGACGCCGGCCGCTGGCAGACGCTGTTCGCCGCTGGGTCGACGTCCCTGGATCTGGGCGACGGCATCAGCGTCGACGCCGTCACCGTGCTCGGGCCGAGCCGGTTGGAGGCGATCATCACCGTCGCTCCGGATGCCGATCCCGGGCAGCGGCAGCTGCGCGCGGCCACCGGCGACGAGATCGCGGTGTCGGTGCTGGCCTTCACCGTGCTGCCGGGCACCGCGACGCTGACCGGGGTGCTGCGGGACAGCGAGACCGGTGAGCCGATTGCGGACGCCCTGATCTCGGTGGAAGGCACCGCCCTGCGCGCTACCAGTGGCGCGGACGGCAGCTTCAGCCTCCCCGGCGTGCCGGCGGGCGAGCGGCAACTGCTGGTCAATGCCCCGGACCATGCGCTTGTGCGCACGCGGGTGGACGCCGTCGCCGGCGAAGAGATCGAGCTGGGCGAGATCGCAGTCGAGCCGCGGGTACTGTCGGCAGACGCGACGCCCTCAGCCTCGGTGCTGAGCCTGGTGGCGCGGGGCATCGGCGACGCCACCCGGCGCATGTCGTTCGCTGAGGCCGAAGACATCACGCGGGATGCGCTGATGCTGGTCGGCGGCCGCGATATCGGCATCCTCGATGCCGATGGCAATCAGCAGAATCCGGACGTGGGGGAGGATGTCCCCTTCTGGAGCTTCAATGAGGATACGGTGTCCACCATCGCCGAGCGCATGCTGCTCACCGAGCGGCGTACCCTGGCCGAGGTGCTGGAGACCTACACTGGCCTCTGGGATTGGGGCCCCGGCGAGCCGCCGACGCTGTTGGACTGGCTGGCCGCCATCCAAACCGTCGTCGACGCGGCCTGGTCCGACCCGGGTGACCGCCGCAACGCATTGCTGTTCCTGCTGTTCAACCCTGAGCGCACGCTGCTGGCCGCGCCGCCCACCATCGTCGCGGATCTGCCGCTGAATGCGCTGCAGGCGACGCTGATGGAGCTGACGCTGCTGCGCCATGCGGCCCGCACCCTCGACCCCGAGGCCCTGCACGACGCCATCATCCTCGACTATCCGGAGCTCGCCGGCGCGGTCCAGGCGCCGGGTCCCGCCGGGCCGTCCGTGGCGGGGAGCCTGCTGGACTTCCTGGTGCCGAAGGCGGTGGCCGCACAGCCGCTGGTGGCCCGGGCCGAGCGCGCGGAGTATGAGGTACATGTCAACGAGAAGCTGCAGCTCGCGGCCCTCGACTATTTGAATCTTGGTGTGTTGGAAGAGGTTCGCTACCAGTGGTCGCTGACCCAGAAGCCGCTCGGCAGCTCGCCGGCGTTCACCCGCATCGACGAGAAGATCGCTTACCTGAAGCCCGACAAGTCCGGCGCATACGAGGTCAAGCTGATCGTATCCGCCGCCGGCCACGACACCGCCGAGACGACCATCGCCATCACGGCTGGCGATGCCTGCGACGATGCCTTCAAGCCGAAGCTCTCCAACGCGGATGCTACCTGGGAAGAGGTCGCCTGCGTCTTCAACCGCGCCGTGCCCAAGAGCATCGCTACGGGCGCTGTCAAGGGCCAGCTGTGGGGCTGGCTCCAGGGCGCTGCGCCGATCAGCAAATTCGACGCGAAGCTTGCCGCGGCCAATGATCTTAAGGCGTTCAATCGCACCGCCAACATCGGCTATCCGCGCGCTCGGATCACGGCCATGAAGGGGCTGGAAGATGCGTTGCCGCGGATGATGGACCAGGCGACCAAACAGGGCCGCTTCCTGCAGTTCAAGCGGTTCGGAACCAAGCTGTTGGCGAACGGCACCGCCGGCGTCATCCAGGGGCAGGCCGCGACCATCAGCCGTGACATCATGTACGCGGCGCTGGACAAGGTGATTGCGCAGGTGGTCTCGTCGGTGCGCCCGGCGCCGCCGGGGGCGGTCAATGCCGACCCCATCGTCTCCTACGGGACCAATCAGCGCGCGGCGGTGCTGGTGACCTTCGAGATCTCGCCCACCGAAGAGAGGTACCTGCAAAGCGGCGGCTTCGACGGCCAGCCCGGGAGCGCACCGCAACACTTCGCCTACAAGATCTACCGGGAGCGACCCGGCGGCCTGGTGGAGCGCATCTTTGTCGGTTTCCCGGGCGCCGGCGGCGAACTCTACCCCAGTTCCCGAATCGGCGACGGCAAGACGCTCTACGCCTTCGTCGACACCGACCCACCTGAAGGCCAGCTCAGCTACTTCGTAACGACCCGCCGCATCATCGGCAAGGGACCGGTGATCACGCAGACATGGAGCGAGAGCGGGTTCTGGATCGGGCAGGTGCTGGGCGTACTGTCGCCGCCGGGCATGAATCAATACAACTTCGCCAAGGCGATGTCCCAGCGGGGCATCAATCTGCTCAAGCAGGTGCGACTGCAGGACAGTGATCCCAGCATTGCGGGGCGCATCTATCTGCCGCGCGCCACCGAGGGTGTGAAGCTGCCGGTGCAGCTCGCTGCAACGCCGCAGCTCGGACGCTATGACGGCGACATCCTGATGAGCGTGCCGGAGCTGGACAGTGTGTTCTCCTTCGCCGGGGGTGCGCCGGAGCTGCTGTTGAACAGCGGCTTCAAGGCGCCGTACCAGGCGGGCATCGCCGTCGATGCCCTCGGCAACATCTACATGGACAACGCGGCCAGCGACCAGCGTTTCGGCGGACGCATCTGGCGCTGGAACCAGCAGCTGGGTCGCGCCCTGTTCGGCAGCGTGCAGTACTTCAGCCGGCTGTTGATGTACTCCAAGCCCGCCGCGGTCCAGTCCATGACCGCCGGCCGTATGTTCGGCGGTGAAATGCTCTTCATCGCGGACCAGGCGTCCAACGGCATCCGCGAGCTTGAGATTCCGGCCGACGGCGGCTTTCCGCCGGACCCGGGCCATTACGTCAGCCAGCCCATCACGGCCCCCGGCGACGTGCCGGTGCTGGCCGACACCAGCATGGCCGTCAACGACGCTGACCGGGAGCTGCTGGTGACTCAGGGCGACAATCTGTTCCGTTATGTGAACCGAAACGACAGGTCGCTGCTGTTCCCGCAGGACGCGAGCCCGTTCACGCGCATCACCGGGATCGACGCCGACAGCGCCGGCAACCTGTACGTCGGCGACGGCAGCCGCGGCGAGATCGTCGTGATCCCGGCCGACAAGCGCGGCGACGGCTTCTACCAGGACCTGAACGACGAGCCCTGGATCCGCGACCTCTACACGCTGGCGGAAGACCTGCCGGGCCCGGCCGAGCTGCGCGTCGCCGGGCATCAGAAGGCCCTGATGTGGCTCGACAACCGGGGCATGAATCATTTCGCCTTTGGCTTCAGCGGGCGGCTGCTGCTGCCGGACGGCTCGCCCCTGGTGGGCGCCCGCGTCAGCATCCCGGAGCGCCTCGAGGACGTCGAGGCGCGCACCAACGAGCACGGCATCTTCAAGCTGCGCGGGCTGCGCGGGCCGGACCTGCCGGACGAGATCGCGCTGCTGGTGCGCACCCGCGACGGCCAGGTCGGCCAGTTTCAGCTGCTGCTGGACGCGGTCGGGCACACCTTTGCCGAGCGTATGGAATTTGTCCCGATCCAGCCGCCGCCGCCGCCGGACGACCGGCCGCCGCCGCCCGAGGTCCCGGTGGTGCCGGTGCAGATCATCACTCCGGGCGACACGACCATCGTCGACACGCCGGTGCAGACGCCGGAGACCGAGGCGCCGGCCGAGGGCACGGCGCCCGTCGTCGCCATCGTCGGCCCGGCCGATGGACTCGAGACGGATCTGGATCAGGTGACCCTTCGGGGCTTCGTCATCGGCGGCACGCTGCTCTCCGCCGTGCTGGAGCGCAACGACGTCGAGTCCCCGCTGACCGTCCTGGACGGCGAGTTCGAAACGACCGTGAGCATCGGCGAGGGCGTGACCCGGCTGCGGGTGGTCGTCGAGTCGCTGGACGGGGAGGGTAACCCGGTGATCGGCCGCTCCGATGAGGTCAAGGTGTTCAAGACCGACAACCCCACCACGGGCGCGCTCACCGGGCGCGTACTGGATGAGGCGACGGGGTTGCCGATTCCGGGTGCCAGCGTCTTCGCGCGCGACTACGGCATCTCCGCACTCACCGACCGCAACGGGGTTTGGCAGCTCACAAGGGTGCCGCCGGGCGACGTCTATTTGGAGGTGGTGCCATGAGCCGCACCCTGTTGCGCTGCTGGGGGCTGCTGGCGCTGCTGCTGCTCGGCGCTGCGCCCGGCAGCGCGGACGTGCTGGTGGAGGTCACGGGGCCCGGCGGACGAGCCAGCCAGAGCCTGCCGGACGCAGGCGGCAGCTTCGACCTGAACCTGCCGCTGTTGCGCAATTCGGTCAACGAGCTCACCGTCACCGCCACCGATGCCAGCGGCGCCAGCGCGGCCCAGAGCATCGACATCACCCAGGTCTCGCTGGAGTCGGTGGTGGTCTCCCGCGTCGTCTCCGAGCGGCTGTCCGTAGAGCAGGTGGAAGAGCTGGTCGCACGAGGCGACCTGGACTTGGACGACCCGGAGAACTACAACGTCTCGGTCTTCAGTGTCGTGCTCACCATCGCCCAGGAGTCGGTTCCAATCCAGGTTCCGATCGTGCTGCCGAAGACCGAGCCGGAAATCGGCTTCGAGACACTGAAGATAGAGAGCGGTCGCGGCGGCAGCGGGGGCACGCCGCGGATCCGCGACGCCGAGGTGCTGGTCTTCGAGCGGCCCGTCGAGGTACCCGGCCAGGGGGTGATCCGGCTGCCCGGCGTCATCGTCATCGACGGCCGCCTGAAGAGTCTGAAGGAGCTGTTCTCCGTCCGGCTGCTGCTCATGAACACCTCGGGCATCTTCACGCTGAGCGATGTCACCGCCGAGATCCAGCTCCCCGAGGGGGCATTGACCGTCATGGTGCCGGACGGCGGACTCGTCGCCTATGGCGACATCCCCCCGGGCGACAGCGAGAGCCCCGGACAGGAGGAGCGCGAGCTCATCGTCCGCGGTGACGCCATCGGCACCCACAACGTGCGGGTGGACTTCGGCGGCGTGCTGATCGGACGGGGCATCCCCGAGGACGAGCCGATCCCCTTCAACGGCAGCGCGACCACGGACCTGGAGGTCAAGGGTCCGCCGACGCTGGATGTGGAGCTGCGGCATCCGGACGAGGTGGTCGCTGGAGAGCTCTACGATCTGGAGGTGCGCGTTCGCAACACGGACGTGATCCCTGCGCTGTACGCGAGCCTCCAGCTGGACATGGGGCTGGATGCGGAGCTGGTGTCGTGCAGCATCCCTGACGGTGCCCTGGAGCCGGTCTGCGAGACCGTGGTGGGCCCGGAGCTGCGCAATCTCGGCCATTTGCTGCCGGGCGAGGCGCTGACGGAGGTGTTCAAGGTCCGGCCACTGAAATCCGGCCCCATCAACTCCTGTATGGGCGCCGCCGATCAAAACATCTCGCTGCGCGTCTCCGTCGGCACCATCGGCTGCCTGATCGGCGAGTTTCCGCCCGCCAGTGCCGATCCGAACGGGGTCCCGGCGGTCAGCCTTCTGCCGACGCCGAATATGACGGGCGTGAATACGGACTCGCCGGTGGTCGCCTTTTTCAGCAAAGAAATGGACCTGGCGAGCATCATCACCGGCCCCGGCGGCTCGTTCAACGTCTACAGCGATGCACAGACGCCGGTACCCGGCACTCTGCGGCTGGACGTGCTCAACGACCGGACCGTTGCGGTCTGGCAGACCCTCGGCGGGCTGGCGCCGAATGCCAGCTACACGGTCGTCGTCACCACCGACGTGACGGACCTCGACGGCATCCCGCCCGAGACCGAGTGGAGCAGCGAGTTCACCACCACGGGGACTGGTCTCGATGACTTCACCGCGCCCGAGCTCACGCTGTCCGTGCGGCCGCCGGTGGACCCCAACCGGGTGCTGCCGGGGCAGCTGGTCCGGCTCGAAGCCTACGCGGCCGACCAGGGCAGCGGCATCGCGCGGGTGGAGGCAAGGCTGCGGGACCTGGGCGATCCCAACGGCGCACAGCGGCTGATCGATCAACGCACCCCCACCGCCGGCGACGAGCCGCCCTTCGTCTTCGCCATCGACTCATCGGCCCTGACGCCCGGGCATGACTATGAGCTCAGGGTCACGGCCATCGACGGCGCCGGCAACGGCACCGAAGCGACGCTGTCCCTGGTGATCGCCGCATCCGCGGCGCCGCCGTCCCTGGTGCTGCCGGACGCCCCGACCGACCCTGTCCCCGCAGGGACCTTCCTGGACCTGACGCCGGTGTCCGTGTCCGCGGGTGTGCGGACCCTGCGCTTCTACCTAGACGGCGGCGTTGACCCGTTCAAAACCGTCGGTCTGGCGCCGTTCACGACCTCCCTGGCTACCGCGAGCCTGCCGCAGGGGCCGCACCAGATCCGGGTGGAGGCCGAGGACGGCCTCGGGCAGATCGGCGAGGCCTTCTTCGACTTCACGCTGGACGCCGGCGGGATCGAGCCCGACGTGCTCTTCCCCGGCGTTCCCGACGGCACGCGCTTCGTCCAGGGCGAGCCGCTGCAGGTGGTGCCCCAGGTGAGCCATGCCACCGGCATTGTCTCGGTGGTGTTCTGGCTCGATGACCCGGCCGCGCCGCAGCCCTGGGAGCAGGTGGGCGATAGTCTCGTCGTCGATACCGCGGCGCTCGCACCAGGCCTGCACCGGCTGGTGGTGCTGGCCACGAGCAATGCGGGCACGGAGACGGACCCTGATTCGCCGAGCGCCTCCCTGCTGTTCGAGGTAGTCGCGGCCGCAGCCGGCGATCCGCCACCCGCGCCGGTGCTCACGGCCGTTGAGCCGCCGCGCGACGGCCGCTCCCGGGTCACCGGCACCAGCGTGCCCGACGCCCGGATTCAGATCGAGAACCTCGACACCGGGCTGATCATCACCCTGACAGCCGATGCGGCCGGCGATTTCTCCGGCGAGATCGACACCCTGCCGGGTGAGCGCGTAGCGGTACGCGCGTTCGATCTCGCGAGCTCGCCGGACCCGGGCGAAGCCGCGGAGGCGACCATCCCGCTGCCGGTGGTGGTCAGTGCGATGTCCGTCACGCCCACCGGCTTCACGCTGACGACGGCAGGCGAGTACCGCGACTTGGCTGTCACGGCCGAGTACGCTGACGGCAGCGAGCGCGATGTCACGGCGCAGGCGAGCTGGGCCAGCACGGCGCCCGCCGTTGCCACCGTCAGCGACGGCGGACGCGTGGCCGCCGTCGCCAGCGGCAGCGCCGAGATCGTCGTCGGTTTCGACGGTATTGAGCAGCGGGTCCCCGTGTCGGTGGACATTGTGACCCTGGAGACCATCGCGGTGGCGCCCGGTGATCTCGCCTTCGATTTCCTCGGGGAGACGCGGCAGCTGGTAGTCACTGGCCGCTTCAGCGATGGCAGCAGCAGCGAACTGACGGGCACCGCCAGCTTCTCCAGCGCCGACGGTGCCGTCGTCACCATTTCCGCAGCTGGGCTCACCACCGCGCGCGGCAACGGCAGCGCGAATCTCTATGTGGCCGTGCCCGACATCGCACCGGTCGCAGTGCCGGTCGTCGTGGACAGCACGGCGGACACGGCCCCGACGGTGTCGATTCTGGCCCCGGCGGAGGGCACCGGCGTGGAGCGGGGCGATGCGATCAGCGTGACGGTGCGCGGACAGGATGCGGTGGGTGGTGTCGTCTCACTGGCGCTGGACGTCTCCGGCGAGATCGTGGACAGCCAGAGTGAAGCCATTGACCCGGCGTCCGCGGACGCGAGCCGCAGCTTCACGCTGCAGGTGCCGGAGACGGCGACCATCGGTGCCCAGATCGTGCTGCAGGCCACCGCATCGGACACCGCGGCCCAAGCGGCGCCGCCGGCGACGGTCACCCTCGACGTTGTCGATGCAACGGCGCCCGCGGCTGTCATCGCCGCGCCGGCCGCGCAGACGCCCTACAACTTCGGTGACGAGATCGTCATCCAGGTGCAGGCGGAGGACGCGGTGGGCGTCGCTGCCATCCGGGTCGAGACCTCGGGTGCGCTGAGCCTATCGGACCGGCAGGAATTCGCGGCGGCGCCCACCGAGGCATCCGCCGAGTTCCAATTCACCGTACCGGCCGGAACTCCGGGCCAGGACCTCAGGCTCATGGCCTATGCCAGCGATGCCAGCGGGAACGAGGGCAGCGCCGTGCCGGTGGACGTGATCCTCACCGGCGCGGACATCACGCCGCCGGTCACCGTTGCCACGCAGGCCAGCGACCCGGGCGCGGGTGCGGTGACGACGGTGAGCTATCGCATCGACGACGGCCTTGCGGACCTGAGCCACGTGGAGCTCTACTTCCGGCGCGATGGCCATGGCACCTTCAACCGCTACACCGGGCCGGACGGCACCGACGATGGCGCCTTCCAGCCCGAGAACGGCGATCAGGCCACCATCGCCTTCGACGCGACGCACATGGGCGGCGACGGCAGCTACGAATTTGCCACCGTCGGCGTGGACCTGGCGGGCAACCGCGAGTCCTTGCCCACCGACGGTGCCGGTGACTTCATCGGCGATGCCGGCGCGGACGTGAGCATCGCCACCGGCGCGCCAGTGCTGATCATCGACAGCGACACGGAGCTCGGCGCTGCCAGCTTCAACGGCAGCAGCGTGCGCGTCGATGGCGCGACGCTGACCCTGGTGGGTGCGCATGATCTGGCCAACGTCGAGTTGGTGAACGGCGCCGTGCTGACCCACCGCGACGCCACGGACACCGAGGATGCTGTCGGCATCGAGCTGACCGCCTGGACGATCACTGTCGATGCGAGCAGCAGCGTCGATGTGGTCGGCCGCGGCTACCTCGGCGGGCGCGGGTTCAGCGAGGCGGGCCGCACCGTCGGCAACCAGGCTGGCGCCAGTGCTTTCGCGGGTGGCAGCTATGGCGGACTCGGCGGTCGCCATTCAGACAGCTATACACCGAATCCCGTCTACGGCGACCTGATCCTACCCACCGACCTCGGCAGTGGCGGCGGTGCGGCCGGCAACAGCGACGGTGGCGACGGCGGCGGGCGGATGCTCATCAGCGCGATCAACGTCGTCGCCGATGGGCCATTGGACGCAAGCGGGGGGCTCGGCGAGCCGTCCGCCTCGGGTGAAGGCTCCGGCGGCGCCATCAATCTCGCGACCCGGACGCTGTCCGGTAGCGGGGCTATCCGTGCCGATGGTGGCAGCCGCGACGGCACCAATAACGTCGGCGGCGGCGGCGGGCGCGTCGCGATCCGCTATCTGGACCTGTCCACCTTCGACCTCTCCACCATCACCGCGGCCGGTGGCGACGGCTTCTACGGCGACGACGGCGCCGATGGCACCGTCTTCCTGCAGCAGGAAGACGAGGCCAACGGCGAGCTGGTGATTAACGGCCAGGGCGCCAATTCGCCCTTCACGGACCTGATGCTGCCGGTGGGGCGCACCTTCGATGCCCTGATCCTGCAGAACGGCGCCCGCGTCATCGCGAGCGGCGCCATCGAGGTGACAGACCTCCTGTGGCTGCGCGACGGCGCCGAGCTGACCCATCCGGACCAGGACACCGCCGGCCTGCGCATCGACGCCACGCGCGTGATCGTTGAGGCGGGCAGTGCCATCGACGTGACGGGCCGTGGCTACCGCGGCGGTGAGGGCTTCAGCGAGGCCGGCCGCACGCTGGGCGATATCGCGGGCTCGGGCGCGGGCAGTGGCGGCAGCCACGGCGGGCTCGGCGCGAGCGGTGGCGCGAGTGCCCCGGGCGCTGTCTACGGCGACCCGACCTGGCCGGCTCGGCTCGGCGGTGGCGGCGGCGCCTCCGGCAACAGCGACGGCGGCGCCGGCGGCGGGCGGGTGCACATCGTCGCCAGCGACGAAGTGATCATCGACGGCGCGGTGCGTGCCGACGGCGGGCTCGGCCAGGCCTCGGCCTCCGGCGACGGCGCCGGCGGCTCGGTGCTGATCGAGACCGAGCGTCTCGCCGGCAGCGGGAGCATCTCCGCCAACGGCGGCGGTCGCGATGGAGCGGACAACGCCGGCGGTGGCGGCGGGCGCGTGGCGCTCTACGCCGACTACATCGACGCCGACGCCGACTTCGGCGACCTGCTCAATGTCACCGCCTGGCGCGGGCGCGGCTTCTACGATGATCCGCCCGGCAGCGCCGGCACGGTCTACCTGCACATCGGCGGTATCAGCGAGCTGATCATCGACGACAACGAGAGCGGCGTCACGTCACCCACCGGCACCCCGCTGCCGCTGATCGGCCCCGGCATCACCTTTGCGGTGAGCGCGGACACGCTCACCACCGACGGCGCCTTCCCGCTGCTGCCCGAGGCGCTGGTGGGTCTGCGGCTCAATCCGGATGCAACCCAGGACGAAGCCTTCACGATCATCGCCAACGGCGAGGACAGCGTCACCGTGGCGACGCCGAACGCAAACGGCGTCGCCTTCGCCGACCTCGCTGCGGCGGGCAAGACCTACGTCGGCGTCTACCGGCTCGACAAGCTCAGCGTCCGCCGCGGCGGTCACCTGGAGGTGGGCGACCGGCTGGTGGTCGCCGACACCCTCGCCATCGCCGAGCACGGCCTGCTGACCCACCCCGAGACCACGCGCAGCTACGAGGCCGTGCTGGAGCTGAGCGTTGGCACACTGACGCTCGACGCCGACAGCCGCATCGACGTGACCGCGCGCGGCTACGAGGGCGGGCGTGGTTTCAACGAGGCCGGGCGCACCCTCGGCAACCAGCCTGGCGCCAGTGCCAACGCCGGCGGCAGCTATGGCGGCCTTGGCGGGCGCTTCTCGGCCAGCAACACGCCGAACCCCGTCTACGGCGACTCGCTCGACCCGCTGGAGCTGGGCAGCGGCGGCGGTGCCGCCGGCAACAGCGACGGCGGCGACGGCGGTGGTCGGGTGCTGATCGACGCGCAGCACATCATCCACGACGGCGCCATCCGCGCCGACGGCGGGCTTGGCGCTGCGTCCCGTTCCGGCATGGGCTCCGGCGGTGCGGTGAACATCCGCACCGGCACGCTCGCGGGCAGCGGCACCATCGAGGCCGACGGCGGCGACCGCGGTGGCGCCAACAATGTCGGCGGCGGCGGCGGTCGTATCGCGATCGAGTACAGCACCGACATGATCCTGCCCGAGACCAATCTCCAAGCCATCGGCGGCGATGGCTTCTACGGTGATGACGGCGGGCATGGCACGGTCATCGTCAAGGGGCCAGGGCAGAGCGTCGGCGATCTGATCATCGATGGCTACGGGCGGATCCAGCCCAGTGACAGCGTCGAGATCCCCGGCAACCTGCGCTTCGAGAACATCATTCTCCGAAATGGCGCCCGCGCCGTGGCAGACGGCGGCATACAGGTGGTCGACACATTGCTGCTCGACGCCAATGCGGTGCTGACCCACGGCCAGGGCAACACTGCCGGCCTGCGCATCGACGCCACGCGCGTGATCGTTGAGGCGGGCAGTGCCATCGACGTGACGGGCCGTGGCTACCGCGGCGGTGAGGGCTTCAGCGAGGCCGGCCGCACGCTGGGCGATATCGCGGGCTCGGGCGCGGGCAGTGGCGGCAGCCACGGCGGGCTCGGCGCGAGCGGTGGCGCGAGTGCCCCGGGCGCTGTCTACGGCGACCCGACCTGGCCGGCTCGGCTCGGCGGTGGCGGCGGCGCCTCCGGCAACAGCGACGGCGGCGCCGGCGGCGGGCGGGTGCACATCGTCGCCAGCGACGAAGTGATCATCGACGGCGCGGTGCGTGCCGACGGCGGGCTCGGCCAGGCCTCGGCCTCCGGCGACGGCGCCGGCGGCTCGGTGCTGATCGAGACCGAGCGTCTCGCCGGCAGCGGGAGCATCTCCGCCAACGGCGGCGGTCGCGATGGAGCGGACAACGCCGGCGGTGGCGGCGGGCGCGTGGCGCTCTACGCCGACTACATCGACGCCGACGCCGACTTCGGCGACCTGCTCAATGTCACCGCCTGGCGCGGGCGCGGCTTCTACGATGATCCGCCCGGCAGCGCCGGCACGGTCTACCTGCACATCGGCGGTATCAGCGAGCTGATCATCGACGACAACGAGAGCGGCGTCACGTCACCCACCGGCACCCCGCTGCCGCTGATCGGCCCCGGCATCACCTTTGCGGTGAGCGCGGACACGCTCACCACCGACGGCGCCTTCCCGCTGCTGCCCGAGGCGCTGGTGGGTCTGCGGCTCAATCCGGATGCAACCCAGGACGAAGCCTTCACGATCATCGCCAACGGCGAGGACAGCGTCACCGTGGCGACGCCGAACGCAAACGGCGTCGCCTTCGCCGACCTCGCTGCGGCGGGCAAGACCTACGTCGGCGTCTACCGGCTCGACAAGCTCAGCGTCCGCCGCGGCGGTCACCTGGAGGTGGGCGACCGGCTGGTGGTCGCCGACACCCTCGCCATCGCCGAGCACGGCCTGCTGACCCACCCCGAGACCACGCGCAGCTACGAGGCCGTGCTGGAGCTGAGCGTTGGCACACTGACGCTCGACGCCGACAGCCGCATCGACGTGACCGCGCGCGGCTACGAGGGCGGGCGTGGTTTCAACGAGGCCGGGCGCACCCTCGGCAACCAGCCTGGCGCCAGTGCCAACGCCGGCGGCAGCTATGGCGGCCTTGGCGGGCGCTTCTCGGCCAGCAACACGCCGAACCCCGTCTACGGCGACTCGCTCGACCCGCTGGAGCTGGGCAGCGGCGGCGGTGCCGCCGGCAACAGCGACGGCGGCGACGGCGGTGGTCGGGTGCTGATCGACGCGCAGCACATCATCCACGACGGCGCCATCCGCGCCGACGGCGGGCTTGGCGCTGCGTCCCGTTCCGGCATGGGCTCCGGCGGTGCGGTGAACATCCGCACCGGCACGCTCGCGGGCAGCGGCACCATCGAGGCCGACGGCGGCGACCGCGGTGGCGCCAACAATGTCGGCGGCGGCGGCGGTCGTATCGCGATCGAGTACAGCACCGACATGATCCTGCCCGAGACCAATCTCCAAGCCATCGGCGGCGATGGCTTCTACGGTGATGACGGCACGGATGGCAGTCGATGCATCAAAGCCGTCTGCGATTGACGCGCACGTCTGCTGCTCCGCGCCGCATAAAGCCGGCTCTCTGTACTGCCAGCCCGAGTGCTCAAAATCCGGAGCGGGGGCGTCGAAGCCGGGCTCGTCGGTGGTCGGCGTTTATGACCTGGGGGATAGGGGCGAGAGTCTGCGCGCTACCGCCAGCTGCGTCCGTCGCCCGCCAGGGTGCGGCCGACGCCTCAGCGGCGCGATCCCCGAGACAGCTCTGCGAGCTTGCGCCCATCGCTCAGCGCCTGCAGATGCGCACGCAGCGCGTCCAGCGCCTGCTCGGCGACCGCGTTGAGGTCATGCACGAGGTGCTGGCCCCAGCGCAGCGGGTCGCGCAGCTGCGCGCCGAGGCGCTGCGGTGACAGCACATCGTAGATGCGCCGCCAGTCGCCTTCGATGCGCAGCGAGAGGCGGGGGTTGATGATGTACTCGCCGCGGCGCCAGCGCAGGAAGAGCTTGCGATTGTAGGGGTCGTCGCGGTCGATCTCGTTCTTGGCCAGGATCGAGGAGATGTATTGCCGCTTCTTGCGCCGGACCGGGACGATGGACTCCGGGAACTGCGCGAGGATTTCCTCGAAGTCGGCCGCGGACAGGAGCGCGGCGCGGGTCGCATAGTTCTCGCCGAGGCGCTGGTAGAAGAGCACCATGGCGATGCAGAGCATCAGGTATTCCATCAGTCGCCGATCCAGCTTCACCAGGCGCCCGTCCACCTGGATGTCCATGCTCGGTGGGGCCAGGCGCTCGTAGACGGCGGGCAGGCGCCTGCGGGCGAAGCGCTCGTCGGCACAGGCGCGCTCCAGCGCGATCTGAAAGGCGTTGAGGCCGTTCGTGCCATGGGGCCAGGTCTCACGTCGCACTTGTGCTTGTGCTATCTCTGAAATCCGTCACTCAATCTGCGAAACCATGGAGGGGTTGCGCCAATGGGCATGGCTTTGCGTGTGCGAGGCACTCCTCGCACGAATCCTCGTCGTCTGCGTTGGTTGTGTCTCCAGTCGGCAACATCGGGGCGGCATCCTGAAGGTCAGACCGCGTAGGGCGGAACCATGGATGGATCCCGCGATCCTCCCTCGTCCGCGTTCGGCACGGCGAATCCTGCCCCGCAGCTGGTGCCAGGGTGAACGGTGCAGTTGGAAGAGACGGGTAGGGTGGGGACTTTTTCTGTGCCCATGCGGATCGACAACGAACGGGGACACGGTGCTTGGTGGTGTCCGTGAATGACCTATCGGCGGTGGCGCGTTCTGGCGGACGCGGAGCCCCCCTTCACAACCCGCCGTGAGCCGCCCAAAACTCCGCCGGGGTATGGATGGGATAGCGGTCGCCAAAGGTCAACAGAGCCTTGTCGCCGGTGATCAGCACGCTCGCCTGCCCCCCTTGTTGGGCGGCGATCAGGGTGCCCAGTACGGGCAGGTCGTTGGCGTCGGAGAGCTCGGGCAAGCCGGCGTCCACGGGCGCGACCAGCTCGGCCTGGATCGCGAGTGCATCGATCAGGTCGTCAATTTCATCCGCACCGAGGCAATGCCGGTGCCCCAGTTTGGGCAGTACCCGCCGCAGCTCGTCGAGGATGTACTCCGAGAGCACCACCTCCAGCGCGCCGTGCTTCCACGCGGTGATGAGTCAGCGCCCGGCGCGGGTTTCGGCGACGGCTGCGTCGATTTCGGCCAGGCCCTCGGCTTCGGGGACGGCGGCGTATGCGGTCTCGATGCGGTGGCACAAGGCGTCGAAGCGGGCCGGCATGCGTCGGATTCGCTCGAACAGGCGGGCATCGATCAGCGCGGCGACGGGTTTGCCGTCCTTTTTGATCAGGATGCTGTCGTGGCGGTACTGCACCTGGTTGAGCATTTCGCCCAGGTTCTGGCGAAAGGCGACGGCACTGATTTCGTGGATCATGGCACTTCGACCTCTACGACCGTTCTGCTTGCTATGGTGAATATGGACTGGGCTGAGAGCCGGGGCAAGGGCGGTAGGTGGGGCACGGGAGGAAAAGGGGCCAGCGCCACGAGCTGGTGCTTGCCGCAGTCACCTTGGGCGCTACACTGAAGCCACAGTCGCGTCCTGATCGATGTGGAGAGCCGACTGGCTGAGGCCAGCGGGTGACGCGGTGCAACGACCGGACTTAGGCAACGGCGTCGGCGCAGTTCACCGCGTTGTGGCCAGCATGATGGCGATGTTCGCCCAGCAGGCGCTGGACCTTGCTTACTATCCCTGAGGCGACACGCGCTCGGCCCGCATATTTTTGAAATGACCGAAGCCACGAGTTACGACACCGACTTCCACGCTTGGGCGCTGCGCAACGCTGAGCTGTTGCGCGAAGGCCGGCTTGATGAGCTGGACGTTGAGCACATTGCGGAGGAATTGGAATCCATGGGGGCGAGCGAGCGCCGCGAGCTGCTGAACCGCTTACAGGTGCTGTTGCTGCATCTGCTGAAGCACCAGTACCAGCCAGAGCGTCGCGGCAAGAGCTGGCAGCTCACCATCAACCACCAGCGTACCGCCATAGAACGCTTGCTGGAGCAGTCGCCGAGTCTTGCGCGGATGCTGGGCGCCGAGAATCTGGGAAAGGTCTACCGAAAGGCGGTTCGAGACGCTGTCATCGAGACCGATCTCGATGGTCATCTTTTTCCGGACGACTGCCCCTACAGCCTGGAGCAGCTACTCGCCGATGACTGGCTCCCCGACGACTGAGCACGCGGCTCCATACCCAGCCGAAGCCTAACTTTTCGGGTCTGGGAGTGGATGGCTGCCGGGATAGGGGCGGGAGTCTGCACGTCACCGCCGGCTGCGGCCGTCGCCCGCCAGGGTACGGCCGACGCCTCAGCGGCGCGATCCCCGAGACAGCTCTGCGAGCTTGCGCCCATCGCTCAGCGCCTGCAGATGCGCGCGCAGCGAGTCCAGCGCCTGCTCGGCGGCGGCGTTCGGGTCGTGCACGAGGTGTTGGCGCCAGCGCAGCGGATCACGCAGCTGCGCGCCGAGGCGCTGCGGTGACAGCACATCGTAGATGCGCCGCCAGTCGCCTTCGATGCGCAGCGAGAGGCGGGGGTTGATGATGTACTCGCCGCGGCGCCAGCGCAGGAAGAGCTTGCGATTGTAGGGGTCGTCGCGGTCGATCTCGTTCTTGGCCAGGATCGAGGAGATGTATTGCCGCTTCTTGCGCCGGACCGGGACGATGGACTCCGGGAACTGCGCGAGGATTTCCTCGAAGTCGGCCGCGGACAGGAGCGCGGCGCGGGTCGCATAGTTCTCGCCGAGGCGCTGGTAGAAGAGCACCATGGCGATGCAGAGCATCAGGTATTCCATCAGTCGCCGATCCAGCTTCACCAGGCGCCCGTCCACCTGGATGTCCATGCTCGGTGGGGCCAGGCGCTCGTAGACGGCGGGCAGGCGCCTGCGGGCGAAGCGCTCGTCGGCACAGGCGCGCTCCAGCGCGATCTGAAAGGCGTTGAGGCCGTTCGCGTCCACGAGATTGGTGTCGGCGTCGCGGTCCAGGAGGGCCTCGATCAGGTCGGCGTTGCCCATGCGGCTTGCGACCATCAGCGGGGTCTGGTCGAAGACGTTGCGAAAGTCCACGCCGTACTGCTCGGTCTCGCGCAGCACGCCGCCCGGGTGCTTGAGGGTGTAGGGCAGGTAGTGCTTCTTCTCCAGCGTCGCCAGGGCCTTGTCCGGCTGTTTCGCGGCCTTGACGCCGGACTGGATCAGGGCATTGAGCAGGCGCTGGTCGTAGTAGATCAGCGCGTATTCCATCAGCGCGATGCCGGCCTTCTTCTCGCCGCGCTCCAGCGCCTTCTGCTTCAGGGTCTCCAGGGCCTCGCCGCGCAGCACGGTCCAGGGCGGCGTGCGCTGCTTGAGGATCTGCTCGCGGATCTCGGCGGCCTGCTCCTCCTTGCCCTGCAGCTCCAGCCGGTGCGCCTCGTGGCGCCACTCTTCCAGGCTGGAGGTCGTCGCCTCCACGTCGTCGACGCCCTCGTGCACCTCGGTGAGGCCGAGCAGGGCCAGCAGGTGCTGCTTCGGGCGTGGCTCGATGAGGTAGAGATTGCGCACCGCGCGGGTCACGGCCACGTACAGGGCGTTGATGTAGAACTTGTAGATCTCCAGCGACTTGTCGCCCTTATCGCGGGCGCGCGCATAGCGCAGCTCGCCTTGCAGGTCCGCCTCGGTCAGGTCGGCGGCGATGTCGCGGAAGCGCTTCTCTTCGCTGGAGAGGAAGCCGTACAGCAGCACGTTCTCGTATTCCAGGCCCTTGGCCTCGTGGATGGAGAACACCAGCGGCGTGCGGAAGAACTTGCGCACCTCCGACTTCTGCTCCGGGTGCAGCACCAGGATGGCGAAGCGGGTGGAGGCGGCGGTGCGCTGGTCCAGGTCGCGCTTGACCCGTTCGCTGTCCTGCAACAGCCCGACGCGGCCCTGGGTGGGGCCGCAGCTGCGCACCAGATAGTTGCTCTCGCGGTCCACGGAGCCGAAGCGGGCGTGCTTGATATGCAGCAGCCGGTTGGCGGTCTCCGTCACCTGCGGTGAGTTGCGAAAATTGGCGTTGAGGATACGGACCAGATCCGTGGGCGTGCCGGGGCTGTCGGCCTGCTGCTGCCAGAACAGGCTCTTGACCTTGGACCAGGAGAAGAAATTCGGGTGGACGATCTGGTTGGCGTCGCCGCAGAGCAGGAAGTGCTCGGCCGCGCGCAGCGACTTCAGGATCAGCAGCAGCTGGACATTGGTGAGGTCCTGCACCTCGTCCACCACCACCCAGTCGTAGCGGGGCGTCACCCGCGACAGCCAGGCATGGCTGACCAAGTTGGCATCGAACCAGCCTTGCTCGTCGAGAAAGCGCAGGTATTTCTCGAACAGGTCGTAGACCTCGGCGCGGGTCTCCTGCGGGTAGATCGACTGCTTGACGCCGAGGGCCAGATAGGCGTCGCGGCTCAGGTATGCCTGTGCCGGGTCGGCGCCGGTGATGGCGCCCTGAAACTCCTCGAACAGCTGTTGGCTGTCCTTGAGCGCCTTCGGCAGACGCTGGCGTGCCGCCCAGCCGGCGAAGGCCCGCGCCGTGATCTCTTTGCCGTCCGGCACCTGGATGCTCTCCAGGTATTCGCGAAACGACAGGAAGTCCACGTCTTGGTCGTCGCGCTGCCAGCCGTTGGCGTAGTAGAGGTCCCGCGCGTTCTGCACCAGGAAGGGCGAGCGGGTGACATAGAGCACGTCGCCCGCGGCGTCCTTCATCTTCTCCAGCGTCAGCGCCGTCTTGCCGCTGCCGGCGGAGCCGATGATCACCAGCGGCGGCGGCTGTTGGTAGATGTGCTCCTGGTCGTCGTCGAAGGAGAGTACCTTGTCCAGCAGATGGAACCGCGGCAGGGCGGGGTTCAGGTAGGGCAGCTCCGGGGCCGCGTCGGCGGCCTCGGCGTCTGCGGCCGGGATGCGTGCCTCGTCGATGTCCACGCCCCGGGCGAGAAAGCGGGATTTCTCGTAGGCGTGGCTCGGGATGTACTCCAGCAGCAGGGCGCAACGCTCGCCCTGATGGCGATACAGCGAGAACAGCAGCCGGTTGCTGCGATCCAGACGTGCTCGGTACAGGTTGTCGCCGACCTTTTTGACGTCGGCGGAGCGGAAGTCGTCCGCCGCGAGTCGGTCCGTCAGCTTGTCGATGCCGGGGATGGCGGCGGTGTCGAGCCCGCGGTAGGTGAGGATGCGCATGGCGCTGATGTGCTGGTCAGGTCTACGGGATGGGATGGAGATGGATTCGGCTTGCGGCGGGTGTGCGCAGCCAGTGTCGAGGGATGGGCTGGACGCGCCGCGTCGCGCGATCTCGGGTGAGACGCCTGCCGCCCGCTCTGCAGCGCAGGGTCAGGCTCGCCAGTATATTGGCCCAAGTCGCGGGCTGCCGAGCCGTTTGCGCCGGTGCGGGATTCGATCGGGATCGGCACGTCTGTCCTCGGCGTCCGCGGGCATTGTCCGGTAGCATGGCAGCTATGCAGCCTGTCGCTGCACACCCGTCCATCTAACCACCCAATCCTTCCGGAGATCCACGAGCCTTGGAACTGTCAGGCAAGATCACGCAAGTCCTGCCGGAGAAGTCCGGCACCTCCGCCCGCGGCCCCTGGCGCAAGCAGGAGTACGTCCTGGAGACCACCCAAGGGGATTTCACCCGCCAAGTCTGCTTCATGCTCTGGGGCGACAAGATCGACCAGTTCAGAATCGAGCAGGGCCTGGACGTCACCGTGCACTTCGATCTGGAGAGCCGCGAGTACAACGGCCGCTGGTACACGGACGTGAAGGCCTGGCGCATCGATGCCGCCGGCGCGAGCTCGGGGCCAGCGGACGACTTTGACCAGAGCGGCGGACCGCCGCCATTCGATGAGCCGCCGTTCTGACGACCCCTGGGAGCGCCGCCTCGGGTCGGCCGGCAGCCAGCGATGTGACGGCGGGAGCGCCAATGCCCGTCGTACCCTCGACCTCGAGATGTCAGGCGGCTCGACGACATGTCCAACTCGCCACGCTTGACCATCCTCTTCGACAACGTCCCCGGGCTGCCCGGGCTCGAGAGCCTCTGGGGCTTCGCGGCGCTGATTGAGACAGGTGAGCAAACCGTCCTGTTCGACACCGGCAGCAACGGGCGCGCGCTGCTGCGCAACATGGCAGCCCTGGGCCTGGACCCGACTGCCGTGGATGTTTTGTTCCTCTCGCATCCGCATTGGGACCACATCGGCGGTCTCGACTCGGTGCTGGAGTGCAGCCCAGCGCTCACCCTGGTGCTGCACCAGGGCTTCTCCAAGCACCTGATCGCCGACCTGCGCGGGCAGTGCAAGGACCTGGTGGTGGTCGGCGCCGAGCCGCGGCAGCTCGCCCCGGGCCTGCTCAGCACCGGCATGCTGAGCGCGCGCTCAACGCAGCAGGGGCCGCCGGAGCAGGGGCTGGTGTTGGATACGACGCTGCCGGATGGGGCCCAGATCAGTGCCGTCGTCAGCGGCTGCGCTCACCCGGGGATGGAGCGGCTGGTGGAGCGGGGCACGGCGATGCTCGCACGACCCATCGACTGGGCCATCGGCGGCTTTCATCTGATGTATGCCGGCGCGTCGGAGATCGCCCATTGCGTGGGCGCCCTCCAGGCGCTGGACGTGGCCTATGTGGCGCCCACGCACTGCACCGGCGATGCCGCGCGCGCCGCGTTCCGCCAGGCCTACGGGGAGCACTGTGCCGAAGGCGGCGCTGGCCGGGAGATCCTGCTTCGGCCCCGGTTTGGCTAAGACGGCCGCCCGGACATGCCGCGGCCGAACGGACAACGGGCGGATACGCCGAGGGGGCTTTGTCGCGGCATCGATTTCACTACCGCCCGCGATGCCGGTACCGACGCACCGGCGTCGTCGCCGCTCTCAGTCGAGCGCCACCATGTCCAGCGCGCGCTGCACCTTGGCCTGGCCCCAAGTCTTGGCCGGCGACAGCGCGCCGTCGGCTTCAATCATGGTGCCCTCGCCGGCGCCCAGCCGGACCCGGCCCTTGGGGTTGCTGACCAAGACCTCGCCGCCAACCACCAGCACGCCGGTGGCGCCATCGATGGGGCCCACCCAGAAATGGGTGCCGCGCACGCCGAGGATGGCCACGGGCGTGCGGATCAGTACACGCCGGCGCTCCTCACCCCGCAGCTTGTCGCCGATGTAGAGTAGGGCGCCTTTGAGCAGATTCAGGGTGGCCTCGGTGGTGGACGTCGGCTCAGGCGAATAAACGAGCTCGTTCACTTCGAGCGCTGCGTGCTCGCCCATGGTGATGGTGGATGCGTCCGCCAGGGTGACTCGGAGCCGAGCGGCCTCGCCCGTGCGCAGCAGGTCCAGAAAATAGACAGGTGCCGCGCGCTCCAGAGTACGCGCATCACCGGCGAAGACGGCATCTGCCGGCGCCTGGACGCGGTCCACCGCGCCGACCTCGGCCCGTGCGGTCGGCTCATCCGCATGGCCGCCGATCGGCAGCCACAGGGCGATGGCGGCGGCCAGGGCTGCGGGAAGCTTCACGTTCATCGGCGGTACCTCGATGCGAGCCTGCGCCCACCTGAGCCTGCCCTCTGATCCAAAGTTGACGCTGGTCTTCGGCACGAGCGCTTTGCGATGCCGGATGGAGCTGGGTTGAAAGTGTACGAGCGCTGCCATGTTCGCAGGTATTGAGCGGCGGTTGAAGCGCCAATACGGCGAGGCTGTCGAATGATCCGGCGGCTGCGCCCGAGACTGCTGCCGCCGCTGCTGGCGACGGTGCTGCTCGCGCTCGCGGTGTATGCGCAGATCTGCTGCCCGCAGGTTTTCTCCAGCATGCGCAATCTCTTGTTCGATGCCTACATGGCGGTGTTCCCCGCGGGGGCCCGGGCACCCGTCACCGTCGTCGAGATCGACGAGCAGGCCCTGGCGGATTCCGGCCCCTGGCCCTGGCCGCAGGAGACGCTCGGTCGCTTGCTCGAGCGACTCGCGGCCGCCGGCGCCGAGACGGTGGCACTGACGCTGATCCCGGCGGAGGCCGCCGAGCCCGATGCGCCGCCACCCAGGGCCGAGCGCGACTCGGGATTCGAAATGCCCAAAGACCGGCTGGCTGTGGCGCTCGCCTTGGTGCCAAGCGTCATCGGCTATGCACTGACGGCGCATGGTGGCAGCGCTGCGCCGCCCCCGCGCGCCGCAGGGCTGGCCATGGTCGGCGCGGCGGCTCCGCGGCTGCACAGCCACTTGGGCGGGACACTGCTACCACCCGCAGAGAGTGTCCGCGCCGCCCAAGGGCTAGGCGCGTTGAATGTCCTGCCCGATCGCGACGGGCGCCTGCGGCGCGTGCCCCTGGTGGTGCAATGGGGTGAGGAGCTTTATCCGTCGCTGGTCGCCGAGGTGCTGCGGGTGGCCACTGGCGCCGGCTCCTATGTGGTGCGTATCGCAGCCGACGCCGCCACGGATGTGCCGCTATCCATTCGGATTGGCCCCCGCACAGTGCCCCTGAACGGCAACGGCGAGATCTGGCTCCATTATGCCCCGCGCTCGTCCTTACCCGTGCTCGGTGCCGCTGAGGTACTGGACGGCGAGGTACCGGCGCCGCTGGTGGCGGAGCGCATCGTGCTGATCGGTGTCTCCGCGCCCGGCATCGGCAGCGCGGTGACATCGACCTTGGGGGAAAGCCTGAGCGCGGCGGTGATCCACGCCCAGGCGCTGAGCCAGCTGCTGACCGGCGCACACCCGCTGCGCCCGCGCTGGGCCGTCGGCGCCGAGGCGCTGGCGGGTGCGCTCGGGTCGCTGCTGCTCATCCTGCTGTCCTTTCGCCTCCGCGGCGCCTGGCTGGTGGTCACGGGGCTGTTGCTGGTGGCGGCGGTGCTCGCCGGCGGCTTCTGGCTGTTCCGCACGCACCTGCTGCTGTTCGATGCGCTGACGCCCGGCATCACCATCGTCGCCGTCTTCACCGCGCTGTCGCTCGCCGGCTATGCGATCACCGAGCGCGAGCGGCGCTTCGTGGAGCGCGCCTTCTCGAGCTTCGTCTCGCCCAACTTGGTGCGCCACCTGATGCGCCACCCCGAGCAGCTGCGCCTGCGCGGCGAACGCCGCGAGTGCAGCTTCGTCATGACCGATCTGGCGGGCTTCACGCCGCTGGTGGAGCGCGCGGCGCCGGAGGCGCTGGTGGATCTGCTGAACCGGTATCTGGACGGGCTCATCCGCATTGCCTTCGAGCATGATGGGACCCTGGAGCGCATCGTCGGCGATGCCGTGTCGGTGCACTTCTCGGCCCCCGTGGTCCAGCCCGACCACGCGCGGCGGGCGCTGGACTGCGCGCTGGCCATCGACCGCTTCGCCGCGGACTTTGCCGAGCGCATGCGCCGTGAGGGCGTGCCTTTCGGCGACACCCGCATCGGCGTGCACACCGGTGAGGTCATCGTCGGCAACTTCGGCGGTCGCAGCCAGCTCGACTACCGTGCCTTTGGCGACCCCATCAACACCACCGCCCGGCTCGAGTCCTCAAACCGGCACTTCGGCACGCGCGTCGCCGTCAGCGGGGATACAGCCGCGCAGTGTCCGCAGACGTCGCTGCGGCCCATCGGCGCCCTGATACTGAAGGGCAAGCGCAACCCCATCCAGACCTACACGCCGCTCACGCAGACCGAGATCGACAGCGGGCTCGCGATGGCCTATGACCACGCCTATCACCTGGCCGAGCAGCGAAGTCCGCAGGCCCTCGCCGCCTTCGAGGCGTGTGCGGCGCGCTTTCCGGAAGACGGGCTGGTGCGCTTGCATCTGCAGCGCCTGCGCGCCGGTGGGAGCGGTGTCGAGATCCGGCTGGAGCAGTGAGTCGGCCGTACCTTAGTGCATAAGTCGACCGAACCGACATGGTGGCCATCGCTGTCTCCTATCTCTGGTGCGCGAGCAGTATGGTATGTCGCGATGGTACGCTAGTCAGGATTCTGCGATTGGATAGGCGGCCCGGCCCGGCTATCCCAGTTGCGATGGGTGCGGGGCTCAGTGCGCTCCGTCGCCCGATCCTGACCCCGCGCCCGACCCCGATCTCGACCCCGATCCCGACCCCGATCCCGACAGGGCGCAGGCGGGCCGCGCCGCTTGCTCGTGCAGCGTGCCGAGCTCCGCGAGGACCTGCGGGTCGAGGACGCGCTGCGCCGTCTCGAACAGCGTCGCCTCCTCGAAGCGGATGTGCGCGGTCAATGCCTCTGCGAACCGCTCCGTGACCTGCTCGGCCCCGCCGCCGATCAGCTCGCGCAGCTCGGCGTGCTCGGCCAGTGTGCGCTCGACCAGTGCGTCTTCGCCGACGGCGCGCAGAGCCGGCAGCAGCCCCTGTTCTTCGAGCCGGAAGTGCGGCTCCAGCTCGTCGGCGAAGCGCGCCTGCGCCTCGGCCCAGGCGGCGTCCCGCCGAGCCGCGTCGGCAGCCGCCAGCTCGCGCGTGCGCTTGGCCAGCACCAGGCCGGTGTGATGGTCCCGCGAGAGCCGGCGCAGGCTCGGATCGCGTCGCATGGGAGACTCCTATTGGGGTTTCGGGACAATTTGTAAGCGTCCGACAGGCTGGCGGTTCTGGTCAACCGACCTCGGGCCCAGCGAGTCCGCGCACGGAGCGCGGAGCGCCTGGATGTGGCGAAAGGCGCGCACAACCGGCACGTATGAGCGCGACACCGTCGCTGGAGAGTGGGTCGAGGTCATCTGGTCCTGCATCAATTCGCGCCGAGCCATCCTTGCCTATACTGCCGGCAACCGCGCCATCGTGCCTGCAACCGCCGCCGCCGACCCGGCCCGCCGCCATGGGACACCTCCTCAGCGCCAAGTCCGACCTGGTGCCGCTCATCGACCGCTTGAACCAACATCCCGTCGGCCTGGTCGACAACGCCAAGCTGCGCGAGATCCTGTCACTGCTGTTCGATGCGCGCGAGGCCTATGTCGCCGCCTGCTTCCCGCTGATGGAGGCGACGCTGGCGGAGCTGGCCGAGGCCACCGGCATCGCGGCGCCGGAGCTGGACGGCATCCTGGAATCCATGGCCAACAAGGGCCTGGTAATGGATCTGCCCTATGCCGGCGAGATCTACTACATGCTGATGCCGGGGCTCATCGGCTTCTTCGAGTTCACCTTCATGCGCCGGCGCACGGACCTGCCGGTACAGCGGGTTGCGGAGCTGATGACCGAGTACCTGCACGAGCGCGACGGCCAGGCCAAAGAGTTCTTCGGCAGCAGGACACCCATCGCCCGGGCCGTCGTCGACGAAGAGCAGATCCCGGTCAGCTCCCGCATCACCCCCTTTGAAGACGCGCGGGAGATCATCCGCCGCGCGAGCTTCCGCGCCGTCACGATGTGCTACTGCCGGCACAAGAAGGAGCACCTGGGCCAGTCCTGCAAGAAGGGCGCGCCGGTGGACGGCATCTGCATGGTGCTGGGGGAGGGCGCCCGCTTCCTGGTGCGCCGGGGTCTCGCCGAGGAGAAGTCCATCGACGAGATGCTCGACACCCTGAACCACGCCCGCGCCCTGGGCCTCACGCACGTCACCGACAACGTCCGCGAGCAGCCGTCCTTTCTCTGTAACTGCTGCCGCTGCTGCTGCGAGCTCATGGCCGGCGTGCAGAATGGCTATCCGGACGGGCTCGGTAAGACGCCCTTTATTGCGCAGGTCGACCCGGAGCGCTGCGACTACTGCGGCGAATGCCTACGCGCCTGCAACGCGAAGTGCATTGGCCTTGGCAGCAGTGCGCGTGGCGGCGAGAGGCTACCGACGCCCGCGCCGGCAGCAGGCGCACCGCAGCGCAGCCGCCGCGAGCCCGGCGAACGCTGGGCGGCGGTGGATGCCGACGTCTGCCTGGGCTGCGGAGTCTGCATCCCCACTTGCGACCAAGGCGCGATTCGGCTCAGGCCCCGAGATGGCTATCGCAAGCCGCCGGGGCAGCCGGTGTCGCTCTACGCCCGGATGCTCTGGGAGAAGGGCCGGCTCTGGCCCTATGTCGGCGCGGCCATCAAGCGCCACCTGCGGCTGCCGCTGCTTTGGCGGAGCTGAGACTCCGCCCCCGCGCTGCGCCGATTGCCCTCATGCAGCGCGACACCGCCCGGTAGGCCGAGCGTCTGTACGCCACCGGGAGACCGTCGGGTCGCGCGTCTGCGAGGCCGCCGCCGACGTGTCGTCGTCCGGGGGCGGCCGTGCCCATTAGCCCGGGCCGTGGAGGTCAGTCTTGCCCGGAGGCGTCATCGCCGGTCACCAGATCGGCGGTCTCTTCGCCGACATCCTGAGCCGTCTCGCTGATGACCTCGCCGGCTTCTGCGGCCGTGTCGGTGATGACGGTGCCTGCCTCTTGCGCAGCCTGCCCAGTCGCTTCCAGGGCCGCAGCTCCGGCTTCTTGGGCGGTTTCCGTCACTGCGGCACCGGCCTCCTGCGCGGCTTCGGCTGCCAAGGCCCCGGCCTCCCGCGCGGCGTCTTGGGCGGCCTCGCCGAGCTCGTCGGCTGCGGCATCAACCACTGGCTCCGCCGCCTGTGCGGCTTCCTTGGCCGCTGCGCCCATGGCCTCGGCGGTCTCTTCCACTGTGGTCATGGTCTCCTCGAGCATCTCATCACTCATTGCAGCGCCTGTGGTGGCGGGGGCCGACGCTGACGCGGAGACCGCGCCCCCAAAGGTTTCGCCCATGAAGCCAAAGGGCTGCTCGAGGTCGTCGCCCGACGCCTCAGCGTCTGCTGGCGCCTCCGCTGCCGCCGAAGCTTCCGCCTTCTGACTCGCTGGCGAGGCGGCGGGTGTCCCCATGCTCGGGCCTCTGTCGGTATCTGCGCCACCTCTCGCCTGTGCTTGTTGAGCACTGGCGCCTGCCGGCGCGGTCTCCCGCTCTTGCACGGCTGCATAGGCCGCCATCAGCAGGACGACCGCCAGGATTGCCAATAGGATGTTGTTGGGCTTCATCGTTACCTCCGCTTTCTGACAGCGCGTCCCTGCGCCGGCGTGGGGACAGTGTCAGCCGAGACTACTGGCTCTGGCTCATCTCCGGCTGCTTCCCGGACTCGTTGCCTTTGTTCTGGCTCGACTGATCGCCTGTGCTCACCACATCCTTGATTTCGAATGCGGCGAATTCGGATCGGGTGATGGCCTTGTTGCCATAGCTGTCGATTTTGCCGAAGCGCTCGGATAGACGCTCATGGTCCTGAGCCTCCTCGCGACTGATCAAATCGTCACCGTTATCGTCGAGCTTCTCGAACAGCGCTCCCTGCTGCTGCGACAGATTGATGATGTCGCGGTTGGGCTCGTATTTGTCGATGTCGTAATCGGTCTGCTCACTCGCACGCTGCTCGCCTGCACCCTCCGGGAGCCAATAGGCGACGACGATGCTGCTGACCGTCGGGTGGCCCATGTCGGGCATACCCGCGGCGCCGAAGGCTGGGGCCTGCTGCATCTGTCCGGGGGTCACGTCGAAGATCAGTGGATGCTCGGGCGCCGCCGGATAGGCGAAATGGCCCGCCGGCACGGCGACCAAGTCGCCCGCCTTGCGCTCCGCGAGCAGCTCGCTCTGCATTACCACGTAGCGCACGCGGCCGGCGTCGTCCATCACCAATTCCTCGACGGTACCGAGCTCTTCGCCCTTGGCGTTCTGCACGGACTTGCCGAGCCATGTGCTGAGCTTGTAGCGGTCTAGTAGCTGCTTGGTCACTGGTTTGTCGGCCCCGGCGGACTGCTCGGCCGGGTCGGAACCGGCCTGTTGCTGCGCTTGCTGCGCCTGGCCTTGTTGGCCGCCGGCACCCGACTGCGCAGCCCCCGACTGGGCCGCCATGGCTGCGGCGCCGGAGAACAGGCAGGCGCTTGCGACGGCTGCGGCGGCGAGGGTCGGCACACAGGTCAGTCCAGGGACGTGAGAACGCGTCGTATCGAAGGTCATAGATGTGCTCCTTAAGGGTTGCTTGCACAAAGACGACCGCCTCGTGCGGTCTGCACTCCCCTCGGCTGCTGCAAAGG
Organism: Thiohalocapsa halophila; assembly: GCF_016583825.1. Taxonomy (GTDB): domain Bacteria; phylum Pseudomonadota; class Gammaproteobacteria; order Chromatiales; family Chromatiaceae; genus Thiohalocapsa; species Thiohalocapsa halophila. Next base: position 26,773 of record NZ_NRRV01000020.1, on the reverse strand, counting down.
TGAGGCCAGGGCAGGCGCGGTCGTTGGGAAACGCCCATTCATCGGCGTTGCTCGTGCTAAGCAGGCCCACGCTATTGTCAGCGACCTAAGTTGCTGACAATGCAGGAGCCAGGAAGCCGCCCCTTGACGGCATCAGGCCAGGCTGCGTGTGATTTTTGGCGGGGACGGCCAGTGAATCGGCGTCTCCTTAGGACGGGACTCTTGGGGCCGGCGGCGGGTCGGACTGCGCGTTATGCCCCTGCGATGGGGGAATTCACCCGCCGGCGAAGGGTCCGGCCGCTATAAAAACGGCAGTCGGCGCTCATGCTGAGGGGACGTGCATGGGTACCCGGCTCGCGCGCCGGGAATCGCGTCGGCGACGAGAGTGGGCGCCAGCGAGAGATGACAAGCATTGGGGGCGAAGGCGCGCGCAGTGCGGGCGAGTGAAGCGCGAGAGCCGTGCTCGGGTGCGATCAGCTTGGACCGCGCACATGAACACGGTGGAGCGGATTTCAGCCCAGATTGTGCAGGGCTGATTTCAAGGCAGGCATTAGGCGGAAGTGGCGGAGAGGGTGGGATTCGAACCCACGGTACGCTCGCGCGTACACCTGATTTCGAGTCAGGCCCGTTCGGCCGCTCCGGCACCTCTCCAAAGGCTCGCCTGGCTCAGGCGTGTTGCCGGCAGGGTTCGGATGCGCAATCGCTATTGCTGCCGACAGTCCGTTCCCGGGCCGGCGCTGTGATGTCGGCCCACGACTGGGTGGCCCTATCCGCAGCTGGCACGGCTTGGAACGAAGCCCGACAGTATAGCGCCTAGGCGACGCGCTGCATATCCGTATCGCCGTCCGCCGGCTGCACGGCGGTGCCGATGCCGCTGTGCCGCAGCAGGGCGTCGACCTTGGGCTCGCGGCCCCGGAAGGCGGTGAAGAGGTCCATGGCATCGGCAGAGCCGCCGCGCTCGAGGATGAGCTCGCGAAAGGCGCGGCCGGTGTCCGGGTCGAAGACCCCGCGCTCTTCGAACAGCGAGAAGGCGTCCGCCGAGAGCACCTCGGCCCACTTGTAGCTGAAGTAGCCCGCCGCATAGCCGCCGGCGAAGATGTGCGAGAAGCCATGGGCGAAGCGGTTCCAGGCCGGCGGCTTGAGCACGGCCACTTGGTCGCGGACTTCGTCCAGGACCTCGTAGATGCGCGCGCCCCGGCTCGGGTCGTACTCCAGGTGCAGGCGGAAGTCGAACAGCGAGAGCTCCAGCTGGCGGACCATCTGCATGGCTGACTGGAAATGCTTGGCGTCCAGCATGCGCTGGAAGAGGCCGTCGGGGATGGGCTCGCCGGTTTCGTGGTGGCGGGCGAAGAGGTCCAGGGACTCCCGCTCCCAGCACCAGTTCTCGAGGAATTGGCTCGGCAGCTCTACGGCGTCCCAGGGGACGCCGTGGATGCCGGCCACGGGCGGGTAGTCCACCCGCGTGAGCATGTGATGCAGCCCGTGGCCGAGCTCGTGGAAGAGGGTCTCCACCTCGCGGTGGCTCAGCAGAGTCGGATGACCCGCCACCGGGGGCGTGAAGTTGCACACCAAATAGGCCACCGGCAGCTGCGTGCGCCCACCCATGATCATCCGGCTCACGGCGCCGTTCATCCAGGCGCCGCCCTGCTTCTTCTGGCGCGCGAAGGGATCCAGGTAGCACTCGGCGCCGGGGGTGCCGTCTGTGTCTTGGATGACATAGCGGCGCACATCCGGGTGCCAGGTAGCGCCTGCCTCGGCCTGCTCGATGCGTACGTCGAAGAGCTTCTCGGCGACACGGAACATGCCGCTGATGACGCCTTCCAGCGGGAAGTAGGGCTTGAGCGCTTCGTCGCTGATGTCGAAGCGTGCAACGCGAAGCTTCTCACCGTAGTACATCAGGTCCCAGGGGGCGAGGTCTTCCAAACCGTCGGTGTCGCGGGCGAAGTCCCGCAGCTCCTGGAGCTCGGCGCGGGCCTGGGGCAGGGCGTGGGCTGCCAGGTCGTTCAGGAAGCCCATGACCTCGTCGGTGTCGCGGGCCATCTTCGGTGCCAGCGACAGCTCGGCATAGCTGTCGAAGCCCAGGAGCTGCGCCTGTTCGTGGCGCAATGCCAGAATCTCTTCCATGACGGGCGTGTTGTCCCACTGGCCGGCCTGCGGGCCCTGGTCTGAGGCGCGGGTGCTGAAGGCCTCGTAGACTTCGCGGCGCAGGCCGCGGTCCTGCGCATGCTTCATGACGGGCTCGAAAGAAGGGAAATCCAAGGTCAGCACCCAGCCGTCCAGGCTGCGGGACTCGGCTTCGTGCCTGGCGAGTGCCTTGCCCGCCGCCGGCACGCCGGCGAGGGCGGCCTCGTCGGTGATTTGCTTGTGCCAGCCGTTGGTGGCGTCCAGCACATTCTCGGCAAACTGATTGGTAAGCTGGCTCAGGCGCTGGCTGATTTCGCGAAAGCGGGCCTTTTTCTCCTCCGGGAGGTCGACGCCGGCTAGGTGCAGGTCGCGCAGGATGTCGGCGAGCATCTTGCGCTGGGCATCGCTCAGGCCCGGCTGCTCGGCGACGCGTTGGTAGCCGCGGTAGAGATCCGTGTTCTGGCCGACCTCGCTTGCGTAGTCCGAGAGCTTCGGCAGGCAGTCGTTATAGGCGGCGCGCAGCTCATCGGAGCTCATCACCGAGCTCAGGTGGCTCACCGGCGACCAGGCCCGCGACAGGCGGTCGTCTTCGAGCTCGATGCGCTCGACGAAGCTCTCCCAGGTGGCGGTATCCGCGGCTGCGCCCAGCTCGGCCACCAGTGCGCGGCCGTCGGCGAGTAGCCGGTCGATGGCGGGCTCGATGTGCTCGGGCTGGATGCGCTGGAAATCGGGGAGGATGCGGTCTTCGAGGAGCGGGTTGGTCATTGCTGGCGGTTTCCGTTGGGCTCGTGATATGGGTGCCGTTGCACGCGGCCGGCTCTGCCTCGAAAACTCGGTCCCTGTGGCTGGGTTTCAATGGCAGGTGCCAGCGCCGCGACGGCAGCCCTCGGCAGGCGCTCAGTCAGGCATGAAGCCGGCGTTCTCGACGCGCGGCACACGGCCGCTTTCAAGGGTGCGCACCTGATCCCGCTTCGGCCTCGGCTCGAAGGCGAGGGGAGTGCACAGGTAGTGGCGCCACAGCTCGTAGTGCAGCTGGTCCGTGCCGGTTTTGTTGACGCGGACCCAGGCGCGCTGCTCGCCCGCGGGTGTGAAGCGGCCGTCGGCGCCGTAGGCATAGGTCGTCCACTGGCCCTGCGGCGTGCAGCGCAGCCCTTCGAAGCTGACATTGCGTGCGCCGCCGGGGGACTCGGTGACTACCGTGTAGCGCACCACGCCGTCGCTGCCGGTGCGCAAGCTGCGGGTGTCGATGGCATGGGTGAGCGGCTGGTCCGGGCCGTCGAGCTTGACTTCGACCAGGTCGCTTTCACGCGGCCAGGCGGGAAGACTGTAGTCGTCTTCGCTCCACTTCTGCCCGGGCGTGACGCTGCTCGGCGTCGGGGGCTCCGGGTCGGGCTTGAAGGGGGTGTCGCTGTAGCCCCCGAGCCCGCCTTGGCAGGCGGCTAGCAGGCTCGCTGCCGCAAGCAGCAGGGCGACCCGGAGGCCATCGAAGACGCGGTCGGTGGACCGCAGGGGTTTGGAGCGCATTGCGGTAGGCCGAAGCAGGTGTGGGGTTCGGGCCCGGATGATAGCAAAGGGCTGCTGGCAGACTTGATGCTGCGCTGGCGCGCACGTCTGCGTGTTAGCATTTGGTGTTTGCATGATGCCGCACGTGGTGGGGGGCCAGATGAACAACGTCCGCAGCTACCAGGGATTGGAGCCGCGCATTGCACCAGACGCCTATGTGGACGAGACCGCCGTGGTCCTCGGTGACGTGGAGGTGGGTGCCCAGGCGTCGATTTGGCCCATGGCAGTGGTACGCGGCGACATTCACCGTATTCACATCGGCGCGGGCAGCAACATCCAAGATGGCAGCGTCCTGCACGTTTCCCATGACAGCCGCTTCCTGCCGGGGGGCGCGCCGACCATCGTGCACGAGCGCGTCACCGTCGGTCATCAGGCCATGCTGCATGGCTGCGAGATTCATGACCACTGTCTGGTGGGCATTGGTGCGCGAGTGCTGGACCGCGCTGTCCTGCGCCCGCGGGTGATGTTGGCCGCCGGTGCCCTGGTGCCGCCCGGCAAGAAGCTCGACGGCGGGTGGCTCTATGTGGGAGCGCCGGCCAAGCGCGCGCGGGCCCTGACCGACCTGGAGCTGGAGTATCTAGACTATGCAGCGGTGCACTACATGGAGCTGGCGGTGCGCCACCGCGCCACCGCCGGGTGATGCGCCGCGAGCCACGGCCAACCGACCGTTGCCCGGATGCGGATGCGCTTGGTTAACTTTTTAGGGGCGCGATGGGCACTGCTGCTGCCGGGGCTGGTGGTGGTGGTGCTGGCCGGCGTGCTGGTCTGGCTGTTGTGGGCCTGGCAGCCAGGGCACCCAGGCGACGGCGCGCACCGCCAGCTCGAGCTCGCCGCTGCGCCTGCCGGCGGCGACTTCAGGCTGCAATCCGTGGACGGGCCCGTGGCGCTGTCCGACTTCCGCGAGAAAGTCGTGCTGCTGTACTTCGGCTACACCGCCTGCCCGGACATTTGCCCGACGAATCTCGCCATCATCGGCTATGCCCTGAAGCAGCTCACCCCGGCCGAGCGCCAGCAGGTCCAGGTATTGTTTGTCAGCGTCGACCCCGCGCGCGATGATTTGGAGCGCCTCGCCGAGTATGCCGCCTACTTCGATCCGGGGATTCTCGGCATTACCGGCTCGCCGGCGGCTGTGGCGGACGCCGCGGCACGTTATGGTGCCGCATACCGTCGCACGGCGGCCTCCGACTCCGCCATGGGCTACCTGGTGGACCACTCGGCGTTTACCTATGTGATCGATCAGGGCGGGAGCTTGGTGGACACGCTCCCCCATGCGACGCCGGCGGAGGCGATCGTCGCACAGCTGCGCGAGCTGCTGCGGGTGTCGTCCTGACGCAGACGCGACGTGCTGCGAGCGCTTGCGATCAGGAACTTTCGCAGGGTGCGCTCGTCCATATCCGCAGCCTCTGGGTGGCCCATGCCATTGACCCATATCGCTATGTGCTGATATACATGAAAGGCTTAGCTGATGGGTCCGTTGCGGCGCACAGCCGACCGCAGGGCAAAGAACATTCAACGACCATCGACTTGGAAGGTGCCATGAAGATTTCGCTGAGCTCAACACTCGCCGCCGCTGCATTGCTCGCCGCCGGGACCGCGCTCGCGTCGCCCGCGGCGGAATCGGGGAAAAGTTTCGGCCTCGACGGTGATCCGGAGAAGGGTAAGGAGAAAGCGAACCAGGTCTGCCAGGCGTGCCATGGCATGGATGGCAACGGCATTCCGGGCCAGCCCGTTTGGCCCAAGCTCGCCGGCCAGCATCCGCAGTACATCTACAAGCAGCTCATGAATTTCAAGAACAATGAGCGCTACAACGTGCAGATGTCACCGATGGCGATGCCGCTGACCGAGGACGACGTGAAGAATCTGGCTGCCTACTATGCGACCTTGGAGCAATCGGGGGGTACTGCCGAAGCCGCACTGGTCAAGAAGGGCGAGTCGATCTACCGCGCCGGCAACCCCGAGTCCGGCGTCCCCGCCTGCACCGGCTGCCATGGTCCGGCCGGTCTGGGCAGTAACCTTGCCAAGTTCCCGCGTATCGCAGGGCAGCACTCCGAGTACGTCGCGCAAACCCTTCAGCACTTTCGCTCCCATGAGCGCGCGAACGACCCCAACCAAATGATGCGGGGCGTCGCCGGCAAGATGACCGACGAGGAGATCGAGGCCGTCGCCGCGTACATCGAGGGCTTGAGCCGCTGACGCCGCTGTTGCGCGCCGAGCCGCGCTCGTGCGGCTCGGCGCGGGCTCTCCGTAGGCAGCGGTTAGGGAAACACCGATTCAGTGGCGTTTCCCTGGCGCCGAGATTGTCGCTGGTCAGCTGCCGCGCCGCGCTCGCCGTCGCCATGCTCGCGCGGCGGCCGGGCTCAGCAGTCAATCCTGGATGTAGAAGAAGACCCAGGGGCCCGCTCCCAGGGCATCCAGCGCCTTGACCAGGGCGGGCAGGGGCGTGCCTTCGCCCGGAAAAACCTCCTCGATCAGAACGAGGCTCCGAGCGGCTCCGCCGTGGCGGCCCCAGCGCCAACGCAGGGCGGGGGAGGTTGTCTCACAGGCGTCGCAGCGCAACGGCTGGACTGCGTTACAGGATGCAGGGTCACAGGATGCTGGCGCAACATCCCCCGCGGCAGCCACCGGCAGCCGCGCGCGCCAACTCCGCAGCGGTGCGCTACAGGCGGGGCAGCGCGGCGGGCGTGTGTTGCGGCCCCAGAGCAGGCGCGGCGCTTCGCTCGAGGGCGGTATCCGAAGCCACGGCCCAACAGCGGCTGCTGGCCCCTCGCCATCAAACTGCACCGCACAGCCGGTAAAGCCGATGAGCGCGCCCAGCGCTGGGCCGGCGGCGAAAGCGCTGGCCGCCGCATCGCCGCGCTGAGCCCCGAGTAAATCGAGCCGGTGCAGGGCGGCGATGATGGTCGCCTGATCGACGGCTTGCAGCGGATCAGCAGGCGCAAGCACCAGCCGGCCCGTGTGTAGGGAAGTGGTCCGGGGTATTATCTGCATCTCACAAGGGCGTTACTGGCGTTACACTTGACGGCCGGCAGGCACCAGTGCCCGGGGCGTGCGTCCTGCGCGTGCGCATCGGGCGAGCGCGCGCCAGAACTGCTCGCCGACGCAGCCACCCACAGGACAAGGCATGCCACTGCGCTACTTTTTGGCAACCGGGCTCGTCACATTGGCCGTCGCTGCCGTGACGGTGCCTGCCGGCGCAGGCTCGTTCGAGAGTGTCATCAAGGGTAACAGTGCACGCGAGCTCTCGCGGTGGGGGCGGCGGTTCGAGCATGGCGAGGGTGTGGCGCGCGACATCGATCACGCCATCCGACTCTACTGCAAGGCAGCGGCTCGGGGCGACGCCGCCGCGCACTATCATCTCGGCTGGATCTATGCGGTGGGTCGCGCCGGCGAGCGCGATGACGCCTTGGCCGCGGCCTGGTTCCATCGCGCGGCGCAGCAGAATGATGCCCACGCCGAGCGGATGCTGGCGCGGCTTGGCTACACCGGCGAGCCGCACCAGGACGCGGTCTGTCTGCTCTCCGACGGCGGGCGCGCCAATGGCGAGGGTGCCGTTGTGAGACCGATGCAGGCCGGGGCGGGCGGTGGCGGTACCCGCGAGGTCGCGATCACCCGCGAGCATCCGGCTCAAGGGCGCGTGGCGACCCTGGTACGGCGTCTGGCGCCGGACTACCGGCTGAGCCCGAATCTGGTGCTGGCGGTGATCGAGGTGGAATCCGACTTCAATCCCCGAGCCCGCTCGCCCAAGAATGCGCAGGGGTTGATGCAGTTGATTCCGGAGACGGCGGAGCGTTTCGGCGTGCGCGACGTGTGGGACCCGGAGCAGAACATCCGCGGTGGCATGGCCTACCTACGCTGGCTGACCCGTTACTTCGATGGCGACCTGAAATTGGTGCTCGCCGCCTACAACGCCGGCGAAGGGGCCGTGGAGCGATACGGCGGCATCCCGCCCTATGCCGAGACGCAGGATTATGTGCGGCGTATCATCGAGCGCTTGAACTGATCCGCTGTCTGGCACATCAACGGCGGCGCACGTGACGCCGCCGAGCTTTAAGCCTATGTCTTTCCTCAATAGCCCGACATTGATGGGCCCGAAATGGATGGGGCTGTGGCGATCGCGCTGTCGCTGCTGGTGGGCCCTGCTGCTGGCGGGCGCGCTCGGCGCCCCGGCGCTGTGGGCAGTGACGGATGCGCCGGCACCGCCCGAGCAGCGCGCCGTGCCCGAGAGCATGAATGCGCACTACCTCGATGCCGACGTGCAGCACTGGCGAAGCATCTTCGAGAGCAGCGGCCGGGAGGTCTTCGACCGCCGCTTTCAAGTGGTGGCCGCACTGGATCTGCGCCCCGGTATGCATGTGGCGGACGTGGGCGCCGGGACCGGCCTCTACACTATGCTCTTCGCCCGGGCCGTGGGCGAGTCCGGCGTCGTTTATGCGGTGGACATCTCGCCGAGCTTCGTCGCCTCCATCGAGAAGCGCGCCCGCGACTACCATGCGGGCAACATCGTCGGCATCGTCAACACCGAGCGCAGCACGGAGCTGCCACCCGGCAGCGTCGATTTGGTGTTTCTGGCGGACACCTATCACCATTTCGCGTTTCCACGCAGCATGCTCAATTCCATTCACGCGGCGCTCAAGCCGGGCGGTGTGTTGGCTATCCTGGATTTCCGACGTCAGCCCGGTTTCAGCAGCCCTTGGGTCATGGGCCATGTGCGGGCGGGGCGCGAGCAGGTGGTCCAGGAAGTGCAGGGCGCGGGCTTCGAGTATCTGGACGAGCCGCTGCAACTGCGCACCAACTATTTCCTGCGCTTCCGCAAGCTCGGCGACTAGGGAGGCGGCCATGACACCCGAGTTCTGGCATCAGCGCTGGCAGCGCGGGGAAATCGGCTGGCACAGCGAAGAGCTCAACCGTCATCTCACCGAGCATTGGTCCAAGCTCCACATCGGCGCCGAGGCTCGGGTGCTGGTGCCTCTGTGCGGCAAGGCTCTGGATATGCTGTGGCTCGCCGGTCAGGGCCACCGCGTGCTCGGTGTCGAGCTGAGCCCGATCGCCGCCGAGGCCTTTTTCCGCGACAACGGCCTGACGCCGCAAGTGACGGATCTGAGCCCCGCGCCCTTCCTGCGCTTCGCGGTGGACGAGCTGGTGCTCCTGGTGGGAGATTTCTTCGACCTGACGCCGCAGCTGGCGCAGGCGAGTCTCGACAGCAGGGGCGGCGGTGATGGCGGCGCGATTCATGCCGTCTACGACCGTGCCGCCCTGATTGCATTGCCGCCGCAGTCGCGCCCGGCCTATGCGGCACACCTGAGCAAGCTCTTGTGTGCAGCAGGCTCCCACCAGGAGCCCGCCGAGTCCCTGTTGGTCTCCCTCGACTATGACCAGTCGCAAATGCAGGGGCCGCCTTTCGCAGTGGGCGACGCGGAGGTGCGCGCGTTGTTTGCAGAAGCCTTCGCTATCGAGCCCTTGGCGTCCTTCGACGCATTGGCGGAAAATCCACGCTTTCGCGAGCGCGGTCTCGATCAGCTCACCGAGCACGTGTATCGCCTGGAGCTGCGGGATATTGCAGGGGCGCTCGCCGATCGCCGCTGACGAGGCCCTGACGCCTGTGGAGCGAGCGAAGCACCGGTTTGAGCGGTGCTTCCCTGTCAGACTGGGTGTAATGCTGCCATGTCGGACCCGGTAGGGCTCGGTGGCACAGGCGTCCATGGGAAGGGCGCGTTCGCTGCGCCCGCTCCGGGACGGACTGGGCCGGCATGCTTGTTCAACGCAATCGGTGTATGCCTATGCAAACCAAAGCGCCCAGCCCGTTTACCCCCAGCTCCTTTCCCCACAGCCCCTCTCCCACCAGCCCCTCTCCCCACGGTGGCGCCCTGCCGGTGCGCTTCCTCGCCGGGCTCCTGGCGCTTGCGGCGCTGGGCGCGCTTGGCGGATGCGCCGGAGAGATGCCGGTGCGGCAAAGCGCAGCTGAAGAGCCAGCGCAGAGCGCAAGCGGGCCGACGCTTTACGGGCGGCTCGGTGTATCGGTGGATCACGTGTCTACGGATTGACGGCTGTATCCGGGGGGTGTCGCTGCGCGAGCGACGCCAAGCAACCGGCCTGTCCCTAGCGCGTCGGCAGTCCGTGCGAGGGGCGCCCTGCGCGGTTGTCGAGGCTGCCGTCGACGCCCATCGCGCGGCGGTCCGGGACCAGCTGCTGCTCGAAGGCGCAGCGCTTCAGCTCTTGCTCGTCGGCGAGGCCGGTGCGGCGCAGTATCTCCCGGCGTTGCGCTCGGGCGTCCTCGGCGGTGATGCGCAGGAGGTTGCAGATGACATCGATGGGCTTGCCTAGGGCGAGCAGCTGAATCATGCGAAGCTGCGCGTCGGAGGCGACGGCGTCGCGCAGACCAATCTCTTTCTGCTCCCTATCGGCGACGACATGCGCCACGAAATGGGCGACCAAATGATCGGCCAGTGCCGCACTCACATGGCGCCGGCCGGCCAGGGTCCGTGCCAAGGCGGCTGCGATCTCCTGTGGAGATGCCTGCGCACTGATGATGCTGCGTGCGCCAAGACGCAGAAAGCGCACCCCGTGGACGCTCTCACAGGGGCTGGACACCACGAGCACCGGCGGTGCGCCCGGCAGGCGCGTGAGCCGGTGCAACGGCTCGATGCCGAGGGCATTGGGTGCGGCGATGCTCACCACGGCGGCGTCGAAGGAGGTGTCGGCCAGCGCCTGGGCGAAGTCTGCGGGGCCGGCGCGAACGATCTCCGTCACCGCAAGCCCGGCATCATCGGCAATGCGGCGGATACCGTCGGCGAAGAGAGGTCGCCGGTCGACGATCAGCAGCCTGTACATCGGGTGTTCACCTCACTCTCGGTCGCCGCGCAAGCCGTTGTGCGGGCACCCATGCGCCTAGGCTGAGTATGTCGCCTCAGCGCGGGCGCCGACAGGGCCCGGGCTGCTAGTTGGAGCTAAAAACCTGTTGTTCGCCAGCCTAGGAAGGTCGCTGATGTCGGAACTGGCCCCCGGGGGGCTTGCTCCCGGTCGGCGGCGCCTGCGCGGACGTGGTGCTCAGCGCTTGCGGCGCACGAAGTCCTTCAGGCGTTGGCGCTTGCGGGCTTGGCGGGGGGTGAGCCGATTACGGCGCCCGGCATAGGGGTTCTCCCCGGAGCGCAGCTCCAGGCGCAGCGGCGTGCCGGCCAGGTCCAGCGCGCTGCGGAAGCGGTTCACCAGGTAGCGGCGATAGGCGGCGGGCAGGGCCTCGGTCTGGTTGCCGTGGATGACGATGATGGGCGGGTTGCGGCCGCCCTGGTGGGCATAGCGGAGCTTGATCCGCCGTCCGCGCACCAGCGGCGGCTGGTGTGCCTGCACCGCGTCCTCCAGCAGCCGGGTGAGCACCGGCGTCGGCAGTTCCCGCGTCGCATTGGCGTAGGCAGCGTCGGCGGTCTCCAGCAGCAGCCCCACGCCGCTGCCGTGCAGCGCGGAGATGCGGTGCACCGCGGCGAAGTCGAGAAAGCCGAGACGGCGTTGGTAGTCGTTTTTGACGCGCTGGCGCTGCTCGGCGTCGAGCCCGTCCCATTTGTTCACCGCCACCACCAGGGCACGCCCGGCTTCGACGATATGCCCGGCCAGGGTGGCATCCTGCTCGCCGATGCCAAGGCGAGCATCCAGCACCAAGAGCGCCACGTGGCAGGCCTCGATGGCTTGCAGCGTCTTGATGATGCTGAATTTCTCCACGGCGTCGGCGACCTTGGCCCGGCGCCGCACCCCGGCGGTGTCGATGAGGGTATAGCGGTGCTCGCCAACATCGAAGGGAATGGAGACACTATCGCGGGTGGTGCCGGGGCTGTCATAGGCCACCACCCGCTCCTCGCCCAGGATTCGGTTGATCAGTGTGGATTTGCCGGCGTTCGGTCGTCCCACCACGGCGATGCGCACGCGTGCCTGGTCCTCGGCCGCCGCCTCCGCGGCCTCCGGCAGAAGGGTGCAGACGTGCTCCATCAGCGCGGCGACGCCGCGGCCCTCGGTGGCCGCGATGAGCCAGGGGTCGCCGAGCCCGAGACTGTGGAACTCGGCCGCCGCCAGCGCTTCGGCCAAGTGGTCGATCTTGTTCACCACCGGCGTCAGCAGCTTGCCGGTGCGGCGCAGGCTGGCGGCGATGTCGAGGTCGCCTGCGGTGACGCCGTCGCGGGCATCGAGCAGAAACAACAGGTGATCGGCCTCGTCGATGGCCTGCTGCACCTGGCGCTCCATCAGCGCTGCGACGCCGTCGCCGCCGCTGATGCCGCCGGTGTCGACGACGACATAGCGCTGCGGGCCCAGCTTGCCGATGCCGTATTGGCGATCTCGGGTCAGGCCCGGGAAGTCCGCCACCAAGGCATCTCGGGTTCGGGTCAGGCGGTTGAAGAGCGTCGACTTGCCGACGTTCGGCCGCCCGACCAAGGCGATGACCGGCAGCATCGATGTTGCGTCCCTTGGCCGGCTCAGGGGGTTGTGCCGCCCGCAGGCGGTATCGGCGGGCTGCCCTCGGCGGGCGGCGGTGCCGGCGCGCCCGCGGGCTGCGTCGGCGGCGGAGCTGCCGTCTCCGGGGCCACGCCGGGCGGCAGCTCCGGCTGCTCGTCCCGGCCCAGCTCCGGCGTCGCGACCGCCGCTGCTCCGCCGGCGGCCGCCCGGGTGCTGGGCCGCAGCGCCGCGACGGTGCCGTCGTTGGCATAGACGAAGGCGACGCCGCCGGCGACCACCGGCCGATGGCCGATGCGGGCCTTGCTGACGCGCTCGAAGCCGAGCAGAGCGCCGTCGCGGCGCGAGAGCAGGTGGACGTAGCCGTCCAGGTCCGCCACAGCCAAGTAGTTGCCGAGCAGCGCGGGAGCGGTGACGCGGCGATAGCGCAGGCCTTCCTGGCGCCAGAGGCCGGCACCGTTGGTGCGGCTGGCCGCCCACAGGTTATCGTCGGAGTCGGTGATATAGAGGGCCGTCTCGTCGGCGGTCAGCCCGGCGTGGGCGGAGAGCTCCCGGCGCCAGAGGACATCGCCGGTGGGGATGTCCACCGCGGCCAGGTCACCGTTGTAGGTGGCGACATAGGCGGTGTCGCCGACCACCACCGGGTCCACGTCCACGTCGGCGATGCGATCCAGCTCGCTGCGCCCGCGGGGCGGGGTGATGATGGCTTCCCACAAGGGCAGGCCGCGCTCCAGCTCCACGTGGACCAGGCGACCGCCGGAGACGCCGATGATGGCCCCTTCGGCGGTGGGCACCGGCGAGCTGGTGCCGTGCAGGGTCAGCACCGGTGCCGGAAAGCTGTAGCGCCAGCGCTCGTTGCCGGCGGCGCGGTCGAAGGCGTAGAGGGTGTCGTCGACGGTGTGCACCAGCACCAAGTCGCCGATGATGCGCGGCAGGGAGACGACTTCACTATCCAGTTGGGCGCGCCACTGCTGGGCGCCGTTGCGCGTGGACAGTGCCACCAGGTCCCCGTCCGTGGAGCCGAGCACCAGGGTCTCCCCCTGCACGTCCGGACCGCCGCTGAACGGGAAGTCGGTCTTGCGCTCCCAGATGATGCGCCCGTCGCCCGGCGAGAGGGCGGCGACCACGCCGCGGGCGTCGGCGGCATAGAGCCGGCCAGCGTCGAAGGCGGGCTGCAGGCGCAGCTGGCGCTCGTCCGTACCCTTGCCGATGCGCGTCTTCCACAGCACCTGCGGGGTCGCGCGCTGGGTCATTTTCTTGTCCAGCGGGGTGGGCGGCGTCGGATCGCGCTCGCCCCCGAGAAACGGCAGCTGCGCGCAGCCGCCGAGCAGCAGCGCGAGCGCCGCGATGCAGATCCAAGCAGCCCGCGACCCGAAGCGGGTCATCGGGGTTGGTCGGCGATGGCTCATGACGTCTTGTCCGCCGTCAGATCCTGGAGCTTGAGCTCGATGAGCCGGGCGTTGGCAACGCCGCCGTCGAGCGCACGCTGGTAGGCGGCGCGGGCGTCCTCGATCCGCCCCTCGGCGGCGGCGATGTCGCCGCGCAGCGCTGCGAAGTCGGCGGTGAAGGCGGCGTCGTCGCCATAGCGATCGATGGTGTCGGCGGCGGCGGCGAGCTCGCCGCGGTCCAGCTGCACCCGGGCCAGGCGCAAGGCGGCCAGGGTGGCCAGCGCCGGGTCCGGCGCGCGGTCGATGGCCGCGCGCAGGGCGGCCTCGGCGCCGGCGGGGTCGTCGGCGCTCAGTGCCAGGCGGGCGCGCGTGAGCTCCGCGAACATCGCATAGGGCGTGGAGCCGTAGTCGTCGACGATAGCTTCCACCTGCTTTTGTGCCGAGGCGGCGTCGCCGGCCTCGGCGGTCATCAGCAGCTGCTCGTAGGCGATGCTGCCGCGCTCGGCGAGGCTGGTGCGGTACTCGACCCAGGTGCGCCAGCCGATGACGGCGCCGAGGCCGATGACGACGCCGCCGATGACGGCGACGCCGTTGGCCTTCCACCAGCGCTTGATGGCTTCGACCTTTTCTTCGTCTGTGTCCAGCTCTGCCATGACTACTCCGTCGTTGTTGCTTTGCTCGTGTTCTGATCCAGCCTGGGCGCGGGCGGGCGTCAGCGTGCCGCGCGGGCCTCGCGCAACAGGGCCACGGCTTCATCGAAGCCCAGGGTGCGCTGCTCGCCGCCGCCGCGCAGGGGCTTACAGGAGACCGTGCCGGCGGCGGCTTCCTCGTCGCCGAGGATCAGCGCCAGCCGGGCGCCGCTGCGGTCCGCCTTTTTGAACTGGCTCTTGAAGCTGCCGCCCCCGCAATGCATGAGCAGCTTGAGCCCGGGCACGGCATCGCGCAGGCGCTCGGCGAGGGCGGGGGCGGCGGCCGCCGCGGCGTCGCCGAGGGCCACCAGATAGGCGTCCGGACCCGTGGCGATGGCGCTGGTGTCGATGAGATCGAGCAGCCGCTCGGTGCCCAGCGCGAAGCCCACCGCCGGTGTGTCCCGCCCGCCGAGCTGCGCCACCAGGCCATCGTAGCGCCCGCCGGCGCAGACGGTACCCTGGGCCCCGAGCGCGTCGGTGATCCACTCGAAGACGGTGCGATTGTAATAGTCCAGCCCGCGCACCAGGCGCGGATTGATACTGTAGCCGATGCCGGCGGCGTCCAGGCCGGCGCACAGGGCGTCGAAATGGGCGCGGCTCGCCTCGCCGAGGTAGTCGAGCAGGCTGGGCGCAGCGGCGATGACCGGCGCCAGGTCCGGGTTCTTGCTGTCGAGCACGCGCAGCGGATTGGTCGACAGGCGCCGGCGGCTGTCGTCGTCCAGGGCCGGCTCGTGGGCGCGCAGGTGCGCCACCAGGTCCCCGCGGTAGCGGGCGCGCTCGTCGGCGTCGCCCAGGCTGTTCACTTCCAGGCGCAGGTCCGCCAGTCCCAGCGCCCGCCACAGCCGCCCGGTCATGGCGATGACCTCCAGGTCGATGTCGGGCCCGGCGAGGCCGAATACCTCCACACCGATCTGGTGGAACTGGCGGTAGCGGCCCCGCTGCGGGCGCTCGCGCCGGAACATGGGGCCGCGGTACCAGATGCGCTGGGGCTGGTCCAGCAAGCCGTGCTCGATGGCGGCGCGCACGCAGCTGGCGGTGCCCTCCGGGCGCAGCGCGAGGCGGTCGCCGCCGCGGTCCTCGAAGGCGTACATCTCCTTCTCGACGATGTCCGTCACCTCGCCGATGGAGCGCTTGAACAGCTCCACGGGCTCGAGCAGCGGCGTGCGCATCTCGCGGTAGCCGTAGCCTTCGATGACGGCGCGGGCATGGTCTTCCAGGTGCTGCCAGATGGGGGCCTGCTCGGGCAGGACGTCGTGCATGCCGCGGATGGCTTGCAATCGCTCGGGCATTGGTGACTCGGGCTCGGTGATGGGTGTTGCGGGGTGGGGGGCGCTGTCGCGCTGGCGGCTCGGGTCGAGGTCCTGCTCAGAGCTCCATGACTTCGGGCGCGTCCGGATACCGGCGCCGCAGCGCATCCGCCAGGGTCGTGGCCGACTCGCGATTGCCGAGCTTGGCCTCGATGCGATAGGCCAACAGCAGCGCAGCCGGGGTGGGGCGGCCCACGCGCCCGTAGCGGGTCATATAGTCCCGGGCGCTCTGGTGCTCGCCGCGCTCGTAGGCGAGCTGCGCCATGGCGAGCAGCGCCGGTGGATAGCTGGCGTTACGCGAGAGCGCTTCGCGCAGAAAGCGCTCGGCATCGCGTAGACTGCCCGCCCGGCGCGAGCAGTCCGAGGCGTTCATCAAGGCCACTTCGGGCGTCTGATACAGCGGGTTCGCCGCTGCCTGGCGAAACAGCGCCAGGGCCTCCTCGTAGTCACGCTCCACGCACAGCATGGTGCCGTGGGCATTGAGGAACTCGGGGTTTCTCGGCTCCAGTCGCAGGGCGTCGGCGAAGTGCGCATCGGCTTCCGATGACTTACCGAGGCGCCGGTAGATGATGGCGAGCACATAATGTGCGTCGGCATTGCGCTTGTCTTCTTTGAGTGCCCGCAAGCCATGCTCCAGAGCCGCATTGAGCTGGCCGCGCTCGAAGTAGGCCGCCGCCATGTTGACGTAGAGGTCGCCGGGGCTGCTCTCTTGATCCAGACCCAGGGCGGTGGATTCCCGCTTGGCCTGTCCGCCGCCGCAGGCGGTGAGCAGGATCAGGCAGATCAGCAGCCAGTAAGCGCGTGCGCCTGGGGTCATGGGTGTGCCGGGACGGCTGCGATGGGCCGCCGGCGGCGGTCCTGCACTCGGCCCACCAGCTGGCCGCAGGCGGCAGCGATCTCGTCGCCCCGGGTCTTGCGCGTGGTCGCCACCAGTCCGGCGCGCAGCAGACGCTGGCGAAAGGCGTCGACGCGCTCGGGCGGGCTGGTGTCGAAGCCGCTGCCCGCGAAAGGGTTGAATGGGATCAGATTGACCTTGGACGCCGTCCCCTCCAGCAGCCGGATCAGGGCCTTGGCATGGGCCATGCTGTCGTTGACGCCGTCGAGCATCACGTACTCCCAGGTGATGCGCCGGCGCGGATCACCGCGCAGGTAGGCGCGGCAGGCCGGAATCAGCTCCTCCAGCGGGTACTTGCGGTTGATGGGCACCAGCTCGTCGCGCAGGGCGTTGTCCGGGGCGTGCAGGGACACCGCCAGGGCGATGTCGCTCACCTCCGCCAGGCGGTAGATACTTGGCACGATGCCCGACGTGGACAGGGTCACCCGGTACTTGGAGAGCATGTAGGCGAGGTCGTCGCGCATGACGCTCGTCGCGCTGACCACGGCCTCGAAGTTGGCCAGCGGCTCGCCCATGCCCATAAGCACAATATTGGTCGGCGGCCTGCCGATGCGCTGCACGGCATGGCGCACCTGGGCGACGATCTCGCCGGCGCTCAGGTTGCGGTTGAAGCCCTGGCGGGCGGTGGCGCAGAAGGCGCAGTCCAGCGCGCAGCCCACCTGGGACGACACGCACAGGGTGCTGCGCCGCTCCTCGGGGATGAACACCGTCTCCACGCGCTGCCCATCCCGAAGCTCCAGCAGCCATTTGATGGTGCCATCCGCCGAGGGCTGCTCCGTGCTCACTGGCAGGCGCGCGACTTCGGCCTCGGCCGTGAGTCGGGCCCGGAACGCCTTGGGCAGGTCGGTCATGGCGTCGAAGTCGTCGACGCCGTGCTTGTGCATCCACTTGAAGAGGTTGCGGCCGTGGAAGGGCTTGCAGCCGAACGCCTGTGCCAGCGCCGCGCAGCCGTGCTGGTCGAGACTCAGCAGATCATGGCGGCCGGCGGCGGGCGCGGCTGGCTCGGGATTGGTCATGGTGTAGAGATCGTGTGCGGGAAATCGGGGCGGGCGCGCTGCCGGGCGCACGGCATTTGCTGCGGCGATTCGCGCGCTTACGCAAACCCTAGAGTATAGGCCGTGGGGCCTTGGGCCGTCCAACCAGTGCAGCTTGTCGCGGCGAGCGCAGCGGCCGTCACGCCAGTAGCAGGCAATCGCCGACGCTCGCGTTTTCACCCCGCCGCGGTTAATCTGCCCGGCGCATCGGCACTGCTCCCGCGGAGAGATCGCAATGACCCACCATGACGTCTTCAACGGCGATGCAGACGGCATTTGTGCACTGCAGCAGCTGCGCCTGAGCGAGCCACGCGAGACCGCGCTGGTGACCGGCGTCAAGCGCGACATCGACCTGGTGCAGCGCGTCTGCGCCGCGGGCGGCGACCGGGTAACCGTGCTGGACATCTCTTTCGACAAGAACCGCGACGGATGCCTGCGGCTGCTGGAGCAGGGTGTCTCCGTGCGCTATTTCGATCATCACTACGCCGGAGAGGTCCCCGTCCATCCCGCGCTCGAGGTCCATATCGAAACCTTGCCCGACAAGGGGACCAGCTTGCTGGTGGACGACTATCTGGGGGGTGCCCAGCGGTCTTGGGCCGTGGTCGGCACCTATGGCGACAATTTCGACGAGGCCGCCGCCCGTGCCGCCGAGCCGCTGGGTCTGGCCGCGAGCGACTTGGCGCTGCTGCGCGAGCTCGGCATCCTCATCAACTACAACGGCTATGGCGCGACGGTGGAAGACCTGCACTTTCCGCCTGCCGACCTGTTCCGCGCCCTGGCACCCTATGCGGATCCCCTGGCGTTCGCCCGCGAGGATCCGGCCTTCGCCCGGCTCCGCGACGGCTACCGCGACGACATGGCCCGCGCCGAAGCCGCCGAGCTGGTGCACCCCGGCCCGCGGCATACCTACGTTATCCTGCCGGCGACGCCCTGGGCGCGTCGGGTCAGCGGCGTCTATGCCAATGCCTTGGCGCAGGCCGAGCCCGAGCGTGCGCATGCCATGCTCACCGGCCGCGCCGAGGGCGGCTACTTGGTCAGCGTGCGCGCCCCGCTGAGCACGCGCGACGGGGCCGATGCCCTGTGCCGGCAGTTCGAGACGGGCGGTGGTCGCAAGGCTGCCGCCGGCATCAACCACCTGCCGGAGGCGGCCCTGGACGAATTCATCGCCGCCTTCGTCGCCGGCTTCTGAGACCGCTTTGGCCGCGGCGCGCATCCGCAGCCCGGCCGCGCGCCGGCGCGCGAGGCGGTGGCTTTTGCGCCCGGGCGCCAGCCGCCCGAGCGCTTGCGCGGTGCAGGCCCGATGAGCACGAGCCACAGCAACCTGCTCAGGCGTTTATCGGCGCGGCTGCTCGATGCCTTGGCGCGCTCTTACCGCTTCAATCTGACCTGGCGAGAGGCGAATCGGGAGCTCGTGAGCGGTCAGCAGGCAGCACGGGTGCGCGGCATCACCTATGGCCCGCCGCCGGCGCGCTACGGCACTGCGCCGGCGGTGACTGAAAGCGAGCAGGCGCCGACACCCAGGCGCGATGACGGCGCCCGCGCTCTGTTCGTCACGGCTCGCTTCCGTTCCGGCTCGACTCTGTTGTGGAACATCTTCCGCCACACGCCGGGCGTGACGGCCTTCTACGAGCCGCTCAACGAGCGCCAGTGGTTCCGCGGGGGTGCGGATGCCGAGCGAACGGACCCGACGCACCTCAACGCCGAGCGCTATGGGGCCGAGTACGCGGGGATGGCGGACCTCGCGCAATGGTTCGATCCGGCCTGGACCTTTCGCGAGCTCTATATGGACGCGCGCAGTTGTGACCGGCGCCTGGCCCGCTACCTGGCGGAGCTCGTCGCGCGCGCACCCGAGCGGCCGGTGCTGCAATGCAATCGGCTCGATTTTCGGCTGCCGTGGCTGCGCCGCGTCTTCCCGCACGCCGATGTGCTGCTGCTGTACCGGAATCCGCGTGAGCAGTGGCTGTCGGTGCAGCGGAGCTCTTCCGGAGCCCCACCACAGCGCCGGCTGTGCCCGGACGAGACCGAGGACTACTTCTACACCCTGGCCTGGGCGCGCGACCTGCGCCGAGTGTTCCCCTGCTTGGACCCCGGACAACACGATCACGCTTATGCCGTGCATTACCTGCTCTGGCGCTTGTCCTATCTCTTTGGGCAGCAATACGCCGATGTGAGCATCGCCTACGAGGATCTGGTGCGCGATTGTGCGGGGACCTTGCGTCCGGTGTT
The DNA here is from genome assembly GCF_016583825.1 of Thiohalocapsa halophila. Taxonomy (GTDB): domain Bacteria; phylum Pseudomonadota; class Gammaproteobacteria; order Chromatiales; family Chromatiaceae; genus Thiohalocapsa; species Thiohalocapsa halophila. The sequence goes on along the minus strand of NZ_NRRV01000020.1, from coordinate 7,135 downwards.
CGAGCGCTTTGGGATCAACGGCGGTCAGGTCAGCACGGATGCGTACGCGCCGCTTCTGAAGCCCCTGGCGCCCGAGCGCTGGCCGAGCTACGCCAGCGCGGCCTGGTTCGAGGACATCGAGGCTGCTTGCGAGCACGAGCTGGCGCGCTTCCTGGACGCGTGACGGGACGGTTGGTGCGGCTTGGCTGTGCGGGTCGCGTCCGGTTACTGGCGGGCGGGTCACCGTGGCGGGGGCACCAGCGTGGGGGTCACTAGCGTGGGCGCGACTTGGGCCGATGCCAGGTGCCGATGCCAGGGGCCGACGCCAGCGACTGAGGCCAGGGGCCGAGTCGGCTCGGGCGCTGGCGGTAGACTCGGCGCGGGAGCAAGGTCAGAATGCCGTCAAGATCCTTGCTCGAATCGCCCATGGTGAAGACCCGGCCCCGACTTACCCATCGCGGTGACATTCGCTCGCTGCGCGCCGACGCGGAGCCCGGTGCTCGATGAAATGCCTGCTGGTTGCGAATATCTTCCCGCCCATCAACGGCGGCTCCGCGGTGGTGTACGAGAGCCTGTGCCAATTCGCACCGCGCGGCACCATGCATGTGCTCGCGCCCTGGCGCCACTATTTGAGCGGCGAGGAGGTGGCCGGCTGGCGCGAGTACGATGCGCGGGTGGATTTCCCCATCGAGCGCATCGAGCTGCTGCGCCCGCCCGCGGCGAGTCCGGGCTCGCTGCTGCACTCGGCCTGGCTGCAACTGTCCGTGGACCTGCCGCTCAAGCTCAAGGTGCTGCGCAAGGCCATCGGCATGATCCGGCGCGAGGGGATTGACGTCGTTTGTGTCTGCGAGCTGAGCTCCGGCTCCTGGCTCGGCCTGCTGCTGAGGCGCATGCTCGGCATCCCTTACATCAATTACATCCATGGCGAGGAGATCACCACGGATGTGCCCTACCGACTCTTCGGCCGCCGCCGGCGGCAATATCTGCACAAGGCAGATGCCGTGGTGGCGGTGAGCGAGTTCACCCGCCGTGCGCTCATCGATAAAATGGGCGTCGCGCCGGAGCGGATCGAGCTCATCGTCAACGGCGTCGACGCGGAGCGCTTCCAGCCCGGGCCGAAGCCAGTGACGCTGCTGGAGCGCTATGGGCTGGCCGGCAAGCGCGTGCTGCTCACCGTCGGCCGGCTGGTGGAGCGCAAGGGCATCGATACCACCATTCGCGCATTGCCGGAGATCCTCGCGCGCTGCCCGCAGACGCGTTATCTCGTGGTGGGCACGGGTGACTACCGCGCTGAGCTGGAGGCGCTGGCGGTGGCGCAGGGTGTCGCGGATCAGGTTATCTTCGCCGGGCGCGTGCCCCATGACGAGCTCGTGGCCCACTACCAGCTCTGCGACCTCTTCGTCATGCCCAACCGCGAGCTCGCCAACCACGACACCGAGGGCTTCGGGCTGGTCTTTCTGGAGGCGAATGCCTGCGGCAAGGCGGTGGTGGCCGGGCGCGCCGGTGGCGTGGTCGAGGCCGTGCGCCACGGCGAGACGGGACTCAATGTCGACGGCGAGGACGTGGCCGCCGTCGCCGGGGCCATTTCGCAGCTGCTGCTGGACGACGAGCGCCGCGACGCCATGGGCGAGCGCGGACTGCAGGTCGCGCGTGAATCCAGCTCCGCGGCGCGGGCGCGGCTCTTTCAGGAGCTCTGCGAGCGGGTGGCGGGGCGCTGACACCAGGCCGCTGCCCACAGGTTAGCAACGACCTCGAACCCCCTGAAGTCGATTGGCAGGCGTCGTTGCGCACGCGCCGCCGCCATAGGGCTCAGTCCCACAACGACAGCTGGCGGGGGTCCACGGCCGGCGCCCGGAAGGCCTTCGCCGACAGTTGCCAGCCGCTGTCCTGCCGCGCCAGGGCGTGCCGGCGCAGGGCCAGGCCAAAGCGCTGCTGCAGCAGCGCCGCCACCGGCCCGGTGCCGGTCATGCGCTCGCCGAAGGCGGCGGCGTTGAGGGGGCCGTCGCGGCATTGACGGATCAATGACAGCACCTTGTCGGCGCGCTGCGGGTAATGGGTCCGCAGCCAGTCGCTGAAGAGGTCTTTGAGCTCCAAAGGCAAACGCACGAGCAGGGCGCCAGCGCGCACCGCGCCGGCCGCGGCGGCGGCCGCGACGATGGCCTCCATGTCTTGGTCGGTGAGCCCGGGTATCAGCGGCGAGACCAGCACGCCGGTCGGTATGCCGGCGTTGGCCAAGTCCTCGACCGCCCGCAGGCGCCTTTGCGGGCTCGCCGCGCGCGGCTCCAGTCGGCGCGCCAGCTCGGCGTCTAGCGTGGTGATGGACATCTGCACGGCCACCAGATCGGCCGCGGCCAGCTCCCGCAACAGCGGTAAGTCCCGCAGCACCAGCGCGGATTTGGTGGTGATGGCCACGGGGTGGCGGGCCTCCAGCAGGACCTCCAGAATGGCGCGCGTACTGCCCAAGCGGCGCTCGATGGGCTGATAGGGGTCCGTGTTGGCCCCCAGCACCAGGGTCGCCGGCCGGTAGTCCGGCTTGGCCAGGGCGCGGCGCAGCTGGGCTGCGGCATCGGGCTTGTGGAACAGCCGCCGCTCGAAGTCCAGCCCGGGCGAGAGGCCGAGCCAGGCGTGGGTGGGCCTTGCGTAGCAGTAGACGCAGCCGTGCTCACAGCCGCGGTAGGGGTTGACGCTGCGGTCGAAGGGGATGTCTGGTGAGTCGTTGTGGCTGATGATGCTGCGGCTGGCGTCGATGCCGAGCTCGGTGCGGGGGTCTGTGTCGGGCTCCGACTGCCACCAGCCGTCGTCCACCGCATGACGACTGTGGGCGTCGTAGCGGCTATCCGGGTTCATGTTGGTGCCGCGCCCGCGCAGCGATGCCGGCGGCGGGCGGGGCGCGGGTTGCTCGGGGATCTGGTCAGACATGGGCATCCGGGGCGCTGTCTCGGTGGTATAGTCCCCGGCGCCTGCGGTGGCCCAGCCGAGCGACCGCGGAAGCCGGGTGGCGGCATTCCGAATACGCATGAGTTTGGAGGTGCAGACGATGGCAGCCAAGCAGATCCTGGTGGCCGCGGGGGTGCTGGAGGGCGCGACCTGCACGGCTTATCCGGCGCTGCAGCCCGATATCGAAATGGCCGGCGGCAGCTGGCACGCCGTCGCCACCACCTTCGACAACGCCCATACCCACGGCACCTTGGTGACGGCGCCCGCCTGGCCCGCACACCCAGAGTGGATGCGGCAGTTCCTCGCTGTGCTGGGTAGCCGCGTCGAGCCCTGACGCGCCCCGTTGCAGCGGCCCCGATCGGAGGCGACATGGAGCATCGGGTCTTCGTCTATGGCACGCTGCTGCGCGGCGAGGTGAACCACCATCTGCTGCGCGAGGCACGCTTCCTGGGCAGCCACCGCACCGAGCCGCGCTTCACGCTGCTGGTGCTGGGCGCTTACCCGGGGCTGGTCGCCGGCGGCGATACGGCCGTCTTCGGCGAGGTCTACGGCGTCGATGCCGCGGGCTTGCGCCGGCTGGATCAGCTCGAAGACTATCCCAGACTCTACGACCGCCGCGTCATCGCCACAGCACACGGCAGCGCCTGGGTCTACCTCTACCGCGGCCCGCGCCGCGACCGTGTCCGGCTCGCACAAGGTGATTGGCGGCAGTACAGCCGCAGTGGTGGCCCCCGTGGTGCCGCGGCCCGGCGCCGCCGCGATCCGAAAAACCCGAGCCACCGCCGCCGCGCCGCGGGCGGTGCGGCGGACTGAGTCGAGCCGCCAGCCGCCCAGACACCCCGCCGCGAAACCCACTGGGAGATCGACCCGAGAGCCATGTCAGAAGAAGGCCGCTTCACCATCCACCTAGAGCAGCAGGAGGGCTACCAGCTCAACGTCCGCTTCGATTGGAAGCGCGCGGCCGACCTGCTGACCGACGAGCCGCCGCCGCTGGGCGAGACCAATGGACCCAACGCCTCGCGGCTGCTGGCCGCAGCCGCGGCCAATTGTCTTTCGGCGAGCCTGTTGTACTGTCTCAGCAAAGATGACCCTCGGGACAACAGCCTGCGCGCCGAGGCCACCTGCACCCTGGTGCGCAACGAGCAGAAGCGCCTGCGCATTGGCGGTCTGGACGTGAAGCTCGTCATCGACGAGGAGCTCGCGGGGAGCAAGCGGCTCGACCGCTGTAAGCGCTTGTTCGAGGACTTCTGCGTGGTCTCCGCGAGCATTCGCGAGGGTATTCCCATCGCCGTGTCCGTTGAGGACGAGGCGGGGCAAGTGCTGCACACCTCGGACTGAGCGACCGCCGCCGCCCCGCCATGCTGCCCTGGCGCACCGCGCCGCTGGTGCTGTGGGACGGCGACGCACCGTCGCTGGCCCAGGCCCGCGCGGTGCTGAGCGACCAGGGCGTGCGCGTGCGTCGGCGGCGCGGGCGCATCCCCAAGCGGGCCGGCTTGTTGTTGCTGGCGGCGGGTCCAGACCTGCCGCAGCGCCTGGCCGGGCTGCGATCCGCACTGGCCACACGCCGGCGGCCGCTGCGGGTGGTGGTGTTGCGCGAGCCGGGTGCCGCCGCCGGCGAGCCGGATGATGTGGCGGACTTTGCTACCGGCACCGAGCTGCCCCCCGGCGTCCTGCGGCTGGAATGGATGGACCCGCTGCGCACAGCAGCCCGTGTGATGTTCGCGCGCTGGCCGCTGCATCGCAGTATGGATCCGCCGGCGGGGCAGGTCGCCCATTTGTTGGTCGCCGGCTTCGGGCCGTTCGCGCAGGCGAGCTTGCTGCACGCGTTGCGCGTCGGCCAATACGCGGACGAGCCGCCGCTGGTGACCCTCGCCGCCGAGACGCCCGAGCGCTGGCGGGATTGGATTGCTGCACACCACCCGCAGGCGTCCGCCTGCGCGCGGCTGCGCTACACGGCCCTGCCGACGCCGGATTGTCACGGCGCGCCGCCGGTGACCATGATCGCCATCTGCGATGCGGGCGCCGATGCGGGACTGTCCCTTGCCCGCGCGCTCGGCTCGCAGGCTGCCGAGCAAGGGGCGTCACCGCTGGTGGCTCTGGCCACGGAGGACGCCTGGCCCAAGGGTCGGCTCGCCGACTGGGACGGGCAGCTGGTGCCGTTGCAGCCGCTGCGCATCGCTTACTCCCGGGAGGTGCTGTTGGAGGGGCGCGACGATGCCCTGGCGGAGGTCATCCACGAGCACTATCGCGATACCTCCGCGGCGCAAGGCCGAGACCCGGCCGCTGCGCCCTCGGGGCGTCCCTGGGCACAGCTGGCTACGTCTTACAAGGATGCGAACCGTCATCAGGCGGACCACCTCTGGGCGAAGCTGGCCGTCACAGACTGCCGCGCCGTGCCGGAAGAGCTGGTCGAGTCCTTCGCCTTCGCGCCCCCCGAAGTCGAGCGCCTGGCGATTATCGAGCATCGCCGCTGGGCCGTGGAGCGCTGGCTCGATGGCTGGACCTACGGCCCCGAGCGCGACAACGCCCGCAAGCGCCATCCCCAGCTGATCCCCTACAGCGAGCTCAGCGACGCGATGCAGGACCTCGACCGCTTCGCAGTGCGTCTGGTGCCGGCGCTGCTCGCGCGCTCCGGGCTCGGGGTGGTGCGCCGGCTCATCGTCGGTGTGCGCAATGACGGCGTGCCCGCACAGCAGGGGCCCTCGCGCCGCACCACCCGCGCAGTCCTCGGGCGCCTTGCGGCGCGCTACCCGGATCGGGGGATGACGTTGGCGGTGGATTTGACTGATCTGCCGGCCCGGCTGGTGGCGGCGGAGGCCGCCGCCCGCCACGGCGCGGCGGTGTTCGTGCTGCTGCCGGGCCCGCTGCCGAGCTTGCTCTCGGCCCAGTCCACTGCGCATCGGCTCGGCATGCTGCGGCTGCTGGCCGTCGCCGAGCGGCGCATCCAACTGCGTGATCAGGCGGCCTTGGCGGGCTGGCTCGGCCGGCGCGCCGAGATCCTGCTGGCGCTGGGCGAGGAGGCCGCTTCGCCGTCGCCGGACACCCACCTGCCCGCCAAGCAGGTTCGCCTCAGTCCGGCTGGCGACGCCCGCTGGAACTTCGCTTACTGAGACGAGTATCCATCCCGCCCCGGCAAAGCCCGCGCCCTGTTGGCGGGAAACTGCGGGGGCTGGGTCGATCTGTTATCCTCGCCGGCCATGTGAAATAGCCGCGGGGAGTTGAGCCATGGCCGTTGTAGAACTGACGCAAGAGAATTTTGAATCCACAGTCGCGGACAACGCCTTCGTGGTTGTCGATTTCTGGGCGCCCTGGTGCGGTCCTTGCCGCACCTTCGCGCCGGTGTTCGAAAAGGTCTCCGAGGATCATCCGGACGTTGTCTTCGCGAAGGTGAACACCGAAGACGAGCAGCAGATCGCAGCGCACTTCCAGATTCGCTCGATTCCGACCCTGATGATCTTCCGCGATCAGATCATCATCTTCTCCCAGCCCGGCGCACTGCCGGAAGGGTCCTTCCGCGAGCTGCTGACCAAAGCGGGCGAGCTGGACATGGACAAGGTGCGCGCCGACATCGCCGCCCAGCAGGGCGACAACGCCTGATCACCCTAAGCCGAACACCGTCCGCCGGCTGCTCCCAGCAGTCGGCGGTGACAGCCTCAAGACCCACCCGCAGTATGCAAGCCCCCTCCGCGATCATCAGCAAGCTCGAACTCACCGGCGACCAGCCGACGGTGGGCGTGTTGATGGCGTTGTGTGAAGAAAACTATCGCGCCCTGATGCAGCTCGTGCCGAGGCTCGCGAGCCTCTCCGGCGTGCAGGTCTCGGGTCGGCCGGGACATACCTATCTGCAGCTGGAGGTCATCGAGCAGGCCCGCTATACCACCACCTTCCGGCTGACCCACGTGTTTCCTTCCGGCGGCGATCGTGCGGACTGGCTGCCGGAGCCGGATGCGACGCTGAAGGCCTACCACGATGCCGAGCAGGTGGAAGTGCTGGACCTGCGCCAGACGGCGCTGCCCATCTTCAGTCATTATGAGTCGCCGGCCCTGCGCACCAAGTGGAAGGCCAATTTGTTCCTGTCCAAGTGGCTCGGCTGGTGCCTGCGCGACGGCCACCGCATCGGCCCCGACGCCGGTCGGCGCAGTCACGCGAGCTCCACCCCTTCGCCGTCGGTCGCCTGAGACTCCGGCCTTTGCCGGCCCCGCCCAGCCCCTCCTAGCCC
>NZ_NRRV01000019.1 GCF_016583825.1 Thiohalocapsa halophila | reverse complement strand
CCTTGGTGCGTTGGCACGGCGGCAGCAGAAACGCCACGTCCGTTTGTTGGCAACGGCTCAAGGCGCTGCTCGCCTGCTGCAGGAACGCCTGCCAAGGCGCGTGATCGCCCCAGTGCGCCTTCAATTGCGTCGCCACGGCATGGGAGATGTCGTAGGTCTCCACGCAGTCCGGCGCCTGCTCGCGATACAGCGCGATGCCCTTGCGCAGATCGCTCCCGTGGTCGGCGACGATCTGCACGGGCGGCCCCGTGCGCGCACTCACCTGCTCCAGCACCGCCGCTACCCGCACCCCGTTGCTGTTCACCATCACCTCCACGGCCAGCACCGTCATGTCGCCATGGCAGGGCGAATACCCGGTCTCGGCCAACCGAGCGGCGGGAATGCCGAGCACCACCAAACACTTCAGCGCGCCCAAGGCCACCGTGTGGTCCAGCACGAAAATCCAATCGTCGCGTCGCGGCGGCGGGCGCTTCAGCACGCCCAAGCCCAAGCGACAGCACCAATTCAGCACGGTGGTCGCAGCCGGAACGCCCAGCGGCACAGACTGCGAGAACAAACGCAGGACCTGCCCGACCCCGCGGCAACCAAGGCCGATATGCAGATACAGCGCCATGCTCGTCTGCATCGCCTCCAGCGTATAGCGATGGTTGGCGATACGCCTCGGCATCCGTGCCGCAGGCGACTCCCCGTCGGCGTCCTCGTCGGTGTCCTCGCCCGATGCGCCGTCCGCCGGGCTGCGGCCCTCGGCCGACAAGGCCCGATCCTTCCAGTAGGCACGGCTGCGCTCCAGGTCGCGGATGCGCACCTGCGCCGAACGCAGGCGCTGCTGGCGCTCCAGCGCCTTCTCCTTCCAGCGCTCGCGCGCGCGGCGCGCGAGGCGCAGCAGTCGCGAAACGGGCGTGTTCAGATCGTTCATGCGTCGCGTACCTCAGGATCGGTTGCACGCGACACAGGACATGGCGGCGTGCCTACAGATCCATCGATATTCGACGCTTGTAGCCGACTCTTCAACCCTGGTCACGGCTTTGCCTGCCAAGTATCTGTTCTGCATGAACGACGAGGGGCGGATTCCACGGAAACTGAACTACCTAGCCCCGGGGTGGACTTCGCTGTCGCTCGTCCACCCTTGGTCCCACTAACGACCAAGCCGCGGGGGCGCATCCTGCGCAGCCAGGGCTTCCAACCCCGATTGTGTCGGGCCGGGATGGCCTGACTACTCAGTCAGCGCCCAAGGCGGTCGGAGTTATGATCAAGGCCGACGAGGCGGTCGATGGTCTTCCAGTCGGCGGCGTCCCAGCCGATGAGGAGGAGTTTCTTGGTCGTGTGCGTTCCTGATCGTTGGTCGCTCGAATGCATCCCTGCGCGGCACCTCAGCCCCAGCGGGGTGTTCGTCACGCTGCCGGATTGGGATTAGCTCGTCCACTGGACAGACGGTCGCTCCTCACCCCAGTCGATCAGCAGCAGTCTCTTTGTCATCAGTGTCTCGTCGTCTCAGGGTTGGCCGCACCAGCACGGCGGTCTGGCCGCGAGAGGCGTGATGCGCTAGCATCACCGCATCACATGACCATTGCTGCGGCGAAGTCATGCGTACGACCCTCGACATCGACTCAGACATCATCGAAGCCATCAAGGAGCGCGCACGCCGGGAACATCGGTCCGCCGGCGCCGTGCTCTCGGACCTGGCTCGCCTGGCGCTCACCGAGGGCGCGACGCCGGATTCGGAGCCGGCCGGGTTCTACGGATTCCGACCCCTGCCAGCAGACGGTCGCGTCGTCAGCGACGAGACCGTGGAGCGCCTGCGCGACGAGCTCGGCGTCTAGTCCGGGTGGGTGATGCGCGGCCTACTCGACGTCAACGTCCTGATTGCGCTGTTGGACGCGGCGCATCAACACCATGGTGCGGCAAGGGCATGGCTGGATGCGAATATCGCGCAGGGTTGGGCGTCTTGCCCGATCACGCAGCATGGCTGCGTGCGCATCCTGTCGCAACCGGCCTACCCAGGGGGCCAGCCGCCGGCGGTCATCGCTCGTCGCCTACGCAGCGCGACCGAGACCGAGTGGCACGCCAGCGGGCCTCCGCCCTACGCGGATTCAGCCGCCCGCCGCTTCAGACCCTCCTCGCGCCGGCGGCGATAGGCCGCGACGCCCATGGCACCGAGGCCGAGCAGGGTCAGCAGCGGGGTGGTGGGGTTGGGCACCGGGCATCCGTGGCATGCGCCTGACCGTGCGACGCGTCCTGGAGGCGGTGGCGCTGTACCCGGACCGTGAAGAACTGCATCGAGAGTATCCTGAGCTGGAGGCGGACGATGTCCGACAGGCCCTGGAGCTTGCCGCGATGAGTCTCGATGACGAGCTCATCCACATCGATGCCGCATGATCCGGCTGCTGCTCGCTCAGGGCTGCCGCGCAGGTCCAGAGCATTGGGAATAGCACCGGGTGCAGCGTGGTCAGATTGACGCGGGTGCCGCGCTTGAGCGGGCCCTGCATCACGGGCATGTCGCCTTGGTCGACGAGGCGGTCGATGGTCTTCTACTCGGCGGCGTCCCAGCCGATCAGCAGGAGTTTCTTGGGCATGACAGGGCTCGATGAAGAGGTTGCGCCAATTGGCGAAAGACGTATGCACGTCTTGCTCGGCGAACTGTTATCGGGCTTCGCGGTCGGCAGCCGCGCCGAGCACCACCGGCGCGAGCTGGATGCCTTCCTCTAAAGCGGTCGAGTGCGCACGCTGTCCATCGATCCAGAGACCGCCCGCTGTACGCCCGCGTCTATGCCGGGCTGCGCGCCGCGGGACGGCCGATCCCGACCAACGACCTCTGGATCGCGGCGGGCAGCCTGCAACATGGTCTGGCGCTGGTCACCCGCGACCGACACTTCGCTGCGATTGATGGCCTGATCCCTCCACCGCAGCGGTCCATTGCTGCCCGCATCGGCTCCCGCGGGCACGTCCTACACCCGCTTGGGTTGACGGGCACTACTCAGCGCGCCGATTGCACCAGCGCCTGCGCCTCGCACTCGCTGCGCTCGCCCGCGGCATCCTGCTGCCTGGCCGCCTTCAGCGCCCGCGCATACCACTCCAGCTCGTCCAGGAACTTCTCTGCACGGTCCTCCCAAGCGGTATCGGTGGGCGTGCCGTCCTCGGCGAAGGCGTCCTGCACCCGGGGCACCGGGAAAATGGACGGGATGCTGGACATGCCCATCTCCGACAGCATGCCCCTCAAGGTCATGGCCGCCCGAACCCCGCCGAAGTGGCCCGCCGAGTAGCAGGCGATGGCGCTCGGCTTGTTGAAGTACTCCTCCAAAAAGTGATCCAGCAGGTTCGACAGCGCCGGCGGTACCGTGTGGTTGTACTCGCCGGAGACGACGATATAGGCATCGGCGCGGCGCACCCGTTCGGCGAGCCGCTCCAGCGGCGCCGGCGCCTCACCCGGCGCGTACTCCTTGTACATCTTGTCCAACAGCGGCAATTGTAGCTCCAGCGGGTCGACCAGGAGCACGTCGTGGCCGCGGGCGCGGCACTGGTGCTCGACGAAGCGCGCGGCACGGATACCCTGCCGCTCGCTGCGCACGGAACCGTAGAAAATCAGAAGATCCAAGGTCATGGTCAGTTCTCCTCGCGCGCCCTGATGGGGCGGTTGCATGGGCTTCGGCAAAGGTTAGTATGCCGCGGTCCAAACTGCAGTCCGCTGACGCCGAGATCATCGAAAGCCGTGGCCGCTGCGCCCTATTTCCCACGGATCACCCCATGCCAAGCCCGCTACTGATCAGCTTTCTCATAATGACGATGTCCAGCATGAGCCACGCCGCCGACCGCCCCGACGCGCCCAATAGCAGCGCGAAGCCCCCCGAGCTGATCCCGCTGGAGGTGCTGTTCGGCAACCCCACCCGCACCCAGGGGCGCATCGCGCCGACCGGCGACTACCTGAGCTGGCTAGCGCCGTCCGACCAGGGCGTGCTGAACGTCTGGGTGCAGCCCACCGACGGCAGCGGCGAGCCGCGACAAATCACCGACGACACCGTCCGCGGCATCCGCTTCCACGGCTGGTCCCAGGACGGCAAGCGGGTGTTCTATCTTCAAGACCAGGGCGGCGACGAGAACTGGCACCTGTATGCCGTGGACCTGGCCGGCGGCGAGACCCGGGACCTGACGCCCTTCGAAGGCGTGCGCGCCGAGAACCTGATCACCGACCCGGAGCACCCGCAGGAAGTCCTTATCGGGCTCAACAAGCGCGACCCGAGCGTCTTCGACATGTACCGCATCGACCTCGCCAGCGGCGAAGTCACCCTGGACACCGAAAATCCCGGCGACGTGGTGGGCTGGCTCACCGACGCCGACTTCCGCATTCGCGCCGCCGAGGCCAAGGATCCGGAGACCGGCGCCGACATCGTCCGCGTACGCGACAGCGACAATGCCGAGTGGCGCGAGCTGATCCGCTTCCCCTTCGGCGAGAACGGCGGCGCCTATGGGTTCGATGCATCCGGCGACACGCTGTTCGTGTCCAGCTCGCTGGAGAGCGACACCACCAGGCTCATCGCCCTGGACGCCAAGACCGGCAAAGAGCAGCGGGAGCTCGCCAAGGACCCGAAAAGCGACGTCGCCGGCGTCATCGTCCACCCCACCGAGCACCGCGTGCAGGCGGTGGAGTTCGACTACCTGAAGCCCGAGTGGACACTGCTGGACGACAGCCTGAAGCTGGACTTCGACTACCTGCGCAATGTTGCCCGCGGCGAGCTGGTCATCGCCGACCGCACACTGGCCGACGACCGCTGGATCGTCGCCTTTCAGCCGGACGACGGCCCCACCAGCTACTACCTCTACCGGCGTGCCGGCGATGACGGCAAAGAGCGCAGCGCGGAGCTGTTGTTCGTCACCCGCCCGGAGCTGACCGAGTATTCGCTCACCAACATGCAGCCGGTGGAGATCCCCGCCCGCGACGGGCTGACCCTGCCGAGCTACCTGACGCTGCCCGTGCAGGTCGACGGCAGCAGGCCCGCCGCGCCCCTGCCCATGGTGCTGCTGGTGCACGGCGGCCCCTGGGCCCGGGACTACTGGGGCTATGACGCCCAGGCCCAGTGGCTCGCCAACCGCGGCTATGCGGTGCTGCAGGTGAACTTCCGCGGCTCCACCGGCTTCGGCAAGGCGTTTCTGAACGCCGGCAACGAGGAATGGGGCGTCGGCGCCATGCAGCACGACCTCACGGACGCCACCCGCTGGGCCATCGCGCAGGGCATCGCGGACCCCGAGCGCGTGTGCATCATGGGCGGCTCCTACGGCGGCTATGCGACCCTCGCCGGGCTCGCCTTCACGCCGGACCTCTACACCTGCGGCGTGGACATCGTCGGCCCGTCGCACATCAAAACCCTGTTCGAGTCCATCCCGCCCTACTGGGCCCCGGCCAAGAAGGAGCTGGTGCTGCGCGTGGGCGATGTGGAGAACGACCCGGCGCTCAACAAGCGCATCTCACCGCTCTATCACGTCGACAACATCGATGATCCGCTGATGGTGCTCCAGGGCGCCAACGACCCGCGGGTGAAGATCGCCGAGAGCAACCAGATCGTCGAGGCCATGCGCGCCAAGGACCTGCCCGTCACCTACATCGTCTTCCCGGACGAGGGCCACGGCTTCGCCCGCCCCGAGAACCGCCTGGACGCCTTTGCCCGCATCGAGCGCTTCTTGGCCGAGCACTTGGGCGGGCGCGCGGAGCCCGAGCAGCCCATCGAGGGCAGTACGGCGGAGGTGCGCTAGTCCGGCGGGCAGCGTCCAGCAGCAACCCCGTACCCAGACAGAAACGACGGCGACAGGTCTGACCTATTCGACGCACCCTGCTCGCTAAGGCCGTCCCTGACCCTGGAGGCAACCCCTCGGCTCAAGCCGTCCGCTGGACCAACGCCGCACCCGAGGCGTCGCCGACGAGCGGTTTTCGGGGCGCGTTGGGACCCACCGAGCTCAATGCCAGCTCGGCCGATCCAGTCGGCTAAATTGAGTCAGATCAGTGAGATGGCGCATTCTGCGCATGACAAGCAGCGCCCTGCGGCTAAACTTCGCTCGCAGACGGCGGGCCCCGTCAGCCCGTCCGACAGGGTCAGCGCCGGGTTACGAGCTGTTTCATCGCGCCGCCCGGACAGCTGAGCCATTGGCCGTCACATCGAGGGGCTCACCTAATGACTTCCGAACAGATCGCCGCCGTCAGGACTTCCTGGGAGCAGCTTCGACCCATCTCGGAGCAGACTGCATTTCAGCTCTACACACGGCTGTTCGAGCTGCATCCGGAGCTGCAGCACTTGTTCAAGACGGATACTCGCGAGCAGGGCCACAAGCTGCTCGCCATGCTGGATACCGCCGTGGCCTCGCTGGAGGACTTCGACACCCTCAGCACCGACATCCGAGACCTCGGCGACCGCCATCTAGCCTACGGTGTCAGAGTCGAGCACTACGCGCTGTTCGAGGACGCCTTGCATTGGGCGCTCAGCCACGGCCTGGGCGAGCGTTACACGCCCGATGTGGCCACGGCCTGGCGGGCCCTGTTCGGGCGGCTTGCCGACACCATGCGCGGGCACACCGCGTACGCGCACGGCTCAACGCCTCAGGCGTCGGCCAGCTGAATCCGCGGGAGCCGGGCAAACGCCGGCCTTGGGAGCACGCGCATCCCTGCGCTTATCGCCAAGCCGACCGGCGTCAGTGATCGACGCGGTAGACGGCGATGGTGCCGGTCTCCTCGCTGGCGGTCACCAACAGGTCCTGCCCGTTCGGGCTCTCGGCCGCGGGGATCAGGACCATACCTTCCAAGGCGATGTCATCGGGCGCGCCCGGCGTGTAGGACACGAACCGCGGCAGCGCCGGGTTGGTGACGTCGTAGATGATGACCCCGCTGCCGGCGCGCTCGAGGCCGCCGAAGGCGTACCAGCGCCCGTCCAGCTCACCGACGATGACCGCCTCGGGCTCGGCGCCCTTGTTGTCGGAGCGCTTGTCGCGCTCTCCGGGGTCGCCGTCGTTGGCGTTGAACAGGTCCGGGGTCAGCTGCGCGGTGACCCGAGCGATGTCGTCGTTGGTGTCGCTGCGCAGGCCGTTGTCGATATCCCAGACCGTAAAGGAGCGCGCGCCATAGCTGAACAGGGCCTGGAACGCCCCGCCTGGTCCGGCGTTGCCATCGATGGTGGAGATGTCCAGCCGGCCCAGGTTCTCCTCCAGCTGAAGCGTCGCCGCATCAGGAAACACTGCCGGGTCCAGTGTGACATCGTCGATACGGTCATCCTCGTCCCGGGCGTCACCCTCATTGGCCGTCAGCACGAAGCTGCGCCCGAGGCCCGGATCATAGGCGGCGATGCCGTCCGGCATGAACATCCCCTGCACCGGCCAGGACGCGATGTTGATGCCTCCGTCCCTGTCGCTCGGATCCAACGCATTCTCCAGCAGGCTGTGGTTCTTGGTCCCCAGGGCGACCAGATCCACGGTCACTGGTGACGCGGTAAGGTCCAGCACAGCCAGTGCATTGTTCTCCTGCAGCGCGACGTAGGCCGTGGCGTCGTCCGCGGACAGCGCGATGTACTCGGGCTCGAAGTCCTGGGCGGCCTGCTTGCCCGGGAAGATGCGGATACCGTCCAGACGCAGGTCGTCCTCCTGTCCGTTGAAGCCGGTGAAAGGCACCTGCGTCGCGATGGCGCCGGCGACACGGGCAGCCGCATCACCAGCCGTCGGGACCTCGACGATGGTCACCGATCCAGCCGGATCGACGCCGCCGTCCGGCTCGCCCTCGTTGGCCGCCAGCACCCGGGTGCCGGCCCGGTCCCAGGTCACCATGTCCGGCAGGGCGCCGGCCTCCACGGAGCCGAGGAAGGCACCACCGGCATCGTAGAAGGCGATGCGCCCGGTGTCCGTCTGCGGGCTCGCCTCGACGGCCACCGCCAGCAGACCGTCCTTGAAGCTGACGCTGGTGACGCCGCCGGCGGCGAAGCCGGCGATTTCGGTCTCGACATCCGTCTCGGGGCTCAGCGTCGCCGTCAGCGCCGGTGACGCGGGATCGCTCAGGTCGACGACATTGACGCTGCCGCCGGTAACGAAGAGCTGTTGGCTTGCGGCATCCCAGGTGACGATCTCGGCGCCGCCGAGGCCCAACCCGCCGATCTTCGCCAGGCTCACCGCGCCGGGCGGCATCTCGCCGACCGTATCCGTCTTGCCCGTCAGGCCCAGATTCTGGTTGCGCAGGTCGTCCAGGGCGTCCGTCTCGGAAAGATCATAGGCCACCTCCGGGAAGAAGGCGCCCATGTACTCGGCCAGCGCATCCTGCTCGGTGCCGTCCGGGGCAAAGGTGAACTTGCCGGTGCGCGGGGCGCCCTCGGGCTGCTCGAGATCCACGCGGTCGGTGCTCGGGAATGGATAGTCGTCGCCGCCGCCCGCGAGGAAGCCGAGGGTGACGATGCGGAAGCTGCGGTTGGCATCGCCCACGAAGCTGCCGCCTTCGACGATGCTGTCGATCACCGCGCCGCTGTCGTCCACGACGGCGAGCGACTGCACCCGGTTACCCGCAGACTCGGCGGGGTCCCAGCTGAAGCGGACGCCGGCCACCTGCGGGAAGCGGCCCTGGGTATTGGCCGGATCCAGCGACGAGGCTGCGACGCCGTGCTCCATCACGGCCTTCAGCTCCGCGGCGGTGAGCGTGAGCAAGGTGAGCCCATTGTTGAAGGCCAGTGACGACTGGGCGTCCAGCTGGCTGACCTCGTTGTCCTCGGGCGGCAGGAACTGGATGTCGTCCGGGTTCGTGGAGCCCGGCGGGAAGCTCACCTGGCCGATGTCCGCGCGGATGCCGCCGCCGTTCTTGATGGAGATCTGCACGCTCGGGTCGGCCTGGCGTGCCACCCAGAGGTTGGCGTCGGCGGTGAGGTTGCCGAGATTGGCCTCCTCGGTGCGTACCGTGCTGCGGCGCCCGTCCAGGTAGACCTCGCTCAGGCCCAGCACGTTGCCGTCCAAGGCCTGAACCACCGCGAGCAGGTCGTCGGCGATGGCGGCCACCGTAGGGTCGGCATCGTTCGCAGTCAGGCCGAAATCGTTGAGTCGGCCGGCGGTGGTGGCGTAAGCGCCGTTGACCTGGGTATCGAGGCTGTCCAGGTCAATGAGGCCGTCCACGCTCAGCTCGGACACCAGTCGGCCGAGATACCTGTAGTCGCCGTCGGTGTTGACCACCAGCACCGGCTCGCCGTCGGCCGAGGTGCGCTCGATGGGGTAAGATCCCTGGGCGACGTCGCCGGGACGGAGCACGTCGTCGTCGTCGGCGAGCAGGGTGTTGGAGCCCCCGGCGACGATGATGTCCACGTCCCGCAGTCCGATGGCCAGCGCCTCCTCTATGGCGATCTGCTGCATGTGCGCGAGCAGGATGACCTTGTTGATACCGCGTGCGGTCAGTGCATCCACCGCCGGCTGGATCTCCGCAGCCAGGTTGTCCAGATCGCCGGGGTCGGTGCTGTCGAAGCCGATCGGCGCGATGCCGATGCCGCCGGGGCTGGTGATGCTGCCGAGCGACGGGGTGCTCGCGCCGACGACACCGATGGTCTCGCCGCTCACGTCCACCGTGGCCCAGCCGGCGAGGCTGTTGGGGATGGCGCCGGCGTCGAGCCCGTCCGCGACGACAAAGGGCGCTGTGTCCGCATCCGTGGTGAAGTCGAGGTTGGTGCTGAGGTAGGGGAACTGGGCCCCGGGCCAGCTGCCGTCGACGCCGATGATGTCGACGAAGTCGCCCGGACCCTCGTCCAGCTCGTGGTTACCAAGCGCCGAGGCCTGAAAGCCCATGGCGTTGAGCATGCCGATGTCGCCCCGACCGGGGCCGGGCACACCCAGCAGCGCTGCCAGGCTGTCGTCGGCGGCGGCGGTGTAGCGCGGCCCCGGAATCCAGTTGTCGCCGGAGCTGAGCGTGATGGTATTCGGATAATTCGCGTCGTCGCGGAAGAAGTCCAGGAAGGCCGAGAACCCCTTGACGTTCTCCAGCGCCGCGGTGGCCGAGGTGCTGTCGATGTCTGCGACATGCAGCAGTTGCAGCTGGAAGGGCGCGTCGTCGATCTCGGCGCGAAGCTCCAGCTGCGGGCGCACCCGACCGGCGCGCTGCATCAAGACACGCACGAAATCGGTGCGCTCACCGGGGGCCAGGCCGGGGCCGTCGAGCGCCACCTCGAAGAATTCGCTACCCGCGTCAGTGCCGTCGGCGCCCAGGATGGGCAGAGTGGCGCTCTCCACCAGGATGCGCAGCGGGCCCGTCAGGGCATTGGGGCCCGTGTTGATCAGCCTGGCCTCGACGAAGAAGGCGCCCTGGGAGCGGTCATAGAAGAGTCGGCTCTGCGTGAGCTCCAGATCCGGACGGGTCGTCCACTCGGCATTGGCGGCGACAGGCAGCATGCCGCCCAGGGCGAGGGCGATGGCGCCGGCGAGGGGGGTCTTGATCAGCTTCATGGCGGCACGACTCCTAGCGAGCGGATTGCAAAGACAAGCGGCGGCGGCCGGCGAGCAGGCCGAGACCGGCCATGAGGAGCACCAAGGGCGCGGGAACGGGCACCTGCTCCACACTGATGTTGTCGACCGTCAGGGTGTCTCTCTCACCATCGAAGAAATCCGAAATCTCGAAATAGATTTCCGCGCTGCGCCCGGCATACTCGGTGATGTCTGCCGGACCGCCGCTCAGGAGGTCTTTCGCCGGGAGAACGCCGTTGGGATCAGTGAGCTGCGCAATGACCAGGTCAGTGTCCGGATCGGTCAGCGTGGAATCGATGTCCAGCGCCAGCGCGAGGCCAGTGTTGCGGCCTTCGATCTCGTCGACGTCGAACAGCTGGCGCAGGGATGTCGAGTAGACGTCATTGTCCAAGAAACTGGTTGCGATGGTGGCAGCGCCGCTGGTCGCGTCGAAGTTCAGCGTGAAGGCCCCGGGCGGCGGGTCGAGGTCCGTGGTTACATCTGCGCCAGGGGTGCAGGCGACGTCGCCGCACGCGATGGTCTGGCCGCTCCAGCCGGTGAATCCGGCACTGAAGTCGCCGTTGGTGAGCGGGGCGGCGGCGGCCGGTCCGGCGGTGCAGGCCAGGGCCAGCATGCCGCCCGCGGCGGACAAGGGGGATATCAAGCGCATCATCAAGACTCCTGAGCTGTGGTCCGCCGTGCCACGCCCCCGGGCGAGCCACGGCATTATTCGCGGCCCACTAGTAGACCAGGCGTCGGTTAAGGCTTGATGATGCGCTGGTGACGATAGCGCGACAGCGCCCAGACGCCGCGCCCAGGCGGCGCAGCGCGCGCAATCGAAACATCGAAAATCGGATGAGCCAAGGGCTCGACTTGAGATCCCGGGGCGATCCTCGCCCCCCCCCGCGCACGCTCCGGGTCCGGCGCTACACCCGCACCCGGCTCTCCCGCAGCACCCGGTGCACATAGCCGAGCTTCTCGATCACCGGCGCGGACAGCACGAAGGGGTACAGGTCCGGCTGGCCCATGCTGCGGCTCAGGCTGTTCAAGGCGAAGGTGAGCGGCAGCCAATTGTCGATGATAGGCTGGAAGTCGGCGATGGTGTAGGGATCGAAGTCCGGGTCCGAGCGCTGCACGCTGCCGTCCGGCAGCCGCTGCTCGATCTGCACGCCGAAGTGCTCGCTGGTCTCCAGCGTGTCGACGATGTGCAGATAATGCGCAAAGCTCTTCGCCCAATCCTCCCAGGGATGCGCCGCCGCATAGGCGCTGACGAAGCGCTCCTGCCAGTCCGCGGGCGGGCCGTTGGCATAGTGGGCGTCCAGCGCCTGGCCGTAGTCGCGCCGCTCGTCGCCGAACAGGGCGCGGAAGTCATCCAGCCGGCCGCCGTCGCGGATCAGCAGGTCCCAGTAGTAGTGACCGATCTCATGGCGGAAGTGGCCGAGCAAGGTTCGGTATTTCTCGTCCATGTCGAGCCGCATGCGCTCGCGGGTGGCCGCGTCCGCCTCGTCGATGTTGATGGTGATAAGGCCCTGGGCATGGCCGGTGAGCACGGGCTCGCCCGGGTTGGCGTCCTCGGGGGCAAGGAATGCGAAGCCGAGGCCGCCCGCCGGGTCCTCTGCCTTGGTATGCACCGGCAGGCCGAGCCGCAGGAGCCCATAGGCCAGCCGCCGCTTGCTGCGCTCGATGCGGTACCACTTGTCCAGATTCCCGGGCCGGGCGAGGTTCGGGATGGTCTGGTTCGGCCGGCAGGCGGCGCAAAAGGCCTCCGCGCTGTCGGCGGGCACCATCCAGTTGCAGACGTTGTGCCGCGCGTAATTGGCGCACTTGCGATAGGCCTGCGGCACGGCCGGCTGCGGCTGCGGCCGCGGCACGCGCCAGAGGCCATCGCCGTCCTGCTTCAGCGCGCACAGCCGCTGGCGCTCGGGCAGAAAGCCGCGGGTCGCACCGCAGTGGGTGCACTGGGAGTTTTCGAAATAGACGGGCTGACCGCAAACCTGACAGGAGAAGGTGCGCATGGGTGCGAAGTGGGAAGTTTGAAGTTTGAAGTCGGCGTTTGCGGGCGTCGGTGGCGGGTCAGTGCGTCGTGCGCGGTGCAGGGTAGTGCGGACGTCCCATGCGGGTCGCGGACCCACTGGTGCGGGCGCCGGCGATGGTGGCGGCCGGCAGTTACACTGCGCCGTTGCCTCGGCCGTCCCGCGGCGGCTGCTCCAGCAGCGCCGAGAGCGTGCGCCGCCCGCTCCGCGCCGCCAACCGCAGCATCCGCAATAGGATCTGGGCGGTGAGAAAGGCATCGCCCGGCGCCGTATGGCGGTCATAGGGCACGATATCGAAGTGCCGGCAGAGGCCGTCCAAGGACAAATCCCGCAGCGGCGCGTGGCCAGCGAAGGCGCCGTCGGCCTCCAGCAGCAGTGCGAGCTCCCCCGTGTCCAGGCGGCGGTTCAACAGCCCAAGCGCCTGGTGGCGCTCCAGCGCGGCATCGAGCATGGCCATGTCGTGACCGATATGGTGACCGACGATGACGCCGTCGCGCAGATAGCGCAGCAGGCCCGCCAGTGCCTCCTCCTCGCCGACGCCTTCGCGGGTCTCGTCGCGGGTGATGCCGTGCACCAGGGTGGCGGCGGTGTTGTGCAGGACTCGCAATAGGCTCTCGAAGGTGTCGCCGAGGTCGATCTCACCCCCGGTTACAGAGACGGCGCCAATGCTGACGATCCGGTCCCGCTTCGGGTCCAGCCCCGTGGTCTCGCAATCCAGCACCACGAAGCGCACGGCCTGGGGCGCGCTCGTCTGCGGCCAGGTGCCGGTGAAGGCAGCCCGGTATTCGGATACCGCCTCGGCCAACGGGCTCATACTGCTCTCCGTTCTTTCATCGGGGACGACACCAGAATCAGGCCCACCGCTGCGCTCGACAGCGGATTCGGCCCCTATCCGAACTTCGATGGATCCCTAGGCCGGCTTTCTGTGGCGCACCGGTGCGGCGCTCGGGTCGGCTCGCGGTGGGAGCGCCGACCCGGCGCGCAGTCAGACCCGGAGTCACGCCGGGGACGGCGCTGCCACAGCCAGCGGGCCTGGCGAGTGACCTCAGCGCCGCGGCGTCAGCCCATAGCGCCGGCCGGTGTACTCCATCAGCCGCAGCACGGTGCGGAAACCGGACTTGAGCAGATTCTGCTCCAGCCGGGTCAGCTTTGCGGGGTCCACCCGGCTGCCATCCGTGCCGGTGGTCAGGCCGGTACGGGCGCGATGGTACAAGGCGTTACGGAATGCCGCCGCGGTCTCCTCGATCAGCAGCGAAGACTCGTCGTCCTCCGGCTGCAGCACCAGCAGCCGGTCCAGCGTCGTCGGCGCCTGCCGGCCACTGTCCAGCGCTAGCGCCCGAGCGATATCCACCACGGGCTGCAGCGTCGCCCGCAACAGATCCAACACCTCCCGATAGCCGCCCTCGTCGTCCACCACGAGGCCGCGGAAGAAAGTGAGCGGTGGCAGGTTGGCCATGGAGTCTTCCAACAACAGCGGGACGAAGCGCGGGTTGCGATCCTCCTCGCCATGGATATGGCGCTCCAGGCGCTCCACCAGCCGGCAGTCGCCATGGACCGGGCGCAGGTCGAACCGGGACGTTGCTCGGTAGACACAGCTCTCGATGGGCTGGTGGATCCAATCGGCAAAGGCCACCTCCCACTCGCCGACGGAGCGGCAGGCACTCGGATGTCCGGCGCTGATGGCCTTGGCACTGGTGACGAAGCCGCAGGCGGCGAGCGCCGCACTCACGCGCCGGCCGAGCTCCAGAAAATAGGCGCGGGCGCCGCGGGCATGCCCCGGGTCGGGGTCGTCGTAGATCAGGCCACAGTCGAGGTCGTGACGGGTAAAAAGCTCGTTGCGGGCCGCCGAGCCGAAAAACACCCAGCAGTGGTCCAGATTCGGCGACGCCAGACCCTGATCGGCCAGAGCGCCTTCTACCAACATGACCACGCGGCGCAGCACCGCGGCGTTGAAGGCACCGGCCATGGGCGCGAGCCAGCGCGTGGCATCCGGGTCGGTGAGGCCCGCCGCGAGCACGCCCTCTGCCTGTACCCGCAGGGCGGCAAGCTCCGAGATGCGCGGCGCGCGGGCCATGTCCTCGATCAGCGCCAGGGGTGCAGCGCCCTCCACCCGGGTCAGATCGCGGCGCGTGATGACGCCGGCGAAGGGCCCGTCCAGGCGGCCGTTGGCGGTGAGCACCAAATGCTCCGTCTGCTGGTCCAGCATCCGCGTGAGATAGTCCCCGGCCTCCAGCCCGGGCGCCGCCACGGCGCAGACAGGGCGCATCAGCGCCTGCGCCGGTGTGTCCGGGGGCTGGCGACCGCTCGCCACCTCATCGCTCAGGGTGCGCGGTGTCACCACGCCCCGGGGGGCACCCTGGCCGTCGATCACCACGGCCGCCGCGGCGTCCCGCTCGGCGAGCAGCCGTGCCACATCACGGGCGGCGGTGTCGGGCAGGCAGGTGAGCGGGCGCGAGGGCTGCTCGACGGGGCGGGACATCCAGTCCACCGGTCGCCGGCCCAACCGCAGCTCTTCGCTGCGCTCTTCGCGCATCTCCAGTGCCGGCGGCAGGATGGCGACGGAGAAATAGGTCGCCAGGAAGCGGCTTGCCCGCGCATGGCGCTTGACGGTCTCCCAGAAAGCCTCCGCCGGCAGGGCATAGAGGATGACGTCCGTCTCGGTGCGGGCGGTGTAGACATGCTCGCCGAAGCCGAGATACCGGCCGATGCCGAGGAGATCCCCCTCCCCCCGCACGTCCCGCAGCTGGTCGACGCCGTCCTCGCTCTGCTCCTCCAAGCGCACCGCGCCCTGTTGGATCACGTACACATAGGGCTTGCGCTGTCGGCCCTGCATGAACACCAGCTCGTCACGCTCGTGGAAGACGACGCGCCCGGCGCTCACGAGGGAAAACAGCTCGTCGTCGTCGAAATACTGGAACGGCGGCCACCGGCGCAGGAAGTCCACGACCCGGTGGGCGATACTGGCGGTCTTCACGGCAGGGCGCGGCTCGAATCCGGTAGCGGGCGCATGCGCGGATGGTAGCGGAACCCAGTCCGCTGAGGACGTGCAATGTTCATGGAAAGCGCTCGCTATAGCGGACAGGAACGAGTTTCGAGGGGCGAGGTTCGAGGAAGAGAAGGCATATCAGCAGGTTCTTGGCGCGACAAACCGAAAACCGGCGTGCGAGGGGTATAAACCCATTCATCCAGGCGCGGGCATCAATGAAAATCCCTCGACGTGATCACCAGCCCGCCGAGCAGCTGGGAATAATCCATGAGCTGCTTGGCCACCAGGTGGGTAACACCGGCCTCGCGCTGGATCTCGCCCTGTACGCCCATGAGCCGGGCGCCAATGAGGGTGCGGCGTTGGCGCTCGGCGAGTTGTTTCCAGACCACCAAGTTCACCTGGCCGGTCTCGTCCTCCAGGGTCACGAAGGTGACATTATTGGCGGACGCCGGGCGCTGGCGGTTGATGACCAGGCCGGCGGTGCGCACTTGCTGACCGGGGTCGGCGGCCTCCAGGTCCTGGGCACTGCCGAGACCCAGGTCCGTCAAGCGCTGGCGCAGCAGAGCCAACGGATGGCGGCGCAGGCTCAGACCCAGGCTCGCATAGTCGGCGACGATGTCCCGGCCCTCTGTGGGCTTGGGCAGCAGCGGTAAGGCCGGCTCTGCGGGCGGCGGCAGCGCCAAGCTGGCCTGAGCGCCCGGCTGTGGGAGCGGCGTCCCCGCCACCACATCCTGCCGCGCCACCCGCCAGCCCGCCTGGTGCCGATTCCCGGCGAGACCGGCCAAGGCATCCGCACCGGCCAGGGCCTTGAGATCGCGCTTGCCCAGCCGGGCCTGGGCGCGCAGCTCGTCCAAGGTTTGCCAGCCGGGGTCGGTGCGGGCGGCCACCAGCCGCTCGGCGCCGGCCTGGGAGAGCCCCTTCACCAGCCTGAGACCCAGTCGGAGCGCCGGCTGGCCGCGTCGCGGAGTGCGGTGCTCCAGCGTGCAGTCCCAGTGGCTGTGCCGCACATCCACCGCCCGCACCTCGACACCCTGCCGGCGCGCCTCGCGCACCAGCTGCGCCGGGGCATAGAAGCCCATGGGCTGGCTGTTGATGAGCGCCGCGAAGAAGGCCGCCGGCTCGTGGTGCTTGAGCCAGGCGGAGACATAGACCAGCAGCGCGAAGCTCGCGGCATGGGATTCCGGGAAGCCGTACTCGCCAAATCCCAGGATCTGCTTGTAGATCTGCTCGGCGAACGCGCGGGTGTAGCCGCGCTGCACCATGCCGTCGATGAGCCGCCCGCGGATATGCTCGAGGCCGCCGCGGCGGCGCCAGGCAGCCATGGAGCGGCGCACCTGATCCGCCTCGCCGGCGTCGAAGCCGGCGGCCACCATGGCCACCTGGATCACCTGCTCCTGGAAGATGGGCACGCCGAGGGTGCGCCCGAGCACCGCCTCCACCGCCGGTGACGGATAGGTCACGGGCTCCAGCCGCTGCCGGCGCCTGAGATACGGATGCACCATGTCGCCTTGGATGGGCCCGGGGCGCACGATGGCCACCTCGATGACCAGGTCGTAGAAGCAGGCGGGCTTGAGGCGCGGCAGCATGGCCATCTGCGCACGGGACTCGATCTGGAAGACGCCCGTGGTCTCGCCGCGCTGGATCATGGCGTAGACATCCGGGTCTTCGGGCGGAATGTCGGCGACGGTGAGCGCCCTGCCGCGGTAGCCGTTCACCAGCGCCAGGCCCCGGCGAATGGCGCTCAGCATGCCGAGCGCCAGGCAGTCCACCTTGAGCAGGCCGAGCGCATGCAAGTCGTCCTTGTCCCACTGGATGACGCTGCGCCCGTCCATGGCGGCGTTCTCGATGGGCACCAGCTCGTCGAGGCGGCGGCGGGCGATGACGAAGCCGCCGACGTGCTGCGACAGGTGCCGCGGCATGCCCACCAGCTCGTGCACCAGCCGCATCAAGGTGAGGATTTGTGGGTTGTAGGGGTCGAGGCCGACCTCCCTGAGCCGTTCCGGCGGCACCTGCTGGCCGTCCCACCAGTTGATGTTGCGCGCCAGGCGGTCGACCTGGTCCTGCGAGAAGCCGAGCGCCTTGCCCACGTCGCGCACGGCGCTCTTCGGCCGATAGGCGATCACCGTCGCCGCCAGCGCCGCCCGGTCGCGGCCGTACTTGGCGTAGACGTACTGGATCACCTCCTCGCGGCGCTGGTGCTCGAAGTCCACATCGATGTCCGGCGGCTCGCCCCGCTCGCGGGAGACGAAGCGCTCGAACAACATATCCATGCGCGCCGGGTCCACCTCGGTAATGCCTAAGCAGTAGCACACCGCCGAATTGGCCGCCGAGCCCCGCCCCTGACACAGAATCCCGCGGCTTCGGGCGAAGCGCACGATGTCGTGCACCGTCAGAAAGAAGGGCGCATAGGCCAGCGCTTCGATCAGACCCAGCTCGTGGTCGATCTGCCCGCGGACCTGCTCGGGCACGCCTTGCGGGAAGCGTTGGGCGGCCCCCTCCTCCGTCAGCTTGCGCAGGTGCGAGCTCGGCGTCTCGCCGGCGGGCACCAGCTCTTGGGGGTATTCGTAGCGGATGGCGTCCAGCGTGAAGGCGCAGCGCTCGGCGATGCGGGTGGTCTCCGCCAGCAGGTCCCGGGGATAGAAGCGCGCGAGCACGTCCAGCGGGCGCAGGTACTGCTCGCGGTTCTGGCGCTCGGCGGCGCCATCGGCCACCAGAGTGCCATTACGGATGGCGGCCATCACGTCCAGCAGCGCCCGGCGCTCGGCGACGTGCATCAGCACCCCGCCCACCGCCGTCAGCGGCAGGCCGGTGCGGGCACCGAGCCGGCGCAGCCGCTCGAGCCTGGCCGCATCGTCGCCGGTGCGGTGCAGCCCCACACCGATCCAACAGCGGGCGGCGAAGCGCGCCGCCAGACGATGCCCCCACTCTTCCTGGCCATCGGTGGGCGCGTCCGGATCCGGCAGCCAAAGGATCAAGCAGCCGTCGAGCCCCTCATCCAGGTCCTGCGCCAGCAGCTGCCACTGCCCCTTGGGTGCCCGCCGCCGGGCGCGGGAAATGAGCCGGGAGAGGTTGCGATAGCCCGCCAGGTCCGCCGCCAGCACCACCAGCCGCGGGCCGTCCTCGAGCCAGAGCTCGCTGCCGATGAGGAGCTTCAGGCCGAGGGACCGGGCCTCCTCATGGGCACGGACCACCCCGGCCAGCGAGCAGAGGTCCGTGATGGCCAGCGCGCGATAGCCGAGGCGCGCGGCGGTGCGCACCAGCTCCTGCGGCTGGGAGGCCGCGGACAGGAAGCTAAAACAGGATCGGCAATACAGCTCTGCGTATTGAAACGATACGGCGGCGACCATGCACGGGCTTTAGGAAACTGTCGATAAGGACAGTGTAGCCCAGTACGTGGTGAGGGTTACGGCAGCGTCCGCAGCACAGCGGCCGCGAAGCCGGAAGACGGGAATAGGGCGCTTAGGCGTAGCCGCTAAGGGTAAAGGTCAAACCGACGCGAGCGGCCTGACGACCGGGGCAGCGGTGCCGGGTAGCGCGGCATCAACGCCGTCGCAAGATGCCCAAGCCCACCAAGCCTGCGATGACCAACAGGGGTGTTGCCGGCAGGGGCGCCTCACCAGCAGGCGCATTGGCGGCTTGCCTGTCCATCCTGGAGCTTTGTGCTCCAAGCGGGATCGACAGGGGCTGACTGTTGTAGTGGGCGAGGAAGTCCTGTTCGTTGATGCCGTAGACCGACGCGTAGATACCAATGCTCTGGTAGGTGATACCGTCGCTGCCGGTCGTTGGGCGGCCTGTAAACATAAACGCGAGCGATTCTTCGTCGCTCGCGCTTTGCATGGCTTCCAGCGCCCCGGTCATGAGTCGGGAGGTGGATTCGCTGTCGCCCGAGTCCCGGCTCCCGAAGATCATGTAGCGGCCGCGGGAGCCCTTGTCACCACGGCTGATTTTCAGGTTCAAGCTGCCGGCGACAGCGCTGTCGCTGCTGAGACCGGTGCGCAGCTCGGCCTGCTCGATCATGACGACTTGGTTGCGCTCAGTGAGCTGCCACGACACCTGGTCCAGCGAGGGCGTGGTGTACAGGATCTTGCCCTGATCCATCCGGAAGTCTTTGACGCTGTCACTGGTCGTAAAGGGCTTGGCCGTTGCGACGCCAGCGCCGAACAGCGCGACGAGCACCACGAGCACAGTCGCGCTCCATTTCAACCCTGGCTTGTCGTCGAGCATTGCTTGCCGCCTCGTAGTCCGCACTGGCCCTTAAACTTTACAACACCAGCAAAGGTCAAGCCCTTGCTCGATCTAGCATGCACGATTCACACCAAGCCCGAGACGTGCTTGTACGGACTCGCTCAATGGCCTGTGCTGCAACGATTTTCCCAAGGGGGCACGCGCCCTGGTCAGCGCTTGCCTTGACGGAGCCACCCAGTCGAGCGACGAGTGCGCAGCCAGTGTAAAAAGAACTGACACCGCACGCCGCGCACACAGACCGACAGGGCTTAGTCTAACTGCAATCCTCCAAGGCTGCATGACCATCGAGTTGCACCAACGCAGCGCCTCATCGGCGGCGCCCAAGATTGACGCAGTCATTGCACCCATTCAGGGCTCGGCCGGCGGCGTGTCCTCCCAGAGGATGCCATCGTCGTCGGCCTGCGGCGGATTGCCGTCGTGCACGAGGTTGCGCCGACGCTGGAGGTAGGCATCACGCATAAAAGTGTAGGGATCGATCGCCGCCTCGTCCATCAGGTCGCCCGCCGCAAGCAGGTCCGCCCGTCGGTCGACGACACGCAGCGTCACGAAGCCCCAGTAGATCTCGTCCTCCTCCAGGCTGAAGAACGGATCGAGGACGATGTCACCCGCCAAGCCGAAGGTACCCCGAACACTGCTCGGACCCAGGATGGGAAGCATCACGAAGGGCCCGGCGCCAAAGCCCCAGTAGCCGAGCGTCTGCCCAAAATCCTCCTTGTAGCTCGGCAGGCCGACGTTGCTCGCGACATCGAAGAAGCCAACGAAGCCGACGGTGGTGTTGATGAACACCCGGCCCACGTCGCTGCCGGCTCGCGAGAGCTTGAACTGCAGCACATTGTTCACCGCCGAGGTCGCATCGGCGACATTGTTGAAGAAGTTGGTAACGCCTTCGTCGACGGGCTCGGGCGTGACAAAGCGGTAGCCCTGTGCGGCCGGCTTCAGGAAGGCGTTGTCGAAGTCCGTGTTGAACTTGAACACCGCGCGGTTGAACGGCTGCCACGGGTCACGCGGGTCGCGATACTCGGCCGGAACCGAAGCGCAGCCGCCGACGACGATCGACACCGTCAGCACGGCGGCAACACGGTTGAGCCATCTGGGCATGCACTCTGCCTCCCGGAGTTGGCCGGCTCCCTGCGGCACGGCGGCGCGGATGTTAACACAGGGCTCATGCCTGATCCGTGGCCTCGGTCCGTTCGCGCCGGCCCGGCCAGAGCACCTGCCAGCGCGGCTCAGTGCAAGCGCCGCAGGCCGTAACCGGCGGCACCCAAGCCGGCGAGCAGTCCGCGCTCGCCCGGCAGATGTAGCGCGCCCACGGCGATGAAGTGCCGCTGCTGCCTCGGCAAGGCCCGGATACGGGTCAACATGCGGCGGTTGCGGCTATCGATCAGCAGCTCGCGCAGACGCTGCTGCAGCGCCGGCGCGAGCCCGGGCACGCGGTCTTCGCTCAGCGCAAGCAGCTCCCCGAGCGCGCCACGGAGGTAGGCATCGGTGAGCGCGTCGAACAGCCGCTCGCGCTCGCCCTGGTCCGCAACCGCGGCGCGCAGCAGCGCCTGTTGCTCCTCGGCGCGCAGTCGCTCGAAAACCGCCAGCTGCTCCGCGGTGGTCTCCAGCCCCAATGTGGGCATGGCCTTCGCCTGTGCCCGCTGGTACAAGCGCCGATCCAGGAACTCGCCGGTGCGCGCAGGCGGCATGCTGAGCATAGTCATCACCGCCCAGGGCTTTAGCTTGCGCGGCAGGGAAGCGGGCAGCCCGCGCGCCGCCAACGCCTGCACGCAGCGCCGATAGAGCTCGGGCGGCACCAGGTCCGTGAGCTCGGTGCTCCCGGGCAGGCGCATGGCCCGCGCAGTTGCACGTACGGAAGCCGCATCCGGAACCACCTCCAGCACCAAGGCGTCCGCGGCGGCCAAAGCCGCGGTGACCGGCTCGGGCAGCTGCAGCACCCGCGGATCTTCACTGTGCATGGTGGCGAACAACCAGCTCGACGGCCCGCCCGCGGGCGGTGTGAGCTCGAACAGCAGACCTTGGGCATGGGCTTGCGCCGTCGCCGCGGCCTGCACGCCGGCCAGCGCGAGCAGGAAGGGCAGCAGCCATAGGGGCCGGCGGATGCGAGCAGGGGCCATGGCGTACCTCCTCGGTGTCAGCGTCTTTATCGTACTTGGCGTCCCGGCCGCATCCAGCAGAGGCGGCGCGAGCCGGCGCAGCGCCGACGCGTCAACATGGCTTGGCGTCCGGCGCACCGACTCCGTATGCTGCCCACATGGATGCAGACGCGCTAGCCCCACCCGATCCGGATGCCGAGCCCGAGGGCTCACCTGGCATCGCCAGCCGCTTTCGCGGCTTCCTGCCGGTCGTGGTGGACGTCGAGACCGCGGGCTTCGACGCCCGCCGCCACGCACTGCTGGAAATCGCCGCCATCATTATCCGCATGGACGCAGCTGGCCGGCTGATGCCAGGACAGACCCTCTCATGCCACGTGCTGCCCTTCATCGGCGCCGAGCTCGACCCTCGGGCTTTGGCGTTCAACAAGATCGATCCGGACCATCCGTTTCGGGACGCGGTGTCCGAGCGCGACGCGCTGCGCCAGGTGTTGACCCCGATTCGCAAAGCCGTCGCCAGCCAGGGCTGTACCCGAGCCATACTCGTGGGGCACAACGCTCACTTCGACTTAGGGTTTCTCAAGGCGGCAGTGGAGCGAACCGGATTCAAGCGCGATCCCTTCCACGCCTTCAGCGTATTCGACACCGTCACGCTAGCGGGGCTCGCTTACGGTCAAACAGTACTGGCGAAGGCGGTTCAGGCCGCTGGTCTAGGCTGGGACGACGGTGCTGCCCATTCGGCCATCTACGACGCCGAGAAGACGGCGGCGCTGTTTTGCAGCATCGTCAATCGCTGGGGGGAATTGCAGCACGGCACCCGCGGCTGAGACACCGGTGCCGCTCTGAAGTGGTACCGCCGCGCGCAAGCCGTCGGCCCGGCGCTGCGGCGGCGGATGCGAGCCGCTCCGTTCAGGCGGCGCTGTCGCTGCCCTCGGACTTGGCAGCCGCCTGTTCCATCATAGTCTTGAGCTCACCGTTCTCGAACATCTCCAACGTGATGTCGCAGCCGCCCACCAGCTCGCCGTCGATGTAGATCTGCGGGAAGGTGGGCCAATCCGCGTAGCGCGGTAGGTTCTCGAAAATCTCCGGGTCCTGTAGCACGTTGACGTAAGCGAAGGGTACCCCGGTGCTGCCGAGGGCCTGCGCCGCGCGCATGGAGAAGCCGCACTGGGGCATCTGCGGGGTCCCCTTCATGTAGATCACGACGGGATTGTTCTTGACCTGTTGGCCGATACGTTCGAGCACGTCCATCACATTACCTCGGCAGGAGCGTTGTTACGTGCGGGGGGAAATGGGATTGCCCCCGCGCTTATCAAGACACCTACTATTTTACTTGGTTTTTCGTCGCCGGTGCAGCGCCCGAGGGCCAGACGGGCTGGTGTCGAAGGCGAGCGCGCGGCGTCTCGCGGGAGCACATACGAGCCGACACGCTCGCGGGGCGACGGTGGGCCTGGAGCGCGCCCCGGCCGAGCGGGACGCGACGGCCTGCGCTCAGCCGGGCGCGGCATCCACCTGCCGCTGCAGCCAGTATTCCAACAGCGCCAGATGCCAGAGCTTGCTGCCCTGGATGCGGGTGTGGTGCTGGTCCGGCGCGGCGAGCAGCGTGTCGACGTATTCGCGCCGATAGATCCCGCGCTGGCGGCAGGCGGTGGAGTCCAGGATGTCGCGCATAAAGTCCAGGAACTCGCCGCGGACGTACTTGAGCGCCGGCATCGGGAAGTAGCCCTTGGGCCGATCGATGACCGCATCCGGCAGCCGGCCGCGGGCGATGGCCTTGAGCGGCCATTTGCCCTGGTCGCGCAGCTTGAGCGCCGGCGGGCAGCGGGCGGCGGCCTCCACCAGCTGGTGGTCCAGGAAGGGCACGCGGGCCTCCAGGCCCCAGGCCATGGTCATGTTGTCCACGCGCTTCACCGGGTCGTCGACGATGAACGTGGTGACATCGAGCCGCAGCACCGCGTCGATGACCTCGTCCGCCAGGGGCTCGGCCAGACGCTCGGCGGCCCAGGCGCCGGTGTGGTCCGGGCCGCCGTAGCGGTCGGCGACCATGGCCAGATACTCGTCGTGGTCACGGTCGAAATAGTGACGTCGGAGCTTGTCGGCGGGGCCGCCCTCGGTGTCTGCGGCGATGCGCGGATACCAGAAATAGCCGCCGAAGACCTCGTCGGCGCCCTGCCCCGACTGCACCACCTTGATGTCGCGGGACACCTGCTCGGCGAGCAGATAAAAGGCGACCGCGTCCTGCCCGAACATAGGCTCGGCCATGGCGTCCACGGCCTCCGGGAGGCGGCGCAGCACTTGGGCATTCGGCACCCGGAAGCGGTGATGGCGGGTTTCGTAGCGCTCGGCGACCGGGTCCGAGTATTCGAACTCGCTGCCAGCCTCCTCCGGCGTGTCCTCGAAGCCGACGGAGAAGGTGTGCAGATCGCGGGCGCCCTGCTCGGCCAGCAGCGCCACCAGCAGGCTGGAGTCGAGCCCGCCCGAGAGCAGCACGCCGACGGGCACATCGGCGATCTCGAGCCGCTTCTGCACGGCGCGCTGCAGCCGCTCCTGGATCAGCTCCACCCACTCGGCGTCCGACTCGGGCCAGCCCGAGCCCGGCGCCGGCCGGGTGGCATCCAGCTGCCAATAGGCGCGCTCGCTGCGGCGGCCGTCGGCGTCGATACGCAGCCAATGGGCGGGCTTGAGCTTGCGGATGCCGGTCAAGACGGTCCGCGGCGCCGGCACCACCGCATGCAGCGTAAACAGGTTGTGCAGCGCCACAGGGTCGATGCTGGTGTCCACGCCGCCGCCGGCCAACAGCGACTGGGTGTTGGACGCGAAGCGCACGCGCTTGGCGTCCTCGGTCCAGTACAGCGGCTTGATGCCGAAGCGGTCCCGGGCCAGGAACAGGCACTTGCGGTTGGCGTCCCAGATGGCGAAGGCGAACATCCCGTGCAGCCGCGCCACACAGTCCTCGCCCCAGGCGTGCCAGGCCTTCAGCATCACCTCCGTGTCGCCGTCGGAGAAGAATTGGTAGCCGAGCCCGATCAGCTCCCGGCGCAGCTCCGGATAGTTGTAAATGCTGCCGTTGAACACCAGGGCCAGCCCGAGCCCCTGGTCCACCATGGGCTGGTTGGCGCGCACCGACAGGTCGATGATCGACAACCGGCGGTGGCCGAAGCCGAGCGGCCCGTCGCTGTAGCTACCCCCATGATCCGGCCCGCGCCGCACCAAGGGCCCGAGCATCCGGCCGATGGCCGTCAGGTCCGCCGGGGCGCCGTCGAGGCGCAGCTCGCCGCAAATGCCGCACATAGGGGGTCTCCTGGATCGGGTTGAGGCACGGACCGCTCACGGGCCTGTCCGGAGCAAGACGCTGGAGCCGAGGGCCGAGGGCACGATGCTCGTCAGTCTAATCCGCTAAGGCTCGCCTCGGTCACTCCGAGCGCCGTGCCTCGGGCTCCGCGCCGTAGCCGCCGCCACCCGGTGTCTCGATGCGCAGCCGGTCGCCGGGGGCCAGATCCAGGGCCACCTTGCCGGGGAGCGGGCGGTCGTTGTGCCATTGCGCCCCGGGCTGCCCCGCAGCTCCGCCCTCGAGCCCCCAGGGGGCATGCCGCCGGCGCTCGCCGATGAGCGTCGCGTGCGCCGGTGCCAGGCATTGAAGCTCTCGGATCAGGCCGTTCCCGCCGGCGCGCTCCCCGGCACCGCCGGAGCCGTCGCGAATGGCGTAACGCGTGACCCGCAACGGAAAGCGCGACTCGATGACCTCCACCGGCGTGTTCAGGGTATTGGTCATGTGCGTTTGCACCGCGGAGAGGCCACCGCCAGCCCGGCCCGCCCCCATGCCACCGCCGATGGTTTCGTAGTAGTCCCAGGGGGCACCGTCGAGCACACCGCCGATGGCCAGGTTGTTCATGCTGCCGTGGCTCGCGGCCGGGATCTCGGCCTGCCAGTGCTCGTTCTCGGCCTGCGCCAGCGCGCCCAGCACCACATCCACGATGCGGCTGCTAGTCTCGACATTTCCTGCGGCCACCGCAGCCGGGCGCTGCGCGTTCACCAAACAGCCGGCCGGCGCATCCAACGTGATCGGGCGTAGCGAACCGGCGCAGGCGGGGGTCTCCCGCGGCATCAAGCAGCGGAAACAGTAGAAGACCGCAGCCGCCGCGACGGCCAGCGGACAGTTGACGTTGCCCGCCACCTGCGCCGCCGTGCCGCTGAAGTCGCAATGGGCGCTATCGCCGGCAATGGTGAGCGCCAGTCGAATCGGAATGTCCAGCTGTCCCTTGCCATCGTCGTCGAGGACATCCTCGAAGACGTAGCGACCATCAGGAATGGCCCGCAGCGTCTGCCGCGCGAGGCGCTCGCCATAATCGTTCATGGTCCGCAGGCCGTCGCGGAACGCCCGAAGGCCCCGCGCCGCCGCCGGCTCGGCGATACGCGCGCGACCGGCGCGGTTCGCCCCGATCTGCGCGAAGAAATCGCCGCGCGCATGGTCGGGGCTGCGCGTGCCGCCGGTGATCTCGGCGAGCACCCCGTCGTCGACGATGCCGGCGTGCACCAGCCGTTGCGGCGGGATGACAACGCCCTCCTCCTCCAGACGTTCCGAGATCGGCATGGAGCCCGGCGTGCTGGCGCCGATGTCCGCGTGGTGGGCACGGTTGGCCACGAAGCCCGCCAGCACCGGCTTGGCCGCATCCGCAGCGGCAGGCACGAACACCGGGGCGACCAGGGTCACGTCCGGCAGATGCGTGCCGCCGAGGAAGGGGTCGTTGACGATGACCATGTCGCCGTCGGCCCACTCGAACCTTGCCACGAGGTCCGCCATGGCATAGGCCATACTGCCGAGGTGCACCGGGATGTGCGCCGCCTGGGCGCAGAGGGCGCCGTCGGCATCGAAGACGGCGCAGGAGAAATCCAGGCGGTCGCGGATATTCGGCGACAGCGCAGCGTTGCGCAGCACCGCCGCCATCTCGTCGCAGACGGCCGCGAGGCGGCTGACGAACAGGCTGAGCTGAATAGCGTTCATGGCGGCGCTGGCGGGCTGGGGTGCCGGGGACCAGCCCGGTACGCGGGCCCCGCGGCAGCGAGTGGATGCCGGCGGTTATCCTCACATACCGCCCGCTCCGCGGCAAAGCCGCGCAGGCCATGGCATCCGCGGCCCGCGAGCGTCTTGAGATACCCCATTGCGGGCACAAGATTGCCGCAGCGAGCGAAACCAACGGCCAAGCAGCCGATCTCTTCACCATCCGTCAATCAGGAGGCGAACCATGGCCCATGAGCTCCCCGCCCTGCCGTACGAGAAAAACGCCCTCGAGCCCGTGATCTCCGCGGAAACCCTCGAGTACCACTACGGCAAGCACCACCAGACCTATGTCAACAATCTGAACAACCTGATTCCGGGCACCGACTTCGAGAGCATGTCCCTGGAGGACATCATCAAGAACGCCTCCGGCGGTGTCTTCAACAACGCCGCCCAGGTCTGGAACCACACCTTCTACTGGAACTGCCTGAGCCCGAACGGCGGCGGTGAGCCGGCTGGCGCAGTGGGAGATGCCATCAAGGCCAAGTGGGGCTCCTTCGATGACTTCAAGAAGGCCTTCAACCAATCCGCGGCCACCAACTTCGGCTCCGGCTGGACCTGGCTGGTGAAGACCGCCGACGGCGGGGTGGACATCCACAACACCTCCAACGCCGGCAACCCGCTGACCGAGGGCCTGACGCCGCTGCTCACCGTGGATGTCTGGGAGCACGCCTACTACATCGACTACCGCAACGCGCGGCCCAAGTACCTCGAAGCGATCTGGGACAAGGTCAACTGGGACTTCGTGGCCGCCAACTACGCGGGCTGACCGATAGAGCCGAGCCCAGCAGATGACTGCGGCGGCTGACTCCGCCGAACGCAGTCGGAACAAACCGCCCGAGGCTCCAGGCCCGGGCGGTTTTTTGTATCAATCCGGTGAGGCGATCTTGAGGCCGACGATGCCGATGACGATGAGGCCGACGAAGAAGAAGCGCGCTAGACTTGCCGGCTCCGCGAACAAAAGCAGACCGAGCACGAAGGTGCCCACGGCGCCGATGCCGGTCCACACGGCGTAAGCCGTGCCCATCGGGATGGTGCGCTGCGCGAGCAACAACAGCGTGCCACTGGCGGCGATGCAGAGCACAGAGAAGGCGAGCCAGCCCCAACGTATCCCCGCATCGGTCATCCCGAGCTTGAGCCCCACCGGCCAGCCCCACTCAA
This sequence comes from Thiohalocapsa halophila, assembly GCF_016583825.1. Classification (GTDB taxonomy): domain Bacteria; phylum Pseudomonadota; class Gammaproteobacteria; order Chromatiales; family Chromatiaceae; genus Thiohalocapsa; species Thiohalocapsa halophila. The sequence continues at coordinate 60,427 of NZ_NRRV01000019.1, read as the reverse complement.
AGAGCCCAGCGGCGACCAAGTAGATCCAAGCCATGGCACTGCTGCCCCAGTCCTCTCAACGCTCGTAGCAGTAGATTGCGCAAAGATCCGCGCTGTCGAGACTCGGCGGTGGTTCTTTGGAGGAGAACACCGCCATGCAGAGCGCTGGATTAACGCCGCCACGCGCCGGTCGATACAAGGCCGCGTAGCGCGCCGGATGCGTCGCCGGGTCACCGCAGAGCATATTGCCGTTCAGCGCTGGCGAGAACGGCTGGCGCTGGCGCCACGGCCAGGCAACGCAAAAGGGCTGCACCGACGCGCGGCACAACCCCTCTACCGAGAGTGGCGTCCCCACGGGGATTCGAACCCCGGTTGCCGCCGTGAAAGGGCGGTGTCCTAGGCCTCTAGACGATGGGGACCGAAGCAGAGTCCAGACGAAAAATCGGCCGGCCGCGACTGCGGCCGGCCGGATTTTTGCGCCTTTGAAATGTTTGGTGGAGCCAGGCGGGATCGAACCGCCGACCTCAACACTGCCAGTGTTGCGCTCTCCCAGCTGAGCTATGGCCCCAGAAAGCGGCGCAGTATAATCAGCAGCTCTCCGGCTGTCTACCCCCCGGGACGGGGCTGGGATGGAGCTCGCCGGCGCCGTCAGAGCCCTCGCGTGCCCGCGGGCGGCGCTTAGCTTGCGCCGGCGGCCGCCAGCATCCATGTTATCGACGCTGGAAATCCCTGTCCGACAATCAAATCCATCGCCAACCACTGGGAGAACCCCGCAGATGTTGAGAGTCTTGCTGTTTGTCGCGACCAACTTCGCGGTCGTGACCGTGCTCTACATCGTGTTGACCATCCTCGGCGTGTCGTCACGCACCGGCAGCGGGCTGCTGATTTTGGCGCTCGTCTTCGGCTTCGGCGGCTCCATGATTTCGCTGCTCATGTCCAAGTGGCTCGCCAAGCGCTCCATGGGCGTGCAGATCATCGAGCAGCCGCAGACCCCGTTCGAGCAATGGCTGTTCGAGATCGTGCGCAAGCAGTCCGAGCAGAGCGGCATCCGCATGCCCGAGGTGGGCATTTTCGACCAACCGGACCCGAACGCCTTCGCCACCGGCTGGAACCGCAACGATGCCCTGGTGGCCGTCAGCACGGGTTTGCTCCAGCACATGAGCCGGGACGAAGTGGAAGCCGTGGTGGGTCACGAGATAAGCCACGTCGCCAACGGCGACATGGTGACACTGGCGCTGATCCAGGGCGTGCTCAACACCTTCGTCATCGTGCTCGCGCGGGTCATCGGCGGCTTCGTCGACTCCGCGCTGCGCGGCAACGACGACAGCGGCGGGGTCGGCATCGGCTATTTCGTGGTCTCCATCATCGCGGAGATCGTTCTCGGCGTCCTCGCGTCCATCGTCGTCATGTGGTTCTCGCGCTTTCGCGAGTTTCGAGCCGACGCCGGCGGCGCACGCCTCGCCGGCCGCGAGCGTATGATCGCAGCCCTGCGCGCGCTGCAGCGCGTACACGAGCCGCATGACCTCCCTGCCGGCGAATTCGCCGCATTCGGCATTTCCGGCAACATCGGCGAGGGGCTGAAGAAGCTGTTCGCGAGCCATCCGCCGTTGCAGGATCGCATCAACGCACTGGAGGCGGGGCGCGGCTAACGGAGTCGATGTCCGCCAACCGCGACTAGACCCTGCGCGCAGTGACCAATGCACCGGGCGGCAGTACGCCCGGGCCGCATGTCAGGGTGGATCATGGCGCTCGCGCAACTCGTCGGCAAAAGGCAGCCGCGTCCACAGCGCACTGCGTCCGGCGGCTTGGGGATTGCTAACATTTTGTCGCTGCCGCGCTACTGCTGGAGGATGACCGCAGCCATGGTCAAACATCGCACTGCTTCGCCCCACCGCCGCCGGATGTCCGTCGGCTTTCTGACGCTGTTCGCGCTGCTGCTGGCTGCGCCACTGCCGGCGGCCGCCACGCTCGGCGAGGCGGAGCAGGACTGGCAGCAGGGCAAGCTGCAGAGTGCCGTTGTCCGCCTCAAGGATCTCTTGCAGCAGAGCCCGGAGAACGCCCAAGCTCGCTTGCTGCTGGGGCGCATCTATCTTGACGCCGGCGATCCCCTGGCTGCCGAGCAGGAGCTGATGCGCGCCCGCGAGGCCGGAGCGAATGATGCCGAGACGCGGGTGCCGTTGGCGGAAGCGCTGCTGACGCAGCAGGCGCTGTCCCGCGCCCTGGAGTGGACCGAGCCGCCGGCCGACGCAACACCGACGCAGCGGGCCGATCTCCTGGCCCTGCGCGGCAGCGTGCTCTTGTCGCAGGAGAAAGAGGCGGAGGCGGCCGCCGCCTTCTCCGCCGCCATCGACGCCGACCCGAGCTCCCTGCGTGCGACCCTCGGCATGGCGACGCTCGAATTGCGCCGCGGCAACAGCGACGCGGCCCGCGCGAGTATCCGGCACGCGCTGGAGCTGCATCCGGACTCGCCGGACCCCTGGCAGGCCCTCGCCACCCTGGAGCGGCTCGAGCAGAACAACGAAGCGGCCATCGACGCCTACACCAAGGCCATCGACTACGCCCGCAGCAGCTGGCCACTGCATTATCAGCGCGCGGCGGTGCACCTTGACCTGCGCAACCCCGAGTCTGCCGCCGCCGACATCGATGCCGTGCGCCGTCAGCGCGAGCGTCTCGCCGGTCTGGACTACCTGGAGGGCCGATTGCTGCTATTGCAAGGCGACCATGCCGCAGCGGCCGAGCACCTCGAGGCCTATTTGCGCCGGGCGCCCAGCGACCCCACGGCAATCTTCTATGCCGCGCTGGCGCTGAATCGCCTGGATCGTCACGCCCAGGCCGAGGAGTATCTGCTGCGTCTCACCGCCGCCGTGCCCAACAATCCCCAGGCGCTGGCACTACTCGCCCGCACCCGGCTCGCGCAAGGCAACGCCGCGGGCGCCGAAGACGCCATCCGCCCAGTCGCCGATGCCGCGGACGCGAGCCCGCTGGCCATGGAGCTGCTGCGCCAGGCACTGGCCCGCCAAGGCCGCACCGACGAGGCCGAGGCGCTCATCACCCGCGCCGCCGAGCGCTTCCCGGAGCTGGCGTCCGCACAGGTGGCGCACGCGCGCCAGCTCCTCGGCAACGGCGACGCGGACGGTGCCGTGACGCTCCTGACCCGAGTGGTGGACGCCGAGCCGGACAACCAGCCTGCCCGCATGCTGCTGATGCGCGCCCAGATCGCCGCAGACGCCCCGCAGCAGGCCATGGCCGCCGCGGACGCCTTCCTGGAGCACTCGCCGAAGTCGCCGATGGCACACACCGCCAAAGGCGCGCTGCTGGCGCAGGCGGGCAATCTGGACGGTGCGCGCGCGGCCTTCGGCAAAGCGCTGGAGCTGGACCCGAGCTTCGAGCGCGCCGCATTGGCACTGGCGGCCCTGGAGCTCGGCTCTGATCGGCCGGAGCAGGCCGAAGCGACCCTGGATGCAGCGCTGGCCGCCGACCCAGAGAACGCCGATGTCACCCTCGCCCGTGCCGCCATGGCGCGCCTGGAAGGGGGTGCGGACGCCTTCAACGAGCGCCTACGCGCCGCCTTGAAGCGCAACCCGGAGGCCCTGCGGCTGCGGCTGGTGCTGGCCCGCAGCCATCTCGCAGCCGGCGACGCCAGTGCCGCCCGCAGCCTGCTGCGCGAGGCACCGCCGGAACAGGCTGACGGGGCGGCCCTGCTGATGCTGCGCGGGCAAGCCGAGCTTGCAGCCGGGGATACGCGGGCCGCGACGGCGACCCTCACCGAGCTCGCCGAGCGCAATCCCACCGTGCCCCTCTACCGCTACATGCTGGCTTCCCTGAAGGCCCAAAGCGGGGATCTGCCCGCCGCCCAGAGCAACCTGGAAGCCGGCCTGGAGCTCGACCGCGATGCGGCACTGGAGCACGATCGGCTCTCGCGCATCCTGGCGGCCCAGCCGACGGCAGCCGAGCGCAAAGCCATGATGGAGCGCCTGCTGCGGGTGTCGCCGGAGCATCCGGTGCTGCGCGCTGCACGGGCGCGCTTCCTCGCCGAGCAGGGCGACTTCGCCGAGGCCGTGACCATTCTCGAAGCGCTCGCCGATGCGCGCCCGCACGAGCCTGCCTATACCCTCTGGCTCGCCGATGCCACGGCGCGGGCGGGACGTCCGCAAGAGGGCCAGATGCTGCTCAAGAACTGGCTCCGCGAGCATCCAAACAGTATTGCGGGGCGCCTGTCCCTGGCCCAGCTCGGCATCCAAACGGACGATCCGGCGCTGGCCATCGAGCAGTATCGCCGCGTGCTCGACAGCAATCCCGACAACCCCCTGGCGCTGAACAACCTGGCGATGCTGCTGGCCGAAGAGCATCCCGACGAGGCACTCGACTATGCCGAGCGCGCGCTCGAGCTAAATCCCGAGGATGCAGCCTTCATCGACACCAAGGGCACGGTGCTGCTGGCCAAGGGCGACTACGAGGCGGCGCTGCCGCTGCTATCCAAGGCCCATGCCGGCAGCACCGACCCGAGCATTGCCTTCCGCTACGCCAAGGCGCTGGCGGGCACCGGCGACGAGGCCGGCGCGCGGCGCGTGCTGCTGAACCTCAAGGCGCAGTCCTTCCCGGAGAAGGCGGAGGCCAACGCCCTTTATCAGCGCCTGGCCGGCGGCAACTGAGAGCCCGAGCCAGAGGTCCAGGGGGCGTCGTCACGAATGGATTCGATCCGCATCCGCGGGGCGCGCACGCACAATCTCAAGGATTTGGACCTGGATCTGCCGCGGGACCGGCTGGTGGTGCTCACCGGCCTGTCCGGCTCGGGCAAGTCGTCCCTGGCCTTCGACACGATTTATGCGGAGGGCCAGCGCCGCTACGTGGAGTCCCTGTCCGCCTATGCGCGGCAGTTCCTGTCCATGATGGACAAGCCGGACGTGGACCTCATCGAGGGCCTGTCGCCGGCCATCGCCATCGAGCAGAAGACCACCTCTCACAACCCCCGCTCCACCGTCGGCACCATCACCGAGATCCACGACTACCTGCGCCTGCTCTACGCGCGGGTGGGCACGCCGCACTGCCCCGAGCACGGCGAGCCGCTGTCGGCACAGACCGTCACGCAGATGGTGGATCAGATCCTCGCCCGCCCCGAGGGTGAGCGCCTGATGCTGCTGGCGCCCTTGGTGGCCGCGCGCAAGGGCGAGTACCAGCACCTGCTTACCGAGCTGAACGCCCAGGGCTTCGTGCGCGCACGCATCGACGGCGAGATCCACGAGCTGGACGACCCCCCGCAGCTGGACGCCAAGAAGAAGCACGACATCGAAGTCGTCGTCGACCGCTTCCGCGTGCGGCCCGATCTGCAGCTGCGGCTCGCCGAGTCCATCGAGACGGCGCTCAAGCTCTCCGGCGGCATCGTCCGCCTCGCGTCCATGGACGACACCGACGCCGAGCCTGAGACCTTCTCCGCCAACTTCGCCTGCCCCGTGTGCAGCTGGAGCCTGGCGGAGCTGGAGCCCCGGCTGTTCTCGTTCAACAACCCCGCCGGCGCCTGCCCCACCTGCGATGGCCTCGGCGTGGAGCAGTACTTCGACCCGGCCAAGGTCATCGCCCAGCCCGAGCTCAGCCTCGCCGACGGCGCCATACGCGGCTGGGACAGGCGCAACGGCTATTACCACCAGATGATCAAGTCGTTGGCCGCGCATTTCGGCTTCGAGCTGGACGTGCCCTGGCAGGACCTGGAGGCCTTTGCGCAGGAGGTGGTGCTGCACGGCAGCGGCGACGAGAAGCTCAAGCTCAAGCTCCCGCACGAGCGCGGCGCCGGCAAACAGCGCAGCTTCGAGGGCGTGCTCGGCAACATGCAGCGCCGTTACCGGGAGACGGACTCGCCGACGGTACGCGAGGAGCTGGCGCGGTTCATCTCCACCCGCCCCTGCCCCGCCTGTGGCGGCGCCCGGCTCAACCCCGCTGCGCGCCACGTGCTGGTGGCGGGCAAGGATCTGGGGACGATCTCGGCGATGCCGGTGGGCGAGTCGCTCCGGTGGTTCGACGGGCTGCAAGACGACGGCCAGCTCAAGGGCCAGCGCGCGGAGATCGCCGCCAAGGTCTTGCAAGAGATCGCCCAGCGGCTTCGGTTCCTCTCAGACGTGGGCCTCGATTATCTGACCCTGGAGCGCAGCGCCGAGAGCCTCTCCGGCGGCGAGGCCCAGCGCATTCGCTTGGCGAGCCAGATCGGCGCCGGGCTGGTGGGTGTCATGTACATCCTGGACGAGCCCAGCATCGGCCTGCACCAGCGCGACAACGAGCGGCTGCTGGGCACCCTCACCAGACTCAGGGACCTCGGCAACACCGTCATCGTGGTCGAGCACGACGCCGACGCCATCCGCGCCGCCGACCATGTGGTGGACTTAGGCCCAGGCGCCGGCGCCCACGGCGGCGAGCTGGTGGCGGCCGGCACGGCGGAGGAAATCGCCGCCGATCCGAGCTCCCTCACCGGCCGCTACCTCTCCGGCGCCCTGCGCATCGAGATCCCCGCCGAGCGCAAGCTCGCCCAAGACGGCAAAGTGCTCATCATCCGCGGCGCCGCCGGCAACAACCTACAGGCCGTGGATGCCGCCATCCCCGTCGGCACCTTCTGCTGTGTCACCGGCGTGTCCGGCTCCGGCAAGTCGACACTGGTCAACGACACCCTCTATCCCGCCGCCGCCCGCCGGCTCAATGCCGCCAGCCTGCGCGCGGCCGAGCACGCCGCCATCGATGGCCTGGAGCACTTCGACAAGGTGGTGGACATCGACCAGAGCCCCATCGGCCGCACGCCGCGCTCCAACCCCGCCACCTACACCGGCGTGTTCAACCTGATCCGGGACCTGTTCGCCAATGTGCCGGAGGCCCGCTCCCGCGGCTACGGCCCCGGGCGCTTCAGCTTCAACGTCAAGGGCGGGCGCTGCGAGGCCTGCAAGGGCGACGGCCTGATTCGGGTGGAGATGCACTTCCTGCCGGATGTCTATGTCCAGTGCGATGTCTGCCGCGGCCGGCGCTACAACCGCGAGACCCTGGAGGTCCGCTACAAGGGCAAGACCATCGACGAGGTGCTGGACCTGACGGTGGAGGACGCGCTGACCTTCTTCCTGCCCGTGCAGGTGATCCACCGCAAGCTGAAGACCCTTGTCGAGGTTGGCCTGGGCTACCTGCGCCTGGGCCAGAACGCGGTCACGCTGTCCGGCGGCGAGGCGCAGCGGGTCAAGCTCGCCCGGGAGCTGTCCAAGCGCGACACCGGCCGCACCCTCTACATCCTGGACGAGCCCACCACCGGCCTGCACTTCCACGACGTCAAGCACCTGCTGGACGTGCTGCACCGCCTGCGCGACCACGGCAACACCGTCGTCGTCATCGAGCACAACCTCGACGTCATCAAGACCGCGGACTGGATCATCGACTTGGGCCCCGAGGGCGGCGACAAGGGCGGGCAGATCGTCGCCGCCGGCACGCCGGAGCAGATCGCCGAGATCGACGCCTCCCATACCGGGCGGTTCCTCGCGCCGTTGCTGGCGCGGGGCTGGTGACAGGACGAAGGGGCTCCATGACCCGAGTTTACCGTCCATAATGGACACAACCTCTGTCCATGAGGAGCCCCGCCATGTCCTGGAACATCGCCGATGCAAAACAGCGCTTCTCGGAGCTGATCAAGCAGGCCGTCGCGGAGCCGCAGCTCATCTACAACCGCAAGCGCCTGGTCGCCGCAGTGATCGACGCCGAGGACTATCAGGCCTTCAAGGCATGGTCCGAGCAGCGTGCCGCCCGGACCCTCGCCGACGAGATGGCCGAGCTGCGCGCGCTGATGCAGGAAGAAGACTATGCGCTGACCCCGCCGCCACGCAGCACCCGCCCCAGCGCCTTCACCGCGGCCTGCGACGACTGAGCCGGTTGGCTGCTTGGTCTTCACGACCATGTCTGACGCGTCTTGACGCTGCTGCGCTCGACCTCCGGGCGCTCATAGAGTGCATGCCCGCACGGGGCGCAGGAGCGCCCCCAGGATGCATGTCACCGCCGCAGCGGTGTTACGAGCCGAGTGGCAGGCTCAGCCCGCCCGCAACGCCTCCCGGAACGCCCGCACCGCATCGTATTGGTCGCGCATGCCGACCAAGCGCACCAGGTGCACCACATCGAGCCCCGGCAGCAGCTTGCTGCGCGGACTCACGCTATAGGCTCCGCCTGCGAGACAGTGGATGACTAGCCGGTCCTGCTCCCATATCCAGACCTCGGCAACCCCCTTGTCCCGATACAGCGGCAGCTTGCTCAGCGCATCACTGGAGACCACCACCTCGATCACCAAGTCCGGCACCGTCTTATCCGCGCCGATGCAGTAAGACTCGTCCGGCTCACCCGCGGCACGGCCCGGCTGCGTCAGCGTAAAGCCGCCGCGTCGATACCAGCGGATGCCGGCCACGTCCAGATAAGTCTCCAGCAGGACGCCCAGATTGCTCTTGATGCGCTCGTGCTCCGCACCGATCGGGGACATGATCTCCAGGCTCCCGTCGATATAGGTAAGGCGCACCGTTCGCGTGTCACCGAAGCAGGCGGCCAACCGCTCGTAGCGCTCCCAGGGCACAGCCTCCACCAGGACGCGACGCTCCTCGGTGACAGGGGGACCAGTTGTCTCAAAGATGGCTGACATGAGTATCTCTAGCGAGCCGGCGACGGCCCGGTTGAAGCGACAGCAAACCCGGGTGCGTTCTCGGCATGAGCAACCAGTCGGCATCTTACGCCGGCACCTGGATTCCGCTTTGCTTCATCCAGGCTGCGGTGCGAAGCGTTCACACATTCTTGCGCAGCTTTAACGACATTGTCACTCGTGTGGCACGGCGCAACGGGAGATGCCTAATTGCACTCTCCACGCGGGCCGGCAGGATGCCGGCGCTGCGTCAGCAGCACTCGTGCTCGAGGGTCTCCAGCAGCTCAACCAGGTCGGGGCGCTCGGCGCGGAGCAGCATGTCGCGCACCGGGTTGAGGTTGGCATGGATGTGGTAGAGCGCGTCGTGCGCAGGACCGCGCTCGCCGTCGAGCTTGGCGCGGAAGTAGGTCCAGAAGGGGTCGGCATCGGCGTCTGTCTCCAGCGCCTCGCGCATGGCGGCGGCGAAGCGCTCGGCCTTGCCGTCACAGTCGAGGCCGATGAAGCTGATGTAGCGGTCGAGCCCTGTGGGCTGGGGGGAGTCGGTCATGGGTACGTCGGCGCTGGAAGGTTCGCGTTGAGGGGGTTGCGATTGCAATTCGAGGGGGTGGCGCAACACCTGCGGTGTCGGCAGATCCATGACGGGGACCCGACAAACCCACGCAGGCGGCGTCGCGAAGCCTGCACGACAATCGGCTCAGCAGAGATCAAGCCTGCCGAAACAAGGCTTTCGCTGCTGCGATTAGCTCCGCCGGATGCCCCCACTGAGAAGGCAGCATATTGCTTGCCAACTTTCGAGAAGTCCCAAGCGCAAGCAGGCCGCCACCCTGGCCCCGCGCTAGCGCTCCAGCCAGTCTTCGCTGGCGCTAGGTAGGACGGTGCGGACGCTGAAGACAGGCTCGGCGTCCAGGTCGACGCTCACCCAGACCCCGGCGACAAAGGGCGAGCCCGGCACCTCCAGGCGTTGCACCCGGGCGATGGGCTCGCCGGTGGCGGGGTCCACCATGGGACGGTCGAGCTTGTAGCTATGGGTGTCGCCGTGGATCAGCAGCACCGCGCCGTCGAAGCCCGCCAGGAACCGCTGCAGATCCTGCTTGAGGGACATAAAGCCGCGCTTGCCGGGCTGCTCGAACACGGGGTTGGCGTGAAAGATCAGCACCGCAGCCTGCACCCCGGCGCCCATGCCTGCTTCCAATGCCTGCGCCAGCAGCGCCCGGTTCGCGTCGGCACGCGCTTTGAATGCAGCGTTTCGGGCGGGGACCCGCGGCTGCCAAGCATTGTTGCTGCCGACGACATGCAGCACCACGAAGAGCACATCATCGCGGATGAGCCAGACGTTCTCGGGAAACTCGGGCTGCGGCGCCCTGAGCCCGAGGGCGCGGTTGTGCAGCACGGCCGGATCACCGAAGAACATCCGGCGCACACTGGCGAGGCGGGCCAGCGGGTCCAGTCCGCCCGCGGCTGCGCGGTGGCAGTCGGTCCATTCGTTGTCGCCTGGGGTATAGACCATAGGCACGGGCTGATCACGGAACAGCCGCGCCACGGCACGGTTGCGGGCGTCGGTGCAGGGCTGGCCGCCGCCCTTGATGTCACCGACATGGACAATGAACGCGGGCTCCTCTGCGGCAGCCTGTTCCAACAGGCGCTCCAGCAGGTCGGCCTCTGCGTTGGAGTACGGCAGATCACCGACCGCAAAGAAGCGCAGCGACCCGGCCGCCGCCGGCCACGCCAGCGCGGCGGCCACCAGCAGGACGGCGAGCCAGGCGACGAGGGACAGACGGCGGGCGACTGAGGACGAGGACATAGAGCCGAGGCTGCGGTTAGCGTGGGTCAGCCGGCTCGACGCCGCCGGGACGACCAACGGATAAGGTCCAGCCGAGTGACCGCACGCCGCGGCGCTCAACGAGGCACCGGCGCACGTCGAGGGCCGGGGCTGTCAACGCAAATGGCCGCGACCGCCCGGCCGCGGCGGCTGGATGCCGAGATGTCCACGCCGGCGGCGCGGCTCGGGCTGTACCGGCACGGGATAAGGCACCACCACCGGCGCTCGACCATAGCCGCTGCCGGAATACGCAGGGTGATTGCAGTCGCCGGTGTGGCCCCAGCCGCGGGCGCGCTGTTGCACGCACTTGTTGGACCAGTACTGGCGCACGGCAGGGTCGACGGCCTCCATCAGCGTCGGCCGGGGCGCCCGGGCCGAGGGCGTGACCAGGCGCGCGCCCGACCCGCGGCTGCCCGCGCTGCCGGCACTGGCGCCTTGTGGCGCATGCCGCGCCGTATCTTCACCGGATTGCCGGCGCTCGGCGGCCGAGAGCACAGCGGGCGGCAGGCACGACAGGAACCCCAGCACCACCACCGGGAGGATCTTGCTGACTGATCGGGGACTGAAAAGCATCACAATGCGCTCAGGCGGGGGCGGCGCGCGAGCCATGGCCGACGCGCACGTCGAGGGTGATCAGCGGCATGGGCATGCCGTCGCGAATGACGGCGCGATTCCACGGAATCAGCGCCGTATTCAGCGCCTCGCGGGCGCGGGCGCGGGCGTAGGGGTCCAGGTTGACCTCGACGGCGCAGCGCCACCGGCGCAGACCAAAGCCGTCCTCGCAGCGCGATACCAACCGATAGCGCGCGGCCGGCACCAGGCCCTCGGCAATACAGGCATCCAGCGCCTGGCGCAGCAAGCCCTCGGCGGCATCGGCGCTGGCCGGGCACTGATGGCGCGAGCCCTGCCAGGCCCGCGCCTGCTCCGCCAGTGCGCGCTCGGGCTGGGCCAGCAACTGGCGCCGACGCTCGGTGATCCAGTCGCCCGCGACCAGGGTCAATGCCACGGACGCCACTTCTTCGGAGCAGAAGCGACGCCCCGACAGCGCCACGACGGCGGGAGGCACGTAGACCCCCAGCAGGCGCATGGCGCGGCGCTGCTCCGCGGCGGTCAGCGGTCGGCGCCCGGCGGTGGCGGTGGTGCGCTCGGCCATCTCGAACCAGCGCCGCGCCTCGGCCATGGCGTGGGTGTCGACCACACGCACGGCGCCGTCGGACTCCAGCACCCAGCCGTCCGGCCAAAGTGCGATGCGATAAGCCGGCTGGGCGCGAATCGCGTCGGCGGCAGCGCGCCGCGCGGCGAGCTGGGTGCGGATGGGATGGCTGCGCAGCAGCAGGCGGCTCGGCAACATCGACGCAATGCCTCGTATGGCCCCACGGCCCGACTATACCGAACCCCCGCCGCAGGGATGAAATGCCATTCCAACCAAGGCGCCCGCATCCTCGCGCGCGGCGGCGCGCGGGAACCCTCAGTGCAGCCGCAGCGACTGCCCCGCAAGCGCTTCGATGACGGGGGTGGCGGCGGCGATCTGCTCGGCGTCGTCCGAGACCTCCGCGAAGCGGCGCAGGTCTGCCAGCGCAGCGGGTGCATGCCCCAGCTTGTGCAGCAGCATGCCGCGCTGCTGGAGTGCATCCGGCAGGTCCGGCAGCAGGTTCAGCATCGCCGTGAGCGCTTCCAGCTGATTGCCGTCGTCTTGGCGTTGGGTGTAGATGCCCGCCAGGTTGCGCAGCATGCGCACCAGGATCTCGCGCCGCGCCGCTGGGCGCAACAGCGACGGATAAGCGCGAATGCTCGCGGTCCCCTCGCCATAGACTTCGGCCAGCCGGCGGTCCAGCTCCGACTCCGGCAGCACGATACCGCCGGCGTAGACATCGAGCATCAAGGCGCTGTTGCCGCGGCCGACCCGCACCAGGAAATGCGCCGGAAAGCTCACACCATAGGCCGGCAGCCCGAGACGACGGGCCACCTCGCAGTACAGCACCGACAGTGAGATGGGAATGCCGCGGCGTCGGGCCAGGACCTGGTCCAGGAAGCTGTTGCGTGGGTCGTAGAAGTCGTCCCGCTCGCCGGCGAAGCCCAGCTCGTCGAACAATAGATCGTTCAGCGCCTGCACTTGGCGCATCAGATCGGCATCCGTCGGCCAGCGGCTGCGTGCCGCCGCCGCGAGCAAGTCCAGCTCGCCCACGGCCGCCGGGATATCGACCTGACTCTGGAAGAGCTGGCTGACGGCCAGCGCCCCGTGCGCCAGGTCGATGGTGTCGTCCGGACAGCGTCCGAGGGCGGCGAAGGTCTGCTGTGCGTCGGCCATTGGCCTCACCGTTGCTATAGGTCATTGTGGAAGGGTCGCGTCTCGGCGGATGCCGCGCCGAGACCGCAGCGCGCGCCACACCCTCGCCTGCGATGACCCTATAATGTTGGGCTTTGCGCGCGGAACAAGCCCGAATCATGCCTTCCAACCCGGCGAGCGGGGCGCTATACATGCTGCGTGGCATCCGCCTGCTGATGCGCCCCGGACTCAAGCGCTACGTATTGATTCCACTGCTGGTGAACATCGCCGTGTTCGGCGGTGGCATCTGGCTCGGGGCGGCAGGCTTCGAGCACCTCATGAGCCAGATGCAAGCCAATATCCCCAACTGGCTCGCCTGGGTGGAATGGCTGCTGTGGCCGCTGTTCTTGGTGGCGGTGCTCGTCATCGTGTTCTACAGCTTCACGCTGGTGGCCAACCTGCTCGCGGCCCCCTTCAACGGGTTGCTCGCCGAGAAGGCCGAGCGCCTGATCACGGGCCAGCCGGTGGGCGATGACATGGGCTGGGCGAAGCTGCTGCGGGAACTGCCGGCAACCCTGGGGGACGAGGTGCGCAAGCTCCTGTATGCGGTGCTCTGGAGCCTGCCGTTCTTGATCTTGGCATTCGTGGTGCCTGTGATCGGTCCGCTGCTGTGGTTTCTGTTCACCGCCTGGATGCTGACCCTGGAGTACGCCGATTTCCCCATGGGCAACCACGGCCTCAAGTTCCGCCAGATGCGCGCGACCCTGCGCCGCCGGCGTCTTCTGAGCTTCGGCTTCGGCGCCACCACCGCCGCCCTCACGGCCATTCCGGTGGTGAACTTCATCGTCATGCCGGCTGCTGTCGCCGGCGCTACGCTGATGTGGGTCCGGGACTTGCACAAGGTCGCCGCGGACACCTGATCTCTAAGTTCGGGCGCTGCCGTGGTGCCCCGCTACGAGCGGTCGATTGCCTCCAACGCCTGACGGCCGATCTCCAGCTCCTCGTCCGTCGGCACAACCAGCACCGCGACCCGGCTGTCGGCGCTGGAGATGACCTCGAGGCTCCCCTGAGCACGCGCGTTCGCTTCGGCATCCAGGGCAATACCGAGCTGCGTGAGGTCGGCACAGGCGCAACGGCGAACCTCCGCGTCGTTCTCGCCGATGCCGCCGGTAAAAACCAATGCATCGACATGCCCGAGAACGGCCGCATAGGCACCGATGTACTTGCGCAGGCGATGGCAGGTGACCCCAAGGGCAAGCTCCGCATCCTCGTTGCCGGCTTCGGCGAGCCGATGGACTTCGCGCATATCGTTGACGCCGCAGAGTCCGACCAAACCGCTTTGGCGATTCAGCAAGTCGTCCAGGGTGTCATTGTCGAAGCCCAGGTGCCGGCATAGGTAGAAATGCACCGCCGGGTCGATGTCGCCGCAGCGCGAGCCCATGACCAAGCCCTCCAGGGGGGTCATGCCCATGGACGTGTCGACGCTGGCGCCGTCGCGGATGGCCGTTGCGCTGGCGCCGTTGCCGAGGTGCAGAGTGATGAGATTGCATTGCGACAAGGGCTTGCCGAGCCTCCGCGCCGCCGCCTTGGCGACGTAATGGTGGGAGGTGCCGTGAAAGCCGTAACGGCGTACGTGGTGCTCGCGATAGAGATAGCCCGGAATCGCATACCGATACGCGGTCCGCGGCATGGTCTGATGGAAGGCGGTGTCGAAGACGGCCACCTGCGGCACGCCGGGGAACAGCTCCCGGGCGACGAGGATGCCATCGAGGTTGGCCGGGTTATGCAGCGGCGCCAGCGGGATCATCTGGCGGATGGCGGCAATGACATCATCGTCCACCAGCGTCGGCGCGTGAAAGGCCTCCCCGCCATGCACCACCCGATGCCCGACGGCGCCGAGCTCATCGATCCCGCCCAAGGCGCCGGTGTCCTGCAGCGAGGCGACGATGCGCTCGATACCGGCGTGATGCGATCCGATCTCCGCGGCCTCCTCGCGCGCACGCGCCTCGCCGGAGGCATCGCTCCAGCTGAGGCGCACCGACGCGCCCTCCTCGCCGAGGCGGGTGACCGCCCCGCTGGCGGCGACCTGCCAGTCGCCATCGCTCACGCTGAACAGCCGGAACTTGATGGACGAGCTGCCGGAGTTGAGCACCAGTATCTTCATCGGCTGCCTCTGGAGGATGTGTTCTGTCGCGGCGATCGCGCGGGCTCAGCCGGCTCGGTCCTAAGCCTCGCTCGCTTCCGCCGCTGCGGTTTGCGCCTGAATGGCGGTGATGGCCACGGTATTGACGATGTCGGTGACGGTGCAGCCGCGGCTCAGGTCGTTCACGGGCTTGTTCAGACCCTGGAGCACGGGCCCGATGGCCACCGCATCCGCGCTGCGCTGCACCGCTTTGTAGGTATTGTTGCCGGTGTTGAGGTCCGGAAAGATGAACACCGTCGCCTGGCCCGCCACCTCGCTGTCCGGCAGCTTGGAGCGCGCGACGCTGGCGTCCACGGCGGCATCGTACTGGATCGGCCCCTCGATCTTCAGGTCCGGCCGACGCCCGCGGGCAATGCGCGCCGCTTCGCGCACGCGCTCCACGTCCTCGCCCTTACCCGAGGTGCCGGTGGAGTATGACAGCATGGCCACCCGCGGCTCGACGCCGAAGGCCGCCGCGGTGCCGGCGGAGGTGATGGCGATGTCCGCCAGCTCCTCGGCATCGGGGTTCGGGTTCACGGCGCAGTCGCCGTACACCAACACCCGGTCCGCCAGGCACATGAAAAAGACACTGGACACCAGCTTGGTGTGCGGCTTGGTCTTGATGGTCTCGAACGACGGGCGGATGGTGTGCTGGGTGGTATGCGCGGCGCCGGAGACCATGCCGTCGGCGTCACCGCAGTAGACCATGAGCGTGCCGAAGTAGCTGACGTCTTCCAAGGCATCGTAGGCCATCTGCTCCGAAATGCCCTTGTGCTTGCGAAGCTCGAAGTAGACGCCGGCGTACTCGTCGCGTTTCGGCGAGCCCATGGGGTCGATGATGGCGATGTCCGCCAGCTGCAGACCGAGCTCGTCGATTCGCCGCCGGATCTTCTCCGGGTTGCCGAGCAGGGTGAGATCGGCGACACCGCGCAGGGTCAGGATCTCCGCAGCGCGCAGGATACGCTCGTCGGTGCCCTCCGGCAGCACGACGTGCTTGCGGTCGGCCTTGGCGCGGTGCACCAGCTGGTATTCGAACATCAGCGGTGTCATGCGCTCGGTACGGTGCACGGCGATGCGCTGCTGCAGATCCTTGATCTCGACGTTCTGCTCGAACAGGCCCAGCGCACCGGCGATCTTGCGGTCGTCGCCGGGCAGGATGGTGGACTCCACGCGGTTCACCGCCAGTGCCGTCTGGAAGGTGTCAGCGCTCACGCTAAGGATGGACACCCGCGTGCGCCTTAGACCGGCGAGCAGGCGCTGGACGTTCTCCGCCGGCTGCAAGCCGCCGGTGAGCAGCAGCCCCGCCACGCGCGGGAAGGCCGCCGACACGTCCGCAGCCAGGCTCGCGAGGATGATGTCGCTGCGGTCGCCGGGGGTGATGATCAGGCTGCCGTCCTCGACGTAGTTCAGGAAGTCAGGGATCTCCATGGCCGCGACCTTGTAGTTGGTCACCACCTGGTTGAGCGCGTCGTCGTCACCGCACAGGCACTCGCCGCCCAGCATCTCGCTGATCTCGCCGATGGTGGGCTTGGCGAGCGACTCGGTGTCGGGCAGCACGTAGAGGGTCTCCTGGGATGGCACTACTGCGCGGGACCGCTTTTTGATGGTCGCGACGAAATCCGGGTCGACGCCGTTGACAATGGTGGCGAGCAGGTCGCCGCCGCGGTCGACCATGGACTCGTGCGCCATGTGCACGGCGTGCAGCGCCTCATCCGGACTGCGCCCGAAGCCCTTGACCACGACCACGATGGCGCAGCCGAAGTTGTTGGCGACATCGGCGTTGAAGTCGAACTCCAGCGACGGCACTAGGCCGTCGTAGTCGGTGCCGGCACACAGCACCATGTCGCATTCCTCCTCGAGCAGCATGTACTTGTCGAGGATGCGCTTGAGCAGCTCGTCGTACTGGCCGGCGGCCACCAGCTCACTCGCCTGCTCGGCGGTGCAGCCGTAGAGCCGCTCGGCCGGAAAGGGCAGGTCGTAGCGTCGCCGGATCAGGGTGGTCAGGTTGTCCTCGTGCACATCCCGGCTGACTACGGGCCGAAAGAAGCCCACGCGCCGGTTGAGGGCGGACAGGAGCTCCATGAACCCCAGGACCACCACTGATTTACCGCTGCCGGCGCCGGCACCGGCGATGTAGATGCTCTGCATGTCGCTTCGATCTCGATGTTGAAAATGTGCCGCGGCCGCCCGGCGCCGCCGTCATCTGTGCGGATGATGCCGCAGCCGGCCCGCCGGCGAAGTTACCTGCTGTTTACAAGGCCGGGCTGCGGGTCCACACTGCCGATAAACACCCAAAGTGGACGGCTGATCACCCTATCTGACGCCTGACGGAGATCAAGCAAATTGCGTGCACAGACGAGCAGAACATTCTCGGCTGCGCTCGGCGCCGGCTGCGCACTGGCCTTGCTCACACTGCCGGGCAGCCTCGCCGCCCAGGCGCAGGTTTATCGCTGCACCTCTGCGGACGGCAGCATCGAGTTTCGCCAGCACCCCTGCGCCGAGAGACAGCGCTCCAGGACAGTGAAAATCGAGGATACGCGCACCGGCTGGGTGCCGCCCAAGCCGGCGCCGGAGCCGAAATCCAAATCACGGGGCCCGGCCGGGCGCGAGAGCGCCGCATCGCGCAGGCGAGCCGGGCGCTCCTCGGACGAGCACAAGTATGCCGAGCGGTGCTGGCGCAAACGCCAGCAGATCCAGCGCATCAACAATGAGCTCCGGGCCGGCTATCGGCCGGCCCGCGGCGAGCGCCTAAAGGACCGCCGCCGCCAGTACGAGGCCTATGTAAACGAGTTCTGCCGCTGATGGTGGCGCCGGCGGCTCAGGCCTCACCGGCGCCCGTCACTTGAGCGGATACCAGGTATCGTCGTCCCGGCGCGGCGGCAGCAGCTCCCGGCGCAGCTCACGCAGGCTGGGGGCCCCGCCGGCGGTGAGTCCCGCAAGCGGATCCTCGGTATCCAGCACGTCGCCATATTCGGCTTCCAGCGCGTCTGGATCCTCCCCCGCCTCCATGCGCCCCAGCATATCGGCCATGGCGTCCCCGGGCTTCAAGCCGGCCGACTCGAACAGCCGCCGCATCACACGGGCCGCCTGCTTCGGGTCGTCCTCGTCGATATTCTCCAGCTCGCCGGACATGGCGGCCATGGCTTTCATCATCGCCTCCTCGTCCATGCCGGGCGGCATCTCGGCATCGTCGTCGCCTTCGGCATCCCCGCGGCCCTTCGAGATCGCGAACAACGAGGCCCGCCGATCCAGCTCCGCGCGCTGGCACTTGGGGCATGCGGGCTGCGTCTCGGTATCCACCCGACGCGAAAAAAAATTATAAATGGCGTGGCAGTCTGGGCAGTAGAACTCGTAGACGGGCATGGTCGATCCACTCCTTTGTTGCGCTCGCGGGTACTGGGCTCGCGCGCTCGGCGCGCTCGCAGCCGAGATTTAAGCCTCCCCGCGGGATTCCGACAAGTCCCCAGCGATGTCAGCGCCATCACCTGTCCCAAGCACTGCCGCGAGCGCCGCCAACAAGCGCTGGTTCTCCGCCGGTGTCCGCACCGCCACGCGCAGCCAGCGCGCGTCGAGGCCGCGATAATCCTCGCAAGTCCGAACGGCGATGTGCTTGCGCCGCAGCAGTACGTCGGCAACCTCGGCGCCCGGCGGGGCGCTCGCGGGCAGTCGCCACAACAGGTAGTTGGCGCTACCGTCGACGACCCGCGCGCCCAGCCGCCGCAGCCCGGCGGCGAGCGACGCGCGCTGCGTGCGTATCAAACGCCGCGTACGGGCGGTGAACTCCACCAGTCCTGAGTCCGCCAACAACGCGGCCCCGACCCTCTGCGCCGGCGTGCTGACGGACCACGCCGGCAGCAGCCGCCGCCCGGCGGCCGCAAGGTCCGGCGCCAGCACCGCGTAGCCCAGGCGCAAGCCCGGCATGGCGAAGAACTTGGTCAGGGAGCGCACCACGACCACGTTGTCCAAACCGAGCTCGACGCCGGATGCCGCGCCGTCCACGAAGTCGATAAAGGCCTCGTCCAGCGCCCACCAGACATCGGGGCGGGCAGCAGCGGCCGCCGCCAACGCATCCAGGTCCAGGAGCCGCCCGGTTGGGTTGTTCGGATGCCCGAGCCAAACCAAGTCCCCGCCCACCGCCATAGCGGCGAGCGCCGGCAAATCCACCTCGAAATCGGTCCTGGTGTGCTGGTCGACCGGCAGGACCTTCAACCCCCACGCGCTGGCCGCGCGCCAATGATCCAGGTAACAGGGCGCCGTTACCACGACACGCCCCGCCTGCACCAACCGCGGCAGCCACCAGATGAGCTGCTCGGCGCCATTGCCCGCGAGGACGCACTCCGGCGCCACGGCGAGCACATCGCCGACCACCGCGCGCAGCGCCGTACAGTCCGGGTCCGGATAGTCCGCGAGCGCCTGCATCGCCTGCCCCAGCGCCTCCTGTCCCGACAGCGGCATACCCAGGGGATTGATGTTGGCGCTGAAATCCAGCAGGTCGCCGGGCCGGCAGCCGGCGCGCCGAGCCAGCGCTTCGCGGTTGCCGCCGTGCGTGCCGGGGACGCCCTGCGCAGTCATGGCAGCGCAGACCGCCCGCAGATCGACTCACCGAGAACGCGGTTGCGACTCACTCGTATTTGCATTATCGTTCTACAGCAAGGCTGGGCCGAGGACCGGGCCGGTTTCAGGGCTCGAGCGCGCCGCGGCAGGTCGCGCACGACATAGACACACCGCCAGCCGCAACGCAGCACAACAACCCCCGAATCCTTAAGGCCTGTGCCAAACCCCGTATCGCAACCCTCAGTCCGCAACCCTAGAGTCCATCCGGAGAGAAGCCATGCAGCAACCCGCACAGTCCCTCCCCGATAGCAACCGTGCTGCACAGTTGCCGCCGCGGCGCCTCACCAGCGACGAGCTCATGCAGGGCGAGCGGCGCATCGTCATCGAGCACGGCGACGCCCGTTACACCCTCCTGGTGACGCGCAATGACAAACTGATCCTCGTGAAGTAGCACGGCGCGGCGGACGTAGGCGTGGTTGCGCCGCCAAACGACGTTTGACAGAGTCCGAATGCTTCGCAAGCGCTGTTGCTGCCAACGAGTGTTTACTACTCGACAGGCACGCAAAGAAAAAGGGGCCACGGTCACCCGTAGCCCCTTGATCATGTTGGCTCCCCGAACTGGACTCGAACCAGTGACCCACTGATTAACAGTCAGTTGCTCTACCAGCTGAGCTATCGGGGATCAGCGAGCCGCGAAGAGTAACCCTTGGGCGCCGGCGCGTCAACCGCTGTTGCAACAAAACCGGCAAACTGGCTCGGGCGCTGGCCATTGCCGATCAGCACGGCTGGCCGTCGGCGGCACTGCGACTGCGCGCCCGCCGCTCAGCTGTCCGGGCAGGTGACGCCGGTTTCTTCCAGCCTGATCCGGCCCATGGACGAGACCACGACTCTGGCCGCGTCCATGCCGTCGGGGTCCGGGTCGCAGAAGCGAATACTGCCGGGGCCTGAGCAGCCGCCGAACTTCAGGGTTCCGTCGTCTTCGAACTCGAAGCACACCCGGTTGCCGATGATGTCCACGGCGCGCGCGCCCTGTTGCACGCGCAGCACCGAAGCCGTGCCCCCTGCCGCGTCCAGCTCCACGATTGCATAGCCGTCGCTCCAGGAGCCATTGGTCGGCGCAGCATCACAGCCCGCACTGAGGTCGTGCGGATCGGCAGGACAGACCCGGACGTTCGCCGCGCGCATAATCGCTTGCGCCCGCGCGAAGTTCAGGTGCCCCACCATGGTGTTGACTTCCGCCGCGCGGGCATTGCGCTTGATGACCATCCTCATGCCCGAGACGCCCACAGTGATCAGGATCACGACGATGCTCATGGTGATCAGCAGCTCCACGAGCGTCACGCCGCGCTGCGGCTGTCGGGCGACTGCGATGGTCATGGCGTGATCTCGGCATCGGTCCTGCGTACTCGCCACTAGAACACACTTCGCCGTCTAAGCCGGGACCGCCTAAAACTCTCGTCGCCGTGGAATCCTGCGGCGCCTCAGCCGGCGACGGCGGCGATGCGCTGCATGGCTTGCTCCAGGTTGTCCCGACTGGTGGCGATGGAGATGCGTGCGCAGCCGTCGAGCCCGAACGCCGAGCCCGGCACCAGCGCGACTCCGGCCTGCTCGATGAGGTACTCGGCAAGCTCCAGGTCGTTGCCAACACCGTCCAGACGGTCGATGAGGCCGCTCACCTCCGGGAAGACGTAGAAGGTGCCGTCCGTCGGCAGACAGCGGACGCCGGGGATGACGTTCAGGGCCTCGACGACGAAGTCGTGCCGCTCCTTGAAGGCCGTCAGCATCTCGCCAATGCAGTCCTGCGGGCCCTCCAGCGCCGCCTGCGCGGCCACCTGGCTGATGGAGGTGGGGTTGGAGGTGCTCTGGGACTGGACCTTCTTCATGGCCTTGATCACCTCGGCGGGGCCGCCCGCGTAGCCGATGCGCCAGCCGGTCATGCTGTAGGCCTTGGAGACGCCGTTGAGCACCAGGGTGCGGTCGGTGAGGTCCGGGCAGGCGTTCAGGATATTGGCGAAGGGCGTGGCCGTGTCCCAGCGGATGTGCTCGTACATGTCGTCCGTGGCGATGAGCGCGTTGGGATAGTCCCGCAGCACTTCGCCGAGGGCGGCCAGCTCGGCCTTACCGTAGGCCATGCCCGTAGGGTTGGACGGGCTGTTGATGACCACGAGCCGGGTGCGCTCGGTCATGGCCGCGCGCAGCTGCTCTGCCGTGATCTTGAACCGCTGCTCGGCGCCGGCATCGACGATCACCGGCTTGCCGCCCGCCAGTAGCACCATGTCGGGATAGGACACCCAGTAGGGGGCCGGGATGACCACCTCGTCGCCGGGGTCCAGCAAGGCCTGGGCGAGGTTGTAGAAGCTCTGCTTGCCGCCGCAGGACACCAGGATCTGGTCCGGCTGGTAGTCGAGGCCGTTGTCGCGCTGGAACTTGGCGATGACGGCGCGCTTGAGCTCCGGCGTGCCGTCCACGGCGGTGTACTTGGTGAAGCCCTCGTTGATGGCCGCAATGGCGGCCTGCTTGATGTGGTCCGGCGTATCGAAGTCCGGCTCGCCGGCGCCTAGGCCGATGACGTCCTTGCCGGCGGCCTTGAGCTCCTTGGCGCGGGCGGTGATGGCGAGGGTGGCCGAGGGCTTCACGGCCTGGACACGGGCGGAGAGCTTGATGGTCATCGGCTTGGTCTGCTGCTACGGCTTTGGGTGGGCGAATGGCGGCATTGGGCTGGGGGTCGGGCGCACAGGCCGGTGTCGCGCCTGGGCGGGGCGTTTTGCATCGCGTCGCGCACAGGCCTGGGCGAGCATTCCGCGCCGGCCGGGCCAGCACCTTAGCGCCGCGGCCTCTGACGCGGTGCCCGCGTAGCCCGTTGATCGGACGTCGACGCCGCTTGGCAAGCGTCGAATGCAGCCCGAATAATAGCCAATCATTGAGCCTCATGGCATCCGCCTGCAACGACGGCGCCCTCGACACACAGCATCATGTCCAAGCCCTTCGAGCTCGAATCCCAGTTTCCACCCGCCGGCGACCAGCCCGCCGCCATCCTCCGGCTCGTGGAGGGTCTGCGCGACGGCGAAGCCGGCATGACGCTGCTCGGTGTCACCGGCTCCGGCAAGACCTTCACCATCGCCAACGTCATCAACGAGGTGCAGCGCCCGACCCTGATCCTGGCGCCCAACAAGACCCTCGCCGCGCAGCTCTACGGCGAGATGCGCGAATTCTTCCCGCACAACGCCGTGGAGTACTTCGTCTCCTACTACGACTACTACCAGCCGGAGGCCTATGTGCCGGCCTCCGACACCTACATCGAGAAGGACGCCTCCATCAACGAGCACATCGAGCAGATGCGCCTGTCCGCCACCAAGGCGCTGCTGGAGCGCCCGGATGTCATCCTGGTGGCCACGGTGTCCAGCATCTACGGCCTGGGCGATCCGGAGGCGTATCTAAAGATGGTCCTGCACCTGTCCCGCGGCGAGCAGATCGATCAGCGCGCCATCCTGCGGCGGCTGACGGCGCTCCAGTACCGGCGCAACGAGGTGGAGCTGAACCGCGGCAGCTACCGGGTGCGCGGCGACGTCATCGACATCTACCCGGCGGAGTCCGACGACGAGGCCCTGCGCGTGGAGCTCTTCGACGACGAGGTGGAGGCCCTGTCCCTGTTCGACCCGCTGACGGGCGAGCTCAAGTACAAGGTGCCCCGTTACACCGTCTTCCCGAAGACCCACTATGCGACCCCGCGGGAGACGGTGCTGAACGCCGTAGAGCAGATCAAGGACGAGCTGCGCGAGCGCCTGGAATGGCTGCGCACCAACGACAAGCTGGTGGAGGCCCAGCGCCTGGAGCAGCGCACCATCTTCGACCTGGAGATGATGGTGGAGGTGGGCTACTGCTCCGGCATCGAGAACTACAGCCGGTACCTGTCCGGCCGCGGTCCCGGCGAGCCGCCGCCGACGCTATTCGACTACATCCCATCCAGCACCCTGCTGGTCATCGACGAGAGCCATGTCACCGTGCCCCAGCTGGGCGGCATGTACCGCGGCGATCGCTCGCGCAAAGAGAACCTGGTGGAGTACGGCTTCCGGCTGCCGTCGGCGCTGGACAACCGCCCGTTGCGGTTCGAGGAATTCGAGGCCCGCCAGCCGCAGGCCATCTACGTCTCGGCCACACCGCGGGACTACGAGGCCCAGCACTCCGGCGCCGTCATCGAGCAGGTGGTGCGCCCCACCGGCCTGGTGGACCCGGAGGTGGAGGTCCGCCCGGCGCTGACCCAGGTGGACGACCTGCTGAGCGAGATCCGCGAGCGCGTCGCCGCCGACGAGCGCGTGCTGGCGACGACGCTCACCAAGCGCATGGCCGAGGACCTGACGGATTATCTCGGCGAGCACGGCGTGCGCGTGCGGTATCTGCACAGCGACATCGACACCGTCGAGCGGGTGGAGATCATCCGCGACCTGCGCCTGGGCGAGTTCGACGTGCTGGTGGGCATCAACCTGCTGCGCGAAGGGCTGGACATGCCGGAGGTGAGCCTGGTCGCCATCCTCGACGCCGACAAGGAAGGCTTCCTGCGCTCCGAGGGCTCGCTGATCCAGACCATCGGCCGCGCCGCCCGCAACGCCCACGGCAAGGCCATCCTCTACGCCGAGACCGTCACCGGCTCCATGCAGCGCGCCATCGACGAGACCGAGCGCCGCCGCGCCAAGCAAATCGCCTTCAACGAAGAACACGGCATCACGCCCCAGACCATCAAGAAGGCCGTCGCCGACATCATGGAGGCCCATGTGCCGGGCGCGCCCAAGAGCGCCCGCGAGTACGCCCGCGTCGCCGACGAGATCGCCGAGTACGCCGATCTCACCCCGGCGCAGATGGCCGCCAAGGTCAAGCAGCTGGAGAAGGACATGTACCGCGCCGCCCGGGAGCTGGAGTTCGAGCGCGCGGCGGCGATCCGGGACCAGATCAAGGAGCTGCGGGGGCGGGGCCTGGCGGCTTGAGCGCCGACGCCAAGTCGGCGCCGACTTCGGGCCTATTGAGCTGCCCTGTCATGCGTACGAGAGTCGCCTGAGCCATGAAGTTCGAGTGGGACGAGCGCAAGAACCAGGCGAACAGACGCAAGCACGGCGTCGACTTCCGTCAGGCGATCTATGCCTTCTCCGACCCGTTTGCACTGAACCTGCCGGATGAGGAGCACTCGGCGTTGGAAGACCGCTGGGTACTGCTCGGCGCAGCCGCCCCGAACAGGCTCGTCGTCGTTGTGCACACCGACCGCAGTTCCGGCAGAATACGAATCATCTCTGCGCGCAAGGCAACTCGCCGCGAGCACGCCACCTACGAATCCAGGTTGCAGCGATGAAAGACGAGTACGATTTTTCACATGCCGAGCAAGGCAAGTTCTACGTCCCCGCCAGCGAAATCGAGCTGCCGATCTATCTGGATGCCGATATTCTCCAGCATCTGCGCCGCCACGGGGAGGGCACGGACGTCCAGACGCTGGTCAACGACCTGCTTCGCAAGGATATCGAGATCGCAGGGCGATTGTCAGATTAATCGAGTGGAAATCAGTGTCATTGATCCGGGCACGGCCCTCGATGGCTTCGCGCATGCCTGGCACCAAGCCGAGCTTGGGCATCCGCAGCCGTCCAAACTCGCTTTTGGGTCGCGTGGCTCAGACCTCGCGGCCCCGCATCGCCCCTGAGCCGAAGGATCCCCAAAGCTGCTGCGACGCTGCAATGGCCGGCACGGAGCACCGAGCCGCTACAATGCGGCCCCATGCTGCTGTCGCCGAAACACCGCTTCCTGTTCGTGCACATCGCCAAGACCGGCGGCACCAGCGTGCGCGCGGCACTCCAGCGGCGGCGCTGGGCGGACCCCTGGTACTGGCCCATGTTCCTGTGCAGCCGCTTCAGCCACCTGAGCGGGCACCGCATTGCCACCAAGCTGCCGCGGCACGCCAAGGTCGTGGCCGCCAAGGAGCTGCTGCCGAAGGAGTGGTTCGATACGCTGTTCAAGTTCGCGTTCGTGCGCAACCCCTGGGACCTCCAGGTGAGCTCCTTCCACCACATCCGCCGCGAGCGCCCGCAATTCCTCGGCGGCCATGACGACTTCGCGGGCTTCCTGCGCTGGAAGCTGGACCCGGGCCGCCGCTACCAGTTCCATGTGGATACCTCCATCGAGCTGCAGACGGACTATCTCATGGACCTCCACGGCAACATTGTCGTGGACTTCATCGGCCGCTACGAGCGTCTGGAAGCCGACTTCGACGAGGCCTGCCGGCGCATCGGGCTCACGCAGGTCCAGCTCCCGCACCGCCGCCAAGCCAAGGACCGCGCGCACGACTACCGCAGCTACTACGACGCCGACACCGCCGAGCTCGTCGCCAGTCATTTCGCCCGCGACATCGCGCTGCTGGGCTACGCGTTCGACCCCGCCGACGACTGAGCCCGCCGCGCGTCGCGCGCCGCCATTCATCGCCCTGCCCGCCTGCAACACCCAACATGGACTGGTTTCTGCTCGCGCTGCTGTCGGCGGCGGCCCTGGCGTCCGCGGATGCCGCCACCAAGGCCTGGCTCCAGGACTACTCCGCCGCCGAGGTGAGCGTCGTGCGCTTCTCGGTGAGCGGCCTGTTGCTGTCGCCGCTGCTGCTCGGGATGCCGGCGCTCGGGACCCTGCCGGCCCCCTTCTGGGGCTGGCTCGCGGCGATGCTGCCGCTGGAGATCGCCGCGATGCTGCTGTACATGGCCGCCATCCGCGATCATCCGCTGTCCCTGACTCTGCCCTATCTCGCGTTCACGCCCGTGTTCGTGCTGGTGATTGCCGATGTGCTGCTAGGGGAGCAGGTGTCGGCGCAGGGCGCCTTCGGCGTGTTGCTGGTGGTGGCCGGTGCCTGGCTGCTCAACGTCCGCCACGCCAGGCTCGCCAAGGTGCGCAGCTGGGCGGCACCCCTGGCGGCCATCTTCTGGGAGCCGGGCTCGCGGATGATGCTCGCCGTGGCGCTGCTCTACGGCTTCACGGCCACCATGGGCAAGGCCGTGCTGGACTACCTGCCGCCGGCCTACTTCGGGCCCTTCTATTTCCTGGTGCTCGGGCTCACGATGCCGCTGGTGTGGGCACTGCCGCTGCGCCTCGGCCCAGGCAAGGGCGCCGGCGGCACTCCGGGCGCTCGACTGGCGCTGCTCGGACCCCGCGGGCTGTTGCGCCGCCCGCGGGCGGTGCTCACGGTGGCGGCCCTGCATGGGCTCATGGCCTTCACCCATTTCCTGGCCATCGCCCGGGTGGAGGTGGCCTATATGATCGCCATCAAGCGCACCAGCCTGCTGTTCGGCATCCTCTACGGCGCCCTGGTGTTCGGCGAGATGGGCTTGCGCTCGCACCTGGCCGCCGGTGCGCTGATGGTGGCCGGCGTGGCCGTGATCGTCGCCAGCTGACGGCTTCGCCCGCCGGCCCGAGCCTCCGATGAGCGAGCCCGCCGACCCCGTGCTGCCCATTCGTCGCGCCTTTCCGCCGGTGCTCGGCGACGCGCCGCGGCTGTTGATCCTGGGCTCCATGCCGAGCGAGGCATCGCTCGCCCGCCGGCAATACTACGGCCATGCCCGCAACGCCTTCTGGCCCATCATGGAGCGATTGCTGGGCCTGCCCGCGGGCACGGACTATGCCGGGCGCACCCGGGCCCTGCGCAACCACGGCATCGCGCTGTGGGACGTCATCGCCGCCTGCGCCCGGCCCGGCAGCCTGGATGCGGACATCCGCCCGGAGACGGTGCAGGTCAACGACTTCGCGGCCCTACTGGCGGCTCACCCGAGCATCCAATGCATCGCCTTCAACGGCGGCACCGCCGAGCGGGAATTCCGCCGCCGCGTGCTGCCGACGCTGGCAGCCGAGCAAGCCGGCATCGAGCGCCTGCGCCTGCCGTCCACGAGCCCGGCGCATGCGGGGATGCGGTTCGAGGCCAAGCTGCACGCCTGGCGGGTGATTCTGGACAAGATCGCGGGGTCCGCGTAGGTCGGCGCCGACGACAGGAGGCCCGACACCGCACCGACCACCGCCATCGCGTCGGGCTTCGCTGCCGCTCAGCACCGACCTACGGCGCCCGGGTAGGTCGGCGCCGACGACAGGAGGCCCGACAGCGCACCGGCCGCCGTCATGGCGTCGGGGGCTTCAGCAGCCGCCTTCGGTGGTGGCGTCCACGTTCTCTTGCCACCAATCTTGATAGGCCTGATCCGGCGCCAGCACCCGGGCGGTGCCGGACGACAGCGGCTCGCCGGCCGCGTCGCGCACCTCGATGGCGATGTCAACGATACCGCCGCGCAAAATGCGGGCGACGGTCAGCGTGACACCAATCTCATCGCCCGGGCAAATCGGCCGGCGGAAGCGCTCCGGGCAGAAGGTGAGCCCGAGGGTGCCGTCACCCGGAAATAGGGTGCCGAAGAGCGCAGAGACGGTGGTCTGGATCAGCCCGCCCGGCACGACGATGTCGTGGATGTCCGGGAAGCGCAGACGCGCTGCGTCCAGGTCGCGGTGAATGGCGTTGTAGTCGCCCACCAAATCGCAGTACTGATCCACCTGCTCGCGGGTGAAGGCGAGCCGCGCCTCGTGGCGCATGCCCTCTTCGAGCATGTTCGCCGTCAAGCAACGGGTTCGGGTCATGGGCGGGTTTCTCCCTGGCATGGAAACGGACCGACAGACACGAACCCTTCATGATAGCCCGTGCCGGCGCCGCTTGCCCCGACCGGGCGCAAGTCAGCCCTCCTCAGGCCGCCGCGGACTGCGTGCTCGTGTCGGCGCGCAGACCCTGCCAGCGCCGCGCAGCCGGCGCCGGGTCGAACAGCTCCAGCCAATGCACCACAGGCACCTCGGCGCCGCCGGCGAGATGCGTCTGGCAGCCGACATTGGCCGTGGCGATGAGTGCCGGGCCGCCCTGTTCCAGCGCCTCCAGCTTGCGCGCCCGCAGCTGGTTGGAAAGCTCGGCCTGGAGGATGGAATAGGTGCCGGCGGAGCCGCAGCAGCTGTGGGCATCGCGCACGGGCGACAGCTCGAAGCCGGCGGCGCGCAGCAGACCCTCCACCCGGCCCATGAGTCCCTGGCCGTGCTGGAGGGTGCAGGGTGGGTGGAACGCGATGTGCTGCGGGACACCCCGGGCAATGGGGTCCGGCAGTCGGGCGAGGTCCTCGGCGCTGAGCAGCTCGGCCGGGTCCCGCGCCAGCTCGGACACCCGGGCGGCCTTATGGGTATAGGCCGGGTCGTCCCTCAGGTGATGGCCGTAGTCCTTGACCATGGCGCCGCAGCCGCTGGCGGTGACGACGATGGCCTCCGCCGGATCGGCCGCGTCCGGGGCCATGTAGGGCCACCAGGCGTCGATGTTGCGGCGCATGAAGCCGCGGGCCTCATCACCTGCGGCCAGGTGCTCGCTGACGGCACCGCAGCAGCCGCCGCCGGGGCGGATCACCTCGATGCCGGCGGCGTCCAGCACCCGGATCGCCGCGCCGACGGCGGCGGGCGTCAGCGCCGGCTCCACACAGTTCTCCAGCATGAGGACCCGGCGCCGATGGCGGCTTTGCGGTAGCGGGCCGAGCGCCCCGCCGTCCGGCAGCTTGGCCTTGAGCGTCGCCGGCAGCAGCGGCCTGACGCTCTGCCCGAGCTTGAGCAGCGGCGTGAACCGGCGCGGATAGGGCACCACCAGCCGCAGCACACGGCGCAGCAGCCGCTCCGTGAGCGGGCGCTGGACTTGCTCCTCCACCAGCTCGCGGCCGGTGGCCAACAGCTTGTCGTACTGTACGCCGGAGGGGCAGGTGGTCATGCAGTTGAGGCAGGTGAGGCAGCGGTCCAGGTGGGTCTGCACCGTGCGCGTCGGCTCATCACCCTCCAGCAGGGACTTGATCTGGTAGATGCGCCCGCGCGGGCCGTCCAGCTCATCGCCGAGGAGCTGGTAGGTGGGACAGGTGGCGGTGCAGAAGCCGCAGTGGACACAGCTGCGCAGGATGCGGTCGGCCTCCAGGCCGGCGTCGGTGCTCGCGAGCTCGGAGAGCAGGTTGGTTTGCATGGCGGACTGAGGCTCGGCTGCTTGCGCTGGGGGCATCGGCGGGCGGCAGCCGCACCGCCGGGCGACGCGCTAGAGGTCGGGATATAACCGTCCCGGGTTCAATATCCCTTCCGGGTCGAAGGCGCGCTTCAGGTTCCGGTGCAGGCGCAGCGCCACGGCGGCCTGTGGCGCGAAGACCCCATCCGCGGGCGGCTCGCCGCCGCCGATACGGAACAGGGTCGCGTGGCCGCCGGCAGCCTTTGCGACCTCCCGCACCCGCGCCGGCGGCAGCTCGCCGCGCAGCCAGCGCAAGGCCCCGCCCCACTCCATCAGAGACTCGCCGGCGCCGAGGCCGGCCGTGGCCTCGGCGGCGGTGGCCGGCGGCAGAGACAAGCGCCACAGCGGCGCATCGCCGGCAAAGAAGCCGAGGCGCTGCTCGCGCAGATCCCGCCAGAACGCGTCGGCCGCCTCCAGCGGCAGGCCCTCGACGATGCGCTGCGTCTGCGCCAGCGCTTCCTCACCGCCGTCCACCCGCACATGGAGCCGCCCGTCGAGCCAAGCCGCGGCGGTGATGGGCAGCGCCTTGCGGGACCAGCGCCGCAGCAGGTCCAGCGCCCCGGACAGCGTCTCCTCGCGCACCAGCGTCAGGGTACCGGGCGCCCGCGGAATGACCTTGAGCGACACCTCCAGCAGCACACCAAGCACCCCGAGGGAGCCCGCCATGAGCCGCGAGACGTCATAGCCGGCGACGTTCTTCATCACCCGGCCGCCGAATTCCAGCACCTCGCCCTTCCCGTTCAGCAGCCGCACGCCGAGCACCGCGTCGCGAACGCTTGCGGCATAGGGCCGCCGGGGGCCGGACAGCCCGGCGGCGACGGCACCGCCGATGGTGGCCGTCGACGCGCCGGGCTCGGACCCGGCAGCGAAGTGCGGCGGCTCGAAGGGCAGTTGCTGGCCGTGCTCGTCCAGCAGCGCTTCGACCTCGGCGAGTCGCGTGCCGCCGCGCACCGTGATGGCGAGCTCCGTGGGCTCGTAGGCGACGACGCCGGTGTGGGCCGTGCAGTCCAGCGCCGCGTCTGCCGTCACCGGGTTGCCGTAGAAGGCCTTGCTGCCGCCGCCGCGGATGGCGACGCGGCGGCCGGCGGCGACCGCGGCGCGGACCTGCTCGGCGAGGACTTGCTCGGCGTCGATGCTTGGGTTTTCGGCTGGCATCATGGACAACGCTGGGGCTCGTTCTCGATCCGCTGGGAGGGCCGATCAGATCGTACAGACTGGTCGTCTGCGGGATCAATTAGATTAACTGTCACCGTTTTTTGGGGTTTCAGTCTCGGGGCAGACGGTAAGACACCTTATCCCCGTCCAGGGTGATGTAGCCCTGGTCCTGCAGGTCGCGGATGAGCTGGTCCACGTCGCCCTCCTCCAGCTTCGGCTTGAACAGGGAGTAAATGGTATTGGCCAGCGTCTTGACCTTGCGCGGACGGGACTGGCCGCGGCCGGCGAGGTTCTTGACGATGACGCCCACCTTGTCGCCCTCGGCCACCGTCGCCGGCGTGCGCAGCGGCGGGATCTCGGCGAGGTCCTGCTCGCGGTGGGCCTCGATGCCGAGGCGGCGCAGGTGCTTGATGAGCGGGTCGAAGCCCGTGTCACGGCTGATGACGTGGAAGTAGCCCTTCGGGTCCTGGTGCACCAGCTCGCCCAGTGTGAAGGCGATGTGAAAATCCAGGGCGTTGCGGCCGTTGCCGGCGATCTTCACATAGCGCCCGGCGTCGCCCAGCTGCTGCATGGCATCCACCAGCTCGAAGGGCAGCTTGGCTTGGTTCTCGCCGACGAAGACGTGGACCCGATACCCCTTGCCCACCAGCAGCGACAGGTTCTTCGGCTGCACGTTCTCGAAGTCGATGAGGACGTGGTTGAGCTTTGTCGGCATCGCGTCGCCGGGGCGTTCGTCCATTTACCGGGCCTCGTAGAAGGTTCTGCAGGCAGGACTGAAGGCCAAGGGCTGAGGGCTGAGGGCTGAGGGCTGAGGATGCGCCGGACCTCAGCCCTCGGCCCTCAGCCCTTTCTCGGCCATCGACCACCGGTTATCGCTCAAAATCTAGGCAGCTCCGGAAACTTGAGCTCGCCGTGATGCACATGCATCGCACCGAATTCGGCGCAGCGGTGCAGCGTCGGCACCGCCTTGCCGGGGTTCAGCAGTCCGTGCGGGTCGAAGGCGGCCTTCACGGCATGCATCTGAGTCAGCTCCTCGCTGTTGAACTGCACGCACATCTGGTTCAGCTTCTCGACGCCGACGCCGTGCTCGCCGGTGACGGTGCCGCCGACCTCGACGCACAGGGTGAGGATGTCGCCGCCCAGCTCCTCGGCGCGCTCCAGCTCGCCGGGGATATTGGCATCATAGAGCACCAGCGGGTGCAGGTTGCCGTCGCCGGCGTGGAAGACATTGGCCACGCGCAGGCCGTACTGACTGGACAGCTCGGCGACGCGGCTCAGCACCGTCGGCAGCTCCTTGCGGGGGATGGTGCCGTCCATGCAGTAGTAGTCCGGCGAGATGCGCCCCACCGCCGGGAAGGCGGCCTTGCGACCCTTCCAGAAGATCATGCGCTCGGCGTCGTCGCGGGCGGTGCGGACGTCGCTGGCGCCGGCGGCGAGCAGCAGCTCGCGCACCCGCATAACCTCCGTCGAGACCTCGGCGTTGAAGCCGTCCAGCTCGCAGATCAGGATGGCGGCGGCGTCCACCGGATAGCCGGCATGCACGAAGTCCTCAGCGGCGCGGATGGCCGGGTTGTCCATCATCTCGAGGCCCGCCGGGACGATGCCGGCGGCGATGATCTGTGCCACCGCGGCGCCGGCGGTCTCGACGCTGTCGAAGGCGGCGAGCAGCGCCTGGGCGCGCTCGGGCTGGGGCAGGAGCTTGACGGTGACTTCGACGATGACCGCGAGCATGCCCTCGGAGCCCGTCATCAGCGCCAGCAGATCGAGGCCCGGCGAGTCCAATGCCTCGGAGCCCACCTCGAACAGCTCGCCGTCGACGGTGACCAGCTTGAGCTTGACGATGTTGTGCACCGTGAGCCCGTACTTCAGGCAATGCACACCGCCGGAGTTCTCGGCGACATTGCCGCCGATGGTGCAGGCGATCTGGCTGGACGGGTCCGGCGCATAGTAGAGCCCGTGGGGCGCCGCCGCCTCGCTGATGGCGAGGTTGCGCACGCCGGGCTCGACCCGCGCGGTGCGGTTGTCCGGGTCGATGTCGATGAGCCGGTTGAACTTGGCCAGCGACAGCAGCACCCCGTCCGCCAGCGGCAGCGCGCCGCCGGATAAGCCCGTGCCGGCGCCGCGGGCCACCACCGGCACGGCCATGTCACTGCAGAGCTTCAGCACCGACTGTACCTGGGCGATGGTCTCAGGCAGCGCCACCGCCAGCGGGCGCTGGGCAAAGGCCGTCAGCCCGTCGCACTCATACGGCCCGAGCTCCGCCGGCGTGGACAGCACCGAGGCCGCCGGCAGGATGCGCCTCAGCGCGTCGACGATCTCGGGCTTGGGGTTCAGTGGGCGTTCGTCTGGGATTCTGGGCATGGCAGTGTCGTGCATTCGCGCTGTTGCTGTGCATGCTGCGGCGGAGCCGACCGGCTTGCAAGCCGGGAGTCATCGTTCGCCGTGGGAGCGGCATCCTTGCCGCGACGCCCAGCTGGCATGGTTCTGGAAGCCGTCGCGGCAGGGATGCCGCTCCCACACGCCGATCGCGGCAGGGATGCCGCTCCCACGGGCCGGGATCACTGTGGGGGCGTGCTCATGATCCGGTAGACCTCGGTCAGCGACTCGTCGCCGCCGACATTCCCGGGAAAGATCACCACGGGCAGCTCCGGAAAGCGCGGGTGATCCGCGGGGCAGCGCACCACGGAGCAGCCGGCGCGCACCTGGCCCAGCACCCGGGCGGTGGTGAGCGCGAGGCCCTTGCTCAGGGTGTCGTTGGAGGTGATGCCGCCCTTGCTGATGAGAAAGCCGATATCCGGGGGCAGGCTCTGCACGATGCGCACCAGAAGGTCCGACACCCGCTCGCCGAAGGTCAGGCGCTCGGCCTTGCTCGGAAAGCGGTACTCGCCGCGGCTGGTGTAGAGCACCGCACCACGGCCCTCGGCCGCAGCCGCTTCGACGCCGGCGATGAGGTCTGCGATGAGCGCGTCCGCGTCGGCCAGGCGGTCCAGATCCACCTCCAGCGCGGCGATGTCGGTGTTGGCGATCAGGTGCTCCAGCTGGCGGGAGGACTTGCCGACATGGCTGCCCATGAGCACCACCCCCGGCCATTTCTCGGAGGCGTCTCCGCGGGTGAACTGCCCCATGTCGGCGGGCGCCACCGGCTGGGTCGGCAGCGCGGCCAGCGAGGTCAGCAGGCTCGCGGCGCTGCGAAACAGGAAGCGCTTGCCCTGCTCGGTGGCCGCGAGCACGGCCGCGGCGAAGGCGTCCAGGTCCGCCTGCCGCTCCGCGTCCACGGCGCCGCAGGCGTTGCCGTCGAGGGCGATGAGTCGCGCTTGCAGCCGACCCGGGTCACCGCGCAGGTCGTCGAGCCCGAAGCGCTCCACCATGCCCGCCGGGATGCGCCCGCCGGTCTTCTCCTCCACATAGTCCGGCAGGAAGGCGGTGCTGAAGCCGAACACCGAATCCTGCGCAAACTCGGTCTCATGCACCGGCACGGGCCGGTCGTCGACAATCAGATAATGGGTGCCGTCGCGGGTGATGCGCCCGCCCTCGAAGAAGGCCGGCACCAGGAAATGCGCATCGAAGGGCCCGAGCTCGGCGGCGATGACATCCGTCTCCACCGGGTAGTGGCCGCGCAGGGTGCTGTCGGAGCGGCTCACGATGACGGGCTGCACCGGCGTGCCGGCGGCGGCCATGTCGGCGAGCGCGAGCCGCAGGTTGACGCAGATGTCCCCCGTCACCTTCGCCGCGCGCTCCGCGTCCATGCCGCGGGTGTTGCTGAGCACGAAGAACAGCGGGGCGTCGTCCTGCAGCGCCCGGGTCAGGGTGCGCACGTCCCAGCGCGTCAGCAGCAGGCAGCCGTGGACCGTCTGCGAGCCGGTGGGGTCGTCATCAATGGCGATGATCTTTGTGGTGGTCATTTACGGAGAGGGGCGAGGTTCGAGGGGCTGGGTGCGTGGGGGTTGAGTGGGGTGTACGAAGTGCGGAGTACGGAGTACGAGGCGCCGGTTTCGACGCCTCACGCCCTGACCCCGCGGTCATTCGTACCCTGTACTCCTAACAACTCCCGAAGGACGCAGCGGCGGTTCCGTAGGCGCTCGCTTTGGCCGCGCCGTACTTCGTATTCCGTACTCCGTACTCCAATCCCTAACTGCTCCCGAAGGACGCAGCGGCGGTTCCATAGGCGCTCGCTTTGGCGGCGCCGTACTCCGTACTCCGTACTCCAATCCCTGAGCCTATCCGCGTGCGCCCGTCAGTCGGACAGCGCGCTCCGCCAGCGCCTCGCCCGTGATGCCGTTATAAGCCATGATCTCCGCCGGGCTCGCGGTGGTCTCGCCGCGCTGCCAGGCGATGAGGTCCCGCGCCGGCGACCGGGTGCGCAGCAGGACCGGCTCCAGGGCCGTGCTGCCGCCGCCGCTGACGGCCAGCAGCGCATCGCCGTCGAACAGCTCCGCGAAAGCCGCATCGCTCATGAAGACACCGTCGGCCTCGGCGCTGTGCTGCCAGGCGACGTCGCCGGGGCGGAACAGCCGGCGCGGGTTGGCAACGGCGACGATGCGCACGCGCTTGCCTGCCGCCTCCAGCTGGTCCTTGGCCGCAAACACCGGCAGCAGCACCATGTCGCCGGTGACGGCGAAGACCACCAGCGGGCCGGCGCCGACGTCGGACTCGTACAGGCCGACGGCGCCGTGGTCGATGGCCTGCTGCGCCTGCTCGGGCGTGGTGTACACCGGCAGCGCGGACTTGCTGGCAACGATGCTGACGGCCTTGTTGGACTGCTGCACCGCCCAGGCGTAGGCCGCCTGGATCATGTTGGCGTCGCTCGGGTAGAGCAGATACACATTGCCGTTGCGCATCTGGGCGCCGATGTAGTTTTCGATCTCCGGGCGCTGGTGGGTCCAGCCGTTGCGGCCCTGCTCCAGGGCGCCGGCGGTGAACATGGTCACCACCGCCGGCGTTCTGCGGCGCAGCTCCGCCATGGCCTGGCCCACGGTCTGCACAATGGGCCAGCCGTTGATGGCGAAGGACTCGTAGCTGAGCCACAGCGAGCGCCCACCGAAGAGCGCAATGCCGGCGGCGAGGCCCGCGCAGGCGTCTTCGGACAAGGGCTCGTAGACCTGGCCGCTCGGGCCCTGATGATAGAGCTCGTCGGCGGTGGGATGGCGAATGCCGAGCCGCTGGTTGATGACCTTCATGGCACTCGCCTCGGTGCCGTCGGCATTGCTGACGATGAAGGCCGGGTCCCGCTCACCGAGTGCCGCGACCATCTCCGCCATGGCCGTGGAGGGCACCGCCTTCTCGCCCACCGGAAAGGCCCGGGTGGGCAGGGTGCCGATGGCATCCAGCGCCCGCTCGTGCTCGGTGACGGCCACTTCGGCGGCCGGGCCGCCGCCGGCGCGGGACAGATTCTGCCGCACCAAGGCCCACTGCTGCGGCGACAGCGCGCCGCGCGCCAGGGCCTCGGCGATGGCCGGCTTCTCCGCCGTGTCGCCGGGGTAGAGGTTGTGGGACTTGGCGCCGTTGGCATGCACGCCGGCGCCCTTGAGCTGCTTGATGATCACCACGGTGAGCGTGCCGCTCATGGCGGACTCGGCCG
Source organism: Thiohalocapsa halophila (assembly GCF_016583825.1). Lineage (GTDB taxonomy): Bacteria > Pseudomonadota > Gammaproteobacteria > Chromatiales > Chromatiaceae > Thiohalocapsa > Thiohalocapsa halophila. Next base: position 24,202 of record NZ_NRRV01000019.1, on the reverse strand, counting down.
CCTCCTGCATGGCTTCCAGCACCGCGCGGGTGAAGGCGTCCCGGGCCTGCTCGCCGAGACGGGTGCTGTCCACATAGGCGCCCGGCTGACCGGCGTCGTCATAGTCCTTCGCATCCACCAGGATCACGCGCTCGAAGTCGTGCGCCTGCCAGAGCCGGGTCATGGCCGCGTTGTCCATCAGCGAGACCATGGCATGGTGCTCCTGGCTGTAGCCGTTCCACACCAGCACCGGCAGGAAGTTGGTGATGTCCGGATAGGCCGTGTGGAAGTGCTTCATGGCGCTCAGCACATAGGGCTCGCCCAGGCCGCCGTCGCCGATGGTGCAGGGGAAGAGCTTGTCCGGATGCAGATAGGCCCCGGCCATGGCGAAGTGCTGCCCCTGCCCGAGCGGGCCCGCCGGTGCCAGCAGGCCGGGAATGGCGCCGGAGAGGTGCCCGAGCAGGCCGTCGCGCTCGCGGAAACGCGCCTGGAGGTCCGTCATGGTCTCAATTCCCATGCCGGCCAGGGAGCCGTCCAGGAACATGGCGCTGTAGAAGCCCGGCGCATGGTGGCCGACCTCGGTCACGATGTTCTTGTGCCCGAGCAGCGTCAGCGCCGCGACGGCGTCCGCGGAGCTGGCGAAGCCGCCGGGGTGCCCTGATTGCTTGGACGCGCAGAGCTGCAGCGTCGTGTAGCGCAGGGCGTCCGCGGCGAGCCGGGTCTGGTAGACGGCGGCGGCGTCGATGGCAGCGATGGCCGTCTCGCCCTCGGCGATGACCGGCTCACAGGCGAGGTCCGCATCACGCGGATCGGGCTCGCCAAAGTACAGCATGCCTTCGCAGAAATCGGGGACGGCCTCGGCAGAGGCTTGAGCGGAGGTTAGGGACGGCTCGAAATCGCGGGTGCTCAGCACGGCGGACATGGCAGGGCTCCAGGTTGACGGACGGCGAAACGGGCCGCGGGGGCAGCGGCACGGCGTACGGTCAAGCTGAAGCCGTGGGCGTTTTTTCGCAATGAGCAATAGTTTTCACAATGCGAGAAACGGTGCATTCCTCACCGGAGCCGAGACTGCTGAGCGCTGAGCGTTGTGAGGTGCAGCAGCAATTATGGTGACGGTAACCATAATAAAGTCCTGCTCACGCGACAGCCCGTGACTGCATCAAGGTTACCGTCCCCGTAATTCTGTTCAGCACCCCGTCCTCCGACACGCAGGCAGGCTATCGCAGGCCCGCGTCAGAGCCGCCGCCCAACCGCTCGAGATCGCCGCGCTCGATGCCCTCCTGGATCTTCTTCTCGGCGAGGGCGTCGATGAGCCGCATGGCGTGGATCTCCAGTCGCAGCTTGCGGCCGGCTGCTATGTAGGCTACACACATCACTGCATGTAACCCATCGCGGGAGTCAAGCAATGCCGCAGCTGTACTTCTCCGTGGAACGCCCCCTGGCGGACGAATTAGCCCGGCGCGCAGCCGCAGAGAATCTGCCGCTGTCGCAGTATCTGGCCCGACTCGTGCGCCAGCAGGTGCAGAGCGAATGGCCGGAAGGCTATCTGTCGGCGGTCATCGGCTGCTGTGCGGTGGAAGACTGGGAAATTCCCTGAGTCCGCCGCGCGAGCCACAACACCGGCGCTTTCACGATACGCAGAAGTTTTCACAATGCGGAAATGCAAGCACCGCAGTGCTGCAATGCACAAAGCCCGTAACCGGCGCCGATGCTGGGCTTACAGGCGGTCGGCCGAAAAACTATAGATCAGAGGCTATCCAAGAAATCGAAATCTTAAGTCTTGTCTAAGTGACGCAGGCGGCTATGTTTCGCTCCGTGCCCCGGGCAACGGGGATTCAACGAGGAGGAGACCATGTCTGCGACCGCCTTCACCGTAAGCACCGCCGCCGCCCTGGCGGCACCCGTGATCCTCTGGCTCACCGGCTTCGTGCCGCGTGACACCGCCGACCGCCACGGCGCCACCATGGCCAAGCTCGCCACTGGTGTCGCCTGGAGCGCCTTCGCGCTGGCCATCGTCGCCTTCGCGGGCTATGCCGCCGGACCCGGCTTCGGCAGTGCCCAGACGCTGAATCTGTTCGCCATCGCCCTGCCCTTCGGCGTCGGCGATTTCGCCATCGGCGTCTTCGTCAACGCCGTCACGGTGATCATGCTCGCCCTGGTGTCCCTGGTGGGCGCCGTGGTCACCACTTATGCCCGCAACTATATGGCGGGCGACGCCGGCGAGGGCCATTTCCACAAGTGGCTGATGCTGACGCTGGCGGCAATCCTGACGCTGCTGGTGTCGAGCAACCTGCTGATGTTCGCGCTGGCCTGGATGGCCACCAGCCTGAACCTGCACCGGCTGCTGCTGTTCTACCCGGAGCGCCGGGCGGCGCAGATGGCGGCGCACAAGAAGTTCGTGTTCAGCCGCATCGGCGACGCGAGCCTCTTCATCGCGGTGCTGCTCATCGGCGCCTCGGTGCACACGCTGGACTTCCAGACCCTGTTCGCGGCCATGGAGACCGTCGAGGGCCCGCTGCCGCTGGCGCTCGAAGTCGCCGCCTGGCTCATCGCGCTCGCGGCGATCCTGAAGTGCGCCCAATTCCCCTTCCACGGCTGGATCATCCAGGTGATGGAGGCGCCGACGCCGGTGTCCGCCCTGCTGCACGCCGGCATCGTCAACGCCGGCGCCTTCCTGGTGATCCGCATGAGCCCGGTGATGTCGGTGTCGGGCGGTGCGCTGGAGGCCCTCGCCGTGGTGGGCCTGGTGACCCTCGCCGTGGCTTCGCTGGTGATGCTCACACAGACCAGCATCAAGGTGTCCCTGGCCTGGTCCACGTCGGCACAGATGGGCTTCATGCTGATGGAAGCGGGCCTCGGCCTCTACAGCCTGGCGCTGCTGCACTTGGTGGCCCACTCGCTCTACAAGGCCCATGCTTTCCTGGCCTCGGGCAGCAGCGTGGACGGCTTTCGGACGCCTGCGCTCAAGTTCAAGGGCGGCGCGCCCGAGGCCTGGCACTGGCTGGTGGCCTTCCAGGGGGCCATCCTGACGGCACTCATCGCCGGCTTTGCGTTCGGCGTGGACCCGACCCATCAGCCGGCGCTCATCGTCACCGGTGCCATCGTCGCCATCGCCACGGCCCAGCTCCTGCTCCAGGCCCTGGTGCTGGAGGAAAACGCCCGGCTCCTGATCCGCGCCACGGCCATCGGTGCCTTCGTCTGCTTCGCGTACTTCGGGCTGCATGCGGCCTTCGAGCACGCGCTGATCGGCAGCGTGCGCCCGGCGGAGACCATGGGCGGCGCCTTCGAGCTCTGGCTCAGCATCGCCATCGTCGCCGTGTTCGTCGGGCTCATCACGCTCCAGCACCTGTTCACCCGCATTCAGGGCCGGCTGCGCCAGGCCATTCAGGTGCACCTCTACAACGGCCTCTATGTCGACGTGCTGGTGACCCGGCTCATCGTGCGCCTGTGGCCCATCCGCCAATCCTTGACGGCCACTCCGGCCACCGCCTGACCCATGGCTGCAATCACACTCAACGAGGACAGGACCATGAACCCGCAAGACCTGCGCTTCGACGACGAGACCCTGGCGATGCTGCCGCAGGAGGCCACCAACGAGGGCTACGAGCCCCTGATGCCCGCCGATGCCGACCCGGTGACGCCGGCGCTGGACCAGCAGATCGAGGCCGCCTGCAACCGCATCGCGCCGGTGTGGCCCCTGGACCGCTTCGTCGCCGTGAACCCCTTCCACGGGCTGGTGGACCAGCGCTTCGAGGAGGCGGCGGCGACGCTGCGGCGTATCGCCGACGCGCGCATGTACATGCCCCGCAGCTGGTACCACGAGCAGCTTCAGGCGGGCCGCATCACCGACGACGACCTGTGCGAGGCGGCCTGCCTCTGCGGCAGCGGGCTCACGCCGCAACAGCTCCGCGACGCCGCAGCCGCCGAGCGTCAGGGCCCGGCCGGTGGCGTGCCCTTGCTGACGGCCCTGGTGGACGAGCTGGACGCCGATGATTGGTCCAGCTTCGTCGTGGAGCGCATCAGCCACCACTGCGCGGCCTATTTCGACATGGGCCAGGCCACCTGGAAGCGGCCCTGGGAGGGCATGTCGCTGTATGCGGCCTGGCGGCGCTTCGCGTCCCTGGACTACAGCCTGACCATGATGGGACAGGACGGCATGCGTGCCCGGGTCAAGGCCCTGCCAGAGTCGCCGCGGGCCTGCATCGCCTCGGCCATCCGCCGGCTCGGCATCCCGGAGACCGCGGCGCTCGACTATATGCACGCGGCGCTGATGGACATCGGCGGCTGGGCGGCTTGGACGCGGCTGCTGCGCTGGGAGGCTGAGCTGAACGGCGGCAGCGACGACACCATCGTCGAGCTGCTGGCCATTCGCCTCGCCTGGGACATGCTGCTCTATGAGCACAAGTCCACGCCGGCCATCCGCCCGCGCTGGCGCGAGATCTGTGCCCGGCTCGGCCGCGGCGACACCGGCGCCGGTGTCGGCGGCGACCGCACGGCCACCGGCGGCAACGACGCCGAAGTGGAGCACGTGCTGCTCACCGCGCTGGAGCAGGGCTATCAGCGCCGGCTCATCGACCAGCTCGCGGCCGGCGGCGACGGCAAGACCCCGGAGACAAGGCCCGCGGTGCAGGCGGCCTTCTGCATCGACGTGCGCTCGGAGATCATCCGCCGCGCCTTCGAGACGGTCTGCCCCAAGGCGCAGACGCTCGGCTTCGCCGGCTTCTTCGGCGTGCCCATCGAGCACGTGCCGCTGGGTGCCGTCGAGCCGCGCTCGCACATGCCGGTGCTGCTGACGCCGACCTACCAGGTCTGCTCCGCCCTGCTCGATGAGCATGGCCAGGGTGCCGACGCGGATGAGGAGGAAGAAGCACTCGCCACCCAGCGCCGGCGCACGGGTATCCTCAAGTCCTGGAAGGCATTCAAGATGGGCGCCTCCAGCTGCTTCAGCTTCGTGGAGGCGGCGGGTCTGCTGCTGTACGCGCCGAAGATCATCGCCGACAGCTTCGGCTGGAGCCGCCCGGTGGCGGCCCCGGACGACCTGCACTTGGACGAGGCCACCGAGCGCCGTGTGGGCCCCACGCTGGATACCCCGCACCACGGCCCCTGCGCGCACCATCATGAGCACGAGAGCATCGGCATCCCGGAGGCCGACCGCGTGCCGCTGGCGGAGGGCATCCTCAAGGCCATGTCCATGACGGACAACTTCGCGCGCCTGGTGCTGCTGGTGGGCCACGGCAGCACCGTGGTCAACAACCCGCACGCCACCGGCCTGGACTGCGGCGCCTGCGGCGGCATGACCGGCGAGGCCAGCGCCCGCGTCGGTGCAGCGCTGCTGAACGACCCGCAGGTGCGCAAGGGCCTTGTGACGCGCGGCATCGAGATCCCGGCGGACACCTGGTTCATCGGCGCCCAGCACGACACCTGCACGGACGCGGTCAGGCTCTACGACACCCACCGGCTGCCGGCGGGCTATGCCGAGGAGCTGGCGGAGCTGAAGAGCTGGCTCAAGCAGGCCGGCGAGCTGACCCGGCTGCAGCGCGCCGCGCGTCTTGGCCTGGAGAGCCAGTCCCTGCGCGCCGTCACCGCCAATGTCCAGCACCGCAGCCGCGACTGGGCGCAGGTGCGGCCCGAGTGGGCGCTGGCGGGCTGCGCCGCCTTCATCGCCGCTCCCCGGGCGCGCACCCGCGGGCTGGACCTGGGCGGGCGCACCTTCCTGCACGACTACCACTGGCAGCAGGATGAAGGCTATGGCGTGCTGGAGCTCATCATGACCGCGCCCATGGTGGTGGCCGGCTGGATCAACCTGCAGTACTACGGCTCCACCACGGACAACCGGCGCTTCGGCAGCGGCAACAAGGTGCTGCACAACGTCGTCGGCGGGGCCATCGGCGTGCTGGAGGGTAATGCCGGCGACCTGCGGGTCGGTCTGCCCATGCAGTCCCTGCACGACGGCAAGCAGTGGATGCACGAGCCCGTGCGCCTGAGCGTCTTCCTGGAGGCACCGCAGCAGGCCATCGACGACATCATCGCCCGCCACGACCTGGTGCGGCAGATGCTCGACAACGGCTGGCTGCATCTCTTTCGCATGGACGACGACGGCGGCATGCACCGTCGCGTGCCGGGCGCCGGCTGGCAGCAGCTGAGCCAAGAGGCGCTGCCGGCAGCCGCCTGACGGGCTGGGAGCGCCGACTTTCCAGTCGGCTGCACCCGGCGCGGGCTCGATGCCCGCGCCGGGTGCCCTGCGGGCCTTGCGTAGAACGGCATCAGCCCGATGCGAGCACCGCCCTCGAGGCCAATAGCGATTTTCGACCGCCAACCACCACCGCGAGGTAACCGCCATGAGCGAAGCACTGCAAGCCGCCATCGCCCGCCAACGCATGCTGCTCCGGGGCCGGCTCGCCGGCCAGCTGGACCGGCTGGTGGCACCCTGCCGCACGGCCTGGGGCGAGCGGGCCGCACTGGAAGCGATTCTCGAGCGTGCGCTCGCAGAGCTGCCGGCGTGCAAGTACCTCTACCTGCTGGACGCGGACGCCCGCCAACTGACCAGTAACTTCTCCCGCCAAGGGCCCATGCCGGAGCACCACGACCGCGACCGCAGCCAGCGCCCCTACATGGCCGAGGCCCTGGCCGGTGCCGAGTTCTCGCTGTCGCCGGCCTACCTCAGCCGCAATCAGGGCCGCCCGTCGCTGACGGCCATCCAGCGCATCACCGCCGCCGACGGCAGCCTGCTCGGCTTCCTCGGCGCCGACTTCGACCTGCGCGAACTGCCGCTGACCCGCGAGCTCTACCGCCAGTCGGACCAATGGCTTCAGCTCAAGGGCGACCCGGCCATCCGCGGCGGGCTCTTCTACCAGCAGCGGGTGGAGAGCTTGATGGACAGCCGCATCGACAGCGTGCTGGCGCTGTTCGCGGGGCTCATCACCGACCACGGCGTCTTCCACGGCAAGCTGCATTTCTCCAGCTCCCGGGCGACGATCTGGTCCCTGGACGACCCCTACCGCTTTCGGGTGCTGGACTTCGAGGATCTGACCAACCCCGACACCCGGCTCGCCTATCCGCAGCGGGACTACCCCGAGGAAGCCGAGATCCCGGCCGCGCGCGTGGGCGAGGTATTCCAGTCCTTCAAGGCGCTCAGATTCATGGACGAGAACATTTACCTCCGCTCGGGGTCGCTCAACATCTTCAACGGCGTCGTCGCGCTCAACTTCAGCTGCGACGGCTCGCACTACATGCGCTGGGACGAATTCCTGGACAAGGACATGGACTTCTGGATCGGCGCCGGCGTGTCCTGCAACGCCGAGCCGACGGCGGCGGATGCGGAGCCGGCCGGCGAGCCCGCGGCGGCGTAGGCGAATTCACGCAACGACCCCGAACACCGCGGCCGGTAGGTCGGTGCCGACGCCCGGAGGCCCGACGGGATCGGCCGCGCAACGGCGGCAACGACAACATGTCGTTGCGGCGCACCGACGCGTCCTGGCCTTTCGTTGTGGGCCGGCGTCGGGCTTCGCTGCCGCTCAACCCGACCTACGCCCCTACGCTCCACAACCCATAACGCTCGCGAAACCCAACAACCCGTCAGCGGCCAAAAACCACAACCCCCGGAGCGGACCCACTGCCATGCAAGCCCTCAAGCATATCCTCTATTTCGCCGACGGCGAGTTCGGCCCCACCCGGGCCTTCCGGCGCGCGGTAGCCCTCGCCCGCGAGCACGGCGCGAAGCTCACGCTCATGGACGTCACCGTCGAGTCCGGCATCAGCGCGGAGCTGGTGCAGCGCTTCGGGCTTGCCGACGACGTGCAGCAGTGCGAGCAGCGCCTGTGGGCGCTTACCCACCTCGCAGAAGAGTGGGTGCGGGGCCAGCCGCCGCGACTGCGGGTCAACATCGGCACGCCCTTCATCGAAGTCGTCCAGGCGGTGCAGCGCGACGGGCACGACCTGGTCATCAAGCCGGCGCGCGAGCGCCCGAGCAGCCGCGGGCTCTTCGCCAGCACCGATATGCACCTGCTGCGCAAGTGCCCCTGCCCGGTCTGGATCGACCGCGAGCCCGAGCAGGCCGAGCCACGGCAGCCGGCACAGCCCTCGGACGCCGCCGCAGACCCGCGCTGCACCCGGGTGCTCGCCGCGGTGGACGCAACCCAGCCGGACAGCCGGCCGCTGAACAGGACCATCCTCGAGACGGCGGCGGCCATCGCGGGGCTCGACGGCGCAGCGCTCGACGTGGTGCACGCCTGGCAGGCCCCCTTCGACGGCAGTCTCCCCGGGGCCGGCCCGGTGGACCACAATGCGCAGCGCGCCGATGTCCTCGGCCTGCTGGAGCGCGAGCACGATGCGGCGCTCTCCGAGCTTGCCGCCGACTACCGTGCCCGGCTGAACGGCGGCGACACCCACCTCGTCTGCGGCGAGCCGGCGGCGACGGTGCTGCAACAGGCGGGCGCGCTCGGCAGCGATCTCCTCGTCCTCGCCACCCTGAGCCGCCCGCGCGAGCCGGGCCTCTTCATCGGCACCACCGCAGAGGACGTGCTCCAGGGCGCCCAGACCTCGGTGCTGGCGCTGAAGCCCGAGGGCTTCGTGTCACCGGTGCTCGGGCCGTTCGCGTAGCGCGCCTTCGATGCTCTCCAGCGACTCGGTTCGTATGCTTCACACCGGATACCTGACATGAGTCGCCTGACCATCACGCTCAAAGCCGCTCTGCACCGTGCCTTGAAGGAGACCGCGGCCAGGCAGAAGCGCTCGATCGCATCGATCATCGAAGAAAGCCTGCGCCTTCGCGGCATTCGGGATCAGGCGAGTGCCCGATCACTGGTCGCTCAAGCGCGCACGCTCTAATCTTGAGGCCGGGGCAGCGCTGGCGCTGGCGGTCGAAGAGACGCGCGCCGCGCGCGGACAATGATCCCGAGCGCGTCGCCGAGAGCTTACCGACAGCCGAATGAAATCAGGCAATCGCATGGAGGGATGTTGCAGATGACGGCCAGGGCCAATCGAGCGCACCCACACGCAACACGGCAACCTGTAGGTCGGTGCCGACGCCAGGAGGCCCGACAGAAGCGGGCTCTTCGCCAGCACCGACATGTACCTGCTGCGCAAGTGCCCCTGCCCGGTGTGGATCGACCGCGAGCCCGAGCACGTCCTCCAAGGCGCCCGAACCTCGGTGCCGGCGCTGAAGCCCAAGGGGTTCGTCTCGCCGGTGTCCCAGCGCGCTCCCGGGCGTCGGCGGGGCCCGCTTGCGCAGGCACGGCGGATTCACGGCGCTGCGGCCGATAACCCCCAGCACCGAGTCCATACTCGAACGCATCGCGCCGCGATCAACAGCCTTTGACTGACCGCCGGCCTGAACGCCGGCCTGAACCCCGGGAAGGCCCTCAGTACCAAAGCCCCGGCGGGCGCCAGCGCGGCGGCAGGGGCTCGGCCGGCGGCGGGCGCCGCGCAGCGGGACCGGCCTGGTCCAGGGCCGGCTGCGGGCTCCGCGGCACCAGCGTCATGAGCCGGCGCACGCGGTCCGCCGTGTCCGGGTGGGTGCGCAGCAGCGAGGGCTCCGGCACGCCGCGGCCGGGCATGAAGATCTGCTCCCAGTACCGGCCCTGGTAGCGCTCCAGCTTGTCCAGCGCGGAGGCGAGGCCCGCCGGGTCGCCGGTGAGCTCGGCGGCGGCGAGGTCCGCCTCGTACTCGCGATTGCGCGACAGGGCCAGTTGCACCAGGGCGCTGACGGTGGGCGCCGCCAGCAGGATCAGCAGCGCGAGCCAGGGCATGTCCGCCCCCGTGAGCAAGGCGGCCGGCAAGCTCAGCAGGAACAGAATCTGCCCCAACAGACCAAAGACACCGGCCACCCGGCTCACCAGGTCGGCGAAGGCCATGACGGCGAGGTCGCCGTTGGCGACATGGCTGATCTCGTGGGCCAGCACGCCCGCCTGCTCGCGCAGGTCCAGCCGCCGCAAGAGGCCGTCGGACACCGCCACCAGCGCATCGTCGCGGTCGCCGGTGGCGAAGGCGTTCATCACGCTGGAGGGGATGTAATAGAGTTGGGGGACCTCGGGCAGTCCGGCGCGGCGGGCGAGCTCTCGCACCAGTGCGTATTGCTGCGGTGCTTCGCTCGGGTGCAGCAGCCGGCCCGGATAGAGCAGGGTCACCAGCCGCGGCGAGGCCGCCGGGTTGGCCAGAAAGAGCCCGGTCACCATCGCCAGCGCGAGCACCGCCAGCAGGCCGCCGCCGATGATCCACGCCAGCAAGCCGAGGAGTGCCGCCAGTGTCGCCACCAGCAGCGCCGACTGCAGCCCGTTGACCCATCGGTGTGCTTGTAAGCGTTCTTGATCCATGCCCGAGCAATTGGGGACAGCCACCGGCCGCCCAACAGCATTCGCCGACGGGAGCATCGCGGGCGACGACGCCGCAGGGGCCGGCTCCGACACGGGCCTCGGCGCCGGACCCGCCTGCGCGACCCTGCGCTGCTATGCCGAGCTCAACGAGCACCTGCCCGAGCAATGGCGCCAGCGGGACATACCGGTGCGGTTCACGCCGCCGCTGACGGTGGCGGCATTGCTGGACAAGCTGGATATCCCGCCGAGCGCCGTGGAGCTGGTGCTGCTCGATGGCCAAAGCGCGGCGCTTGAGGCTACCTTGCACGACGGCGCCCGCGTCAGCCTGTACCCGGTGTTCGAGGCCTTCGACGTCGCGCCATTGCTGCGCTTGCACGACGAGCCCCTGCGCGAGCCCCGGTTCGTCTGCGACGCCCACCTGGGCAAGCTCGGCCGGCGGCTGCGGCTGCTGGGCTTCGACACCGTCCTGGCCCAGGATGCCACCGGTGCGGACCCCGGGGATGACGCGCTGGTGCAGCTCGCCCGGGACGAGCACCGCATCCTGCTCACCCGCGACCGCGAGCTGCTGGAGCGCCCCGGCCTGACCCATGCACTGGAGGTGCCGCAGGCCCCCGTGGACACCCAGCTGCGGGGCCTGATCCAGCGGCTGCAGCTGCAAGGGGCCGCCGCCCCCTTCACCCGCTGCACCTGCTGCAACACCCCCATCGAGCTCGCTGACCCCGCGGACCTGCCCGACTTGCCGCCCGGCGTGCTGGCGCACCAGGATCGTTTCTGGCGCTGCCCCGGCTGCGGACGCAGCTATTGGGAGGGCAGCCATCACCGGCGGATGTCGCGGCTGGTGCAAGCATTGCTGAGGGATTGAGCCAGCCGTCCTTGCATACACGTATCTGACACCTGGCCGCGCATCGACTAGACTGGAGCGCACCGCAAGCCGCTGCAGCCCCCATACCCGCCATGAAGCCCGACGATCGCGTCGCCGAGCATCCCGGCGAGCCAGCCGCGCACTACGAGGCCGACGTCATCGCTTGGGCGCACCGCCAGGTGGCGCTGCTGCGTGCCGGACGCTTCGACGAGCTGGACATCGAGCACATCGCGGACGAGATCGAGGACGTGGCCAGGAGTGAGCAGCGGGAGCTGGCGAGCCGCATGGCGGTGCTGCTGACGCATCTGATCAAGTGGCAGCATCAGCCGCAGCGCCGGGGTCGAAGCTGGCGGCTTACCATTCGCAACCAGCGGCGCGGTATCGAGCGGCGGCTCCGCCGAACGCCGAGCTTGCAGGCATCGCTGCGCGATGCGGAGTGGTGGACAGACGCTTGGGACGATGCTTTCGCGCAAGCGTCTGCCGAAACCGGGCTCGAAGACCTACCCGAGGTCTGCCCCTGGACCGCCGAGCAGATCCTCGACCATAACTGGCTGCCCGACTGATCCCGCGCCCGACGTCAGCCGGCCCTACGTCGCATCCCCGACAAGCGGTTGTCGGCGCTGTCGCAAAGCCCGCAGCCCGCGACGCACCTGCGCCCACAAGCGATTGATTCTCATGCGTCTTCCACGCTGGCCTGTCATTTGCTTTGCATCGCTGCAACACCTTTGTGGAGCAGGCCGATGCAGACCGAAGCCGCCACCACCCGCCCCAAGCCGCGCACGCTGATCGCCATCAACGACACCACGCTGCGCGACGGCGAGCAGTCGGCGGGCGTGGCCTTCTCGCTGGAGGAGAAGCTCGCCATCGCCCGCGGGCTGGACGCCCTCGGCGTGCCCGAGCTGGAAGTCGGCATCCCGAGCATGGGCGAGGAGGAGCGCGAGGCCATCCGCGCCACCGCCGATTTGGGCCTCGGCGCCCGGCTCATGGTCTGGGCGCGCATGCTGCCGGCGGACATCGCCGCCTGCCGCGACCTAGGCGTGGCCCTGGTGGATCTGTCCATGCCGGTGTCGGACCAGCAGATCGCGCGCAAGCTCGGCCGCGACCGCGACTGGGTGCTGGCGCAGGTCGCTCGGCTGGTGCCGACGGCGCTGGAGCTGGGGCTCGACGTCGGCGTCGGCATGGAGGACGCCTCCCGCGCCGATCCGGACTTCCTCAAGCAAGTGGCGGAGGCCGCGCAGCGGGCCGGCGCGCGGCGGGTGCGCTTCGCCGACACCGTGGGCCTGTTGGACCCCTTCGGCACCTGCGAGCGCATCCGCGACCTTGCCTCCGGCTGCAGCTGCGAGGTCGAGATGCACGCCCACGACGACCTCGGGCTCGCCACCGCCAATACGCTCGCCGCGGTGCGCGGCGGCGCGACGCACGTCAACACCACCGTCCACGGCATGGGCGAGCGCGCCGGCAATGCCGCACTGGAGGAGGTCGTGGTCGGCCTGCGCCACGTCCACCAGCTCGACACCGGCGTGGACCTGACCCGCTTCGAGGCCCTGTCCAAGCTCGTCGCCACCGCCTCCGGCCATCCGGTGGCCTGGCACAAGAGCCTGGTGGGCGACGGCGCCTTCACCCACGAGGCCGGCATCCACGTGGACGGCCTGCTCAAGGATCCCGAGAACTACCAGGGCATCGACCCCGCGGAGGTGGGCCGCCGCCACCGCATGGTGCTCGGCAAGCACTCCGGCCGCCATGCCGTGCAGATGGCCTATGCCGAGCAGTTGGCCACCGCCATCGACGACGGCCAGGCCGAGCGGCTGCTGCCCCTGGTGCGCCGCTTCGTGACACAAACCAAGCATTCGCCGCAGGGCGATGACCTGCGCCGCTTCCTTGACGAGCTGGCGGCCAGCACGCCGGTGTGCATGGGCGACAGCACCGCCGCCGAGCCCGCCGCGGACGCCGTCTGAGGTCGCCCACCCGGTACCTGTGCAGCATGGATTTACTCGACATCACCGTCGACGAGATGTACTTCGAGCGCGCGCTGCCGGCGCCTGTCGCCGCGCTCATCGAAGAGGCATCCGAGCGCTACGCCGAGGACGCCGACGGCGCCGAGCAATGCCTGGCGCGCGCCCGGTTTCTGGCGCCGGACGACTTGAGCGTGCTGGTGGCCCAGTACCGCTTCTTCTTCTACCGCCACCGCTGCGAGGACGCCCTCGCCGTGGCCGAGCGCTGCATCGCCGCCGCGGCCCGCGAGCTCGGCATCGACGAGGACTGGCGCCGGCTCGACGATGCGCGCTTCGGCCACGCCGTGCAGCAGTCCATGCCCATGACGCGCTTCCTGCTGCTGGCGCTCAAGGGGACCGGCTACCTGCTGCTGCGCCTGAACCGCCCCGCCGAGGCCCGCGCACGCCTGGAGCGCACGGTTGCCTTCGACCAAAAAGACCGCCTCGGCGCCGCGGTCCTGCTGCGCTGGGCCGACGACGCCCTGGCCCGCGAGCAGGCCGCCGCCAGTGGCGGCAAGGTCCGCTGGATCCGTGCCTCGCAGCAAAGCGAGAAGCCGCAAGCGCCAACTTCGCAGACCGAGCCCTCATAGCCGCCCTCAGCAGCCAAGTCGCAACGCATCGACGCCCGAGCACAGCCCGCAACCGCCGCCTGGAGAACGCCATGACCGCCACCGCCATCCCGCCCCAAACCCTGGACGACTTCGAGGACGCCCTCGAGGAGCTGGAAAGCGCCGAGGACTTCCTGACCTTTTTCGCCGTGCCCTACGACCCGGCCGTCGTGCACGTGAACCGGCTGCACATCCTGCAGCGCTTCCACGACTACCTGGACGCCGAAGACGAGACCCCCGCCGAGCCCACGGCCCGCTTCGAGCGCTATGCCGCGCTGCTCACCGCCGCCTACCAGGACTTCGTCGCCTCCGACGCCCGCACCGAGAAGGTCTTCGCCGTGTTCCGGATGCACGAGCCGCGCACCGTGAGCGTGGGTCTCGACGAGCTGCTGGCCGCCCGCCCGAAGACGTCCGACGAGGGCCCCGCCGATCATGCGTCCTAAGTTCGACTACGGCACCGAGGTGCGCGTGCTGCGCAACGTGCGCAACGACGGCACCTATCCCGGCGAGGCCACGGGCGCGCTGCTGGTGCGCCGGGGCAGCACCGGCTATGTGCGCGATGTCGGCACCTTCCTGCAGGACCAGATCGTCTACACGGTGCACTTCCTGGAGCAGGACCGCATCGTCGGCTGCCGGGAGGAAGAGCTCCAGCCCGCCGCCGAGCCCTGGACGCCCAGCCTGTTCGAGTCCAGGGAGAAGGTCGCCGCCCGGCTGGCGCTGGGCGCCGGCGGCCGTGTGCTGGTGCAGCCCGGCACCGTCGGCGAGATCGCCCGGGTGCTGCGGGGCAACCCGTACCCGGACGGCAGACCGGGGGACGTCGCCTATTATGTCGACTTCCCCGGCTGCAACACCCTGCAGGTGCCGGAGTCCGCGCTGGCGGCGCCACCGACAAACGCCGACGAGGTCCCGCCGCCCGCCGACGGCACAGCCGCCCAGGAGGATGCCGCATGAGCCCAGCCGAGCTTACAGCCGCTGCTGACGCAGCGCAGCCGGCCGCAACCGAGGCTGAAGCCGCCTACCGCTACCACCTGCTGCGCGCGGCCACCGAGCGGTTCCAATACAACATCCCGGCGCTGGACGCGAGCCAGCGCGCCGCCGCCGAGGCCCAGGCTCGCCAGACCTTCGCGCTCGAGGAGCTGGTGCTGGGGTCGGAGGAGGCCGCCGACATCATCATCCCCGCGGCCAGCGTCCAGCAGAGCCTGGACGCCGTCGCCGGACGCTTCGACGACCCGGCCGAATTCGAAGCGGACCTCGCCCGCAACGGCCTCGACCCAGACGGGCTGCGCGCTGCCCTGCGCCGGGAGCTCGCCTTCGACGCCCTGATGCAGCGCATCGGCAGCCGCCATGCCGAAGTCACCGACACCGACGCCCGGCTCTTCTACGAGCTGCACGCAGAGCGCTTCCAGGCCCTGGAGCGCCGCAGCGCCCGCCATATCCTCATCACCGTCAACGCCGACTATGCCGAGAATACCCGGGACGCCGCGCGCGCCCGCGCCGATGCGCTGGCCGCGAAGCTCTCGGCGGAAGTCGCGGGCGGCGGGGATGACAACCCGGTGCAGCGCTTCGCCCGCCTCGCCCAGCGCCACTCCGAATGCCCCACGGCCATGGAGGACGGCAAGCTCGGCGATATCGCCCCGGGCCAGCTCTACCCCGAGGTGGACGCCGCCCTGTTCGCGCTGGACCAAGGCGCCGTCAGCGCCCCGGTGGAATCCGAGATGGGCTTTCACATTTTGCTCTGCGAGCGCATCGAGCCCGCCCGTACCCTGCCCTTCGCGCAGGTCGAGGACCGCATCCGCGCTGCGCTGACGAAGCGCCGCCGCCGCGAGGCCCAGCGCGCCTGGATCGCGGAGCTCAACGAGCGCGAGGCCGCCGCAGCCTGAGCACACCCTGTGGGAGCGGCATCCCTGCCGCGACGCCGCGCTCGATCGCTGCCCCATGGCGAGAGCGGCCTCCCCAAACATCCCACCTGGCACGTCCCCGATCGCGGCCAGAGGCCGCTCCCACGGCGGCTCCCTCCCTCCGTGGGAGCGGCATCCCTGCCGCGACGCCACGCTCGATCGCTGCCCCATGGCGAGAGCGGCCTCCCCAAACATCCCACCCGGCACGTCCCCGATCGCGGCCAGAGGCCGCTCCCACAGCGGCTCCCTCCGTGGGAGCGGCATCCCTGCCGCGACTCGAGCGTGGTGCGCGCGGAGCGCTACATCGGCGGCCTGGTCAACAGCCGTGGCAGGCGCAAACCAAGGTTACTGTCGACTGTTCGCTCAGGGGGGGCGGCACGGCTCGCTCCCTGCGGCGGCAGTATCATCCACGGAGGTCACGCCCGAGCGTCGCCGATGGCGGCCGGGGGCCGGGGGCCGAGCGCTGGGTACAGCGAGCCTGTCCTGGAGATATGGATACCGTCACCGTTTCTGCCGGGGTGCCGGGGAGGCACTGGACCGGTCAGTGCTGGCGCCAAACGTCGAGCGCGGCCTCACACATGGGTAACAGGCTCTCGGTGGGCTCTCCCTTGCGGTTGGCCTCGGTCAGGCTTTCGAGGGCAAGATGTGCGAGCTGGGCGCGGTCCCGCACCTGGGCCAATGCGGTTTTCAGGTGCGCGATCACCTTGTCTTTCGCGTAGATCTCGCCGATGAGCTGGTCAAAGTTCGGCTCGCGGAAATGATCCATCAGCGTAGCCACGACGGGCTCATTGCCGATGAGGTAATCGAACGTGAAATCGTCTGCGGTGAAGTCCTTGAGCCCCTCGACCCGTTGTAGGCTCTGGTCGGTGATCTCCGCGAATCCCATGGACCAATCTGCGTACTGGCGTTCAGTCACGACCTGTCGGCCCAGCAGCCGTACGTCCTGGTGTCGATCGTCCTTCCAGATCTGCTCGACCAAGGGGTCTACGACGGCTTCATCGCCTTCGATGGTCTGCAGGAATGTGCCTCTACCGTAAAGCAGCATGCCGGTAATGCCGCGCTCGGCGTTATTGGTGCGGCACTGCAGCAGCAGCGCCAGGAGCTGCTCTCGCGACAGAGGGGCGCTCACGCAGCTCGCGTAGGTCACTTGAATCATGGCTCTCCTCCCAGGTAGCGTAAAATCGCGCAGGGCGTGGCGCCTCTTTTTTCGCGTGCGCGTTTGGCGTTGCGGCAGGCCCATGCGGCGCGATGCACAGGCCCACACGAGTCCCGAGCTCTACGCTGATGGTGTGGGGTCCGGAAACCAGCGACCCGGGCGTATTGAGAGAGGTTGGGGGTTGGTCAACGTCCAGCAAGGGGCGCCCTGAGCAGAAGGGAACCGCAGCCTGCGCCGCCAAACCTTGTGGCATTACTGGGTGATCACTCGACGTCTTCGAGGTCCCGTTCAGATTGGCATGGCATCCGCGGGCGCGCGTCGCTAGCGCCGCAACAGCAGCAATCACGCCAGCCCCCCTCCTTGCGTGCATTACGCGACACTGATCACCCCACCCACACCCGCGCATTGCGGAACAGCCGCAGCCAGGGCGCGTCCTCGCCCCAGTCTTGCGGGCACCAGGAGTGCTGGATGCTGCGGAAGACCCGCTCCGGGTGCGGCATCAGGATGGTGACGCGGCCATCGGTGGTGGTGAGGCCGGTGATGCCGCCGGGTGAGCCGTTGGGGTTGGCGGGATAGCGCGTCGCCGGCTCGCCGGTGTGCTCGATGTAGCGCACCGCGGTGTAGGGCGCGGCGGCGGCGAGGTGGTCGGCATCGCGGAATTCGGCGCGGCCCTCGCCGTGGGCGACGGCGATGGGCAGGCGCGAGCCGGCCATGCCGGCGAGCAGCACCGACGGCGTCTCCAGCACCTCCACCAGTGCGAGCCTGGCCTCGAACTGCTCGGAGCGGTTGCGCACGAAGTGCGGCCAGTGGTCGGCGCCCGGGATCAGCTCGCGCAGGTTGGCGAGCATCTGGCAGCCGTTGCAGACGCCGAGGCCAAAGGTGTCGGCGCGCGCGAAGAAGGCCTGGAACTGCTCTCGGGCACGGGTGTTGAACAGGATGGTCTTCGCCCAGCCCTCGCCGGCGCCGAGCACATCGCCGTAGCTGAAGCCGCCGCAGGCGGCGAGGCCCTTGAAGTCGGCGAGGTCGCGGCGCCCTTCGATGATGTCCGACATGTGCACGTCGATGCAGTCGAAGCCGGCGCGGTGGAAGGCCGCCGCCATTTCCAGCTGGCCGTTGACGCCCTGCTCGCGCAATACGGCGAGCTTGGGCCGAGCGCCGGTCTTGATGAAGGGCGCGGCGATGTCGTCCGCCGGCTCGAAGGCCGGCGCCGCATGCAGGCCCGGGTCGTCGGCGTCGATGCGGGCGTGCTCCTCGTCGGCGCAGTCCGGGTTGTCGCGCAGGCGCTGCATCCGCCAGCTGGTCTCCGCCCACAGGCGCTGCAGCTCGGCGCGGCTCGCATCCAGCGGTGTGTGGATGCCGTGGCGGATCACCACCCGCGCCAGCGCCGTGGGCCGGCCGATGACCGCCGCGCAGTCGCTCAAGCCCTGCGCCGCCAGGCAGTCCAGCACCGCCGCCCGTTCCGAGCGGCGGATCTGCAAGACGGTGCCCAGCTCCTCGCTGAGCAGGGCCGCAAGCGGCTCGCGCTCGGGCGGTCCGTCGCCGCCCGTCGGCAGCAGCGCCAGGTCCACGTCCACGCCGCAGCGCCCGGCGAAGGCCATCTCGGCGAGGGTCACCAGCAGGCCCCCGTCGGCGCGGTCGTGGTAGGCCAGCAGCCGGCCCTCGGCATTGAGCTGCTGCACGGCGGCGAAGAAGCCCCGCAGCAGCGCCGGGTCGTCCAAGTCCGGCGGCGTGCTGCCGACACGGCCGAAGACCTGCGCCAGAGAAGATCCGCCGAGGCGGTCCTGCCCGCGTCCGAGATCCACCAGCACCAGGTCCGTATCCTCCAGCGCCAGCGCGGCCGCCGGCTCGGCCCGGAGCTGCGGGGTCAGACTCCTTGAGGCATCCGTCACCGGCGCAAAGGCCGAGACGATCAGCGACAGCGGCGCCGCCATGACGTGCTCGGTGCCGTCGGCGCCCTGCCAGACCGTGCGCATACTCATGGAGTCCTTGCCCACGGGGATGGCGATGCCAAGCGCCGGGCACAGCTCTTGGCCCACGGCGCGGACCGTGTCGTAGAGCCGCGCGTCCTCGCCGGCGTGGCCGGCGGCGGCCATCCAGTTGGCGGAGAGCTTGATGTCGCCGAGCTGCCCGATGGGCGCCGCGGCGATGTTGGTGATGGCCTCGGCGACGGCCATGCGCCCGGCGGCCGGGGCGTCCAGCAACGCCAGCGGGGTGCGCTCGCCGACGGCCATGGCCTCGCCGGTGAGCCCGTCATAGTCCGTCAAGGTCACGGCGCAGTCGGCCACGGGCACCTGCCAGGGGCCGACCATCTGGTCCCGCGCGACCAGGCCCGTCACCGTGCGGTCGCCGATGGTGATGAGAAAGGTCTTGTCCGCCACCGCCGGCAGGCGCAGCACGCGGCGCACGGCCTCGGCCAGGTCAATGTTGGTGGTGTCCCACGGCTCGGCGGGCGCCGGCAGCCGGGCCACATCCCGGGTCATCTTCGGCGGCTTGCCGAACAGCAGCTGCATGGGCATGTCGATGGGCGCTTCCCCAAAGTGCTCGTCGGTGAGCCGGAGCTGCGCTTCGGACTCGGCGGTGCCGACGACGGCGTAGGGGCAGCGCTCGCGCGCGCAGATGGCGGCGAAGTCGTCGAGGCGTGCCTGGTCCACCGCCAGCACGTAGCGCTCCTGGGCCTCGTTGCACCAGATCTCCATGGGCGACATGCCGGGGTCGGCGTTGGGCACCTTGCGCAGCTCGAAGGTCGCCCCGCCGCCCGCACCGTCATCGGCGCCATCGGCGCCGTCGTGCACCAGCTCCGGCAGGGCGTTGGACAGGCCGCCGGCGCCGACGTCGTGGATGAACAGCACGGGATTGTCGTCGCCGCGGGCCCAGCAGCGGTCGATGACCTCCTGACAGCGGCGTTGCATCTCCGGGTTGGCGCGCTGCACCGAGGCGAAGTCCAGATCCTCCGCCGACGCCCCGCTGGCCATGCTCGAGGCCGCCCCGCCGCCGAGACCGATGAGCATCGCCGGGCCGCCGAGCACGATCAGCGGCGTGCCCGCCGGGAAGTCCGTCTTCTCCACATGCTCGCCGCGGATGTTGCCCAAGCCCCCGGCGAGCATGATGGGCTTGTGGTAGCCCCGCAGCTCGGTGCCCCCGGCGGCCAGCGGCACCCGCTGCTCGAAGGTGCGGAACCAGCCGGCGAGGCCCGGGCGGCCGAACTCGTTGTTGAAGGCGGCGGCGCCGATGGGGCCCTCCAGCATGATGTCCAGCGCCGAGACCATGCGCCCCGGCTTGCCCCAGTCCTGCCCGGCCTCCCAGGGCCGCTCGGCACCGGGGATGCGCAGATTGGACACGGAGAAGCCGCACAGGCCCGCCTTGGGCTTGGCACCGCGGCCGGTGGCGCCCTCGTCGCGGATCTCGCCGCCGGCGCCGGTGGCCGCGCCCGGGTCCGGGGCGATGGCGGTGGGGTGGTTGTGGGTCTCCACCTTCATCAGGATGTGCACCGGCTCCGCACTCGGGCGGTACCGACCGGTGGACGGCTCCGGCAGGAAGCGCCGGCCGGGCCAGCCCGCGATGACCGCGGCGTTGTCCTTGTAGGCGGACAGCACCCCGGCGGGCGAGCGCTGGGTGCTGTGGCGGATCATCTTGAACAGCGAGCTCGGCTGCGCCTCGCCGTCGATGATCCAGTCGGCGTTGAAGATCTTGTGCCGGCAATGCTCGGAGTTGGCCTGCGCGAACATCATGAGCTCGACATCCGTCGGGTCGCGGCCGAGGGCGCCGAAGCTCGCCACCAGGTAATCGATCTCGTCCTCGGACAGCGCGAGCCCGAGCTCGGCATTGGCGGCCACCAGCGCGTCCCGACCGCCCGCCATGAGACCGACACGCCCGAGCGGCTCGGGCTTAGCGTGCGCGAACAGGGCCTCGGCCTCGGCAAGGTCCAACAGCACCGCCTCGGTCATGCGGTCGTGCAGCAGGGCGGCGGCGGTCGCGAGGGCGACGTCATCGAGCGCCGGCGCGTCGACATAGAAGGCGACGCCCCGCTCCAGCCGCGTGACCGCGCCGAGTCCGCAGTGCTGCGCGATGTCCGTCGCCTTCGACGACCAGGGCGAGATGGTGCCCGGTCGCGGCACCACCAGCAGCAGCCGGCCGGGCGGCTCCGCGCCGGTCCCAGCGCCGCTTTCTGCACCGGCCGCCACCGCCGGGCCATAGCGCAGCAGCCGCTCCAGCACCGCCAGCTCCGTCGCCGTCAGATCGCGCGACAGGTCCGCGAAGTGCACCAGCTCGGCCGCCAGGCGCGCATCGGGCAAGCCCGCCGCCCGCAGGCGCTCCTCCAACTTGGCCAGACGAAAGGCGGACAGGGCGGGCGCACCGCGCAGACAGAGCATCTCGGCATTCTCCGGGGGGCTGCGGATCAGTCCCGGCATGATACGTGAGCCCCCGGGCACCCGCAGACCGACGACGGCGACTCGACGACTACGACGCCAAGGAGTGGGAGCACGTCATCCGCATCAACCTCACCGCGCCCTTCCTGCTGACACAGGCCTGCCTGCCGCTGCTGCGGGCCGCCGACCATGCCTCGATCCTGTTCACGTCCGACCGCGTCGGCCGCAAGGGGCTCGCCTACTGGGGCGCCTTCGCCGCCGCCAAGCTCGGCACCGAAGGCCTCATGCAGACGCTGGCCGAGGAACTGCGCGACAGCAGCCGAATCCGCGTGAACAGTCCGCCGGCAGCGCGTCGGCGTTCCTCGCCGCGCTCCAGGGACGGTAGGCAGCGCTGGCTGCGAAATCGCGTCGTGGTCCTGCGCGTGTTAGCCTATGCTCCAACCTAGGCCAAACGAGCCACCCCCAATGAACGCTCCGCGTCGCGCCACCCTCTTCGCCAATGGTCGTAACCAAGCCATCCGCATCCCGCGAGACTTCGAGCTGCCGGGGAAGGAAGCACTGATCTACAAGGACGGCAATCGGCTGATCATCGAGCCCGTCCCGCCGCCACGACTGCTCGCGGTTCTCGCGACCCTGGAGCCGCTCGACGAAACCTTTGCGGACTTCGACGATTGTCCGCCCGAGCCGGTCGAGCTCTAGCGGCTGCCGGCCATGCCCGAGCCCGCGTATCTGCTCCACACGAACATCCTGTCCGACCTCGTTCGGCGCCCGGCCGGTCGCGTTCGCGACCGCATCGCCAAGCATGGCGAGGACAGCATCTGCACCAGCATCGTCGTGGCCGCGGAGCTGCGCTTCGGCGCGTCCAAGAAGGGCTCCGAGCGATTGACGACGCAGTTGGAGGCCGTCCTCGACGCCTTGGACATCCTACCCTTCGCCGAGCCTGCCGATCGGCACTACGCCGAGGTGAGATGCGCGCTCGAACGCGCGGGCACCCCGATCGGGGCCAACGATCTCCTGATTGCCGCCCACGCCCGGGCGCACGGTCTCACCCTCGTCACGGCCAACACCAGAGAATTTCGCCGCGTGCCGGGGCTCGCCGTCGTGGACTGGCTGCACGGGTTGTAGCTGCTGTCGAGGCGCGTGAAGCGCCGCCCGTCCCCGCGCTGCTCGATGCGCACGAGGTTGCCGGTGAGCCGGTCCGTCAGCCAGGCCTCGATCAGCGCGGCGAGAAGGAGGCGCTCGGCTCGCCGCCGCTCGCAAGCCCCCCTTGCAGCAGGTCGAGCTCGACCGTGGCAGCGACGATACCGGCGGCGTCCAGCGCGGTGCCGCCCGCGCCAGGTCCCAAGACGCCGTCGCTGTCCTCGGTGGTAGTGATCTCGAAGGTGTGGGTCCACCCGGGGCCGAGTGCGGAAGCGGGTGATCCGTATGTCGTGACTTGGGTCTTTTGGATGCTTGGATGGAAGTGGGACTAACGGATAGGAAATCCAAGCCGCCCTGAGAGTCTAGCCCCGCGGCCCGGCGCTGAGGCAGGGCGGCAGCGGCACTCTGCATGTGGGGTCAAGGCCCGGAAACAGGGCGGAGCGACCTCACGCGACGCTCGTTGCAGGCCGAAGCGGCGCGCTGGAGCGGGCTCGGGGGCATGCCGGACGGCGGCAGGACGAAGGCGCCCGGCACCGCCTCCGAGGCGGTGAACTGACCTCGGTCGGTGCGCCAATTGCGTCCGGATACGCACCTGTTCGGTTATGGCAGCAACGGCCTCCTAGGATTCGGCCAGCCCGTAGCGGCGGATGAGCCGGTAGATGTTGCGCTCGCTCACGGCCAGGACCCGGGCGACCTTGGCCCGCCGGCCGCTTTGTTTTTGCAATTGCAGGCGTAGGTAGGCCGCCTGGAGCTCCTCCAGGGTCGGGTCGTGGTCGAAGCTCACGGTCACCCCGCCGGTGTCGCCGCCACGGCGTCCGCCGAAGGCTAGATGCTCCGGGCCGATGCTTCGGCTGGTCCCGGACAGGATGATGGCCCGCTCCACGACGTTCTTCAGCTCGCGCACATTGCCGGGCCAGTCATAGGCGTGCAGGCTCCGCAGTGCCGCCGCGGACAGCGCCTTGTCGATGCGGCGCGAGAAGTTGTGATGCGCGATTAGATGCTCGACCAGCTGCGCAATGTCCTCGCGGCGCTCGCGCAGCGGCGGCACCTGGATGACGAAGGTGCTGAGCCGATAGAAGAGATCCGCCCGGAAGCCGCCCGCCTCGCTCATCGCCGCGAGGTCCCGGTTGGTGGCGGCGACGATGCGGGCGTTGGCCTGGAGGTCCTTGGTGCCGCCCAGACGGCGGAAGACGCCCGTTTCGATGACGCGCAGCAGCTTGGCCTGCACGGCGGCGTCGATCTCGCCGATCTCGTCGAGGAACAGGGTGCCGCCCTCGGCGCCCTCGACGTTGACGTCGGTGGGGTCGACCATCACAATGGCCTCGCGGGTGCGCGCGGGGGCCGCGCTTTGGCCGACCATGAAGTCCGCCCCTTGATCAGGCGGCTCAGCACGCGATCATCCTCGATGACCAAAACTCGCGGGGCGACCTGCTGCACCATGGCTCAAGACTCCATTGGCGGCGGCGGTTGATGCCCAGCGCCGGGACGATCAGGCGTGCGGCGGCCGGCACGCCAGGCCCCGAGCGCTCTGGAGATGTCACCCGGGTCGGCCCTGGCTCGGGGTCACGGCGATGTCCCACCTCAGGGCATCACCGTCTCCACCTCGAAGCCAACGAGCGTGCGTTGTTCGCGGCTGAGCTCGATGCCGATCAGGTGCATCGGCAGGCCCTCGGCGCGGTACTTCTCGGCGTAGCCCCGGTCCTTGATCTGCTGTAGCGCCGCACCCTCCGGCGCCAGCTCCACCACCTTGAGCTCGAACAGCCAAAGCTGGCCGTTGAAGCGCAGGCGCAAATCCAGCCGCCCGTGGCTGCTGGCGTCCTCGCAGGCCAGGTCCAGCCCGAGGGCGGCCAGGTGGCTGTAGAAGACGCTAGCGTAGAAGCCCTCATAACGC
>NZ_NRRV01000018.1 GCF_016583825.1 Thiohalocapsa halophila | reverse complement strand
GCCGTCGTGCCACTGGTGGGGGATGGCGGCGAAAAGGCTGGTGATGTGTTGGCGTAGCGCCTCGGGGTCGGCAGCGATCAGGGTGTCATAGAGCCGACTGACGGCCTGCTCTCCGCGTGAGGCGTCGCCCATCAGCCCCTTGAGCAGGGCGTCGTTGAGCGCGGCCTCCACCTCCAGGTTCGGATAACCCAGGCTGTACTCCCAGCGCACGCCCATCTGGCGCGAGCCGCTGAAGGTGAGATAGCCCGTCTGCCAGAGCAGGGCCTCGGGCGCCAGGTGGTCGACATCGAAGGCGGACAGCAGCGACTCCGAGGCGCGCAGGTGCGACAAGCGCGGCGTATAGAAACCGTGTTTGGCCAGTACATCGACCAGGAAGGTCGGCGTGCCGGTCTCGAACCACCAGGGGCGGAACTCGCGTGCATCCAGCAGCAGCAGCACGTCGAAGGGGTTGTAGACCGCCTCGCCGAGCCAGTTGTAGCCGTTGTACCAGGCGCGGATCTGCTCGCGGTCCAGCCCGTCCAGTTCCGGTGCGAAGACTTGGTCGAGGTCCGTCTCCGTATATCCGCAGACCGCCGAATAGCGTGCATCGACGGTGATGTCCTTGAGATTGTTCAGGCCCGAGAACAGGCTCACCTTGCTGAACTTGCTCACACCGGTCAGGAAGGCGAAGCGGATATGGGCATCCGAGTCCTTGATCACGGAGTAGAGATTGCGCAGGCCGTCGCGCATCTCGCGCGCCGTCTCTGGATCGGTGATGTTGTCCAGGATGGGTTTGTCGTACTCGTCCACCAGCACCACGACGCGCTCGCCGGTGACGGCATGGGCACGCTCGATCAGCTCGCCGAAACAGCCGGCGATGTCGGCCTGATCGCTGCAGCTGATGCCGAGTGTGCTCTGGCTCTTGCGCAATAGCGCCAGAATGCGCCGGTCCAGTTCGCCGCGGCTCTGCACCACCCCGCCGCCGAAACTCAACCGGATCACCGGAAAGCGCCGCGACCAGTCCCAGCGCGGCCCCGCCTCCAGCCCCGCGAACAGCGCCGCGTTGCCCTCGAACAGCTCCGCCAGCGTGTCCAGGAACAGCGACTTGCCGAAGCGCCGGGGGCGGGACAGGAAGTAGGCCTTACCCTCGTCGATCAGCCGCAGCGCGAAGCCGGTCTTGTCGACATAGTAGAAATCGCCTTCGCGGATTTCGCGGAAGGTCTGGATACCGATGGGCAGGGCGCGGCGGGGCATGGCAAAAGGTCGGGTCAGGATGACGGAACCGGCACGAGAGACTCTAGCACGCGGGCTAGGTCGGGCTGAGGTACGAAGCCCGACGCGCCGCGTGCCGTCAACGCCTCATTGTCGGGCCTCCTAGCGTCGGTCCGAACTTCGCGGGGCATGCGTGTTGGCAACGGCAGCCGCGCCAGCAGCAGCAGGCCGATGGCCCACTCCAGGGCGATGATGTCGAAGATCAGAACGTCGCTCTCGGGCATGTCGATCTCTCCCGCGCACACAACTCTTCCATCAGCCTAGGGCAAGCCCGCGGCCGGCGGGTTCCAATGGGGACGTGGCCGGATCGGAGGCGCAGCCGGGCGATGCGCGACCCGAGGCGCAGTCGGTGGGGCGTGCTGAGCAGTGGCACCGCCGGCGCGGGTCCGGCGCAGACATCAGTAGATTCACTGAGCTTTTTGCAGGTTTTTCGCCTAGCCTTGAAGGGCGGCGGCTCAAGCGCTGTGCCGGCAGCGCCGGCACGCGGACACGACAACACCACCGACAACACCACTCAGGGGGGCAGACGCATGGGCAAGACCAGGCAGCAGTCCGATAAGCAACGGGCAGAGCAGGTTGATCCGCGCGCTGGCGCCAGCGCCGTGACCCCGTCCACCGGGCTCGCGGCCGACTGCGTCGAGGCCCTGCGGCTCGCCGTGGGCCGCGAGCCGGATGCGGCCACGGCCTATGAGCGCTATCTGGCGCTGGCGACGGCCATCCGCGGTCGGCAGCTCGGCGCCTGGCTGGACACCGAGTCGCGCCGGCGGCAGGCCGGCACCAAGCGGGTGCACTACCTGTCGCTGGAGTTCCTGGTGGGGAGGTCACTGCAGAACGCGGTGCTGAATCTGGATCTGGAGGACGCCGCCCGCGACGGCGTGCACGCCCTGGGGGTGGTGCTGGAGGACCTGTACGAGGCAGAGCACGACGCGGCCCTCGGCAACGGCGGGCTCGGCCGGCTCGCGGCGTGCTTCCTGGACGCGCTGGCCACGCAGGGCTACCCGGCCGTGGGCCACGGCATCCGCTACGAGTACGGCATGTTCCGCCAGGAGATCCGTGACGGTGCCCAAGTGGAGCGCCCGGACAACTGGCTCTACCGCGGCAACCCCTGGGAGCTATCGCGCCCGGACGAGCGGGTGCAGGTGCACTTCGGCGGCCATGTGGAGTACGCCACGGACGCCGGCGGCGGGCTCAGCGTGCGCTGGCTGCCGGCGGCCTCGCTCTGGGCCGTGCCCTACATCACCCTGGTGCCGGGCTGGCGCAATGGCGTCTCCAATCCGCTGGTGTTGTGGGAGGCCGTCTCGGGCGATGACTTCAACCTGGCCTACTTCAACGACGGTGATTACATCCGCGCCGTGGAGGACCAGGCCCGGGACGAGACCATCTCCAAGGTGCTCTACCCGGGCGACGCCAGCGCCGCCGGCAAGGCGCTGCGGCTCAAGCAGCAGTACTTCTTCGTCGCCGCAGCGCTGGCGCGCATCCTGAACGAGCATCTCGCCGAGGGCGGCGCGCCCGCGACCCTGCCCGAGCGCGTCGCCATCCATCTCAATGACACCCATCCGGTGGTGGCCGTCCCGGAGCTGATGCGCCTGCTGCTGGATGTGCATGGCTTGGGCTGGGACGCGGCCTGGGACATCACCACCCGCACCTTCGCCTACACCAACCACACACTCATGCCGGAGGCGCTGGAGCGCTGGGACGTGGGCCTGTTCGGCAGCCTGCTGCCGCGGCATCTGGACCTCTGCAACGAGATCAACCGGCGCTTTCTGGATGAGGTGGCCCGGCGCTGGCCCGGTGATGCCGGGCGCATCGAGCGCCTGTCCATCTTCGAGGGCTTCGGTGCCGATCAGCGCATCCGCATGGCCAACCTCGCCATCGTCGGCAGCCACAGCGTCAACGGCGTCGCAGAGCTGCACTCGGCGCTGCTGAAGCGCGACCTGTTCAGCGACTTCCATACGCTCTGGCCCGACAAGCTCAGGAACGTCACCAACGGCGTCACCCAGCGGCGCTGGCTGCGCCAAGCCAACCCGGCGCTCGCCCGGCTCATCACGGACGCCATCGGCGAGCGCTGGGTCACGGATCTGGAGGCCCTGGCCGAGCTCGCCCCGCTGGCGGACGACGCCGCCTTCCGCGAGGCCTGGTGGGACATCAAGCGGCTCAATGTCCGGGTGCTCGCCCATCAGCTCGCCGCTGCTGCCGGCGGCCCCGCCAGCGTGCCCAGCGGCGTCCCCACCGGCGCCCCGGCCGGCGCCCCCAAAGGCGTCGCGCTGGACCCGGACAGCCTGTTCGACGTGCAGGTGAAGCGCATCCACGAGTACAAACGCCAGCTCATGAACCTGCTGCGGGTGCTGGCGCAGTACCTGCGCATCAAGGACGCCCCCAACGGCGACTGGACGCCGCGCACCGTGCTCATGGCCGGCAAGGCGGCGCCCGGTTATTGGGCGGCCAAGCAGATCATCCGCCTCGCCTGCGACATCGGTCGCTGCATCGACACCGATCCGCAGGTGCGCCCGTGGCTGCGGCTCGTCTTTGTGCCCAACTACGGCGTGTCGCTGGCAGAGCGCATCTTCCCGGCGAGCGATCTCTCCGAGCAGATCTCCACCGCCGGTACCGAGGCCTCCGGCACCGGCAACATGAAGTTCGCGCTGAACGGCGCGCTCACCATCGGCACCCTGGACGGCGCCAACATTGAGATCGCCGAGGCCGTCGGGCGCGAGAACATCTTCATCTTCGGCCTGACGGAGCCGGAGGTGGCGGCGCTGCGAAATTCAGGTTACCGTCCCCGGGATTTCTATGAGGGGAATGCAGAGCTGCGGCGGGTGCTGGATCTGGTGGCGTCCGGCGCCCTGAGCCCCGGCGACCCGGACCGCTACGCGGGGCTGGTGCACGAGCTGCTGGCGTACGACCCGTACCTGGTGCTGGCGGACTTCGCGGACTACCTGGAGGCCCAGGACGCCGCCGCCGACTGCTTCCGCGACCCGCAGCGCTGGACGGCCATGGCCATCCGCAATGTCGCCGCCATGGGCCGCTTCTCCAGCGACCGCTCGGTGCGGGACTATGCGGAGGGCATCTGGGGCATGGCGCCGCTTACCTAGCCGCACTGCCGGGGCGGCCGGCGGCTGGTCCAGGCCCGCCAGCGCGGGGGCATCCAAGTCTGACCGTGCGCGGCGGTCGGCTGCCCCGCCGATCAGAGAAGCGGCTGATCCCTGCGATCGGTTCTCGCTTCGCTGACCTTCGATGATCGGCGGCTGCGAGCCGGGGCCGGGGCCGGGTGTCGCGGCCGCACCCGGGCCGTCGTGGTACGACCGTCCTGCGACGCTGATCCATCGCTGAAAGGTCGCAGAAGCGTTGGCTTCCCGCTGCTTATCGTCGCCTCCTGGCTGCTATTGCTGAATACAGATGCGGGGCAACCGCCGCGCATCATCCAAGAGCAACGGCAATCAGATCGGAGGCCATCCATGAAACTGAGACCCACCATCCGGATGCAAGCCGGGTTCACGATCCTGCTGTGGTCGCTGGGGCTGGGCACTGGCGCGGCGGCTGCGGAGATCGAGCCTGTCATCGATGCCGACCGGCTCGAGGCCATCGCCTGCGAGCCCGACGTCGTCGTGCTGGACATCCGCAGCGACAAGATCGACGGACAGTCGCGCGCAGAATACGAGCAGGGTCATGTGCCATGCGCCATCCACAGCGATTACGTCAAGGACGGCTGGCGCATGAAGGCGAAAGGCGTACCTGGCATGCTGCCGCCGGTAGACAAGCTGGAGGCCCTGATCGGCAGCCTCGGCATCGACGATGAGACCCATGTGGTGATCGCGCCTATGGGGCGCGACGCCAAGAGCGTGGCCGCCGGCACGCGGGTCTACTGGACGCTCAAGCTGCTGGGGCACGATGCGGTGTCGATCCTCGACGGCGGCACGCTGGGCTACTTCGATAAGGAGTCACGCCCGCTGGAGGCGAATGCCCGCACGCCGCAGCCGAAATCCTTCACCGCCCGGTTGCGGCCGGAGATGCTGATCGAGGCCGACGCCGTCGCGCCTGCCGCGGCCCGTGGCGCGCTGGTCGTCGACTACCGCCGCCGGGACGAGTTCAACGGCCTCAACCGCAACGGCAAGACGACGCGGGCCGGGACCCTCCTCGGCGCCCACAACTTGCCGCTGGAGTGGCTGACCCGCGACAACGGCGGCTTTTTCCGCAGTGCGGGAGCCTTGCAGCAGATCTACGGCTTTGCCGGCATTCCGGTGGACGCCCAGCAGATCGCCTTCTGCAATACCGGACACAAAGCCAGCCTCGGCTGGTTCATTGCCCACGAGATCCTCGGGAGTACGGACGTTCAGCTCTACGATGGCTCGATGGCGGAATGGAGCCGCCTGGAGGGACGGCCGATGGCCCAGGTGATCCGCGTCGGCGACTGACGAGCGGACCGGGCAGGGATGCCCGTCTATCCTCGATCCCGCGATCGAGCCGAGGGACGATGCCGTCGTCCTCGGCCATCCCGCCGCGTACAGCGGACAGGAGCGAGTTTCGAGGGGCGAGGTTCGAAGACGCCAAGGCAGATCAGAAGGTTCTTCACGGTAAAAACCGAAGAACTGTCGTGCCATGAGTATACGACGCTACTTCCCGTCACCGGCCGGATGATGATCCGACTAGGCAGGGCCTCGGCACGCGCGACTGATCCCTTTGCGAAAATTTGCTCTTCATTTGCGCCATTTGCGGCCATCGACTCTCGGCAGGTCCTATTCCAGCCCCGCCTTCCGGAGGTCTGCCAGCAGTCGCTCCCGGTAGTCCGGATCGCGAATCGGATAGACGCGCCGGACGTGATCCAGCGTGAACCCCGGGTTCAGGGCCATCGCCTCGGCGGCCTGCCATTGTGCGTCATCGATGCGCCCCGCCGCCGCATAGGCCGCTGCCAGCCACAGCCGCAGCATCTGAAAGCTCGGGTTCATCATCACCGCCTGCTCCAGGTCGGCGATCGCTGCGGCATGGTTGCCTTGTGAATAGTGCAGCGCACCGCGCACCAGCCGGTAAATGGACGGCAGACGCGGATTCAAGCGGGTCGCCTGCTCCATGGCCTGTAGTCCCAGCGCCGGCCGGCCGGCGAAATGGAGCACCCAGGCTAGTTGCGCATGGGCATCGGCATAGCCGGGAGCCACCGCGATGGCATGCTGGGTCTCCCGGATCGCCTCGGCATGATCGCCGCGATAGACGGCGAGCTGCGCGCGGACGAAATAGATCTGCGGTACCCGGGGGTCCAATCGAACGGCCTGCGCGGCCAGCGCCTCGGCGCGAGCCATCGCGCCTTGGGCGGCCGGCGCCCAGCCGTCCACCGCGTCCCGGGTCCACGCCAATGCCAGCGCGGCATAGGCGCGCGCGTAGTCGGGGTCCAGCTCGATGGCGCGGCGGAAGTGTGCCTTGGCCAGCTCGTTGTCCTGGAATGAGCGCCGGCCGTAGCGGTCGAGACCGCGCAGGAGCTCGTCATAGGCGGCCACGCTGGCCGACTCGCCGGCAGCCAGGCGTTGCTGCTCCTGCGGTGCCAGCTCCAGCTCCAGCGCGGAGACGATCCGGGCGGTCAGCTCGTCCTGGATGCGGAAGATGTCGGTCAGCCCGCGGTCGTAGCGCTCGGCCCAGATCGCGTGCCCGTCCCGCGCGTCGATAAGCCGGACATTGAGGCGCAACTGCTGGTCCTCGCGGCGCACGCTGCCGCGCAGCAGGAAGCCGACGCCGAGCTCGCGGCCGATGTGCTCGGGCGGGGCATCGCTGTCCTTGTAGGCGAAGACCGAATTGCGCGCGACCACCAAGAGACCGGGAATCTTGGACAGGTCGGTGATCAGGTCTTCGGTAAGCCCGTTCGCGAAATACTCGCGCGCCGGATCGGCGCTCATGCTGTCGAACGGCAGCACCGCGATGGACGGCCGCACGCCCGCGGCCGGCAGCGTTCGCCCAGGCTTGTGCGGACCGAGCAGGACATAGCCCCCGGCCACAGCGAGGACCAGCACCGCGACAGCCAGAACAGCCATGCGCGGTCGGAGCAGCCGCCGCAGCCCGGCGCGCGTCGGCGACTGCGGCGACGCCAAGGCAGGCTCCCCGGCGGCTGCAGGACCCACGTCCGCCACGAGCCGGTAGCCATGCTTGGAGATCGTTTCGATGACGTGCGGCGACCGGGGATCATCGCCGAACGCGCGACGCAGCTTGATGATCGCGTTGGTGATGGCGTCGTACCCGACCACCATCCCGGTCCAGACCGCACGCTCGAGCTCGTCCCTCGACACGACCCGCCCGCGGTTCAGCGCCAGGTGCACCAGTACCTGCATGACCTTCGGCTCCAGCTTCATCTCGCGGCCGCCGCACAGCAGTCGGTTGCCCGGCGCGTCGACGATCGAATCGGCGACGCGGAAGGGCTCCTCCGCACGCAGCTCCGGCTGACTGGTGTCGCTGGACGTGATCATCGTCGATCCCCGTTCGATTGGCCGCCGCGGCAGAGGACGACATGCACCGCCGCAGCGCGGGCCGAGCCGGCGCGGCATAGCCGTCCCTGCACAAGGGCCCGCGCGGCCGAGGCCACGCCCGCCGCGGGCGCGTCGCCGGGCCGCTCTGAACAAGAACTATAGACGCCGCGCTGCCGACGGAACGACGACGAACGCCATTCGGACGTGTTTCCGTCGAGACGCCGGCGCCGCGGGCGTCCAGGCTTGAAGCAGACCGCCGCGATACGGCGTCTCGCACGTCGAGCCGCAGCGGTTTGTCATTCTGTCCATCTACTGGAGGCTTCAGCCATGAACATCCGCACGCACTGCTTCACCGCCGCACTCGCCCTGGCCCTGCTCCCGCCGAGCTTCGTCGCAAGCGCCGCCTGCACCAAGGATGCACCCGAGGTCGGCGACATCGGTCCCGCCTCGGAGCTGGTCTGTGCCGAGCTGCAGCGCCGTTACGGCGGCTCCGAGCTGGCCGTCGAGGGTCGCTCGATCCATTCACCGAACGCCGTCTCC
The DNA here is from genome assembly GCF_016583825.1 of Thiohalocapsa halophila. Classification (GTDB taxonomy): domain Bacteria; phylum Pseudomonadota; class Gammaproteobacteria; order Chromatiales; family Chromatiaceae; genus Thiohalocapsa; species Thiohalocapsa halophila. Next base: position 7,703 of record NZ_NRRV01000018.1, on the reverse strand, counting down.
GTGCACGCCTCCGTCAATGGCACTGCGGTGCCGATGCGCTACGAGCTCGTCGGACACCAGTGGCATCTCGATGCCGGTGGCGCGGCCGCCGTCCGGGCGGGTGACGGCCTTTCGATGCGGCGATAGCGCCTGGCGACCATCGCACATCGACGATCGTCGGCGCTCCCGCGCCATGATCGTTACGACGCTCCAGCGTCGTAACGGCTGCCGGCCGCTCCAACGGCCAGTGACGAGGAGCCGCGCCTGCGCTAGCCGGCGGATGCGGATAGGAAATCCAAGCCGCCCTGAGGGTCTAGCCCGGCGCTGAGGCAGGACGGCAGCGGCACTCTGGATGTGAGGTCAAGCCCCGGAAACAGGGCGGAGCGACCTCACGCGACGCTCGTTGCAGGCCGAAGCGGCGCGCTGGAGCGGGCTCGGGGGCATGCCGGACGGCGGCAGGACGAAGGCGCCCGGCACCGCCTCCGAGGCGGTGAACTGGCCTCGGTCGGTGCGCCGATTGGGTCCGAATACGCACCTGTTCGGTGATGGCAGCAACGGCCTCCGGCTCCAGGTGCCTGCGACCGGCGCGCGACAGGTTGACGCCACAGCGTTTGGCGCTGTTTGCCGGGGATCAGAAACCGTGTTGTCCGACGCGCCACCGTTGCTTTGCCTAGTGCGCCGAGAACTTGGCCAGACGAAAGGCGGACAGGGCGGGCGCACCGCGCAGACAGAGCATCTCGGCACTCTCCGGAGGGCTGCGAACCAGTGCCCGCATGATACGTGAGCCCCCACGCACCCGCCGACCGGCAAGCCCCCCGCTGGCTCCGCCGATTTCAGTCTGCCGGCCCTGCGTACGCCGGCTTCAGCCCACCCCCGGCAGCTTCCCGCCATTTCAGCCCTCAGGCAGCAGAACCCGATGTGCTGGGGCTTGCCACCCGCGTGAATCTCGATGTGCTACGGCATCTGTTATCCGTGCTGGTTTGCATCGCTGGCGGGTTTCGAATCAGGACGTGAGCCGAGAAATCTCCATGCGGCTCAGAAGCTTCGCCAGTCGTTCATCGAGGGTGAGCAACGCACACCCATGGCGGCGTGCAGTGATGGCATAGAGGAGATCGTAGACCGGGTGGCCGTATTGATGCGCCGCGGCCAAAGCCTCGGCGGCCATCTCGGCGTCGGGGATGAAATCGTCCACCAGATCGGCGGCCTCTCCCAGGCGCTCCAGTGCGGCATCACACCGCAACTGATCGGCGCGAACGTACTTCCACAGGGCGTTGGCCACTTCCGCGTGGAACAGCCCGGGGGCCAGCACGTGAGTCGCCGGTTCCAGGCGCGCGGCGAGCTCGACCGCCTCAGGCAGCCTCATGACGAGGCAAACCGCCGCGGAAGCATCGAGAACAACGCGCACGTTCAGCGCCCGCGGTCTTCACGAATCAGGATCTCGGGCGATGTAATCGCAGGATCGTTCGGTGCATGTCCTGCCTCGACGGCAATCCGCTCCAGGAGCGCACGCCGCTTTACTGCGCTGCCCCGGCCAAGCACCTTGGCAAGATCATCGAGCGCTTGCTGTGACAGGCTGCGATGCGCGCGCCGGGCGCGCAAAACGAGGCGCTGGTAGAGGTCATCCGGCAGCTCACGAATCTGCAAAGAGGGCATTATTAAGCCTCACATCCTCATGTAAACGCATGCAGTATGCTGCACGCCCGAACCGGCCGCAACGCCGTGCACCCTCGGGTGCCGATCTCGTACTGCAGCTCGGTGCCCGCCACGGATAACGGATAGGAAATCCAAGCCGCCCTGAGAGTCTAGCCCCGCGGCCCGGCGCTGAGGCAGGGCGGCAGCGGCACTCTGGATGTGAGGTCAAGGCCCGGAAACAGGGCGGAGCGACCTCGCGCCACGCTCGTTGCAGGCCGAAGCGGCGCGCTGGAGCGGGCTCGGGGTCATGCCGGACGGCGGCAGGACGAAGGCGCCCGACACCGCCTCCGAGGCGGTGAACTGACCTCGGTCGGTGCGCCGATTGCGTCTGGATACGCACCTGTTCGGTGATGGCAGCGACGGCCTCCGGTGTCAGGTCAGCGGCGACCCGAAAGCGAACGGCTTGCGGGCCTGCGTCATCGGCCTCCTCGGCGGGCTCGAAGACCCCGTCGATGACGCAGCAATGGCAATGGACGTGCCGGTTGAGGGACGCGCCGAAGCGGTCCCGCCGACCGGCAAGCGCCCGCCTCTCACGCCGGCTTCAGCCCACCCCGGCAGCCGCGCGCCGTTGCCGTATTAGCTCAGCAGAGCCTGACGCGCTGGGGCTTGCGATCCGGCTGACTGTCGAGTTCGAATCGGTGCTGAAGCGCGCGAAAACCTTGCAACGCGCCGGCGCCACGGTCGATGACGTCGACGCGATCCTGGATCAAATGGCCTTGATGCTCGTTCGCGTGGAAATCTGGTACCTGTGGCGCCCGCAGCTGAGAGACCGAGACGACGACATGGTGCTGGAGGCGGCAGCAAATGCGGGCGCCACGCACATCGTCACCTTCAATATCCAGGACTTCGGTGCCGTGCCGATGCACTTCGGCATCCAGAGCTGCCGGCCTGCAGACATCGTGCGCAGGCTTCGCACCGGCTGGATTCATGACGGATCAAACCGATGAGACCCCATGCCATGAGCAAGAGTAACTATCCGCTGAAGGCCCCGGAGAGCATTCTCGCCACCGCCCGCCGCGCCGCAGCGCGGGACGGCGTCAGCCTGAACCAATTCATCAACACCGCACTCGCTGAGAAGGTGGCGGCCCTGGAAGCCGAGGAGGTCTTCACCAAGCGTTCCGCGCGTGCGGACAAGGCCCGATTCCTGGAAGCGCTCCGCCGCATCGGCCCGGAGCCGCCACGACCCGGCGACGAGCTGCCGACGGATTAGCCGGGTATCGCTCCTGCGCCGAGCCCGGCCGTCGCGGCCGAGTCTCGGGCCCCACTCGGACAGGCTCCTAGGATTCGGCCAGCCCGTAGCGGCGGATGAGCCGGTAGATGTTGCGCTCGCTCACGGCCAGGACCCGGGCGACCTTGGCCCGCCGGCCGCTTTGTTTCTGCAATTGCAGGCGCAGGTAGGCCGCCTGGAGCTCCTCCAGGGTCGGGTCGTGGTCGAAGCTCACGGTCACCCCGCCGGTGTCGCCGCCACGGCGTCCGCCGAAGGCCAGATGCTCCGGGCCGATGCTTCGGCTGGTCCCGGACAGGATGATGGCCCGCTCCACGACGTTCTTCAGCTCGCGCACATTGCCGGGCCAGTCATAGGCGTGCAGGCTCCGCAGTGCCGCCGCGGACAGCGCCTTGTCGATGCGGCGCGAGAAGTTGTGATGCGCGATCAGATGCTCGACCAGCTGCGCAATGTCCTCGCGGCGCTCGCGCAGCGGTGGCACCTGGATGACGAAGGTGCTGAGGCGATAGAAGAGATCCGCCCGGAAGCCGCCCGCCTCGCTCATCGCCGCGAGGTCCCGGTTGGTGGCGGCGACGATGCGGGCGTTGGCCTGGAGGTCCTTGGTGCCGCCCAGACGGCGGAACACGCCCGTCTCGATGACGCGCAGCAGCTTGGCCTGCACGGCGGCGTCGATCTCGCCGATCTCGTCGAGGAACAGGGTGCCGCCCTCGGCGCCCTCGATCAGGCCGCGCTTCATACGGTCCGCCCCGGTGAAGGCGCCCCGCTCGTGGCCGAACAGCTCGGATTCGAACAGCTTCTCCTGCAGGGTGCAGCAGTCCACCGGCACGAAATGGCGCTGCGCGCGCTCGCTCGCCTCGTGCACCGCACGGGCCACCAGCTCCTTGCCGGAGCCACTCTCGCCCTGGATCAGCACGTTGACGTCGGTGGGGCCGACCATGACGATGGCCTCGCGGGTGCGCGCGAGGGCCGCGCTTTGGCCGACCATGAAGTCCGCCTTGGCCTCCGTGGCTTCGAGACGCTGCCGGCAAAAACGGTGGTCCCGGCGCAGCGTCGCAGTGTCCAGCGCCCGGCGCGTCACCAGCGCCAGCTCGTCCGGGCTGACGGGCTTGACCAGATACTCGTAGGCGCCCGCCTTCATCGCCGCCACGGCGTCGCGCACCGAGCCGTAGGCGGTCAGCAGAATGACCGGCTGGCCCTTGACCAGATCCGGCAGTCGCTCCAGGGCATCGCCGTCGCCGAGCCGAACATCGGCAATGATCAACTGCGGCTCATGGCCGGCGAGATAGGCCTCCACCTCGGCCCAGGTGGCCACGGCCGTCGCATCGAGCCCGAGGCGGGTCATCTGCTCCTTGATCAGGCGGCTCAGCACGCGATCGTCCTCGATGACCAAAACTCGCGGGGCCACCTGCTGCACCATGGCTCAAGACTCCATTGGCGGCTGCGGTTGATGGCCGCGGCGGGTCTCGGCGTCCGGGCTCGCGTCCGTGAGATCCGCGGCATCGGCATCCGGCAGATACACGACGAAGCGACTCCCGCCACCGCGCCGCGTCGTGACGTCGATGCGGCCGCCATGGCCTTCAACGATGGCCTTGGTGATGGAGAGCCCGAGTCCGGTGCCGCGCACGCCGTCGGCGCGGCGGCTGAAGAAAGGCTCGAAGATCCGCTGGCGGTCTTCGGGCTCGATACCGATGCCCGTGTCCTCGAAGCTGATGCTGATCCGGCTATCGACGCGCTCGCAGCGCACCGCCAGCCGCCCGCCTTCGGGCATGGCATGGCAGGCGTTCTGTGCCAGATTCAGGGTCGCCATGCGCAGATCGCTGTCGCTGGCCAGCACCCGCAGCGGTGTGCCCGCGCAGGTCAGGTCGATGTCCACGGCGAGCTGCTCGGCCTCCCAGGCAAGCAGCCTCAGCGTATCCGCCACCAACGGCTCCACCGCCACCAGCTCCGGCTGCGCGGACGACGGCATGCTCAGCTTGAGCAGGCGCTCGGTGACCCGCTCGCAGGCGGCGATCTCATCATCGGCCAGGCTCAGATGCTCGCAGGCCCCGGCGATGTCCAGGTCCGGCTCTTTGAGCTGCGTCTCCGCCGCGTGCAGTGCCATGCGCAGCGCCATGAGCGGGTTGTGGATCTCGTGAGCCACGCCGGCGGCCATGCGGCCCAGCTCCGACAGGCGCTGCTCGTGCGAGAAGCGCACCTGCCGCCCCAGGTCACGAATGGACTCCACCACGACCGGCCGCGGGCGGCCGTTGCGCATGAGGGCCCCCGGGGCCGCGTAGACCTCCACCTCCAGCGCCTCGCCGTCCGCGCGCACATGGCGGTGCACCACCCGCAGCGGCTCGCCGCCGGCGCTGACGGCCTTCAGTGTGCACAGCGTCAGGGTGTCCGGGCAGGGACTGTCCCGCCCGTGGCTGGCGGCGTAGCAGTGCTCCGGCAGGCGATCATCCAGGCCGTAGCCGTGCTGGCGGCGGTAGGTCGCATTGCACAGCAGGACCCGAAAGTCCTCGTCGATGACCCGGACCCCGTCCGGGACCGCATCCACCAGCGTTTGCAGGTCGCGCTCGCGGTCTTCCAGGTCGTGGACCTTGGCGGACAGGCTCGCCGCCATGGCATTGAAGCGCTCTGCCAGCAGCGAGAGCTCGTCCCGGCCGCGCAGGCTGATGCGGGTTTCGAGATCGCCGGCGGCCAGGCGGCGGCTGGCGTCGGACAACCGGGTCACCGGCACCAGGACATGCCGGTGCACGAACCACCAGCCACCGGCGAGGTTGACGACGACGATCAGCGCGCCCGCCCCCATGAGCAGCAGCGTGGTCAGCAGCGTGTGCCGGTCGATGGAGGAGGTGTCGAAATCCACTTGGAGCCGGATGCCCGCGCCCTGTCCTAGGGGTGTGCCCGCACAATCCGAGCCGCACGCCGTCTCATCGCCGCTCGCGACCAAGGCAGATTCCGACCCCGTTTCCGGCCCCGTTTCCGACCCCGTTTCCGACCCCGTTTCCGACAGGGGCACGCTGCTGCGCAGGATCGAACGGCCGGCGTCGTCCACCGTCTGCCGTAGCACCCCGGGCGCCGCGCTTAGAGCAGGCGCCGGGTCGCCGGCGCCGTCGCGACCTTCCAGCAGCAGCTCATCCCCCGGCCCCACCAGCCTGACGCCGAGCACGGTCGGCTCGGCAGCGAGACGATCGAGCCGCTGCGACAACTGTTCCGTTGTGCCGCTGCGTACGAGATCGGCGACGGACGCCTGCGCCAGCCGGCTCAATTGGGCGGACGCAGCACCGCGCTCGCGCTCGAGCTGGCCGCGGTACAGGCCGACGAAGAGGACCAGAAAGCACAGCGAGCTCACCAGCAGACCGGCGGCGGTGCCGGCCGCGAAGCGCCGATTCAGGCTGCTCATTCGCCGGAGCATACCCAATCCCGGACTGTGACCATGCCAACTAGCATGCGGCATTTCACCAGCGGATGCCATCGGCTATGCCCCGAGGCAGCCGGCCACCGAGGAGTATTCGAGGCCTCGGCATTGGACTGCCAGGATGTCAGTGGGGGATACCCGGAGCCACCCGGCGAGTCCAGCAACGGCGCCCCGGAGCTCCCGCGCCAGAGAGCGCATTGGCAGCGGCAGAACTGGAGAGAGGCTCAGCAGGATGGAGGCAAAGAGCGCGAATGCTGCAAAGAAACACCCGCCAAATCAGATGCGCACAGCCGATGCGACGCCTGCTCGAGGCTTCGCCCGGACGGCGAGGTGCTTCACCTGCGATCTGAGGGCTTGCGTCTGCTTCTTGGCCCAACGGCTGAATCTAGGCGACGGAATGCGCTACCGCTCTTTAGGTACGAAATTTGCTTATCGCGTCGATCACAACGGGCGAGCGCCCAATACACACCGGGAGTCAAGACACATGCGCAGCGCATCGAGCTCGGCCACGCGAGCCGCAGGCCCGCAACGGGCACATTTTCCGCAACGCCTCAGGGGCGCCGTCGGCGTCGCAGCTTGCATCGGCCTCCTGACCGCCCCGGGCGCCGCGGCCCGCGCCGAGCCGGAGGACGCCCCCCGTAGCTTCGCCGAGGCGCAGGCAGCGGCGGGCTGGCAGGTCGAGGTATTGGTGGACGGCAGCTTGGTGCTGACCCCCGCGGGCGCGCAACCGGGCGCGCCGGCTGGCACACCAACGCCCGCCGCCGAGTCCGAAGATCCCGGCTGGCGGGCGCTGGAGTCCTTCGGCTGGCGGGTGGAGACGGACGCAGACGGGGCCACACTGCTCTACCCGCCGGGCACCGTCCGGACGCCGGCGGCCATGCCGCCGCCGCCCCCGGCAAGCCCTGAGACAGGGTCCACAATGCCGCCGCAACCGGCCCTGAGCCCGCCGGCAGCCGATGCCAAGGCACGGCTGGCAGACGAGCTCGACGCCTTGCTGGCGGAGCGCGGCTGGCGGGCCGAGTGGGCAGCGGACGGCTCACTGTTGCTGCTGCCGTTGCGGCAGGCAACCGCCAGCGCCCAGCCGGCGGCGGGCTTCGTGCCCGACGCGGTCGCCCGCGGGCAGGTGGAGCTGCCACTGGGCAATGCGGCGGCGGTCCGCCGCGTCGCCGCCGCCTGGATCGCCGCCGTCGGGGGTCAGACGCTGCTCCCGGGCCAAGTCTACGCCGTCGGTGAGGTCTATCTGGTCAATGTCCTGGACTCCGCGCCGCCCCACGACCTGCGCCACCAGATTGCCATCCATGCCGCCGATGGGCGGGTGGTGGTGCTGAACTGACCGACCGGACCGCGCCGGCGGGCCGCCCGACCCGCTCGGCCGGGCCCGCCCAGGCGCCCCGGACAAATTGT
>NZ_NRRV01000017.1 GCF_016583825.1 Thiohalocapsa halophila | reverse complement strand
CGCCGGTGCGCGAGACGCTGTCGATCAGATACGCCCGCAGCTCCGCGGCCAGCTGCTTGAGCTGGTCCGCCTCCAGCCGGCGCAGGTCCGCTGGCGTGTCGATGGTGGCGAGGAGGGGGTAGGCGTCCGCATCGGCCTGCGGTCCGGGCATCGAGGCAGAGTCGAGCATCGTTGTTCCGGCGGCTTGGGGCTAAACGCCGGGATTCTAGCGGAAGCGGCGGTGCCCGCGTCAGGGATTCGCCCAAGCCCGCACGGGTCAGCACCGGCGACACACTCGCACCGGAGCCACAAGCCGCGGCCCGGGCGCCGACGGATCGTCAGTCGACGCTGCCCTCCGGTACCGGCAACAGGCCGGGGACGGCGATCCAGTACAGGCGCGGCCAGTGCTTGCCGGTGACCAGCAGCCGCCGACGCTCGGCGTCGAACGCGATACCGTTTAGCACCGCCTCAGCGTGCGGGCGCTCTCGCTGCGGCCAGAGCCCGGTCAAATCCACATAGCCCAGCACCCGACCGTCCGCCGGGTCGATGCGGACCAGTCGGTCCTGGTGCCAGATGTTCGCCCAGATCTCATGATGGACGGGCGCCGCCTGCTGCCCGGCCTCGGCCCGGCGCACCGGCACCAGCTCCAGCTCGTTCAAGCGGCGCACCGGCCGAGCATTGGCACGCACCCGCACACGGCGGACTTCGGCACCCGTTTCCGGGTCCAGGAAGCGCAGCGAGGCGCTGCCGTCGCTGACGATCCAGTGCTCGCCGTCGTGGGTCAGCCCCCAGCCCTCGCCGGGCAGGGTCAGCTCGTCCAGCGGCGCGAAGGTGGCGCGGTCGTAGCGCAGCACGCGCCCGGCGCGCCAGGTCAGCTGCACGAGGGTATCGCCCCAAGCCGTGAGTCCTTCACCGAAGAGCGCGTCGTCCAGCTGGCGCTGCTGGACCACCCGGCCGGTTTCGAGCTCCACCCGGCGCAGGCTGGAGCGCCCATAGCCGCCGGTAGACTCATACAGCGCGCCGTCCGTCCAGATCAGACCCTGCGTGAACGCGTACGGATCATGCGGCCAGCTGGCGACGATGCGGAACCCGTGAACGGGGAGGCGCTCTTCCGCGGCGGCCGTGCCCGCCACGCCGATCGTCAAGACCAGCAGCAGCCAACCGCCAAGTCCAAGCGGAAAAGTGCCGCCCAGGCGCATCAAGACCGCAGGACGTGACGGATGGGCCATGTTGCAGGTCCGCAGCCGCTGTCGCACAGGCCGGAGCATCGGGACAGCCGCGCAGCGAAAAACCAATCTTCGCTCTCCCCGACCGGACTCGCGGCAGTCAGGCCAGGCAACGGAGAGTTTTGTTCCATAGCGCTCAGTGTTCTGCCGCAAAGTCGTCCAGAAACTCGGACGGCACATCGCCACTGGTCACCAGCAGGTGGTCCCGTGCACGGGTACAGGCGACGTAGAGCAGGTGCCGCTCGGTGGCGTAGGCTTCGTCGAGATCGGCCTCATCGGCGATTGCCTCGATGCGCGACTGGAGTGGGATAATCTCGTCGTCGCAAGCCATCACCGCCACGGCCCGGAACTCCAGGCCCTTGGCCAGGTGCATCGTCGCCACGGCGATTTGGCCGGGCGGTAGATGCAGCCGCTCATCGAGCAGGGCGGCATCCAGTCCCGCTGTTGCCACCGCCGCCACCGCCCGCTCAAGCGCGTCGGCGGAGCGGACGAATACAGCCACTTCGTTGGGGTTGAGCCCATCCGCTGTACGCAGGCGCAGCCATTCAGCCACCGCCGTTTCCTCAGCGGCGTGGTCGTCAAAGCTTCCTACCTGGGGCGCTGGGCCATTGAACACCGAGACGGTACCGCCGCGGTCCTCGACGTTGCCGTCCACGTCTGCAACCCGCGCGCCCAGCAGCCGGTCGGCATGCGCTCGGATCTGGTGCGAGGTCCGGTAGTTGACCTTCAACGTCCGCGACCGCCCGCGCACATCCACGCCCAGTGCCTTCCACGAGAACGGCTGCCGGAAGATCCGCTGGCCCAGGTCGCCCGCGAAGAAGAGCCCGTTCCGCCGGCTGCCGGCCAGCGCCGCCAGCAGCCGCAGCTGCGACACGTCCACGTCCTGCGCCTCGTCGACGATGACATGATCGTAGACCGGTTGCGCGTCGTCGGCGAGCCGCTCGGCGACGCGCGTGAACAGCGCCGCCCGCGTGCTCACGCCGCGGTCGGTGAGCGCCGTCCTGACCTGCTCGAAGATGCGCCACAGCACTTCCCGGCGACGCTCCGGCAGCCGCGTCTTGCGCCCGAGTCGGCGCACGTCCCGGTACGCGGGCCAGTCGGGGAGCTGCCAGGCGTCCACCACATCCGCCCATTCCCCGATCAGGAAGCGCAGGTCCTCGCTGGTGCTCGCCGCTTCTGCGGCGTCCATCAGCAATGCGGCAAGCACGTCGTCGCTGACCAGCTTGGGCTCGCCGATGCGGGCGCGGTACAGGCGCTCGCCCACGGCATCCAGCGCCGCCACGTCGATGCGCTCGGCCAGCCGCGGGGCGTTGTGTACCAGGCGGCCGAGCTTGATGCGCAGCGCCGCGGCCAGCGGCTCCGAGAAGGTGGTGAGGAGCACCCGCGCGTTGGGATTCGACCGCGCCAGGTGCACGGCGCGGTGCAGCGCGACGATGGTCTTGCCAGTGCCGGCGGAGCCGGCGACGCGCGCGGCGCCGTTGAAGTCCTGCTCCACGATCCGCCGCTGGCCGGGGTGCAGAAACACCGACCACTTCTCCCAGGGGAACTCCAGCGCCCGCGCCAGGGCCTCCACGTCCTCCATGACCCGGAAACGGCGCTGGGCGTCCGGGTGCGCAAAGGCGTCGGCGGTCCCGCCCACATGCGCCGGCTGCGGCTGCCCGCCGGTGGCGAGCTCCAGCAGCGCCTCCGCGGCCTCCTGCGGCAGGTGGTCGGCGAGTGCCAGCAGCCCGTCCTCGTCCGCGGCGCGCACGTCAGCGAGCCATTCCGGCGGCACGCCGTAGCCGAGCAGCGCGTCGTCGTCGAGCCCGGCGAACAGCCGTTGACCGCCAGCTGGTGTCGCCGGCCGTGGCTCGGGCGCTTCGACGTAGACGGGAACACGGATCTCCTCCACCGTCTCACGGATCTCCACCAACTGCGCGGCGCCGGTGTTGGGATGCGTTGCAAGCCGGCGGCGCTCCGCCCAGGCGTAGGCGGCGTCGTGGTGGTCCACGTAGCACAGCAGCAGGCTGTCGTCCGTGCGGTGGACGATGAGCCGAATGTCCCGGCTGACACGCACCGACCAAAAGCGCTTGTCCTTGGCGCGGTCCAGCTTGTGGAAGCTGAAGGACGGATTGGCCGGGTTCAGGTGCAGGTCGAAGGCGGTGGTCTTGACCGCCTTCTGTTCCTCGCCGGTGAGTTTCGCGAGGCTGTCGGTGAAGGTGTCGGCGATGCGGAAGTGCATTGGCTTGAGCAGATGATCACCACGAAGGCACGAAGGCGAGCAGATCGACGGCGCCGCGGCCCGAGGCGCTCTTGTCCGATACCCTAGCCGTTTAGAATCCGACGGATACCATGTTTCAGCACAGGTACGTTGAAATTCAGCAACAAGCCGTAGCGGAGACCAGCCAACTTCAGGTAGGTCAGCAGTTCCGCATCGTGAATTGGCTCCAGGCGTGCAACCGCCTTCAGCTCGACGACAACGCTTTGCTCGACCAGCAAATCGATCCGGTACCCAGCATCTAACCTGCGACCCTTATAGCAAACCGGCAAGGCCAGCTGTCGCTGAACCGCGACTCCGCGGCTTTCCAGTTCAGCCGCCAAGCAGATCTCATACGCGGACTCCAATAAGCCAGGCCCGAGATGACGATGGACATCGATCGCCGCACCAATGATCTCGCCCGTCCAATCGTCTGGGATAAGCGCCATTCCTGTTCCAGTCACCGCGGACCGTCGCGAAGAAGGTGGCTTCTACGCGACCTTACCTGACTTCGTGTGCTTCGTGTCTTCGTGGTGAAACTACACTGACCCCTTAGGCCGCGTCATCGGACACCAAGGCAGAGGCCGACTCGATCCGCATCCCGCTCCCCGCCGCAAACCCCGAGTAGTACGTCAGCACCCCGACCAGGTGCGCGTTGAGGCTCACGCCCTCGTCGTCTGCCGCGACCGCAAGCGCCCGATGCAGGCTCCGCGGAATGCGCAGCGTCACGCGGCCGCTGAACTCGTCCGCAGGCACCTGTGCCGGCGGAAGGGGGCGCCCCTGCTCGGCAAAGGCCGCCGCCGCCGTCTCGATGGTATCCACTGCCAGCTCGTAAGCCTCCTGGTAGGTCTCGGCGTACTCGGCGACGTCCGGCAGCTCCTTGACGCGCGCCTCGAACAGCGCTTCACCGTCGAACACGCCGCGGCGGACACTGATGTTGTAGGCGTGCGGATCGATCTTCATTGCAGTGCTCTCAAATACTCGGCCAACTCCGGCTCGTACCGCCGAAGTGTTGCCGCAACCTTGCGGACGTAGACAGGCTTAATCTCTGGATTCTTGCCATGCCCGCAGGTAAATGCCTGTGACGTAAAGCTTGGGACGCCCGGGTGGGTCATGACCTTGTGGCCGGGCTTCGATCCAGCGCGAACGTCGAAACCCAGGCTTTTCAGGATGCGCACCAGAGTGCTGCATCGCAGGCTCGTCACAGCCTGTTCCAGCTCTTCCCGTGCGGCGCGGACGGCCTCAGCAGACATCGGCCTGTGACACCACAGGTGGTGTCGTGAAAGTATAGTGCAAGAAAGCCAGCGGCATTGTCACGTACTTTTCTTCTCCTCATGATCACATGCTCCGGGCTGCGCGCTGTCCACGGCAGGCCGCCGGATCGCCCTTCAGATTCCGCCGGCGCCCCGGGCCAGAGGTGCTTGGGGCGCCGGCGCTCAGACCCGAAACACCTTCATCACCTCGTCGCCAAGGTGGTTGATGACCTTGACGGCAATGCGCCCGGAGGCGGGCTTGGGGAAGGGGCGGGAGGTGTCGCTGTGGAGGCTGGCCCAGGCGTCCTCGTCGATCTCGGCGCGCAGCGTGGTCTTGAGCGCCTTGTAGGGGTCGTTGGCGCCGAGGAAGTAGGCGTGGCGGACGAAGAAGCTCTCCTCGTTGTAGTCCGTGTCGATGAACCAGCAGGCGATGCCGTCGGGGCCGTCGGAGCGGACCTCGCCGCTCTGCGGGTGGAACACATCCACGCCGTTGATCTTGACCTGCACCTGACCATCGTCCAGAGGCCAGATGTCGATGTCCGGCTCGCCGAAGATCACGAACAGGTTGCCCTTGCCGGTGTCCGCCAGCTCCGTGGCCATATGCAGGTCCGCGTTCATGCGCGCCTTCAGGATCGGCACGCGACCGAGCTTGGTCAGGTCGGCGCTGTGGGCGTCGAAGCTGAAGGCGCAGGCGATGAGCACATCGAAACCGGCGTCCGCCGCCTCGCGGGCCGCCTGCACCAGGTCCGGCCGGGAGACGGTGCCGAACTCCGGGCCGACAAAGATCGCCGCCCTTCGTTCCCCTTTTTCACCACGAAGACACGAAGGACACGAAGACATGTCAACCGCGTCTTCTTCGTGCTCTTCGTGCCTTCGTGGTGAGTCTTCTGCTGCGGCGTCGGAGAAGCGCCCCTCGGCGCAGATCAGGTCGCCGGGCCAGGGCGTCAGCGACGTAAAGCTGATGCGGTCCTCCTTGTGCGCCTGCTGCACGCCGGCGGCGCGCAGGCTCTCCAGGATCATGCCGACGAAGTCGCGCTCCTCGTAGTCGGCCTTGTCGTCCTCGACGCCGATCAGCTCGTCGTCCTCGTCCACGCCCAGCACCCGGTGCGGCGACAGGCTCTCCACCGTGAAGGGGCCGGCGACGCGGACGGTCTTTTTGTCCTCAAAGGGCTTGTCGTAGAGGTACTCGAAGTCCGCCTTGGCCGCGATGCTGGCGTCGATCTCGCGCTGGCGGGCGATGCGGGCCTGCCAGAAGTCCTTGAGCGCCTCGGTCACTGTTTCACCACGAAGGCACGAAGAACACGAAGTGCCTTTCGCTGCTTCTGCTTCGTGCTCGTCGTGTCTTCGTGGTGCATCCTCTTCCGCCGCGACCGACTCACTCAGCCAGTCTGCGGGGGCCTCCCGCGGCACCTCCCAGTCCATCAGCGCGTAGGCAGGCACGACCTCGCCGCTCGGCATGGTGAAGGTCGCATCATCCGCCGCGTCGAACACCACCGGCTTGCCGGCGCGCCCGCCGGTGGCGGGCTCGAACGGCGTCTTGTGGCCCCGCAGCGCGGCGTTGAGCCGGTCCAGCGTCCCCTGCACCCGCGGCTGCCACTGCTCCCAGATCACATCGATCTCGGCGTTGTTGGCGATGGCCTTGAGCGTGATGTGCGGCACCCGCTGGTAGACGAAGCCCTGGCGGATGTCGCCATGGGTGGGCGCCGTCGAGGGCTCGGTGCGGGTCACTTCCGCCTCCTTGCGCTGACCGGCCTTGGAGTCCGCCAGCAGATAGTAGGGATAGCGCGCCCCCATGATCCGCGCCCGCGCTAACGCCAGCGCCACCCGGCTGGTGTCGATGGTGATCCAGCGCCGGCCCCATTGCTCGGCGACATAGGCGGTAGTGCCGGAGCCGCAGGTGGGGTCGAGGACCAGGTCGCCGGGGTCGGTGGTCATCACGATGCACCGTTCAATTAATCTTGGATTCGTCTGGACAACGAAGACGGGGAATTTTTCGCCATGAAACTCTGTCCAGATATTCGAGATCGTGGCGTGCGCCCAGTCTCGAAAGAACACTACGCCCCCAAGAGACTTTCCGCCACCATCGAAGATCCGTTCCGCTTTTTCGAGACGCTTCATATCCGCCTCCGGATCGTAGGTCCAATGTCTATTGGCCCCGCATTCGAAGAACTTGCCGCGGAATGGGAAAGCCGAACTTCTATCGGAGCGGTCCTGACTTACCAGCGGATAGTTCACCCTAGCCCACTGCTCGCCCTGCAGAAGGCGATCCCCGATTTCTTCTGCACTGAGCCCGCGAATCCTCGTATGCTTTCCGGACATCGAAACAAGCGTATTAAACTTGGAGTCATCTTCTGGATCGCGCCTTTCCTTGTAGAGTTGCCGTACTTTCAGTTCATCACGATTCTTGGCATACCAGAGAAGATAATCGTTGACTGGATCCGTTGCCGTGGTCGCACTCTTTTTTTTGACAACCAGCGTGACTACGGCGTTATGCTCCCCAAAAATCTCATCTATAACCGCCTTAACCCGATACAGATTCTCATCCCCAATCTGCACAAACACCGACCCGGACTCGGTCAGCAGGTCCCGCGCGACGGTCAGCCGGTCGCGCAGATAGGTAAGGTAGGAATGGATGCCGTCGCGCCAGGTGTCGCGAAACGCCTTCACCTGCTCCGGCTCGCGGGTGATGTGCTCCGTCTTGCCGTCCTTCACATCGCGGCTGGTGGTGGACCACTGGAAGTTGGAGTTGAATTTGATGCCGTAGGGCGGGTCGATGTAGATGCACTGCACCTTGCCCCGCAGCCCCTCGCGCTCGGCCAATGACGCCATCACCTGGAGGCTGTCGCCGAGGATCATGCGGTTGGTCCAGTTGGCGTCGTGCCGGTAGAACTCGGTCTTGTCCGCGCCCTCCGGGATGCCGTTGAAGTCCGCAAACAGGTCCAACTGCTCCGGAGATGCATTCTCACCACGAAGGCACGAAGGCCACGAAGTCCCTTCGTTTTCCTCCTGCTTCGTGCCCTTCGTGCCTTCGTGGTGAATCCTCTTCTCGCGCTCACGGAGCAGATCGTCGATCAGCACCTTGGGGTGGATCTTCTCCTGGATGAACAGCGGCGGCGCCTGCACCACCAGGTCGGACCAGTCCTGCCGGTCCTTGCCGCGCCAGACCAGCTGCGGGTCCAGGTCCGCATCCCGCGCGGCCTTCTCGTCCTCCAGCCCGGCGCCGCCACGGGCATAGCGCACCTCCTTCGGCGCGCGGTCCTCCTCCGCCATCACCGGCTGGTACTCGGCGGTGGGGATGTTGCGCCGCCTGGCTTCGTTGTGGGTCAGCGCCTCGATCTGCTTCTTGTCGGTGCTCTTCGCCATGGTGGTCCTTGGGATTCGGCAGCGGCGGCCGCGGGCCTCAATGGGCGCCGGCCGGAAGGAAGGGGTTGATGATGGTGAGGCCGTCGATGACGTGGCCGTGCTGGAGGTCTTCGCTGAACAGGGTGGCGCAGCCCATGGCCTGCGCGGCCGCGATGATCAGGCTGTCGTAGAAGCCGTAGCCATAGCGCGCCTGGAGCTCAATGCCGCGGTGATAGAGCCGCTCGCTCGGCATGACGCGCCAGAGCGGCATCAGAACGGTGTCGAGATAGCGCCGGGTGGTGTCGGCGTCGAGCGGGACCCTGGCCTTGCGCAGGCCGACGTTCAAGCATTCCTGCACCACCTGGAAGCTGATGCAGGCGTTGCCGGTCTCGAGGGCGGAGCGGACGAGGCGCTCGGCGACCCGGTGCTTGGCCGGGTCGGCGTCGTCCAAGTGGTAGACGAGGATGTTGGTGTCCAGGAAGGCCTCAACGCTCATTCATCTCGTCTCGGCTGAGCTTGCGCCCGACACGCACCTTGCCGCGAAGGTCCTGCATGAGCCGGTCGTAGTCTGCCAGGCGCTCATGCTTGCGCGCGTACTCGCTGAGCCAGATGCGGAACTGGTCGTTGAGGGTGGTGTGCTCGGCCTTGGCCCGTGCACGGGCCGCCTCGATGCACTGCTCGTCGGCGCTGAAGGTGATGTTCTTCATGGTCGGGCCTGGGATTTCGGCGAAAGCGACACGAGTATAGTGCACACGATTCTCGTGTGGCCTATTGCTCAGCCGCGATCACGCCCGCGAGCGCCGCGTCGAAGTGCTCGCGCACCTTCTCTTCCAGCCCCTCCTCCATCTCCCAGACATCCGTCATCTCGGCGAAGGCCCAGCGGCCGAAGCCGCCGTGGTTGTTGACGCCCGGAATCCAGTAGGTCTCCAGGGTGTCCTTCTTGGCCTTGGCATCCTCGCCGCGGTAGCCCTTGACCTCGATGACGAGGTGCAGCAGGTCGTCTTCCTCCTTGGGTGCGCCATCCGGGCCGTCGTCGATGAGCACGATGAAGTCCGGCAGGTAGCGGCGGGTATCGCTGCCCATACGGTACGGCACCTCAAAGCCGAGGTTGTGGTTCTTGACGTAGGCACGGACCTTAGGGTGGCTCTCCAGCACCCGACACAGCTCGCCCTCCCAGCCGCTGTCGAGCATGGCCCAGTTGATGTGGCAGCGCGCGGGGTCGGTCTCCCAGCGGTCTTCCTTGGAGGTAGCAAAGTTGACGTGGATGGTGGAGCCCTCGGGGTTGTAGGGGTCCAGCACGGGCTTGACCGGGCGGCGGTCAATCTCCGCGCGGGTAATCGCGGCCGTGATGCGCTGGCAGGCCATGTCGGCCAGCTCCTGATACATCAGCAGCGCCGGGAAGGTACCGCCCTTGCAGTCCAGGTAGCCATCCAGCCACTGGCGGGTAATGCGCTTGAGCTGGCCGAAGAGCTGGAGCTGCGGCGGCTCGCCGGGGTCGCGCCACTTGGTCAGGATCAGGTGCTTGGTCAAGTGCATCAGCAGCGTGGAGCGTCGCACCTGATCCAGATGGTCGAGGTCGAGGTCCACTACCTCACCGATGATGCCGGACATCCGCGTCTTGGACGGCCCGACCAATGCCGGGGTCAGTTCCAGACGCGAGTCGTCGGTGAAGTTGGCCTCCAGGCGTTGGCTGGGCAGCTCGACCCGGTAGCCGGCGACGCGCGGGAAGCAGATCTCCAGATGGTCGCGCTCCGGGCGCATGGCCTTGACCTGGATGGTCTTGCGCGGCGGCTGGGGCGGTGCGACTGTGGGTTTGGCCGTGAAGTCGAACGGGATGCCGAGCACGTCTGCGTACTCGACATTGAACAGCCCTTGCTCGTTCAGCTCGTAGGACTGGCGCCGCAACGCCCTGCCTACCACCTGCTCGCACAGCAGCTGGGTGCCGAAGGCCCGCACGCCGAGCACGTGGGTCACGGTGTTGGCATCCCAGCCCTCGGTGAGCATGGACACGGACACCACGCAGCGGATGGAGCCGCCGAGCCGACCGGGCTTGCCGACGGTGTTCATGACCTCCCTAAGCAGATCCTGGTCGGTGAGCTTGTCGGCCTCGGCGCGGTTGCCGGTGCGCTCGATGATCTCGCGGCGGAAGCGCTCGACTTCGTCCGTGGCGGCGTCGTGGAAGGTCTTGTCTAGACCCTCGCCGGACTCGAGCTGCTCGCTGTCGATCAACAGCGTACGCGGGCGCGCGAGGGCATTGCCGTGCTCGTCGAAGTTGCGGAACAGCGGCAGGCGGCCATGCTCGAAGCTGACGGCTCCGTCTTCCTGCCGGCGCTCGAAGCCGGCGATGTAGTCATAGACCAGCTTGGACGTGGAGGTGTTGTTGCAGACGACGATGAAGCAGGGCGGCACGTCTACGCTTGCCTGCTGCCAGAGGTCGAAGGTCTGCTCGTAATGACCATAGAGCGCCTCGAGCGCCGTCTGCAGCTCGACGGGGAGGCTCAGCGGGTCCAGCTGTTTCGCCTTGCCGCGGCCCTTCTTCGGCATCCGGGAGCGGATGTGCTCCCAGAGGTTGCGAAATTTGGGCATCTCGCCTTCGGGCAGGTTGTCCGTCACCGGTACCCGCGGCAGTTTGACGATGCCGCACTCGATGGCGTCCATTAGCGAGAAGTCGCTCATGGTCCAGGGGAAGAGCGTGCCCTCGGCGTAGCCGGACCCGCGGAGGAAGAAGGGCGTGGCAGAAAGGTCGATGACCCGCGCCAGGCCGAGCTTGCGCTGCACCGCTTCCAGGCCGCTGATCCACAACCGCGCGGCCTCGATGTTCTTCTGGGCCTCCTTCTTGTCATCGCCCTTGAGCGTTTGCTCGTCGCTATCCTCCGGTGGCTTCTCCCGGTAGCAGTGGTGGGCTTCGTCGTTCAAGACCAGCACACCCTTCAGGCCCATCAGCTCAGGGCAAACCCGCTGGAGCATCTGGCCTTCGGTCTCCAGGGTCTCCAGCGACGGGCCGCGACCTTGCAGCAGCGCACGGTTACCCTTGGCGATCTCCAGACGCTCGCGGCGCTTGAAGGCGTGGTAGTTGGTGATGACGATCTTGGCGCGCGCAAGCTCCGGCATCAGGTCCGTCGGCACCAGCTCGCGGCTGGCGTAGTAGCTGTCCAAGTCGTTCGGCAGCAGGACGCGAAGCCGGTCCTTGATGGTCAGTCCAGGCGCGACAATCAGAAATCCGCGGCTGAAGCGCTTGCTCTGCGGCCGACGCACGGCGTTGATGGTCTGCCAGGCGATGATCATCGCCATGACCGTGGTCTTGCCGGCACCGGTGGCGAGCTTTAGCGCGAGTCGCGCGAGGCCGGGATTGGCCTCCGTGTTGGCATTGTCGAGGTGGTCCAGGTAGCGCTGACCGACCTTGCCGATCTGCGGGGCGACCTCGGTGAGCCAGATAGCCGTCTCAACGGCCTCCACCTGACAGAAGAAGGGGCGGATGCCGCTGAATGGATAGTGCCGCCAGTGCCTAAGCAGCTGGGCGGTCTCCGGCGTGACCCGCCACTGATGTTCAGGCAGCAGGCGCCAGCGGTCCACATGCTCACGCACGCCGTTGATGATGGCGGTGTGGGCGTAGCGCTGATCCTCATCCGACAGGCCCACCCCCTCGTCCAAGCCCAGGTCTTGTTGCTGCGGCTGGCCCTTGCGCTTCTTCGGCTTGGGGATCGGCGTGATGAACTCCGCCGGCCGCCTTGCCTCCATGATCTTCTGGGTCGGCTGGCCCTGCTTGTCCAGCTCCCAGTGGCGGCTCGGATACTCGTAGGGCGAGTTGAGTACCGGCTGCTCGAAGAACGGGTTGTCCAAGCTCCCTCCCGTGCGTCGCGCCTAGGCTGGCCATAGCCGCGCGAACCGTGCGCCGCCAGCCACCAATGTCAGGTGGCCGAGTTGTGCACGAAAGCGGGACTAGGTGCAACCCTTAGTGACTGATGGATGTCGCGGCGGCGCTCGCGCGCAGGGCCTTCAAAGCGCTCCGCAGCGAGCAAGAGCCGGATACGGACACACTAAAGGAAGCCTGCGAGGGGGGAGAAGGGTGACACGCTGGGTGGACGGAGGCGAGACGGGGGGATAGAGCGACGTAGGGCGCGAGCGTCAGGCTCTGAAAAATGGTGCCCAGGGACAGAATCGAACTGCCGACACGGGGATTTTCAATCCCCTGCTCTACCAACTGAGCTACCTGGGCAGGTGGGGTTGCGGGGGTGTGGGCCCCGCGAAGCCCGGCATTAAAGCGCAGCAGGCGCTTGCGGTCAAGGAGCGGCGGCGACTTGTCCGCGCGATGGGAAGCAGCAAGAGGCACGGCGAAAAGCAGCGACAGACACCCAGCCGCTGGGACTCGGCCCTGCCGCTTGCTCGCGCGGCGTGCGCCGCGCGCGACGCTACTGAATGTTTTCCGGCAGCCAGGCGGCGATGCGGGTGCGCTCGCGTGCGACGTCGATGTCGCAGTAGCGGTTGAGGACGCCCAGTGCTTCGTCGAGGTCATGGCAGCCGTAGTCGTCGACGACGACGTGATTGCTCCAATCCTCGACGAAGTAGTGGTGCTCCCCGCCGCCGATGGCGCAACGGATGCGGTAACCGGACCCCGTCCAGGCGTCCCATTTGTAGCGGATGACGTTTTCTTGCTCGTCGAACATCGTTCTTGTACTCGTGCTGGCTCAGTCGGTGCGGGGCTAGCCCTTGATCTGCGGGTGGATTTCGGGTTTTCCCGGAGGTCCAAACGGCGCATGTGGCTCACACACCACATACCGTCTGTTGTCTGAAGTGTAGGCGCGGACCGTCACAATGACAAGTTGAAGAGCAATATCAGTCTTCGCTTCTGTGATGACGGTTTCGTAAGGACTTTATTAGATACCGAACTAGCCCCGCCCACAACAGCGTCCAATACAACAGGTGTTTCCTATAAGGCACACATTGGTAGAAAACGAACATGCCGATTGCAGCTAGCGACCTAAACAGGAGCGTTTTGGGGCCTCAGCGCCGGAGCCCCAGCGGGTCGTCCGGGTCCACGCCGGGCATGAAGGGGATGCGGCGGTCGTTGTTGGTGACGCGGTAGATCAGGCCCATCCAGTTACCGATCACGCCTTCCGCCGTGTCCCGCCAGGTGTTGTCCAGGGTTGCCGCGATGCGGTCCTCGGGCAGCTCCGGTGGCCGGCGGCCCCGATCGAGCTCATGCTCCAGCATATGGCGGTACTCCTCCAGCACCGCCGCGCTCTTGCGGCTGAAGATGTTCTCCGGGAAGGGCGGATAGTCCGGGCGCGCGCCGGCGGCGAA
Source organism: Thiohalocapsa halophila (assembly GCF_016583825.1). Lineage (GTDB taxonomy): Bacteria > Pseudomonadota > Gammaproteobacteria > Chromatiales > Chromatiaceae > Thiohalocapsa > Thiohalocapsa halophila. The sequence continues at coordinate 75,963 of NZ_NRRV01000017.1, read as the reverse complement.
GCGGTTGACTTCGCGCTTGTACTCCTTGAGCAGCGAGACGGTGTCGTACTCGGGGTGCCCCTGGAACATCACCAGTCGGAGCCCGTCACCGCTGACGGCCAGATGCACGCCGGCGGTCTCGCTCTCCGCCAGGACGCGGGCGCCGGCGGCATCGAATTGCTCGCGGCTGACCTCGTTGAACCGGGAATGCGGCACATCGAACAGGGTGTTGACGCTGGTCACCAGCGGGTGGGTGCGATCCACCACCCGGTGCGCATAGACGCCCCAGCGCTTGAAGCCGAGGGGCCCCCGTGGCTGGCCATAGCGGAACTGCATCACCGCATGGGTGGCGAGGCAGGAGCAGAGCGTCGAGGTGACGGACTCACAGGCCCAGTCCACCACCTCCATCAGCGGCCGCCAAAAGGGCTCCTGGGCGATATCCGACCCGGCGACATTGGCCCCGGTGATGATCAGCGCGTCCAGACCCTGCTCGCGCACCTGGCCAAAGGGCTCGTACCAGCGCTCGATGTGCGCCTGCGCCTGCGGCGAGCGCGGCAGCTCGTCCAGCGTGAAGGGGTGTACGTAGAACTGTGCGATCTGGTTGCTCTGGCCCACCAGCCGGAAGAACTGACGCTCAGTGGCGGCCAGGGCCGCATCCGGCATCATGTTGAGCAGGCCGATGTGCAGCTCGCGGATGTCCTGCGCGATGGCGCGATCCGACGGCAGGATGTTCTGGCCTTCGCCGCGCAGGCGCTCGAAGGCCGGCAGGTCGTTGTGGGCGACGATGGGCAAGGGCTTGGCTCAGTCGGTGTCTTCTGGCTCGGGTGCCGGCGGCGTTGCGCCGGTGGATGCCGGATAACCGGTGACCTCCCCCGCCGCCGCCTTGCGGGCGATGGCCGTCTCGATCAGGGCGAGGAAGTCCTGTTCGTCGCGGACGGCGGCCACCTCCGTGGATTCCACGACATAGCCATGCGGGCGCGCGATGGACTCGTAGCGCGGCACTCGAGAGTGGAATAGCCGGGGGAAGACCCAGCGCGTGAAATCGTCCGGATCGATGTCGGCGACATAGGTCAGCTCGCGCTCGGCGAGATAGTCCTTCACCGCAGACTTGAGGAATGCCGGGCGGAAATACAGCGGCTTAGGGTCGGCCTGGGCCCGGCGGATCAGCTTGATCTCGTCCTGCTGCGGCACGCGGATGTAGAGGATCAGCGTGTGGCGGGCCAGCAGGTCGATAACCGACGGCTCCTCCAGCTCGCAGAGGCTGCCGCCGACATCGTTGACGAAGTGGCGGTAGCCGTAAATCCGCCGCGCCTTGTCGATGAAGGCGGGCACGTCCCGCATGGCCTGGATCTCGGCCTCGCGATACATGGCCTGGCGGCGGCTGAACTCCTGCAGCGACAGGCCGTTCTTGTCCGGGTCCCCAAGCTGGCCGACGAAGCTCAGCACCGGGCCCAGGTCATCCACCTGGATCTTGTTCTGGATGGCGATCCAGTCGCGGCGCAGCAGGTCGCGCAGGAAGGGCACCTCCATGGCCTTGGACTTGATCAGGTCCAGGATGGGCTCGTCAAGATACCGGGTACCGATCCGGTAGTCCCCGGAGTAGTGGAACCAATCACTGCGGCGCAGCAGCGCGGACAAGTAGGTCTTGCCGACCCCTGACATGCCGAGCAGCGTGACGCTGCGGTTCTGCCAGTTGCGAAATCCGTCGATATCGAAGTGCACGGCTTGGGCGATCGTTTACAGCCGGAGAGAATTGGTGGGCCGTGTAGGATTCGAACCTACGACCAAGGGATTATGAGTCCCCTGCTCTAACCGCTGAGCTAACGGCCCCGACGCGGGGAAGATCGAATAAACGGCCGGCGCGACGGCGGCAGCGGCCGGCGGCATGCGCTGAAGCAACCCTCATCCACACTAGGCACCCACAAATGGCCGCCCACGCTGGGGGGCGTGCGCCAGCCCGCCACGCATCTGACGCGGCACGAGCCGCGTCAGTCGCTGTCGAGGAAGCCCCGCAGCTTCTCGGAGCGGGTGGGGTGGCGGAGCTTGCGCAGGGCCTTGGCCTCGATCTGGCGGATGCGCTCGCGGGTGACGTCGAACTGCTTGCCGACCTCTTCCAGGGTGTGGTCGGTGTTCATGTCGATGCCGAAACGCATGCGCAGCACCTTGGCCTCGCGGCTGGTGAGGCTCGCCAGCATGTTCTGCGTCGCTTCGCGAAGACCCGCGGCGGTGGCGGAGTCCAGCGGGGAGATGACGCCCGCGTCCTCGATGAAGTCGCCCAGGTGGCTGTCCTCGTCGTCGCCGATGGGCGTCTCCATGGAGATGGGCTCCTTGGCGATCTTGAGCACCTTGCGAACCTTCTCTTCCGGCATCTCCATGCGCTCGGCAAGCTCTTCCGGCGTGGCCTCCCGGCCCATCTCCTGGATCATCTGCCGCGAGATGCGGTTCAGCTTGTTGATGGTCTCGATCATGTGCACCGGGATGCGGATGGTGCGCGCCTGGTCCGCGATGGAGCGGGTGATGGCTTGGCGAATCCACCAAGTGGCATAAGTGGAGAACTTGTAGCCGCGGCGGTATTCGAACTTGTCCACCGCCTTCATCAGGCCGATGTTGCCTTCTTGGATCAGGTCCAGGAACTGCAGTCCGCGGTTTGTGTACTTCTTGGCAATGGAGATCACCAGGCGCAGGTTGGCCTCGACCATCTCCTTCTTGGCGCGGCGGGCCTTGGCCTCGCCGATGGACATCTTGCGGTTGATCTCCTTGATCTCGCCGATGGTAAGGACGTTCTCGCGCTCCAGGTCCTGAAGACGGCGCTGGGCGCGGCGTACGTCGCTCTCCACCTCGGCGAGGCGCTGCGACCACGCATGACCGGCGTCGATCTGCTCGCGGATCCAGTCCGGGTTGGTTTCGTTGTCCGGGAAGGTGTCGATGAAGGCCTTGCGCGGCATCTGGGCGTGGTCCACGCACAGGCCCATGATGCTGCGCTCCTGGCTGCGCACGCGCTCGATGCTCTCGCGCAGCACTTCGACCAGCTCGTTGAACACATTGGCCACGAGCTTGAACTGCATGAAGTCCTCTGACACCTTCGCCATGGCCGCGCGGGAGGCGTCGTGGTCGCGGCCGTGCTCGCGCAGCAGGCCCACGAACTCATCGAAGTGGGCGCGCAGCGATGCGACGCGGCGGGAGACTTCCTCCGGATCCGGACCCGTGTCGACGGCCTCCGCGGAGTCGTCGTCATCGTCGGCCTCGTCCTCGGCGTTGTCCGCCTGGGCCTCGGCTGCCGCACCCTTTTGCACCGGCTCGGCGGTCTCGTCGTCGATGAAGCCCGAGATGACGTCGGAGAGCCGGCGCTCCTCGCGCTCCACTTGGTCGAACATGCTGAGCAGCAGCTCGACGGCGCGCGGATAGGTGGACAGGGCCGCCAGCACCTGATTCAGGCCGTCCTCGATGCGCTTGGCGATGCGCAGCTCCCCTTCACGGGTCAGCAGCTCCACGGTGCCCATCTCGCGCATGTACATGCGCACCGGATCCGTGGTGCGGCCGAACTCGCTGTCCACGGACGCCAGCGCCGCAGCAGCAGCCTCCGCGGCCTCGTCGTCGGCGACGGCCGAATCGTTACTGAGCGCATCGATCTCCGCGGGCGCGCTTTCGTGCACCATGATCCCCATATCGTTGATCATGCGCACGATGTCTTCGATCTGCTCGGGCTCGATGATGCCGTCCGGCAGGTGGTCGTTGACCTCGGTATAGGTCAGGAACCCCTGCTCTTTGCCCTTGGCGATCAACTGCTTGAGTTGCGAGGCCTGCTGCTGCTCTTGGTCCATACGGATACCTGTTAGACGGTTGAACCGGGCGGGCGCCGTCGGCGCGCGAGCCGACGACGCGCTCAGCGCTGACCCTGACACGCCAGCGTCGCCACGGGCGAAGGACGCAATGCCCGTGCGGCCATGGCCCTTTCGTTGGCGGACTGTATGCGCCGGCTACCCATGAAGTGTAGATGCCGGAGATAAACTCTCCAACATAGCAGATTTGCGCTTTTTTCGGTATCCCAAGGCCCCAGGGGTCACGGCCCTAAGCCCCCCTAGACGCGCCGCGGAGCGCGCGAGCATCGGAGCGCTAGCACCAGAGCTGCCAGCACCAGGGACGCTTTCGGTGCGCCGGGCCAGCGCGCGGGCCCCGAGACCCTGCCCGGCGCTGCATCTCATTCGGCGGCACCGCCGTCATCAGCATCCGCGTTGCGGGCCCGCCAGCGGCGCTCGATCTCGGCGGCCCGGCGTTGCGCAGCGACCTCCTGGTTCAGCCGGCCGATGATGCCGATCAGCTCCGCCCCGCGGCCGTCCTCCGGGATCAACGCGATGAGGCCCGCATCCGAGAGCTTGCGGACCGCGTGCTCGTCTTCGGTGCCGCGCCAACGCTCAGCGAGGCCGGCGGTGGTGATGCTCGGGTAGGCACTAGCGATGTCCACCATCTCCGCCAGCAGCCGGATGCCGGGGCGGCTCAGCTCGCGCCAATCGGCCGGCTGCTCCGCCACCAGCGCGGCGCGCTCCGGCGCGTCCAGCAGCAGCGCGATGGCCCGCCGCAGCGGCGTCATTGCCGCCGTGCGCGGCTGCGCCCGGGCTGGCGTCCGCGGTCGCGGCGCGGCCCTGCGGGGGCCTGCGGGCCGACCCGTGCGCCGGGCGAGCTCCGCTGCCAGCTGCTCGCGGTAGCTGCCGGCCGGCATGGTGCCGAGCAGACCCTGCACCTCGTCGGTGAGGCCCGCACGCCCCTCGGGCGTGGCGCTGCTGTGACGGCCCGCGGCGTGCTCGAACAGAAACACCGACAGCAGCTTAGCCTCGGCGAGCCGCGCCTCGAAGGCGTCCTTGCCCTCCTTGCGCACCAGGGTGTCCGGGTCCTCGCCCTCGGGCAGGAACAAAAAGCGCATGGGCTGCTGACCTGTGGCCAGCGGCAGCGCCGTCTTGAGCGCCTTCCAGGCCGCTGCGCGCCCGGCGTTGTCGCCGTCGAAGCAGAACACCAGCTCCGGGGCCCCGCGCAGCAAGCGCTTGATGTGCTCCGGCGTGGCGGCGGTGCCGAGCGCCGCCACGGCGTAATCGATCCCGAACTGGGCCAGGGCGATGACGTCCATGTAGCCCTCCACCAGCAGTAGCCGCGGCGGGCGGCGCAGCGCCTGCTGGCTCTCGTAGAGTCCGTAGAGCTCGCGCCCCTTAACGAAGACCGGCGTCTCCGGGGAGTTGAGGTACTTCGGCTCGCCGTCGTCGAGCACCCGGCCGCCGAAGCCGACCACGCGCCCGCGCCGGTCGCGAATCGGGAACATGACCCGGCCGCGGAAGCGGTCATAGCGCCGGCCGTCGCGCTCCGACAGTAGGCCGGTCGTGAGCAGGCGCTCGCGCTGCTCGGCGGTCTTGCCGAGGCCCTCAAGCAGGAAGCCCCAGCCGGATGGCGCCAGTCCCAGCCCGTAGCGCGTCACGACCTCGCCGCTCAAGCCCCGGCGCTTCAGGTAAGCGACGGCGGCCTCGCGCTCGGGGTGCTCGCGCAGGGCGCGCTGGTAGTGCTCGGCGGCCCGGGCGAGGAGCTCGTACAGCGGCTTGGGGTCCGGCCCCTGCGGTGCGCCATCGGCCTCCGGCAGGGGCATGCCGGCGCGCTGGGCCAGCTCTTCGACAGCCTCCGGGAAGCTCAGCCGATCAAATTCGACCAAAAAATCGATAGCGTTACCGTGCGCCCCGCAGCCAAAACAGTGATAGAACTGCTTGCCTGGGCTCACCGTGAAAGACGGTGTTTTTTCGTTATGGAAGGGACAACAGGCCGCGAATTCAGCGCCGGTCTTTTTCAACGGCACACGCAGACCGACCACCTCGACAATATCGGTACGATCGAGCAGCTGGGCTTTGAATTCGGGCGTGATGCGGCCGACCATCCAACACCTCGGGCGCTCGCCCGGTGCAGCACGGACTGGATCGCCGGCAGCCGTCGCCTGAAGGCCGCGTCACGGCGACGAAGCAGCGGTAACGGGCAGTCCGGCAGAGGGATTCCGGCCGCGAGGTACCGCCGGCGGGCCAGCGGCCGCGTCAGCCGGCGAGCCGGGCCTTCACGCGACTGCTCACCTCGGCCATGTCGGCACGGCCCTGGAGCTTCGGCTTCAGCACGCCCATGACCTTGCCCATGTCGCGCATGGAGCCGGCGCCGGTGGCGGCCATGGCCTCGTCGATGAGGGCATCCACCTCGGCATCCGACAGGGCTGCCGGCAAGTAACCCTGGATGATCTCGAGCTCGAAGCGCTCCCCGGCCGCGAGATCCTCACGTCCGGCGGCTTCGTATTGGGTGATGGAGTCGCGGCGCTGCTTGACCATCTTCTCCAACACCGCCAGCACTTGGGTGTCGTCCAGCTCGGCGCGCTCGTCCACCTCGCGCTGCTTGATGGCGGCATTGATGAGCCGAATGACGCCGAGGCGCGACTTGTCGCCGCCTTTCATGGCGGCCTTCATATCATCGGTGAGACGCTGCTTAAGCATGGTGGACACGCGACGCTGCCGCTACGGCCGGCCCCGGAGTTTAGAGGGGGCTAGTAGGGCCGCTCCCAACGCCGAGCCTCGCGGGAGAGCTTCTTGTGGTGGCGCTTCACAGCGGCGGCTTTTTTGCGCTTGCGCTCGGCCGTCGGCTTCTCGTAGAACTCGCGGCGACGGACCTCGGCGAGGACGCCGGCCTTTTCGCAGGAGCGCTTGAAGCGACGCAAAGCGACCTCGAAGGGCTCGTTCTCTTTGATACGAACGCTGGGCATAAACAATCCTTAGGGTTTACGCGGTTTGAAAGAGGATAGCGGCGCCTCGGCGCTCGGGCCTGGCCAACGCATGCGTAATCGCGCATTATGCAGTGCGGCCGGCGGCACTGGCAACCCCATCGACCGCGGCCGGCAGTAACCGCGACGCAGCGACAGCCTGCGCTCCCGCGGCGATCTCGGATGAATGCCAACCCTGCTTCAGTCGTTATGCGCGTCCTCGGCATCGAAACCTCCTGCGACGAAACCGGCGTCGCCGTCTTCGACGGCGCCGCCGGCCTGCTGGCGCACACCGTGCACAGCCAAGTGGACCTGCACGCAGCCTACGGGGGCGTTGTCCCCGAGCTCGCGTCCCGCGATCACATCCGCCGCCTGACGCCGTTGATCCGGCTGGTGATGGCGGAGGCGGGCACAACGGCGGCGGACATCGACGGCGTCGCCTACACCGCAGGCCCCGGACTCGTGGGCGCCCTGCTGGTGGGCGCTGGACTCGGGCGCAGCCTGGCCTGGGGCTGGGGCGTGCCGGCCATCGGCGTGCACCACATGGAAGGCCACTTGCTCGCGCCCCTGCTGGAAGAGCCGGCGCCCGCCTTTCCCTTTGTGGCGCTCTTGGTCTCCGGCGGCCACACCCAGCTGGTGGAGGTGGCCGCGGCGGGCCGCTACCGCCTGCTCGGGGAGTCCGTGGACGACGCCGCGGGCGAAGCCTTCGACAAGACCGCAAAGATCCTGGATCTCCCCTACCCCGGCGGGCCGGCGCTGGCGAAGCTCGCCGAGCAGGGGGAGCCTGGGCGCTATGTCTTTCCGCGGCCCATGACCGACCGCCCGGGGCTCGATTTCAGCTTCAGCGGGCTCAAGACCTTCGCGCTCAACACCGTGCGCGAGGAGCTCGCCCACCGCAGCGATACCGAGCAGGCGAGGGCCGACATCGCCCGCGCCTTCGAGGACGCGGTGGTGGAGACGCTGGTCATCAAATGCCGCCGCGCCGTCGAGGCCGCGGGCGTGGACCGCCTGGTGCTCGCCGGCGGCGTCAGTGCCAACCGCCGGCTGCGGGAGCGGGTGGACGCGATGATGGCGCAGCGCAGCGGCCGCGCCTTCTACCCGAGGCTCGCCCTGTGCACGGACAATGGCGCGATGATCGCGTTCGCCGGCCACCAGCGCCTGGCCGCCGGGCAGAGCGAAGCGCTGGCGTTCACGGCCATGCCCAGATGGCCGCTGGACGCCCTGCCGGAGCTATGGGACGAGTGACGAGTGACGAGTTTCGAGTGACGAGGGGCGAGGCCCTCGATACTCGAAACTCGCTCCTCGAAACTCGCTCCTCGATACTCCCTCCTCGATACTCGACCCCGTCACCCCTCCGCCCGCGGACCATCTTCGGCCGTCGCGCCGATCTGCCCCTCTTCGCCGCGCAGCAGCTTGCGGATGTTGCTGCGGTGGCGCAGGAACAAGAGCCCCGTGACCACCAGCTGCATGCCAACGAGCGCTGGCTCGGGCCAGAAGAGCCAGACCACCACCGGCGCCAGGGCCATGGAGACCAGCGCCGACAGCGACGAGATCCGCAGCACCTTGGCGACGAACAGCCACACCGCCGCCGTCACCGCGCCAATGGGCCAGTAGAGCCCGATCTGCACGCCGAGCGCGGTGGCGACCCCCTTGCCCCCGCGAAAGCCGAAGAACACCGGGAACAGGTGCCCAACGAAGGCCGCAAGGCCCACCAGCCCCAGCGTCAGCGGGGCGGCCCCGACGGCATGGGCCGCCAGCATTGGCAGCACGCCCTTGAGGGTGTCGCCCCCCAGTGTGACGGCCGCCGCCGGCTTTGCCTTGGCGCCGCCAATGCGCAGCACATTGGTGGCGCCAGGGTTGTTGGAGCCTTGCGTGCGCGGGTCCGGCAGTCCCATCAGCCGGCAGACGACGATGGCGCTGGAGACAGAGCCCAGCAGGTAGGCACCGACGGCCAGGGCCAAGGAGATAAAAAAGGTCGCGTCCATGGCGCGGCATTGGACCGGCTGCAGCCCCCGCGGTCAAGCCTCTGGCGAGTCAGAACGCTTGCAATGACCGAGCGCGCCGCCACCCTAGCGGGCCGAACGCTCGTGAAAGTCCAGCTGCCCGCGCCGGCGGCTGTTGTCCCTCAGCCCTCAGCCCTCAGCCCCTCCCCATGGACATCGTCTTCCTACGCCAACTGCGCATCGAAACCGTCATCGGCATCTACGACTGGGAGAAGGCCATCAAGCAGCCGGTGATGCTCGACGTTGAAATGGCGAGCGACAACGCCAAGGCCGCCGCGTCGGACCGTATCGAGGACGCTTTGGACTACAAAGCCATTTCCAAGCGCCTGAAGCAGTTCGTCGGCGACGCCCAGTTCGAGCTGGTGGAAACCCTGGCCGAGCGCTGCGCCGCCATCATCCGGGACGAGTTCGGCGTGCCCTGGGTGCGTATCACCTTGGACAAGATCGGCGCGGTCACCGATGCCGCCGGCGTCGGCGTCGTCATCGAGCGCGGCGAGCGCCCGGCGTGAGCGCCGACCCGGCCCGCGGCAGCGCCCCGGCGCGGACGCAGACCGGGGCCGGCAGCCGCCGCTGCTGGATCAGCGTCGGCAGCAATGTCCAGCGCGAGGCCTCCATCCGCGGCGCCATCGCCGACCTGCGACGGTACTTCGGGCCACTGTCGATCTCACCGGTGTATGAGACCGAGGCCATCGGCTTCGAGGGCGAGCCCTTCTACAACCTGGTGGTCGGCATCGACACCCGCCTCGGCGTCGCGGAGATCAATCGGCTCCTGCGCGACATCGAGGACGCCCATGGTCGCGTGCGCGGGCCGAACAAGTTCGCGCCGCGCACGCTGGATCTGGACCTTCTCACCTGGGGCGAGGCCGCCGGCACCATCGACGGCTCCGAGCTGCCGCGGGACGAGATCCTGAAATACGGCTTCGTGCTGGCGCCGCTGGCGCAGGCTGCGCCCGCGGACCGCCATCCGGTAGACGGGCGCACCTATGCCGAGCTCTGGGCACAGATGGCCCCGCACGCGCAGCCGCTCACCCCCGTCTCCCTCGACCTGCGCGCGTCACCTTAGAGCGCGGCAGGGTCTTCGCGGTTGCTTTGTCCAGCCCAAGAGGGCCTACTCGGCGCCGGACTGGATCGGGTGCTGATAGCGCTCTCGCGCCCGACAGGCTCGCGCAACGGCGCTGAGCCGGGGCCCGCGAGTCGCCGGGTGCATCGTGGCCTCGTTGGGCGGGCGCCGGTCTGCGGCTGGCGGGGCCTGCGGGACCGCAGTTGAGTAAACTCCACGATTTGCCCTCACCGCCTGCACCCATCCTGCCCATGGCCTATGCCGAGCCGCTTAGAAGGCGTCACCAGTCAGCCCCTGCGCGCAGGGCCCTCCGCGCGCTGCTGTGCGCTCTGGCTCTGGCGTTCACCGCGGCTGCCGTCGCCGATCTGCCGATCCCGGATCTGCGCGAGATCGAGCGCGAGAACGACCAGCTCGCGAGTCTGATCGAGGAGATCGACGCCACCCGCGCGCGCCGCGCGGCCGACCGGGCGGCATTCGCCGAGCGCTTGGCCCGAGACGAGCTCCGCCTCTACAGCGACGACATCTCCGCCGAGGCCCTGCGCCAAGCCCGGCTGCGCCTGGACTCCGTGCAATCGCGCACTGCCGTTCTACAGGGGCGCATCGAGCAACGGACCCTGGCACTGGAGCGGCTCCGCAGGCAGATCGCGCAGCTGGAGCGGGCCATCGCCGGCGCTGCGGACGACGAGCGCGAGGCCAGCGTGCGCGATCTGCGCAACGAGGTCGCCCGCGATCTGCTCGCCGGACAGGCGCAGCTCACCGAGCAGATCATCGCCAGCTACGGCGAGGCGCTGCACGTGAACCGCCGCTATGTAACGCTGCTCGAGGACCATCTGCGCCTGCTTCAGAGTCGGCTGCGCCTGAGCGAGCTTGAGAGCGCGGGCTTGTTCGCACAGGACCCCCGGGTGCCGCTGCTGGAGTCGGTCATCGCCGATCATCTGCGCCGCGCCGCGCGCTTGGTCAGCGCCGCCTCTGGGATGAAGGATTCCGACCCGGCGCAGGCAGAAGAGCCGGCGCAACAAGCCCGCCTGCGCGCGCTCGAGATGCGCATCGACGACGCCGTCACCCGCAGCTTCCTGCGCCAGAACGACCTGGAGCTGATCCTCGCCGGCAATGCCCTGGACGATCTGCGCGCCCTGCGGCGCGACGAGCTGATGCCCCTGCACGTGCTGCGCGGCGCCGAGCGCCGGCTGGCGGGGGTCGCCGACGACTTGGCACAAATCGCCGAGGCGCTGACCGGCCAACGCGATGTGCTCCGCTCCAAGCGCGCGGCGCTGACCCGCCACAGCAGCGACGAGGCGCCGGACCTGGTGCTGTTGGAAGACCTGGACAAGGCCATCGACCTGCAGCAGGCGGATATCGAGCAGCTGCGCGAGGCAGCGCAAGCCGAGCAGGCGACATTCGACCGGGTCATCGCCGAGCGCTACGCCGGCGCGCTCGCCGAGCGCCGCCACCTGCCGGACAGCGCCGACGATTGGCGGCGTCTCGCCGACAATGCCCTGCATTTGCCGCAGCTCCTCAGCAATGCGCTGGGGGGCATCTGGGAGGCCCTGCGCACGGGCACCGCGAGCGCTGGGCCCGCGCGCAATGCCCTCGCCCTCGCCGCCGGACTCGGGCTGTTGCTGCTGGTGCTCGCGGGCCGGCGGCTGCTGCGGCGATGGTGCGCTGCTCAGGACCCCGACAGCCGACTCGCCGAGCTCGTCAGGCCCTTGGCCCGCGTGCTGCCGGCGCTGCTGCCGGCGCTGCTCTGGCTATTGGTGGTGATCGCCTATGATCTCACGGGCGATTTGATACGGCCGATCCTGCTGATCCTGCTGCTGCCGGCATTGCTGGGCTTCGTGCTGGCGCTGACGCGGGAGCTGCTCTACGCGCAGCCGCAGGACGCGCAGGCCCACCCCGGCGCCGACACAACGCCCGGGCGAGCTGAGACGGATGCCGCCGGCACCGTAACCGATGACCCGCAGACGCCGGCGATGGCCGCCGCCGAGCCCGTCGCCGGCGCAGGCGGGGCCGAGCAAACCGAACCGGCGACGACGCGAGCGCTCCAGGCCCCGTCTGCGCCACCGGCCGCCGTGGACACGACCGAGCCCACCGAGCAGAGGACCGATGCCGAGGCGCCCGCCGATGCGCAACCTGTTACAGCGGCAGCGAGCACGGCCCTGCGCTCGCGCAAGGCGTTCTATCGCAAGCTGCGCCTCGGGCTGCTGCTCGCCGCCGCCGTTGCGGCGGCCTACATCCTGACCAGCGCACTCCCGCTGGCGCCCATCCTGGCGGATCTGCTGGACCGGCTCGCGATGCTCGGCGTGCTGGCGTTGGCCCTGCCGGCGTTCGCCCTCTACGGCCTCTTCCGCGGGCTCGCGGCGCAGTCGGGACGCCGGCGGCTGGTGGCGGCCACGGTCGCCTCGCTCTCGCGCCTGCTGCCCCTGTTTCTACTGGCGGTGGGGCTCACCGGCCTCATCGGCTACATCAATCTCGCCTGGGCCTTGCTGACTTACCTGGCCTGGGCCGTGGTGGTGGGGCTGTTGCTCGCCTTCGTCATCGGGGTGCTGGCGGACCTGCGCGACCGGACCGTGGAGCACCTGCTGCCGGCTTCCGCACCGGCCGCCCAACCGGCGGCGGACGCTGCCGAGCCCTGGGATGAGCTGCACCCCGCCACCCCGGAGGGCAGCCTGGAGGATACGGCGGAGCAAGCACCCGCCGACGGCGACGACGGCGTCACGCCAACACCAGCGCCGGCGGCCGTCACCGACGAGCTCGCCGAGTTCTGGCGCACCCACTTCGTCGAGCCAGGCTATCGGCTCGGCGTCCTGTTGGCGGTGCTCGGCGCCGGCTGGCTGCTATTCGCGCTCTGGGACTGGCATGCCGACACACCCGTGGTGCGCTGGCTCCTCGCCCTCATCGATACGCCCTTGCTCAAGCTCGGCGAGTCCGCCTTCACCATCGCCGACATCCTGCTCGCGGTGGTGCTGGTGGCGAGCGTCTTCTACATCGCCGGCTGGAGCCAGCAGGTCAGCTACAACCTGGCCTATCGCCGGGTGCGGGACGCAGGTCTGCGCCAGGCGCTGGCGACCTTCACCCAGTACGTGATCATCGTCGCCGGCGTGCTGCTGGCCCTGCGGATCATCGGCTTCGATATCACGACGCTGACCGTGTTTGCGGCGAGCCTCGGCGTGGGCATCGGCTTCGGGCTGCAGAACATCATCAACAACTTCGTCTCCGGGGTGCTGCTGCTGGCGGAGCGCCCGCTCAAGGTGGGCGACTTCGTCAGCATCGGCAGCAACCTCGGCAGCGTCACGCGCATCGGCATCCGCTCGCTCACCATGCGCACGCTGGACAAGCAGGAAGTGATCATCCCCAACGGCTCGGTGATCAGCGGCGAGTTCACCAACTGGACCCGCAGCGACGACCTGCTGCGCAGCGTGCACTACATCCGCATCCGCTACGAAGACGACGCGGAGCTTGCCATCCGTCTCATCGAGCGCATCCTGCGCCGCCACCCCTATGTGCTGTCCGACCCGGAGCCCGGCGTCTTCCTGTGGGAGTACTCGGAGTCATCCGTGGACATCCGGGTGCAGTACTGTTTCAGCATGAACGACGGGCCGGGCACGCTCGGCATCCGCTCCCAAGTGCTGCTTGCCATTGGTCGCAGCTTCCGCGAGCACGGCATCAAGATGCCCCATGCCAAGCGCGACGTGACCATGCACCTGGACGAGGACAGCCGCGGTCTGCTCGCGGGCTTGGGGGCGCCCAAGCCCGAGCTGTGAGGCGAGATCGGAGCCGGTTATAGGGGCTTGATCGTTAGCGCGGCCAGTAGTGGACGAGCGACAGCGAAGTCCACCCCGGGGCCACCCGTAAGCTGGTGGACGGCGCTTCGCTTGTCCACCCTACGCCCTGCGCCTGCTTGCGCGGCCTCAGGGCGCCGGGGCTGTGCCGAAGGGGGCACATGACGTGAGAGCGCCGTCCTCGGCGCGATCAGAGCCAGTCGCGGCGAGGACGCCGCTCCCACGGCGGGCATCTGCCCGCTGACGTTTTGATCAAGGGCCTGCGGGGACAGGGGCGGCGCTGGCCTCGTCATCGTCATCGAGCCAGCGCCGTTTGATGCGCTCGAAGACGCCGTTGACGTGGATGTTGGCGATGGCGCGGTCGAACAGCTCGCGCAGGCCCTGGTTGTGGCGTGCGACGGCGATGCCGTTGCCGTGCCCAAAGGCTGCGGGGTCGTCGATGGGGGCGCCGACGAGCTCGAAGTCCGCCCCGTGCTCGGCGCTCAGAAAGTTCCGCTCCAGCGACAGCGCTTCGCCGAGCACCGCGTCCAAGCGCCCCAGCACCAGATCCACCAGGGCACCGGGCTGGGTACTGTAGCGGATGATCTCCGCATGCCCGGCGTAGTGCGTGCTGAGATAGTCATCCATCGTTGTGCCCCGCCACACACCGATGTGCTTGCCCATCAAGGCCGCCGGCGTGACCGCATCCAGCTCGCCGGCGCGCGCTACGAAACGGACTGGGCTGCGATAATAAGGACGCGTGAAGAGCACGCGCTCGCGGCGCTCATCGGTGATAGCCACCGATGCCACCACCACGTCCAGCTCGCGCGCCTCCAGCGCCGGCAGCAGCGCCGCCCAGTCCTTGGGCACCAGCCGGCATTGAAAGCGCGCCTCGGCACACAGGGCTTGGGCGATGTCGATGTCGAACCCGACGAGCTCGCCGTTCTCGTCGATGAAGCTGAACGGCGGGTCCTGACCGAAGACACCGACGCGCAGATCGGCCCAGACCGCTGTCGGCGACAGCAACAGCGCCAGCAGCAGCACGCAGCACCGGCGTCGCATCACCATGCCGTCCCTTCCTCGCTCAGCTGCTCAAGATCCGCCGCCAGCGCCGGCAGCGCCGCCTCCACGGCCGCTTGGTCGTCGAGCATCCGGACCACCGCACGCTGGACCCGCTTGCTGACGGCCGCGTAATTGGCACCCGTCACGGTGGAGGGGCGCGCCACCAGGGCCAGATCCGGTCGCGTTAACAGTTCCAGGAAGGGCTCGGCCGCGAGCAGCGCCGGCTCCTCGAGCAGGACCCGGCGGGTCGGAATATAGCCGCCGGCGAGCGCTCGCTCACGCTGTACTTCAGGGCTGGTGAGATAGCGCACCAAGTCCGCCGCCAGCTCCGGGTGCTCGGAATAGCGTGACACCGCGAGCTGCCAGCCGCCGAGGGTCGCCGGATGCGGGTCGTCCGGGCGGCCGCGGGGCAGCAGCGCGACGCCGACCTTGCCGCGCATCGGCGATTGCGGCGCGTTCAGCTCGGTCCAGGCATAGGGCCAGTTGCGCATGAAGGCGGCTTGGCCGTTCATGAACTGATCGAGGGATTCACGCTCGGTCTGCATCAGCACCGATGGCGGCGAGATGATGCCGAGCCAGTCGCCGGCGCGCTTCAGCGCATACTCGGCCCGCAGGTTGTCGACGGTGACCTTGCCCCCCGCATTCACGATGCGCCCGCCACCCCAGCTCCCGAGCCATTCCATGACGTTGCAGGTGAGCCCCTCGTAGGACCACCCCTGCCAGATAAACCCCCAGAAGCGGCGATCGCCCGTGGCGCGATGCGTGTCTTGCAGAATCACCGCGGCGTCCTCTAGCTGCCGCCAGGTGTCCGGCACGGTCAGCCCCGCCGCTTCCAGCAGATCACGCCGGTAAAATAGCAGGCCCAGATCCAGAAACCAGGGCAAGGCCACCAGCCGCCCGTCGACGGTGTTATTGGCGATCAGCGACGGGAAGAAGCGATCGGACTCCTCCCCCAGCGCCGGCCCCAGGTCCAGCAGATGCTCGGCCAGCAGCCCGGGCCAGACGACGTCGATCTCCAGCACATCCAGCTGCCGAGCCCCCACGCCGAGCAGCTCTTCATAGAGCGCTAGACGATCATCCGACACCGCCGGCGGCGCCACCATGCGCACCTCATGCCCATTGGACTCGGCCCATTGCTGGGCGGCCGCGCGGCACAGCGTCTGCTCCACGGGGAACCGCCCGCAGGAGATGGTGAGCCGCTCCGCCGCCGCAGGCAGTGGACTCAGGCCCGCTGCGAGGCCGAGCACCAGCACGGCCAGCGCACCTGCGAATACGCCCCCTCGACTGCGCACGGCCACTCAGGTGTCGCGGTCGTCGTCGGCGGCCAGGCCGCCGATATGCAGCAGCTGCTGCACCACCTGGCCGGTGTCGTCGGTGGCGTCGAGGCGCTCCGCCGGCGTCCAGGAGTAGTCGGTCTCCAGCCGGTAGGAGCCGGCGAAGACGTCCGGCGGCGAGTCGTTCCAGTCCGCCGGCGAGAGCATGGAGAAATAGGTCCGGCCGTCGGCCCGGCGGTAGAGGTGGTAGACCTTGCCGGGGATGCGCTTGAAGGCGCACTCGGCGTGGGTCAGGGCCTGCTCGTCGCGGGCCTCGTCCAGCACTTTGTGCGCCTCGGCCTGGAGCGCCTTGATCTGATCGGCGATGACACGGAGCTTGGCGCTGGTGCGCGCGCTCAGCATGGATTCGGCGCGGGCGACCTCGTCGGCCAGCTCCGGTGCCTGAAAGGCCGGCGCCAGCCGGCTCATAGGATAGGGCGAGCTGCGCGCGTCGCCGCGATGCAGCAGGGCCTTGTCGTCGTCGCTCATGGGTCTGTCCCGGGTCTGTGGTCTTTGGCTGCGGCGAAAGCGGGGCGCGCGGCCCCGCTGGGGCTCAGCCGGATCGCGTCCGGTGCCGGTGCGGTCATAGCCGCAACGCGGAGGCTGCGCGCCGGCGCACCGGGCTATTGCTGGATGCTGCGACCGCCGTCGACGGCGATCACCTGGCCCGTGATGTAGTGCGCATCACGCACCAGGAAGCGCACGGTGCGGGCGATGTCCTCCGGCGCACCGGCCCGCGCCAGCGCAGTGCGCGCCAGAATGGTGTCCTTGGCGGCCTGCGAAAGCCCCTGGTCCGGCCACAGGATGGCGCCTGGGGCGACACCGTTCACCCGCACGCGCGGCCCGAGCTCCCGCGCCAGTGAGCGAACCATCATCGCATTACCGGCCTTGGCGATGGAATAGATGGGGTGGTCGGCGTGCGGTCGCTCGGCATGGATATCCACCAGGTTGACAACGCAGCCCTCGGCGGCATCCAACAATGGGGCCATGGCTTGGGCAAGAAAGAACGGCGCCTTGAGGTTGGTACCCATGAGCTCGATCCATTGTGCCTCGGTGGCCTCGGCCAGTGGCGTCGGGTAGAAGCTGGAGGCGTTATTGATCAGTGCATCCAGGCGGTTGTGGAAGTCGCGCACGGCGTCCAACAACGTCGCCGGGGCCTGGGGGTCCAGCAGGTTGGCGCGGGCGAGGCGAACGGAGCCCGGCCGCGCCGTCTCCAGCTCCGCCTTCAGCGCCGCCGCCGCATCGCCGGAATGGCGGTAATGCAGCACCAGATCGAAGCCGGCGGCATGCAACATCTGTGCAATCACGGCCCCGATGCGCTGCGCCGCACCGGTGATGAGCGCCACCGGCGGCGCCAGTGGCTGGTCGGGGTTGGGATGGGGCTCGGACTGATGCAAGGTATCGATCCTCGTCGGTTGCGGGGCGGCGCTGACAGACAGCAGGGCTTGCGGGCACCCGTGCGGGCTGCGCATGCTGGGGGCATGCGGGGGCGCTCCGGCGCAGGCGGCCCGGGTTGGATGCTCGGGCCCACGCTTGCCGACAATCCCCACAATGCGGCGCCCATGCCGTGACCCAGCCCGACAATGCCATGACCGCACCGCCAGACCCAACAGACCCCACCGCCCCCGATGTCGACGCCCCGGATGTCGACGCCGCAGCCCACAGCGAGCGTCTGTGCGCGCTGATCCGCCAAGAGATCGCGGCGGCCGGCGGCGCCCTGCCCTTCGACCGCTTCATGGAGCTGGCGCTGTACGCGCCGGGCCTCGGCTACTACGCCGCCGGCAGCGCAAAGTTGGGGCCGGCCGGAGACTTTGCCACGGCCCCGGAGCTGTCACCCCTGTTCGGGCGCTGCCTCGCCACCCAGGCCGGCGAGGTGCTGGCGGCCCTCGGCGGCGGCGACATCCTGGAGCTCGGCGCCGGCAGCGGCGCGCTGGCCGCCGAGGTGCTGTCGGCGCTCGCCGCCGCCGGCCAGCCGCCACAGCGCTACTGGATACTGGAGCCGAGCCCCGACTTCGCCGAGCGCCAACGGCAGCAATTGGCCGAGCGCGTGCCGGACCTGCTCGATCGCGTTGCCTGGGTGCATCAGCCGCCGGCGGCGCTGCGCGGGCTCGTGCTCGCCAACGAGGTGGTGGACGCCCTGCCGGTGCAGCGCTTCTGCGTGCCGCCGGGCGCGGCGCCGGCGGCGGTGCGCGACGCCGTGCGCGAGATCCTGGTGGGCTGCGACGGCGACGGCTTCGCAGAGATCCAAGCGGCACCGGCGACGCCAGGCCTCGCCGACGCCATCGACGACCTGGGGCTGCCGGCGGCGACCCTCGCCGGCGGGCTCTGCGGCGAGATCAACCTGCGCCTGCCGCCCTGGCTGGCGCTGCTCGCGGAGCGGCTCGACGCCGGCATGGTGCTCATCATCGACTATGGCTATCCGCGCGGCGAGCTCTACCTGCCGCAGCGCCGCGACGGCACCCTGCTCTGCCACCACCGCCACCGCGCCCATGCCGACCCCTACGTGCACATTGGCCTTCAGGACATCACCGCGCACGTGGACTTCACCGCCGTCGCCGCCGCCGGCAGCGCCGCTGGGCTTGCGCTCGCCGGCTACACCACTCAGGCCAACTTCCTCATCGGCTGTGGTCTAGACCGCCACCTGCACGCCGCCGCCGGCGACCCCGAGGCCCTACTGGATCTCGCCGCCGGCGCCAAGCAGCTGGTGCTGCCGGCGGCCATGGGGGAGCGCTTCCAGGCACTCGCGCTGACCCGCGCGCTAGCGTCGCCGGCCGGCGGCTGGTGCGGCTTCGCGCAGCGAGATCTGGGCGCGCGGTTGTGAGGGGCAGTTGGGGCTCGACCCGCCGTGGCTGGCTGCATGCCGTGCTCGGCGTCAACGCTCGTGGCAGGAGCCCGGAGACCGCCCCGGCGGCAACAAGCCCGGTCCCGTGCCGATTTTGACCAAGGACGGTCAATAATCGGTGTCTCCTTAGGTGCCGAGGTAGGTGGGCACGATGGTGTCGATGTCGGTGGGGTGGATGCCGAGCTGTAGCAGACCGTTATGCTCTTCACACACGCTCGGCGTCTGCATCGAGCGATAATTGTCCAGGGTCATGGGCGCGCCCGGCAGCTTGTCGAAGAGCCGGGCCATGAGGTGCGAGCGCTTGTCGTCGAGGTCGATGATCCAGACCCGCTTGCCGAGATGGCGGGCGGTCTCGACCATGAGCTCCTTCAGCGTGAACACCCGCGGCCCGCAGAGATCATAGCGCTGTCCGACGGTGCGCTCGTCGTCGATGCTGCGCACCATGGCCTGGACGACGTCTTCCACCCACACCGGCGCGAACTGCGCCTGTGGACAGGCCAAGGGCACCATCCCCGGCGCTATGTCCAACAGGCTGCGGAAGCGGTTGAAGAAGCTGTCGCCGCGGCCGAAGATCACCGACGGGCGGAAGCTGGTGACCCGGAGATCCGCGCCGTGGGCGATGTCCTCTGCGGCCCCCTTGGAGCGCAGGTAGGCACTGCTGCCCTGCTCGGCGTCCGCCCGCAGGGCGCTCATGTGCAGCAGCCGCGGCACGCCCGCCGCCTGCGCCGCCGCGACGAGGCGGCGCACCAGGTCCACATGCACCGCTTGGAAGCTCGCACCGTCGGACTCGTTCAGGATGCCGGCCAGGTTCACCACCAGCGAGCAGTCCGCGAAGAGCGCCTCGTAAGCCGTCGTCTCTTCCACCTCGTGTAGCTCCACCTTGGGGTAGAGCTTGAGGTCGCGGTGGCGGAACGCGCGCCGTGTCGGCACGACGCAGTGATAGCCGGCGTTGCCGAGACGCGTGAGCAGGTGGCGGCCGACGAAGCCGGTGCCGCCGATGATGCAGGCTCGCTGTCGCTTCATGGATTGCAGATCCGCTGCTTTTGTGTTGTATCAGGCGCCGGCCATTGCACTGCTGCGTCGGATGCCGCGGCGCGCGGCAGGCGTGCGCCGGCGAGCGAGAGCACGGCAGAGCCGCCCGCCCGGGCTGCACTGCCCGCGCAGGCGTGGGGCGCGCGGCGCGCTATTATGCCGCAACGCGCCGGCGGCGGGCGCCGGATCGGCAATCGACCGCCGGCATACCGGGCTGGCGGGTGATCCCTTTGCTGCGGCGATCCAGCGCCGCGGGCCACCGACAGCGCCCCATCCACAGGCCCCACCCACAGCGCCCCAAAGGGAGCAAACCGCATGGAGCCCTTGGCCGCTCTGGCCTTTCTCGCCACAGGCGCGCTCGCCGGACTCGCAGCCGGTCTGCTGGGCATCGGCGGTGGTGCCGTCATCGTGCCCGCACTGCTGGTGCTGCTGCCGGCGTTCGGCGCCGGCGGACCCTGGACACCGCATCAAGCCGTGGCCACCTCCTTGGCGACGGTGGTGGCGGCGGGCTCGGCATCGGCGCTGTCGCACCATCGCCGCGGGGCCGTGCGCTGGGGACTGGTGTGGCGCCTGGCGCCAGGGATCGTCATGGGCGCGGGGTGCGGCGCGTTGGTCGCGGGCTGGCTGCCCGCGCTATGGCTGCAGCGGCTGTTCGCGGTTTTCCTGCTGCTGAGCGGTATGCGCATGCTGCTCGCCGCGGGGAAGCCCGCGCCCACGCGGGCGCTGCCGACGGGCCGAGTGCTCACCGCCGCAGGTGGCGGCATCGGCGCGCTCTCGGCGGTGCTCGGCATCGGCGGCGGCACCATGCTGGTGCCCTACCTGGCCCGCCACGGCGTGGTGCTGCGTCAGGCTGTCGCCACCTCCAGTGCCTGCGGCGTGCCGCTGGCACTGGTGGGCAGCCTGGGCTTCGTGCTGAGCGGTTGGGGTCGGGACGGGCTGCCGGCGGGCAGCCTGGGCTTCGTGCTCTGGCCCGCGGCCCTCGCGGTGGCGGCTGCGGCGGTGCCCCTGGCTGGCGTCGGCGCACGGCTCGCCCATCGCCTGCCGACGGCCACGCTGAAACGTGTATTCTCGGTGCTGCTGCTGATGGTCGGCCTCAGGTTGCTCGTCACCTGAGTCCGAGCCAGGGCCGGGTCCCGAGCCCGACTCAGCGCTCCGGAATGCCGGCGTCGCCGCTGACGCCGTAGTGGATATCGTCATGCCAAAGCCGCCGATACAGGTAGACTTGGCCCGCGGCATCGCGCAGCACCAGCCGGCCCTGATGCTGCGCGAGCTCGTAGGGACGGGCGATGTCATGCTCCGGGTCGTACATGGCAATGCGGTCGCCGCGTTGCTGGATCAGCCCTTCGATGTAGTCGCCATGGGGGCCGTAGAGCCGAAAGCGGTGTGCCTGCACGATGAGAAGCCCGCCGTCACGGCCCTCCCAGATACCTTCGAGACTGGTACGTCGCCAACCGGGGACATTCGGCAGCTGCACCATGCCTGGCATCTGCTGCATCCAGGCACCCATATCCGGCATGCTGCCCTCGGCCATGCCGGGCCAGGGCATCTGTCCCATGCCGAAGGGGGCGCCAACGCCGGGCATGGCACCGGCGGCGGGCGCCGACGGGCCGTCGTCGCTGAGCAGCCCCATGGCGTCCATCATGCGCGCCATGGCCTCGGCGAACACCCGGGCAGTAGCGGAGACGTCCGCCGCGGCTGCCGGCTTCGGGGCGGACAGCGCGAGCAGCAGCAAGGCGCCAACCAGAGCGCAAAGGGCCGGCAGCGACGGAGGGCGGCGCTTGGCAAGGCGACGGTGCATGAGCTGGTGCTGGTGTCTGGACTGCTGAATGACGGCGGCACCCCGACCACCGGCGACCAACCAGGATAACAGAGGCAGCGGCGCTGCCCGAGGCGCCGCCGCGGCCAAGAGACGAACGCTTCGGCCGCTCCCGAAGCACAACCATGGGCTGCGCCGGCGGAGCCAAACACCGCCGACGCCAAGGCGGAGTGATACAAGTGCCTGAGAACGGCGGCATGGAGCGCAATTGGCGACCCAGCCTATCCGCCTTCTTGGCGGCTATGCGGGAGCCGCCGAGCTGGACCTTCGATGTCGAGGGCTTCGGTGTCGGCATCGACAACGTACACGTCGACGTGCACCTGAGCCCGCGCTTTCGCGAGCTCGCCGGCATCACGGTGCGCAAGCTCTTCGCCGAAGAGATGGCCGCGACCGTCGGCCAGACCCCGGCCCAGGCGGTGGGCGCCGAAGACCTGGAGCGCTTCCGCCGTCATTACTCGCATCTCTTCGAGCAAACGCTGGAGCGGCATGCCTCGGCGCAGTCGGCAGAGCTTCTGGCACTGTTGCAGCTGGCGCTGCTGCGGTGCCTGCTGGAGCTGGTCATGCGCGAGCACCGCAGCCAGCTGGACGAGTGCCAGCGCGCCGGCCAGCAGTCTTTGGCGGCCGGCACTGGCCGCAGCCTGGCGCTGCACGAGAAGCTGGTACTGCTCAAGCGCAACGGCGCGAGCATCAACCGCCGGGTGCTGAAGCTCCTGTTCCGGCAGCTGCGCAAGCTGGAGTCGGGTCTGCTCGGCAAGCTGCGCGCTGCCGTAAGCACCGACGGCTGGCCGCTGCCCATGCCGGCCCTGTTCAACCCGGTCCTGTTGGCCACGGACCCGGGGAATGTCGACGAGCTCTCGCAGGACTACCTCATTGCGGCCCTCGGTGAGGGCGGCGACGGCAGCTGGCTGGCGCTGGCCAATCAAGCGGTGCTCTCCACGCTCGTGGACTACCTCCCGGAGTACGGCCGCCGCCAGGTGCTCGGTGACCTGGCTCCGCAGCAGCTTGCCGAGCGAGCGCACGAGCGCCACGACCAAGGCATTCTGCGGGGCTTCCTGGCCACGGAGCTGTTGCTCAGCAGCTTCATGGCCCCGGCGGAATACCAGGAGGGCCGCACCTGTTGGCTGGACGAGCCCGCCAATATGCGCCGCCTGCTGCAGCTGCCGGATACCGATGCCGGCGGCGGCGGTGACTCCTCCCTGCTGCTGGCCCCGGTGCAATGGAGCTCTCCGCGCTGGCTCGAGTTCCGGCGGGGACTGCGCGAGCGCCTGCATCGGCGCCTGCTGCACGCCGGCTTCAATGACCGCATGGTGCTCTGCTACTGGATGCCGGCGCTGCGCGCGCAGCTCGGCGCGCCGCTGCCGCTGAGCGTGGTGGCAGACTACTGCGCCGGCAGCTTGTCCCGCCGCCGGCTCGGCGAGCGTCTGGCCACGCTCGACACCCAGGTGGATCGCGCCGAGGCCCTGCGCATGCTGGAGCGCTGCCAAGTGGCGCTGCGGCGGCTCGGCGGCGAGGAGCGCGCCAGCTATCTGGACCGCTTCGTCGGCGATTTTCTGGCGCTGCGGCGCGACCTCAAGCTGGCCTACAAGACCTACCAAGCCATGGACCGCCTGCGCCTGGCGGAGAGCAGCGACGAGGTCACGCTCTCGCGCGCCAACGGCAGCCTGTGGGAGTTCGTCAGCCACGCCGAGACGCTGCCACAGGTCCGGCGCATGCGCGCCCACGCCGTGGTGAAGGCGGATATCCGTGGCTCGACCCGCATCACCGACGAGCTGGTGAGCCGCGGACTGAACCCGGCCTCGCACTTCAGCCTGAACCTGTTCGACCCGGTGAACCGGCTGCTCGCGGAGCTCGGTGCCGAGAAGCTCTTCGTCGAAGGCGATGCGGTCATCCTCGCCCTGTACGCCTACGAAGACGACTCCGGCAATGACAGCACGACGGCCATGCCGGTGGCGCGCGCCTGCGGCATGGCGCGCAGCATCCTGCGGGTGGTGGCCATGCAGAACGTGCTGAATCGCCGCCACGGGCTGCCGGAGCTGGAGCTGGGGCTGGGCGTCGCTTACTCACCGCGCGAGCCCCATTTCCTCTACGACGACGGGCGGCGGATCATGATCTCGGGCGCCATCAACACGGCCGACCGCCTCTCCGCCTGCAACGCAGCGCTGCGTTACGGCGGCGTGCACCCGCCCGGCAGCGGCCACCGCGCCATGCTCGTGAAGCCCACCGGCCCCGCGGCCACCGCCACCGGCGGCGAGGAGCTGCTCAGCTGGAATGTCAACGGGATCCTTCTTGAGCAGCAGGCCTTCTTTCAACTGCAGCGCGAAATGGCGCTGCGCCAAACCCTGCTCGCCGTGCCGGGAGATGACAACGGCCTCTATTTCGTCGGCCGCTATAAGGACCTCGCCGGGCGCAGCCGCCGGCTCGCGGTACGCTGCGCCCGAGTGCTCACCTGGGACGGCAGCCGCTTGGGCCCGCCGGATACGGAGCACCGGCACTATTTCGAGGTGATCGCCGACGAGTCGGTCATGGCTGGGCTGCGGCAGGAGTTTGCGGCGGTTGGGGGGGGATAGGGGAAGTGCGGAGTGCGGAGGGGAAAGTGCGGGGTGCGGAGTACGGAGTGCGGAGTACGCAGTGCGGGGTGCGGGCTGCGCCGTGCGGAGCAGGTGGTGCGTCGGGGGGAAGCCGCCGGTCGTCGAAGGCTGGCGCAGTGGCACGCTTTCGCCGGCCGTATGCATCGTACTGCGTACTTCGTACTCCGTACTCTCTCCACCAAAAGCCGCTGTCCACACCCATCGGCCGCACTTCAATCCGCGGCGGCCGTGGCCGGCTCCGAGAGCGGCGATATGGGCGCGAGCAGGGCGCCGAGGCGGAAGTCGTCCAGGCCGAGACGTTGCGCGTAGATGACCCGGTAGGTCAGCACGCGGCGCACATAATCGCGGGTCTCGCGGTAGGGGATGGCGAGCATCCACAGGTCCGCCGGCGTGGTGTCCTCGGGCAGCCAGCGGGTGACGGCGCCCGGGCCGGCGTTGTAGGCGGCGGTGGCGAGCACCTGGTTGCCGCCGAAGCGCTCGCGCATGGCCGCCAGATAACGGGTGCCCAGCGCGATGTTCAACGCCGGGTCGATGAGGTCGAGCCGGCCCGGCCGCGGGCGGCCCAACTCCCGGGCCATGTCGCCGGCGGTGCCGGGCATCAGCTGCATGAGCCCGACGGCGCCGGCGTGGGAGGCGATGTCCGCATCGAAGGCGCTTTCCTGGCGGATCACCGCATAGACCCACTCCGGCGGCAGCGCGTAGTCGGCGGCGCGGCCGGCGACCAGCCCCTCGTAGTGCAGCGGGAAGCGCAGACGGATGTCGTCCCAGTACTCGCTGCGCGCCAGCGTGAAAATGGACTCCGTCACCAGCTCCAGGCGCTCGGCGAGCAGGGCCGCGGTGCGCAGCGCCTCGGCGCCGGCGTTGCGGGTCAGCTCGCGCCATTCGCGGGTGACGTCGGTGCGCCGCCCGAGGGCCTTGAGCTCGCGGATGCGCTGCGCGGTGTCGGTGGCCAGCAGCCGCTCGATCTCCTCTGGGTCCGCGGGCGTCGGCCGCGACCGCAGCGCCGGCGGCCGCCCCAAGAGCTCCGCGGCACGAAAGCCCCAGAGATCCCGCTCCTCGGCGGCGACATCCAGCGCATGCGCTGCCCCCACCAAATCACCGCGCTTAGCCAAAGCCCGGGCGAGCCAGTACTGCCATTCGCCGTGGTCGCCCTCCCCCGGCGGCAGCGCACGGACCCAGTCGATGACCTCCGGCCAGGCGCGAAGCCTGAGTGCCGCACGCAGGCGCTCGCGCTGCAGCGCCAGATTCTCCGGCAGCGGCCGCAGCCGGCGCAGGTACACCAGACCGGTGCGCTCACCGGCGCGGGCGAGGCCGGCACCGATGGCCGTCACCGCCCGGTCCCGTGCCGGCAACGGGACAAACTCCCGCGCCTCGAGCACGGCCCAGTCGGCGGCGGCGCGCCGCGGGTCTGTCTGGGCCAGGCGCTCGATGCCCGCCACCAGCGCGGCGGTGCGCCGGTCGGGATCATCCGGCAGCTGCGCCTCCTTCAGCCCCTCGGGGTTGCGGTACAGGGCCAGGTGCTGATCCAGCCAGCGCCGATGGCGCTCGGGCAGATAGCGGCGCTGATAGCCGGCGACGCCGGTATTGCGCCGCGCGAGCGCGAGCCCGACCCGCTGCCACACCAGCTCGGGCTCGAGGCCGCCGGCTTCGTACCAGGCCGCGAAGACCGGGTCGCAGACCTCGGGCAGGGACGCGCCGGTGAGGTAGAGATCCGCAAGGCCAGCGAAGGCCGCCTGCGCCCGGCCCCGCGCCCGGCCCAGCGCCAGCAGCCCGCGGCGCCAGCGGCATTCGCGAGTTTCCGAGCCGTTGTCCGCATAGTTGCGCACATAGCCCGCATGATCGCCGGCCGCATGCAGCCTGTTCAGCCACAGTCGGCGCAGCGTCTCGCCGGGGGCGGTGCCGGCGTGGTCCCCGATGAAGCCCTCGATGGCCTCGCGGTGCTCGGGCGCCAAACGCCGGCGCAGCTCGGCGAGCCGCAGGTAGGGCCAGAGCGGATAGTCCCGCAGCCCGTCGGCGAGCTCGGCGAAGGCCGCATCATCGCCGGCGGCGAGGGCGCGCTCAGCGGCGAGGAAGTCCTGGCGTTGCTCGACGCGATCGGCCGACGCCGCCGGCATCGCGAGCACGGTCAAGACCAGGCCCAGCGTCAGGCCCAACGTTTGAGCCAGCGTCTGACCCAGCGCCGGACTCAACGTCAAGCCCAGCCTCAGGGCACGCGTCACACTGAGACGGAGCCGCAAGCGCAGGGCACGGAGGAACACGGGCGAAGGAATACACGAAGACATCTCGGATTATCACCGACGGATAAGCGCCGTGCCGGCGCTGGCACCGGCCGGCGGCTACCGCCATTATCGATCGACAACGGACAGGGCGCAGCGCCGACCGGCGGCCCGGTTACGCCCAGCGCCGGCCGGCGCCGGGCTCGCGACCGGCGCCGTCGGCCGCCGCAACCAAAACCATCACCGACGAGGAGCCCCCATGCACCAAGCCCCCACCACCGCCGACCTGAACAGCCTCGCGGCGCTGTTGCGTGAGGCCGCCCGAACCGAGATTCTGCCGCGGTTTCGTAACACCACCGGCAGCGCCAAGGCCGACGGCAGCCTGGTCACCGCCGCCGATCTCGGCGTGCAGCGCTGGCTGACCACCGCACTGGCCGAGCGCTGGCCCGACGTCGCCCTGCTCGGCGAGGAAATGGACGCCGCCGAGCAACAGCGCTTATTGGACGCCGGCGGCCCCCTCTGGTGCCTGGACCCCTTGGACGGTACCAGCAACTTCACCTGCGGCTTCCCGGGCTTTTGCATCTCGCTGGCACTGATTCGCGAGGGCCGCGCGGAGCTGGCGCTGATCCTCGACCCCCTGCGCGACGAATGCTTCACCGCCGCCCGCGGCCTCGGCGCCCAGCTCGACGGCACCCAGCTCGTCCCCTACGCGCCCGGACCGACGCTCGGCGACTGCGTCGCCGTCGTCGACTTCAAGCGCATCCCCCCGGCCCGGGTGCCGGCGCTGTTCCGCCAAGGCGGCTTCCGCTCCCAGCGCAACCTCGGCGCCGTGGCGCTGGAGTGGTGCTGGCTCGCCGCCGGGCGCTTCCAGCTCTATCTGCACGGCGGCCAGAAGCTCTGGGACCACGCCGCCGGCCGACTGGTGACACAGGAGGCCGGCTGCACAACGGCGCTGTTCGCCCCGCACGCGGCCACGCCCATCGACACCCTTGTGCTGGGCAAGCAGCTGGCGCTGGCCGCTGCCAATGCGAAGCTCTACGCGCAGTGGCTCGACTTCGTGGAACTGCCCATGCATGGCTGAGCCCTGGCCGCGCAGACTTCGCCGCGAGCTTGCAGGTACAGCCCGCGCATCCGGGCTGCGCCCCGCACACCCGCAGGCTGCGGCAGGGGCGCACGACCCGCCCGCGGACAGCTGCGTCCACGCCCGCCACGGTGGCAATCCCGACCGCCTGCCCGCAATTCTGCGCCCGCAGTCAACGCGCACACGACGAGGACAGACATCATGAGCGACGACATCAGCAACCAGGACATGGACCTCAGCAGCGGCATCGCCGCCTTCGAGGCCAAGCAGTTCTCCCGCGCCACCGGTTTGCTGTCGCCGCTGGCCGAGCAGGGCAACACGGACGCCATGTACCGCATGGCCATCATGGCCCAGAACGGCCTCGGCATGGTCCCGAACCCGCTCCTGGCCTACAAATACATGAAATCCGCCGCCGAGCAGGGCATGGGCCTCGCCCAGCACGGCCTCGCCTTCATGTACATGGAAGGCGAGTGCACCGACCAGAACCCCGAGAAGGCCATCGAATGGTTCAAGCGCGCCGCCGACCAGGGCTTCATCGGCTCCATGACCACGCTGGCCATGATGTACGAGCAGGGCAACGGGGTGCCCAAGGACATGGACGAGGCGCGCAAGTGGTATCACGCGGCCGGCTTTGACGATAAATAATAAATAAAGGGGTCAGAGCCGAATGGCGCTAACTTAAGCCAGTCCGCGATATGAATCAGACACTTACGTTGACTACGATACGACGATCCAAGCTCTCCTGCGGCACAAGCGGGCGGTCTTCGCATGTCGGACGGCCTGGAGCTGTTCGGGTTGCAGGCCAAGCGCTTCGCTAAGTGACTGTTTTTATGAAGACGCCGCTTAAGTTAGTGCCATTCCCCTCCGACCCCTTTTTTGGACCCGACCTACCGCAGAGGCGGAGGATGCACACGTACTTTGAGCTCTGTGGCGATGACAAAGCTGGCCCGCCAGGTGTCGACGCCACAGGTCTCAAACAGCCGGCACACACGCGCCGCGACAGCACGCCGGCCAGGCTGCTTCAGACGTACGAGCAGCACACCGTCATGGGTGCCGGGCGAAAAACGACGAATGTCCGAAAAGTCGAGATCCTGCGTAATCAAAAAACGTCCTGTCGCCTGCGCCGCCGCCCAGACCTCCGGATCCGCATGGCCGGCGAGGCCTTCCTCCGGCGCGGAATCCACGTCGTGACCCAGCCGACCAAGATCGGCGATCAGGGACGCCGGTAGATTCTCGTCGAGCTTGATCTTCAAGCGACCTTCGGCATCGGCGGCGTGGGAAAATCCTCCTCCGCCGAAGCGGCGGCGAATGCGATAACGGCCTGCACGTCTTCCGCCGACAAGGTCGGAAAATCCTCGAGGATGTCCGCCACGGTCGAGCCCTCGGCCAAGCTCGCCAGCACAGTCCGCAGCGTCACCCGCGTTCCGCGAATCACCGTCTCACCTCCGCACAGCTCTCGGCGGCGCTCGAAATGTCTCTCGTAGTCCATCCGACAGGGCCTCCCGTGCAGCGCAAATTGGTCGGGCACAATCTTACTCCAGCGGCCCTGGGCCTCGGTGTCAAGCCGAAGCGCGACACACAAGGCCGGCGCGGGAGACTGCTGTTTGATCCGCCAAACCCATGTCGTCCTGAGGGTCTCGACACGTCTGCGGCTGCGACGCAAAGGTGCTGTGGTTGCAACCCGCCGCCTCAACAAATCCGCGGCAGCTGCTCCCCGGCGAGCCAGTCGACGATGCGGTTGCCGCCGAAGGCGGTCTCCATCTGCACGAAATGGTGGGGGTCTTCGAAGACCTCGCCGATGATGGCGGCATCCATGCCCTTCGGATGCCCACGCATGGCGGCGAGCAAGGTCTCGGCCTGGTCTGCGGGGCAGATGGCGACGAGCTTGCCTTCGTTGGCGACGTTGAGCGCGTCCAGGCCCAAGAGCTCGCAGGCGGCGGCGACCTCGGGGCGCACGGGGATGGTGGGCTCGCGGATCTGCATGCCGACGCCGGACTGCTGGGCGAGCTCGTTCAGGGTGCTGGCGAGGCCGCCGCGGGTGGGGTCGCGCAGGCAGTGGATCTCCGGCACGGCGTCGATCATGGCGGCGACGAGATCATGCAGGGCTTGGCTGTCGGAGTGGATTTCGGTCTCGAAGCCTAAGTTTTCCCGCTTGGACATGATGGCCACGCCGTGGTCGCCGATATGGCCGGAGACCAGGATGGCGTCCCCGGGCCGGGCATTGGCCCCGGAGATGTCGAGGCCCTCCGGCACGACACCGACGCCGGTGGTGGTGATGAAGCAGCCGTCGCCCTTGCCGCGCTCCACCACTTTGGTGTCCCCCGTCACGACGGGCACCCCGCAGGCGTTGCAGGCGGCGGCCATGCTCTCGACGATGCGCGCGAGCTCCGCCAGCGCCAGGCCTTCCTCCAGGATGAAGCCGGCCGCCAGATAGAGCGGCCTGGCGCCGCACATGGCCACGTCGTTGACGGTACCGTGCACGGCGAGGCTGCCGATGTCCCCGCCCGGAAAGAACAGCGGCGAGATCACATGTCCGTCGGTGCTCATCGCCAGCCGACCGGCGGGGGGCGCGAGCAGCGCCTGGTCGTCGCCGCGGGCCAGCAGATCGTTGTCCAGGTGCTTGCGGAAGAGCTGGTCGATGAGCTGGGCCATGGCCCGCCCGCCGCTGCCGTGGCTCATGTCCACGGCGCCGTGCTTCAGGTCCAGCCGGCCGGCCATCACGCAGCCCCTAAAAAGGGGTCAGAGCCCTTTTGCATAATGGGCTCTGACCCCTTTTTGCGGAAGCGGCCGTAGCTCCAGTAGGCCGCGCAGGCGCCCTCGGAGGAGACCATGCAGGCGCCCATGGGGTTCTCCGGCGTGCACACCGTCCCGAAGAGCTTGCAGTCGGTGGGCTCCATGGTGCCGCGGAGCACGCTCGGGCATTCGCAGCCCTTGATCTCCTTGCCTTGACCCGGGGCGACCGAGAAGCGCTGCTCGGCGTCGAAGTCGGCATAGGCGTCTGCGAGCCTTAGGGCGCTCGAGGGCAGATAACCGAGCCCGCGCCATTCGAAGCGCTCGCGCACCGCGAAGACCTCGTCCATCAGGGCTTGCGCCTTGGCGTTGCCGTCCCGGTTGACGGCGCGGGTGTATTGGTTCTCGACGGTGCAGCGGTGCGCGTTGATCTGGCGCACCAGCATCAGGGTGCTCTGCATCACGTCCAGCGGCTCGAAGCCGGCGATGACCACGGGCTTGGCGAACGCCGCCGGCACGAATTCATAGGGCCGGCTGCCGATGATTGTGCTCACGTGCGAGGGCCCCAGGATGCCGTCCAGCTGCACGCCGTCGGGGCCGGCGGACGCCAGAATGGTCTTCAGCGCCGGCGGCGTCAGCACGTGGTTGCAGAACACCGAGAAATTGCCGAGCCCCTCCGCGCGCGCCACCTTGAGCGCCACGGCCGTCGGCGGCGTCGTGGTCTCGAAGCCGATGGCGAAGAGCACCACTTGGCGCTCGCGGTCCCGGCGGGCGATGGCCAGCGCATCCTGGGTGGAGTAGATCATGCGGATGTCCGCCCCGCCGGCCTTGGCCTTGAGCAGGCTCTGGCGCTCGCTCGCCGGCACGCGCATCAGGTCGCCGTAGGTGCAGAGCGTCACACCGTGCTCCACGGCCATGGCGATGGCCTGGTCGATGCGGGCCATGGGCAGCACGCACACCGGGCAGCCCGGCCCGTGCACGAACTTGAGATTGTCCGGCATCAGGTCCTGTACGCCGTAGCGGTAGATGGCGTGGGTGTGGCCGCCGCAGAACTCCATCAGCCGGTAGGTGCGCGCCGGGTCCGCCTCCATGGCGATGGTGCGGGCGAGCTTGCGCGCCAGGGCGCCGTCGCGGAATTCGTCGATGTACTTCATGGCGCCCTTGGTCGGGCTCGGGCTGATGCTCGGCACGTCGTTCATCGCGGCACCTCCCCGGTGGTGAAGTCACTGTCGAATTCGGCCGGGTCCAGCTCGCCGGCGGCCTGGATCAGCGCCAGGGTGCGCGCGGCCTCCTCGGGGCTCACCTTGTTCAGCGCATAGCCCACGTGCACCAGGACATAGTCGCCGACGGCGGCATCATCCACCAGCGCCAGGGAAATAGGCTTTTTGACGCCGCCCAGGGAGACGACGGCCTGATCGGTGCCCTCATCCAGCTCAAGGATCTGGGCGGGTATGGCGAGGCACATGGGCTCCTCCAGTCTCGATAGTGTTCTGTGGTCAAGCGGCGGCGCGTCGCCGTCAGGATACCGATAAGCGATAGTCGACACAGGGATCCACGGCGGTCACATGCAGCCGCGCCAAGGCCTCCAGGTGTCCCGATGCCGACGTCGCCGCCCGCTGGCCGGCGCCGGCGGCCGCGATGTCGGCGAGTCCGCGGGCGACCACGCCCTCGGGGTGAAAGTTCCATTCGGTCGGCGCCAGGATGCGGTAGTCGCGGACTTGCGCGCTGTCCGGGGTTGCGGCCGGGCTGACGACAACTCTGTGCACCAGGAGACCGCGGGCGGCAGGTGCCGCGCCCACGCCGACGCAGGGGCCAAGGTCGGTGCCGGGCTCCGCCGCGACCGCGATGGCGGCGTCCTCCGGCTCGTCGGTGGCGTCTTGCACGCGCGCCCCGAGCCGCGCCGTATCCCGCGCCAGCTCCGCCAGCAGTGCCGCGAGCCGGGGCAACAGCCCGTTGCCGTGGTCGGCGACGAGCGCCGCCACCAGCCCCCCGCGCGCGAGCTCGCGAGCTAGGGGCGTGGTCTCGCGCGCTTGGCCGTCCAGGCGCGGAGCGGCGACGAAGGCATCGGCGTCGGCATCCGCCAGGAGGGGCGCCAACTGGTGCAGCAGCCCGCTGGCCTCCGCCGCGGCGGGCAGTGGATCGACATCGCAGCGCCCGAAATCGGCGAGCCCGGCGCCGGTCACCGCCCGCACCAGCGCCGCCGCCGGGGTGGCAGTGTCCGCCGCCCAGTGGTGCAGGTCCGCGGCCGTGGGCGTGGTCGCCAGCCATTGGCCCGCATCGGCGCCGAAAACCTGCTCGGTGGCGGTAGCCGCGAGGACGGCGCGGGCGGCATCCACGCCGTCCGCTGCCGGCCGGATGCTGCCGGCGCCCGGCAGAAAGGGATCACCGCCGGTGCCGAGCACGGCGCGCAGCTGCAGGAAGGCGCGCATGGCCGCGGCCATGGCCGCCTCGCGCTCCGCGGACTGCGCGGCCAAATGCACCGCCCCCTGTGCTGCGTCCAGCCGCGCCAGCGCCTTGGGCCAGTCCAGCAGCAGCCGCCACAGGTGCTCTTTGGCGGTCTCCGCGCGCAACAGCAGGGTGCGGGCTTCGCGCGCCGAGGGCGCCGGCGCCAGCCCCAGCGCCGCCTCGCAAGCCCGCGCACAGGCCACGGCCTGGGCTGTGCCGCAGACACTGAACAGCAGCGGCAGTTGCCCGGCCACGGTCGCCACGGGCTTGCCGGCGAGCACCCGCGCGGCCGTCAGCGGCCGGCTGGAGGTGATGCGCACGGCGGGTGCGGCGTCGGTGTGCAGACGGATATGGAGCTGGCCGGCGAGGTCGGACACGGAATAAGGATTCGCTGCTTGGTGTGCGTGGGGGCATGACCCTGAGCCCCGAGTGTAGATGACGCGGCTCGGGGACATGGCCATGTAAACTGCGGGCTTTCAACCGTATCCCGCTCAAGCCGCATGCTCTCACAGACCGAGCTCGCCGCCCTACGCGCGCCCATTCGCTTCGACGCCGAGCTGGCGGGCCGGCGCCTGCGCTTCGAGTCCACCTGGGGGCTGTTCTCCCCGCGCGAGATCGACGCCGGCACGGCGCTGCTGCTGCGCCACCTGGAGGTCGCCGCCGACGCCGACTGCCTCGACCTAGGCTGCGGCTACGGCGCCATCGGCTGCACCCTGGCGGCGCTGGCCCCGCAGGGACGCACGCTGCTGGTGGACAAGGATTTCGTCGCCGTGGACTTCGCCCGCCGCAACATCGCGCTCAACGCCCTGCCCAACGCCGAGGCCGAGCTCGGCAACGGCTTCGCCGACATCGACCCGGCCCGGCGCTTCGACCTCATTGCGAGCAACATCCCGGCCCAGGTGGGCCGGGAGCTGCTGAGCATCCTGCTGCACGACGCCCACGCCAGGCTCAATCCCGGCGGGCGGCTCTATGTGGTCACGGTGAACGGGCTGCGGGAGTTCATGAAGCGGCACATGAAGGACATCTTCGGCCACTATGACAAGCTCAAGCAGGGTCCGCACCACACAGTCGCGCTGGCGCTGCGGTGACCTGCGCCGCTGCATGCCCTCACCCCCCGTCGGTGTCCGGCAGCGCGGCCAGGGCACCGAGGTCGATGACCGCGCTCACGCGCCGTCCCTGTCGGGCCAGCCCGCCGCCCGCGCCGCCGCGGCGAGCCCCTCCAGGCCCTCGCGGCCGCACTTGAGCCCGGCGAGGCGGTTGGCGCGGGCCAACAGGCTGGCCAGCGCACCATCACCGACGGCGGCAGTGAGTCCGTCGCGGCCGCCGCCGAGGGCCAGCAGGCCATCGATGACAGCGGCGTTGAACACGTCCCCGGCCGCCAGGCTGTCGTGCAGTACAGCCGGGGGATGCGCCGGTGCGAGCACCAAAGCATCAGACCCGGCGGCGAGCCCGTAGGCGCCGGCGGCACCCCAGGGCAGCAGGCAGAGCCGGGCGTCGCTGGCCGCTGCCATGCGGCGCAAAAACCCGCGCGGGTCGATGCCCGTCCCAGGGCCGCAGCCATGGTCGGTGTCGGTGTTGCCGTCAGTATCGACCACGGCATCACCGCCGCCCTCGACCCCGCCATCGGCACCGAGAAGCCCACCCTGGCGGGCTCCCGCAGCCGCGGAGACGGACTCCGCATAGGCGCGGGCGACGATCAGCACATCCACGCCGCGGAACAGCTGCTCGAGGCCGTCCCGCGGCTTCTCGATCTCTACGGAAATGGGCAGATCCGGGCGCTCACGGCGCACGCGCGCCAGCATCTGCGCGGTCTCCGCCGGGTTACGGCCCTCGAAGTGCACCCAGTCCCAGCCCGCGAGCGGCACCCGGGCGAAGTCCGCGGCGCCGAGCTCCGGTAGGTCCCGGTGGTGGACGATGGTACGGCTGCCGGTATCGCGGCTGAGGGTGATGTAGGAGGTCGGCGTCGCGCCGCCCGCGATGCGCCGGGCATGGCGGTGGTCGATGCCGCGACGGGCTAGATCCTCGGCGATGAAGGCGGCGCCCTCGTCGCCGGCCAGCACGCCCGCCCAGGCACAGCGGTGACCCAGCTGCGCGAGTACGTCCAATGTGTTGGCGCAATTGCCGCCGCGGGCGGTGCGCTGGGCGAGGGCCCGAATCTCGGCGTCCTCGCGCGGATACGCGGCGACGAGGTTGACGATGTCCCGCGTAGCGATGCCGACGCCCAGGACAGCGGCGCTGCGTGTGGGCTCAGCCGCCATGAAGCTGCCTCCCGCTGGCGGCGATGAGGCCCTGCGCGCCCGTCGGCTCGCCGCGGGCCGCAGCGGCGGGCGGCGCCGGCCAGCTGCCCGTCCACCAAAGGCCAACGGCCAGGGCACAGGTGAGCAGGGCGCCCACGAGCACGCCGATCACGAAAGTCAAGGCATCCGCGCGCTCCGCTGCCGCAGGCGGCGGCACGGGCGCCGGCGATGGCACGGGCGCCGGCTGCGCTGGCTGCCGAGACACACGCGGCGGCAGGCTCGCCGGCTTGGGGGCAGCGCGCGCTGCCTGACGACGAGCCTCGGCGAGGTCCTCGTCGCGTTGATCGAGCTGGCGGCGCAAGGCATCCATCTGGTGGTAACCGTCTTCCAACTGGTCTTCCAGGCTGCGCACCTGCCCGGTGAGCTCCTTCACCACCCGATCACGCTCGCGCAGCGCCCCGCGCAGGCCTTCGATCTCTTGGTGGGCGGCGACGTTCTGCGTGACGGTGCGCGGGTCCCGACGCTCCGGCAGTGCGCTTTGGGCGAGCTTGAGCCGCCGCTCGAAGCGCTCGCGCTCCGCGTCCGCCTCCGCCCGCACGCGCTGGAGCTCCGCCTCCAAGGCAGTGATACGCGCTTGCGGGTCTTGCGCCATGGGCTCCTCGGTCTCCGTCTGCGTCGCCATCGGCTGCCGGCAGCAAGCGGCGGCGCCGACGCCACGGCCGTTGCCGGGCGGTTAAGATCATCCTGCCGAAGCGCGCGGGTCACTCGCATCCGGCAGCCAACATCCGCCACTATAGCCACTCGCCGCCGAGCACAGCCACGCCAATCCGCGCTCCAGCCGATGTCTCGCGCCATTGTCGCCGCCGGTCATCCGGACACCGCTGCCGCCGCCGCGGCCGTGCTCGCGGCGGGCGGCAACGCCTTCGACGGCGCAGTCGCGGCGCTGGTGGCGGCCTGTGTCGCCGAGCCGGTGCTCGCCTCCCTCGGCGGCGGCGGCTTCCTGCATGCGCGACCGGCGGGCGAGGCGCCGCAGCTGTTCGACTTCTTCACCCAGACACCCGGCTGCCGGGCCACGGCGGCCGGTCTGGATTTCTACCCGGTCCATGCCGATTTTGGCGACGCCACCCAGGAGTTCCACATCGGCCGCGGCGCCATGGCAACACCGGGTGCCGTCGCCGGTCTATTCGCGATACAGCGCCACCTCTGCCGACTGCCACTCGCCGATCTGCTGGCGCCGGCGCGGGCGCTCGCCGAGCGCGGGGTAGCAGTGAATCCCGTGCAGCACGGCATCGCCCGCATCGTCGAGCCCATCCTGCGGGCCGACCCCGCCACCTTTGCTTTGCACGCCTCGCCGAGCGAACCGACCCGACTCGCCACCGTGGGCGAGCGGATCCCCTGGCCGGACTTCGCCGCAGCCCTGGACGCGCTGGCGGCGGCGGGCCCCGGGCTCCTACACGGCGGGCCCTGGTCCGAGCGACTGGCCGCGGACTGCGCGACGGGCGGCGGCCATCTGACGGTGGCG
The DNA here is from genome assembly GCF_016583825.1 of Thiohalocapsa halophila. Classification (GTDB taxonomy): domain Bacteria; phylum Pseudomonadota; class Gammaproteobacteria; order Chromatiales; family Chromatiaceae; genus Thiohalocapsa; species Thiohalocapsa halophila. The sequence goes on along the minus strand of NZ_NRRV01000017.1, from coordinate 39,513 downwards.
GATCTCGCCGACTACCGGGTGGCGCAGCGCGAGCCGCTGGTGCTCGACTACCGCGATGCCCGCCTGTACCTGAACCCGCCGCCGTCGGTGGGCGGCGCCCTGCTGGCGCTGACCCTGGAGCTGCTCGGCGAGACCAGCCTCGGCGGCATGGACTTCGGCAACCCCGACCATCGCCTGGCGCTGGCGGCGGCGATGGCGGCGACCGCGGAGGCACGCGCCGTGCTCGCCCCGGGCCGGCTGCCCGATGCCACAGCGCGCGCGGCGCAGCGCACCGGTTTCCCGGCCCGGCTCGCGGCACTCGGCCTGCCGCGCCATGTCTTCCGCCGCGGCACCACACAGATCAGCATCGCCGACGGCGACGGCAACCTCGCGAGCCTGACCCTCTCCAACGGCGAGGGCGCGGCCTATGTACTGCCCGGCACGGGCATCGTCATGAACAACATGCTGGGCGAGGCGGACCTCGCCGGCGGCGGCGGCTTCCACCAGTGGCCGGAGAATACCCGCGTTGGCTCCATGATGTGTCCGACGCTGGTGGCCCATGGCGACGGCGGCTGGACGGTGACGGGCTCCAGCGGCTCCAACCGCATCCGCAGCGCCATCCTGCAGGTGCTGGTGAACCGCATCGACCTGCATCTGCCGCTGGCCGAGGCCGTGGCCGCACCGCGGCTGCACCTGGAGGGCGAGGCGCTGAGCCTGGAGCCGCCGGTGGCCGAGACCACGCGCGCGGCGCTGGCCGCCCACTGGCCGCGGCTCCAGGTCTGGCGCGGCCGGAGCGTCTTCTTCGGCGGTGCGCACAGCGTCGGCATCGACGCCGGCGGCGGCCTGCATGGCGCCGGCGACGCGCGCCGCGGCGGTGTCGTGCAGATGGTCGACTGAGCGCCGGGCCGCAGCCGGATGCCAAGCCTCGCAGCGCTCAAAGCCCCGTCGGTGGGGTACCGCCGGGCGGGAGCCGAGGCCGCCCGTGCCGGCGGCCGGCGCGCCAGTCCGCGATGAAATAGGGGGCATAGAGCACCAGGAAGGAGACCATGGCCACCGCCACCAGGCCCAGCCAGTACCAGGGCCAGGGGCCGAACCAGTCCAGCAGCGACGCACCGGCCGGCTTCGCCATGAGATACAGAAAGTTCGTCCCCAGCCACAGATTGACGCCGAAGACCACCGCCGCCAAGGCAAGCGTCGTGAGCCCGACGCGCAGCATGGACATGGGGTAGGGCCGCAGCCCGAGTGCCAGGGCCCCGTAAGCGACGCCGACGATGACCAGCCCGTGGCCGGCGAAGAAGAACACAAAGGCCGGGTCCGGAAAGCCTTGCCGGAGGTCAGGCGTCGCCAGCGCCTGGGTCGTACCCGCCAGGGCCCAGAAGTAGGCCAGCTCGAACGCCCGCTGATTGCCCGTCGCCAGCATCCAGACGGTGACGAACACCGCGAGCGTGCACAGATGCAGCGGCAACAGCTGCACGGACGGGCCGGAGCGCCAGAGCTGCAAGGCGACGTCCACGGCCTCCTGCGCGAGCAGCAGGGCCGCCAGCGCCAAGGCCACCGGGCGCAGCGCCGCCGGCGCGTAGCGGCATACGGCCAGCGGCAGCACCAGCGCCGAGACGACGATCAGCGCCAGAGTAAGGAGATGGACACCGCCGAAGAGGACGAAGGCCGGGCTTGCTTGCATGACGAATTCACCTGACAGCCCGGGCGCAACGGCCAGGCCCTGGGCCGACAACGCCGCTTGGGTAAGCGCAGCGCCACCCTGGGGCCCGGGGCCCGGGGCCCGGGGCCGTGACTCAGCCGGGCGCGCGCAGCGTCAGGGTATCGTTGCGCTGGATCAGCTCGAAACGCTTCAGGTAGTTCATGCCGAGCAGCACATCGTCACCGGGCATGTTGGGCATCACCACGGCGCGCACGTCGCGGGCGGTCAGCCCGGCCACGTCGACGCTGTCGAGTCGGGTCCGCCAGGTGCGCACCACGCCGTTGGCGGTCTTGCTCATGCCGCCCGGCAGCAGTGGCAGGTCCAGCTCCCGGGCCAGGTCCAGGGGCAGAGCTACCTTGGTGGCGCCCGTGTCCAGCAGGAAGGTCACGGGCGCGCCGTTGATGCTGCCGCCGGTCACATAGTGGCCCCTGCGGTTGCGCTGGAGGACCACCGTGGGCACGCCCGCGGAGTCCACGCGCATGCTCGGGTCGGGGTTCGGGTTGTGCTGACGCTCTAGATGGTTCTGGAACAGAAGCACCAGCAGCGCCAGGCCCACGACCCAGGCGGCGATGAGCATCGCCTTGCCCAGGCGCGAGGGCATGTCGCGAGTGGATGGAAATTCATTGGCCATGGCGGAACAAATGGGGACGATGCGCGCCGGTCTTGAGTCCCCACATCCATCCCGCCACGCGCAAGTTGACGTCAATAGGTCACGATGCGCGGCAGGGCCTTGGCCTGCTCTACCCAGTCCTCGACCTGCGCGGCCGTCGGCGGGCGTTGGGTCAGCTGCGCCGCATCATTGGTTTCGATGAGCTTGGCATGCAGGTTGTCCGGGCGCCGCATGGCGAGCTCTTTCACGGTGTCCACGCCGGATTCCTCCAGTAGGTCGGAATAGACGCCGGAGACGCCGTTGATGCGCGCGAGGTCGGCACGGTTGACAAGCTCAAGCAGCTCCGAGGGCTCGCAGCCGCACTCGCCAGCGAGGGCGTTGCGTGCCGCCGGCGTGGCGGCAGCCTCCACGAGCTCGACATTGTCCTTGATGCTCTTCTCAGCGAGGGTGCCAAGCATGGCGTCGGTGACGCCCTTCAGCTGCTTCACTGGGGTGGCCATGGCGATATCTCCTGTGGTTGCTCCAGCGGCGCATCGACGTGCCGGAGTCTGCTTGAACGTTGCTTGGTCGGGGCGAGACTGGCATCAACGGGGAGCCATAGCCGCGAGCCTGCGCACAGCCTCCGCGTCGGCATTTCCGACCGCCGTCACGAGGGCGCAAACAGGCCGCTGAAGCATAAATGATTTTCGATGTTGAATCACAGCCTCGCGCCCGCCTGTGTTGCGCAGATCCTTGACACTGCCGCCGGCGGCTCCGAGCATGCCCCGGCCCAGAACGGTGCCGAGCACAGTGCCGAGCCCGGTGTCGAGACCCGCTGCAATCCGTCTGCCCCGCCGGCACGCAGCCCGCCGGCGATCCAGCCCAGCATAGGCGTACCCAAAGACCATGTTTCCAAAGCTGACATTGCTGCAATGGCTCGTCGTCCTGCTGGGTCTCTTCTTCTACGGGTTCACGGTGTTCGCCGTGACCCGCGATTACTACCTGCGCCACCCGCCGCGATCCGCCGCGGCAGAGCAGGCGGCCCAACAGACCGAGCAGCCGGACATGGCCCGCCTGGGTGAGCAGATGCGCGCGGCCCTGGCGGGCGAGGACGGGGCAAGCGCGGCAGCGGCAGCGAGCGACGACCCGGCGGTGCTGGCGCGGCAGGCCGACCGGCTGTTTCGGGCGCAGCGCTTTGCCGCAGCGGTGCCCCTGTACCGCCGACTGCTGGCGCTCACTCCCGACGACGTGGACACGCAGAACGACCTCGGCCTGGCACTGCACTACGCCGGCGATTCGGCGGCGGGACTTAAGGTGCTCGCGGCGGGCGCGGCGGCGGCGCCGCAGGCCCAGCGCATTCACCTGAGCCTCGGCTTCGTCGCCCTGCAAGCCGGCCAGACGGCGAGGGCGCGAGAGGCGCTGACGCAGGCGCGTGATCTGGCGCCGGATTCGGAGGTCGGGGCCGAAGCCGAGCGGCTGCTGGGCGTGCTCGCCGCACGCGACGGCGGTTGAGCGAAGCCGTCCCGGGGCCATGCGCATCCACATCATCAGCATTGGCCAGCGCATGCCAAGCTGGGTGGATGCCGGCTTCGAGGACTATGCCCGGCGCCTGCCGCCGGAGTGCCAGCTCCTGCTCAAAGCCTTGCCCGGCGGGCTCGGCGGCAAGGGCCGCACCCGCACCGGGAGGGTCGATGACGGCGAGCTGCCGCGCCTGCGCAGGGACGAGGGAGAGCGCCTGCTCGCCGCCGTGCCGGCGCAGGCGCGCATCGTCGCCCTGGATGTGGGCGGGCGCGGCTGGAGCAGCGAGCAGCTCGCCGAGCAACTCGGGGGCTGGCTCGCCGAGGGCCGCGACATCGCGCTGCTGGTGGGCGGAGCCAACGGGCTGTCGGATGCCTGCCTGGCGCGGGCCGAGCAGCGCTGGTCCTTGTCGCCGCTGACCCTGCCGCATCCCCTGGTGCGCGTGCTGCTGGCCGAGCAGCTCTACCGGGCCTGGAGCCAGCTCAAGGGCCACCCCTATCACCGCGGCTGAGCCCATTATGGTCCTTGACGAAACGCTACCACCCACCGGGCGCGACGACCCGCCCCGGCTCATCCTGGCCTCAAAGTCGCCGCGGCGGCGTGAGCTGCTCCGACAGATCGGCCTGACGGCCGAGGTGCGAAGCGCCGATGTGGACGAGAGCCCGGCCCGGGGGGAGGCACCGGCGGACTATGTGCTCCGCATCGCCCTGGCCAAGGCACGGGCGGTACGCGCGGCGCTCGGTAGGGGCACGGCGGCGCGGCCGGTGCTGGCAGCGGACACCGCCGTGATCTGCGATGATCGGATCCTGGGCAAGCCCGCCGATGCCGCCGAGGCGGCGCGGATGCTCGCCCTGCTGTCGGCCCGCACGCACCAGGTGCTGACGGGCGTCGCGCTGCTCGGGGCCGCCGAGCGCACCGTGGTCTCCAGCACGCGCGTGTGGCTTCGCGCGGTAAGCGCCGCGGAGGCCGCCGTGTATTGGGCCAGCGGCGAGCCACAGGATAAAGCCGGGGGCTATGGCCTGCAGGGCCTCGGCGCCGTCTTCGTCGAGCGCCTGGAGGGCAGCTGGTCCGGCGTGGTCGGGCTGCCGCTGTTCGAGACCGCACAACTACTGGCCGCAGAGGGCCTGCCATTGCTCAGCGCTGACTGAATCAGGTATACCGTCCCCGCAACCTTGTCGCTACAACCCCGGAGATCGGGAGCCCATGCACCGCAACAACGCCCGCATCGCCACCCATGAGTGAAGAGATCCTGATCAACGTCACCCCACCGGAGACCCGGGTCGCGGTGGTGGAAAACGGCGTGGTGCAGGAGATCATCATCGAGCGCGCCGAGCGCTGTGGGCTGGTGGGCAATGTCTATCGCGGGCGCATCTGCCGGGTGCTGCCGGGCATGCAGGCGGCTTTCGTGGACGTGGGGCTGGAGCGGGCGGCCTTCCTGCACGCCTCCGACATCATCGGCAAGGACGGCGAGCCGCGCAGCGAGCAGATCACGGACCTGGTGCGCGAGGGAGACCGCATCGTGGTGCAGGTGGTCAAGGACCCCATCGGCACCAAGGGCGCCCGCCTCACCACCAACATCTCCATCGCCTCGCGTTACCTGGTGTTCATGCCCAGGCTCGGCAACACCGGCGTGTCGCAGAAGATCGAGGACGACGACGAGCGCAAGCGCCTGCGCGAGATCCTGCAAAACTATGTCGACGAGCACGAGGACGCCGGCGGCTACATCGCCCGCACCGCCGCCGAGGCCGTGGACGACGACGCCCTGTGCCGGGACATGGCCTTCCTCGCCAAGCTCTGGCGCGGCATCAAGGAGCGCTGCGACACCGGCGATGCCCTCGGACTCATCCACGACGACCTGCCGCTGGCCCTGCGCGCCCTGCGGGACCTGGTGACGCCGGAGGTGGAGCGGGTGCGCATCGACTCCCGCGCCACCGTGGACAAGGCCATGCCCTTCGCGGGCAAGTACATCCCGGAGATCGTCGAGCGCATCGAGTACTACGCCGGCGAGCGCCCGCTGTTCGACCTCTACGGCGTCGAGGACGAGATCCGCAAGGCCCTGGAGCGCAAGGTGCAGCTCAAGTCCGGCGGGCACCTGATCATCGATCAGACGGAGGCCATGACCACCATCGATGTGAACACCGGCGCCTTCGTCGGCCACCGCAACCTCGAGGAGACCATCTTCAAGACGAACCTGGAGGCGGCCCAGGCCATCTGCCGCCAGCTGCGCCTGCGCAACCTCGGCGGCATCATCATCATCGACTTCATCGACATGACCGATGACGAGCACAAGCGCCAAGTGCTGCGCGCCCTGGAGAAGTGCCTCGCCAAGGACCACGCCAAGACCCACATCACCGAGGTCTCGGCGCTGGGGCTGGTGGAGATGACGCGCAAGCGCACCCGCGAGTCCCTGGAGCACGTGCTCTGCGAGCCCTGCCCCTGCTGCGGCGGGCGCGGCTCCATGAAGACCGCCGAGACCACCTGCTACGAGATCTTCCGCGAGATCCTGCGCGAGGCCCGCCAGTTCGAGGTGGAGACCCTGCTGGTGCTCGCCTCTCAAGAGGTCGTCGACCGCCTCCTGGACGAGGAGTCCGGGCACCTGGCGGAGCTGGAGGAGTTCATCGGCAAGCCTATCCGTCTGCAGGCAGAGGCTCTGTACACCCAGGACCAGTACGACGTGGTCCTCATCTGAGCCGGTACGCCGCCACCCGCCGTTTGCCATGCCCGGCAGTCTCGCTGTAGTCCGACCCCACCGCCGACACCCGCGCGTGTCGCACCCCCGCCCATGACCCGCCGGCTGCTTCGCACCCTGCTGCGGCGCCTCGCCGGGCTCGCCGCGGCGGCCATCATCGGTTTCGCGGTGCTGACCCTGGTGGTACGCCTGGCCCTGCCGCATGCCGACGGACTGCGCGGCGTCCTCGCCGAGCGCCTGGGCGACGCGCTGGGCGCCGAGCTGACGGTGGAGACCCTGGGGCTGCACCTGCGCGGTCTGCGCCCGGAGCTGAGCCTGGAGGGCGCGACCCTGCACGACCCGGCCAGCGGCGAGCGGCTGTTGGCGCTGCGGGCCCTGTACGTGGACCTGCGCCTGCGCGCGTCCCTGCTGGCGTGGGCACCGCGCATCGACGGCATCACCCTGGTGGGCGCGCATCTGGAGGTGCGCCGCGAGGGCGACGGGCGCATCGGGGTCCGCGGCCTCGACCGGCTCGGCGGCGGCGACGGCGACGCTGCCGCCTTCTTCCTGCACCAGGGACACTTCAGTCTCGTCGACAGCGATATCGCCTGGACCGACGCCGCCGCCGGCGCGCCGACGCTCGACTTCCACGTCGCCCGACTGGACCTGCGCAATCGCGGCGCCGTGCATCGGCTGCGCATGCGCGGAGCGCCGCCCGGCGATCCCGGCGGCACACTGACGCTGCTGGCAGACCTGCGCGGGCCGTCGGGACGCCCCGAGCAGTGGTCCGGGCGGCTCTACACCGACTGGCGCGGCAGCGACCTGGCGCACGTGCTGCGCGGGCGGCTGCCGGCGGGCTTGCAGCTCACCACCGACGGGCTGCATGTCAGCAGCTGGAACGACTTGCGCAACGGCCGGCTCACCCGCGCCACGGCACGCGTCTGGCTGGACGACCTCGTGCTGCAACGGCCGGCGCCGGCGCCTGCGGGCGGTGCCGACGACGGCACAGCCACGACGACGCGGCTCGCGCTGGGCGACGTGGGCGCGCTCGCACGCTGGCGGCGGCAGGGCCACGGCTGGCGCCTGGATGTGCCCAGCGTCAAGCTCTTCAGCAATCTGCGCGGCGCGGAGGAGACCGCGCTGCGCCTGGTTGGCGACCGGGCCGCGGCGGGCGAGCCCACGGCGGTGCACGGCTGGCTCGCGGGCCTGCCGCTGGAACACTTGGCGGCCATCGGGCGCTTCGCCGCTCCTGCGGCCGGCACGGAGACGCTGACGCCGCTGCTGGCGGGGCGCATCGCCGGCCGACTGCACGACCTGCGCTTTCGCTTGGGGCAGTCCCCGTCGGGTGCCCCGAGCGGCAGCGACTGGCTGGTGAACGGGCGCATCAGCGACTTCGGCCTGGGGCCGGCACCAAGCGCCGGCGATGCCGACACGCCGCCCCCGGCGCCCGCGGGGCCCATCCCGGCGGTGGACGGCCTGGAGCTGCGCTTCTCCGCGGCACAGGACCGAGGCGCCGTGGATCTGAGTGCCCGCGACGGCTATCTGGACCTGCGCCCGCACCTCATCGCCCCGCTGACGCTGAGCCGGCTCGCGGGACGCATCGCGTGGCACCGCACGGCCGACGGCGTGCGGATCGGAACCAACGCCCTCGCCGCCGACACGCCGGACGTGGCGACCCTGAGCCGACTCGACCTGCTCATGCCGCCGGATACCGCGCCGCGCATCGATCTGCACACCCACGTCCGCGGCGGCGACGCAGACGCCGTTTCCCGCTACCTGCCGGCGTCGAAGATGGACGATCGCCTGGAGGCGTGGCTGGACCGGGCCATCGTCGCGGGCGAGCTCGTCTCCGGGGATCTGCTGCTGCGCGGGCCGCTGGCGGATTTCCCCTTCGATGCGCACAACGGCAGCTTCCAACTGGTGCTGCGAGTACGCGACGGCGTGCTGGACTACCAACCGCCGCGGCCTGCCCCCCGAGAGCCTGGCATGTCCGCCGCCGGGAGCACGGCACCGCAGGCCGCACCGGGGCGCTCCGAATGGCCGCGCCTGGAGGACATGGACGTGACCCTCTACTTTGACCGCCGCCGCCTCGACATCGAGCTGGCGGGCGCCCGCATCCTGAGCACCCGGGTCACCAGCGGCAGCGCCCGCATGCCGAACCTGTGGCAGCCCGAGCACCTGCGGATCGAGGCCGAAGGCACGGGCCCCTTGACCGATGGCCTGAAAGTGCTCGCCGAGACGCCGCTGGCCGAAAAGCTCGGCGGCATTGCCGAGGCGCTCGCGGCGGAGGGCCGCGGCCGGCTCCGGCTGGAGCTGGACGTGCCCCTGCGACGCGGACTCGAATTCGGTTATGCGGGGCGCCTCGGCCTGCTCGAGGATGCCGCTGTCGCCTTGCGGGCGAGCGAGCTGCGCTTCGCTGACCTCGAGGGTAACCTGCGCTTCGACCGCAGCGGGCTGCATGCCGAGGACATCGCCGCCCGGCTCGGCGCGCAGCCGCTGCGCGTGGACATCGAAACCCATGGACCGGATGCCGGGGAGAACGCCGGGCGCACGGACATCGTCGCCCGCGGCAACACCCCGGCGGCACGCCTCGCAGAGGTCTTGCCGAGCCCCTGGTGGGGGCTGCTGCAGGGCAGCGCAGACTGGCAGTTGCGGGCAAGCATCGACAACGCCGATGCCGCCGCCGGGAAACCGCCCTTGGACCTGGCGCTGCAATCCGACCTGCGCGGCATGGCGCTGGATCTGCCGGCCCCCTTCGGCAAGGCCGCCGACAGCACACGCGCTTTGCGAATCGACACGCGCCTGGTGCCCGAGGAGCCGCCGACGATCACCGCGCGGCTCGGCGACATCGGCGCGCGCCTGGCGCTCGCCGCCGGGCCGGACGGTCCGGCCCTGGAGCGTGCCGCCTTGGACCTGAGCCAGCTCCCCGAGGCACTGCCGGAAACCGCCGGTATCGAGCTGCGGGGCCGACTCGGGGACGTGGCGCTGGGCGATTGGCTGCAATGGGGCGCTGAGCATGCGTCTGTGCTGCAAGCCGCTGAAGGCCGGGCGTCGGGCCCGCGGCTGCTGCCTGCGCGGCTGTCGGCGCAGTCGCTGCGCCTGGGCGTACTGCGCTTCGAGAATGTCCGTGCAGGGCTGACCCCGGCCACCGAAGGCGGCTGGCGCATCGGCCTGGAAGCCGACGGCAACAGTGCCAGCGTCCGCTTACCCGGCGGTGACGACGCCCCGGTGGTCGTGCGCCTCGACACCCTGGACCTCGCCCCGCTGCTCGCGGCGCAACAGGCCGAGCAGGGCCCGGCTGCCGCCGGCCCGGACCCGCGCCGGGTGCCGCCGCTGTCGCTGGAGGTGGAAGCGCTGCGCCGTGGCAAGGATGCTCTCGGACGACTGCGGCTGGAGCTGGCGCGCACGCCCACCGGCGTGGAGGCTACGGACTTGTCGCTGCGGGGGCCGTTGGTGACAGCCTCCGGCAGCGGCCAGTGGACCCGCGACGCCACCGGCTACATCGAGACCGCCGTCGCCGTGGACCTGCGCAGTCCGGACCTGGGCGAATTGCTGCGCCACGCCGGCTACTACAGCGCCCTCGCCGACGCGCCCGCGCGCGCGGAGCTTGCACTGAGCTGGCCGGGCGGGCCCGGCGGCTTCCGCCTACCACAGGCCCGCGGCAGCCTGCGGCTCGACGTCGACGGTGGCCGGCTGCTGGACATGGAGCCCGGCGTCGGACGCATGCTGGGGGTGCTCAACCTGAGTGCCCTGGAGCGGCGCCTGAGCCTGGACTTCAGCGACGTACTGGATGCCGGCTTCAGCTTCGACCGGATCCAGGGCGACTTGGTCATCGGCAGCGGCACGGCCCGCATAGGCCAGCTCGACATCCTATCCGCCACCGCCGACATCCGCGTGCGCGGCAGTATGGATCTGGTCGCACAGACCTTTGACCAACGCGTGCGGGTCACACCGGAGATCGGCTCAGGTGTGGCCATCGCCGGCGCCGTCGCCGGCGGGCCGCTGGTGGGCGCGGCGGTGCTGCTCGCCGACAGCGTCTCCGGCAATGCCGTCAGCCAGCTCGCGAGCTATGAATACCAAGTCACCGGCCCCTGGAGCGAGCCCGAGGTTCGGCGCATCGCCGGCGATGATGGCGTGCGCTCCGTGCCCGATCTGCTGCTGCCTGAAACGGCGACCAGTAACGGCCGCGATAGCGGCATGGGGGCAGGCAGCGAACAAGAAGGGGGTGCGCGCGAGCGGCCGGTGAGCCCGTTTCTGGATCAGAACTGAGCCGGCGCGGGGCCCCGGCCGGAGCGGCGGCCTTGGGTCGCAAGGGTTGCGGCATCGGCACGGGTGATGACGGCGGCGCGGTGCTATCTTTTGCCTCTCGACCCAATCGTCACACGGGCGTCACAGTGGGCGTCGTCGCCCGAGCAGACGCCGTGCGGAGTCCAGCCCGATGAGCACAAAGCCCCGTGTCGCGGCCGTGCAGATGGCCACCGGCCCCAATGTCAACGCCAACCTGCTGGAAGCGGAGCGCCTGATCCGCGATGCAGCAGAGGCCGGCGCCGGGCTCGTCGTACTCCCGGAGAACTTCGCCTTCATGGGGCGGCGCGACAAGGACACCCTGTCTATCCTGGAGGAGGACGGCGAGGGCCCCTTGCAACGCTTCTTGGCGGAGACCGCCGTGCGCTTCGGCGTCTGGCTGGTTGGGGGCACCATCCCACTGCGCTCACAGACACCGGAGCGCCTGCGCGCGGCGGCCCTGGTCTACAACGACCAGGGTGTGCGCGTAGCCCGCTACGACAAAATACACTTGTTCGACGTGAGCCTGCCGGAGGCCGACGAGCGCTACGAGGAATCCGCCACCATCGAGGCGGGCAGCGACCCCGTGGTGGTGGACTCGCCCTTCGGCCGCCTCGGCATCCTCGTCTGCTACGATCTGCGCTTTCCAGAGCTGGTGCGCCACATGGTGGACAGCGGTGTCGAGCTCCTGGCGGTGCCGGCCGCCTTCACCGCCCTCACCGGCAAGGCGCATTGGGAGCCTTTGATACGGGCGCGGGCCATCGAGAACCTGGCCTATGTCATCGCCTCGGCCCAGGGCGGCTACCACCTGAGCGGTCGCGAGACCCACGGCCACAGCATGATCGTCGACCCCTGGGGCGCCGTCCTCGCCCAGGTGCCCCGCGGCACCGGTTGCATCTGCACCCCCATCGACCGCGGCTTTCAGGACTCCGTGCGCCGGACCTTTCCGGCGCTGGAGCATCGGCGGTTGAGATGTAAGTGAGGAAGTGCGTAGTGCGGGAAGTGCGCTGTGCGGGGTAGCGCTTGGACGCGCCCCCGTTGCTCTGCACCTCCATCATCCCAATTTAATCCGATCTCGCGAGGCGCAGCCAATCAGCTGGCTGTGCAGTGGTATCGGTCGCGCGCCAGGCGACTCGTCCCGCACTTCGCACCACGTACTTCGCACTTCGCACTCGCTCAAACATGTCAGACACCCTCGCCATCGCCCGCAGCCAGATCCTCGCTCCGGTCGGCCTCGACGACGGCCACCTGGAGCGTCTGGTGGGCGCCCTGCACAGCCCTGCCATCGACGCCGCCGACATCTACTTCCAGTCCAGCCGCCTGCAGTCCTGGGTGCTGGAGGACGGCATCATCCGCGACGGCAACTTCAACATCGAGCAGGGCGCGGGCCTGCGGGCCATCGCCGGCGAGAAGACCGGCTTCGCCTACTCCGACGAGCTGCAATTCCCGGCCCTCGCCCAGGCCGCCGAGGCCGCCCGCGCCATCGCCGGCGGCGGCAGCGAGGGCAGCATTCGCGCCGGCTCCATGCCCGCCGTCACCCAGCTCTACCAGCCGCTGAACCCCATCGAGAGCCTGGACGACGCCGACAAGGTAGCCCTGCTGCACCGGGTGGACGCCGAGGCGCGCCGCGCCGACCCGCGGGTGACGCAGGTGGTCGCGAGCCTGGTGGCGGTGCAGGATACGATGCTGGTGATCGGCGACGATGGGCGCATGAGCGCCGACGTGCGCCCGCTGATCCGCCTCAGCGTCAGCGTCGTGGTCGAAGAGGACGGCCGCCGCGAGCAGGCCAGCAGCGGCGGCGGCGCCCGCCGGGATCTGAGCTACTTCCTGCAGGAAGACCGCGCCCTCGGCTTCGCGCGGGAGGCCGTGCGCCAGGCCTCGGTCAGCCTGGAGGCGGGCCCCGCACCCGCCGGCACCATGACCGTAGTGCTCGGCGCCGGCTGGCCCGGCGTGCTGCTGCACGAAGCCATCGGCCACGGCCTGGAAGGCGACTTCAACCGCAAAGGCACCTCGGCCTTCGCCGGGCGCATGGGCGAGCGCGTAGCGGCGCCGGGCGTCACCGTCGTCGATGACGGCACCCTGGCGGAGCGCCGCGGCTCACTCAGCGTCGACGACGAGGGCACGCCCACCGGCTGCACCACCCTCATCGAGGACGGCATCCTCGCCGGCTACATGCAGGACCGCCTGAACGCCCGGCTCATGGGCATGGCGGCCACCGGCAACGGCCGGCGCGAGTCCTATGCGCATCTGCCCATGCCGCGCATGACCAACACCTATATGCTGCCCGGCGACAAGGACCCGCAGGAGATCATCGCCTCCGTGGACAGGGGCCTCTACGCCGTCAACTTCGGCGGCGGTCAGGTGGACATCACCTCGGGCAAGTTCACCTTCTCCGCCAGCGAGGCCTACATGATCGAGAACGGCAAGGTGGGCCGGCCGGTCAAGGGCGCCACCCTGGTGGGCAACGGCCCGGACGTGCTGACCCGCGTCAGCATGATCGGCAACGACCTCAAGCTCGACGACGGCATCGGCACCTGCGGCAAAGACGGCCAGAGCGTGCCCGTGGGCGTCGGCCAGCCGACGCTGCGGGTGGACGGCCTCACCGTCGGCGGCACCGCCGGCTGAGCGGCGCGCGCCAAGGCACTTCCCTCGGGGGCCATGCAGGCGCCAGCACCTGTCTCAACGCCTGCAATGCTGACCCCACGCATCGACACCTGACACGGAACGCGGACCCAAGACCCATGCCCAACCTGGCCACGGCCGACACCGCCGAGCGGCTCGCCGCTCTCGAACAGACCATCGAAGACTTGCTGAGCGAAGCCAAGCGCCAGGGTGCGTCGGCCGCCGAGGCGGTGGTCAGCAACACCACCGGACTCGACATCGCCGTGCGCCTCGGCGAGGTGGAGACCGTCGAGCACACCCGCGACAACGGCCTCGGCATCAGCGTCTACTTCGGCCGCCGCAAGGGCTCGGCGAGCACCTCGGACCTGAGCCCGGACGCCGTGCGCGACGCGGTACGCCAGGCGTGCAGCATCGCCACCCACACCCAGGAAGACCGCTGCGCCGGCCTCGCCCCCGCCGAGCTGATGGCCACCGACGTCCCGGACCTCGACCTGAGCCACCCCTGGGACATCCCCGTGGACGACGCAGTGCGGCTGGCCATCGCCTGCGAGGACGCCGCCCGCGGCGCCGACCCGCGCATCGTCAACTCCGAGGGCGCCAGCTTCGGCACCACCGCCGGACTCGCCGTCTACGGCAACAGCCACGGCTTTGTCGGCGGCTACCCCAGCACCCGGCACGAGCTGAGCTGCGCGGTGGTGGCCAAGGAGGGAGAATCCATGCAGCGCGATTATTGGTGGACCACCGCGCGCGCACCGCAGGACCTGGAATCCGCCGAGACCGTCGGCCGCCGCGCCGCCGAGCGCACCGTCGGGCGGCTCAACGCTCAACGCCTCGGTACCTGTGAGGTGCCGGTGCTGTTCCGGGCCGATGTGGCCATGGGCCTGCTGCGGAGCTTCGCCGGAGCCATCAGCGGCGGCAATCTCTACCGCCAGACGAGCTTCCTGCTGAACAAGCTCGGCGAGCCGATCTTCCCGGACTTCGTGCGCATCTACGAAGACCCGCACCGGCTGCGCGGACTCGCCAGCGCACCCTTCGACGGCGACGGCGTGGCGACGGCGCCCAAGGACCTGGTGACCGACGGCGTGCTGAAGAGCTGGCTGCTGGACCACTATTCCGCCTGTCGCATGGGCCTCACCACCACCGGCAACGCCGGCGGCGCGCGCAATCTCAGCATCGGGCTCGGCAGCGACGACCGCGACGCCATGATCCGCCGCCTGGACCGCGGCCTGCTGGTGACCTCGCTGATGGGCCAGGGCGTGAAGATGATCACCGGCGACTACTCCCGCGGCGCCGCCGGCTTCTGGGTGGAGAACGGCGAGATCCAATATCCAGTGGAAGAGATCACCATCGCCGGCAACCTCGCCGATATGTTCAAAGGGCTCGTCGCCGTCGGCAACGACTACGACTTCGCCGCCAGCATCACCACCGGCTCCTGGCTCATCGAGCGCATGACCGTGGCGGGGGAATGACCATGCTCTCCGGCAGTGAAGCCCTTGAGCGCACCGTCGTCTTCATCGAGCAGGCGCCGGAGTCCGCGAATGCCCTTACGCTCTATGCGCTCGCGAACACCCTGGAGTACGAGCGCGCCGGCTGCCTGTTCAAGCTGGTCAAGCTGCGGGACCTGGATGCCGAGGCGCGCGCACTGGCCTATGGCCTCATGGAGCTGGTGGCCGAAGAGCACGTCGGCGACGACGCCTGGAAGGCCGCCAAGGCGCGCATGGACCGGGCGATCCGCGGTGTCTGATCGCCACGGCGTACAGCTGCGGGGCCGGCGCAAGACGGTCCTCGCCGCCGCTATGTTCTTGGCCGCCCTGGCGGCCGGCTGCACCGGGCTGGAGCGCAACCCCTCCGGTGCCATCACGGTCACCGTCAAGCCCGGCGACACCGGCCAATGCGCCATCGCCCCCTGCCGCATCCTGCTCGAAATGCCCCCCGGCGATGGCGAGTACCGCGTCACTGGGAACCAGATCACCCTCGGCACCTACCCCGCCGGCAGGACGATCAACCTCGGCAACTTCTA
This sequence comes from Thiohalocapsa halophila, assembly GCF_016583825.1. Classification (GTDB taxonomy): domain Bacteria; phylum Pseudomonadota; class Gammaproteobacteria; order Chromatiales; family Chromatiaceae; genus Thiohalocapsa; species Thiohalocapsa halophila. Next base: position 24,134 of record NZ_NRRV01000017.1, on the reverse strand, counting down.
CGAGCCCCAAGCCATCGAGATCGTCGGCGCCGACGTGCCGCGGGCTTTCGTCTACCTGCCGATCACGCCCTAGCCCCAACTCGGCCGTCTTGCCTGTGAGCAACGCGGCCGCCATCGCGTGACACCGGTCACATGCCGGCGGGTCCCACCGGCATCATGAGCCGGTTGCGCTCTAGCCGCCCTTGCCATGCCGAAGCCCGCGTATCTGCGCGACACGAAAGCAAGCGCGTGTACATTCCTCGACAGTACATCATCGACGAGAACAACCGCCGCATCGGCGTGCAGCTGGACATCGACACCTTCGAGCGCATCGAGGAAGTGCTGGAAAACCATGGTCTGATGTTGCTGATGCAGGTCGCGGCCGACGATGAATCCGTGGAGTTGGAGGAGGCGAAGGCCCTGTACCGCGCGCACCAGGACTAGCCCGTGCGGGTCCGGTACAAGAAGCGCTTCCTGAAGGAAGCGCCCCAGCAAACGCTGAACCTCGCGCTGTTGTGCCTGCAGGTCCTCATCGCTCATCGCGAGCTGGAAATCGGGAAACTGCGGGAGATCATCGCGCCCAACTGGACATGTTGCGAGGGAGTCGCCCGTCCGGGTCGTTGACGGTGATTGAGTTACCACCCTTGAGTCGCTCCGAGTAAACGACCACGTTCGTTCCACCCTCATGCGTCTGGCTCGGAAAGAGGATGCCGGGGTATCCGTGCGCCAGCACCAGATCGGCGAGAACCCAGGTTGGCGGCTCGACACGTCGCTCGAACTTCAGGTGGCGCCAGTCCTCGCGCCAGTCGTGCCATAGATCGTCCCAGGGCTCGCCGTCGTGGAGCTGGCGCAGGTCGACCAGGTCAAACAGGGCCACGGTGTACGAGCACATGGTGCAGGGTGGTAGGAAGGGTGAGGTCTGCTGGTACTCGCGCAAGGCGGTCACCTCATCCAGCGACAGGTACAGGGCCTCCACGCCCTCTCGGTTGAATCGTCCCCCTCGGATTGCGGCGCCTGCACCGCTGGTGGGCCGACTGGCCCACTGCGGGGTATGCGCCCGGAACAACGTGGTGCCGGGAGGCAGGTCGCACAGGATCATCCCACGAACCCGGCGCTGATCGACTCCAGGTAGCCGATCGCATCCTCGGTTCGCCCTTCTTGAATCAGTTGCAACAGGGTCTTGTGGCGAAACGAGGGAATAGGCTCGTTCTTGATTAGAAAGATGGCGCGTTGCGGGTCTGGCTGCACCGCCGTGGCGGCCGACAACACGCGCATCAGGTCACGCAGTGCGGTTTGCAGTCTTGGCGATTCCGGATGGGTGCGCAGGGTGTTGCGATGGACCCCCGCCAGTTCGGCCAGATCCTGTTGTTGCAGGCCGAGGATGTCGGCAACGCCCGATGCCGAAAACCGCGACGTGCCCGGCTCCCGCGTCGATTCGAGCACGTCTGCGAAGATAGCGGCCATGAGGTTTCTCCTAGGGTGTACGTCAAGAAACGCACATTCTACGCACAGTATAGGCATAGCTCCAGTTGCCGCCGGTCCCTGTATGTAGCCATTCCGAGCCCCAGCGGCCTCTTCGCGTGTCAGCTGCATGCCCGACTGCGGTCACGTAATCTTTCCCGCTGACTAACCGCTCCGGGTCGGGAGCTGTCGCACAGAGCGTCCTAGCGGTCGGCCCTTCCTCGGCGCATAGCGGACACTCACGCACGTAAGTTGGTTGAAGACAGCGCGGAGGTTGGCCCCCGCGCAGCCAGCAGGGAGTGACCAACACACGCAGCTTATCCCTGTAGCACGGCGTGCAGACTTGTCGATTCGCCGACGGCCCGCCTTCGGCGCCCTGGGATTGCGCGGGTGGCGGTACTCGGCGAGCAGCCACCCCCTCGGGCCGTGGAGCTCGATCAGGGCACGACCAGCGTCAGACCGGGCAGCAATTGGTCGGGCTCTTGCAGGACGTGGCGGTTGGCCTCGAACAGCTCGGTCCAGCGCTCGCCGGTGCCGTAGAACAGCCGGCTCACCTGACGCAGGCTGTCGCCGGGGCGCACGCGGTAGACGGTGCGGGCGTTGTCGGCGCGGGCGAGTAGGAACTGGCTGTGGTGCAGCGCGTTCTCGGCGCTGCGCACCTCGCCCCAGAGCCGAGGGTTGTCGATGCCGCGGGCGTCCGTCACCAGGTCCGTCAGATGGCGGGCATCGGCTTCGGCGCGCTGTTTGGCCTCGTCGGCGGTGAGGCTGCCGCCCTCCGGGGCCGGCAGGCGGGCACGCAGGGTCTCCAGGCGCTGGCTCAGCGTCTCCCGCGCGGCTGCGGCCTGCTCCAGTGCCGCAACACGGGTATCGCGCTCGGCGAGCCGATCTTCGAGCTCGCGGATGCGCGCCTCGGCCTCCATGAGCCGCTGCTTGTGCTCGCGCGCACGCAGCTCCGCGGCACTGAGCTGGGCGGTATGCTCCATGGCCGTGGACTGGCGGCGCTCGTCCTTCTGCGCCAGGGTCGATTCCAGCTCCGCCACCCGCGCCTCGGCCTCGGCCTGCGCCTGCCGAGCCTGCTTAAGGGCCGACTCCAGCGCGGCGATGCGCTCGCTGAGCGCCGCCGCATCCGCCGCCGAGGCCGTGTCCGCGGCGGGCGCGGCCTGAGCGGGGGCTGGGGCAGCCGTGGGCTCGGACCCGACATCCGCCTCGGCGGCAGCAGGGTCCGCCGTCGCCAAGACGACCGCGAGCCCGCATGCGGCCGCGAGGTTGGCGGGTATCGAGGCGGGGGATGCGGCAGCGGTGGTGCGCACCCGCCGCCGGCCGCTCGGCGTCGGGTGGGCGTCAGTGCGAGTCACGCGTAGGTCCTCTCATCAGTGGAGCCCGGGGGCCGGGGCCGCCGTCATCAGCAGCCGGACGGCAGCCCCGCCAGCGCCATGGCCACCTCGGCGTCGTCGTAGACCAGGTCCTCGAGCTTGCCGGCGTTGTAGTCGATATAGGCCTGCATGTCGAAGTGGCCGTGGCCGCAGAGGTTGAACAGGATGGCCTTGGACTCGCCGGATTCGCGGCACTTCCCGGCCTCGTGGATGGTGGCCTTCACGGCGTGATTGGCCTCCGGCGCCGGCAGGATGCCCTCGGCCTTGGCGAACTGAATGCCGGCGGCGAAGCACTCCAGCTGGTTGTAGCTGCGCGGCGCGAGGTGGCCCTGCTTGGCGAGGTGGCTGATCTGGGGCGCCATGCCGTGATAGCGCAGCCCGCCGGCGTGGAAGCCCGGCGGCACGAAGCCGGAGCCCAGGGTATACATCTTCACCAGCGGGGTCAGGTGGGCGGTATCGCCGTAGTCGTAGGCGAAGGCGCCCTTGGTCAGCGTCGGACAGGCCGACGGCTCCACGGCGATGAACTCCGTGTCCAGGCCGCGCTGCCATTTCTCGCGCAGAAAAGGAAAGGCGAGGCCCGCGAAGTTGCTGCCGCCGCCGGTGCAGCCGATGACCAGGTCCGGGTAGTCGTCGGCCATGGCCAGCTGCTCCAGGGACTCCAGGCCGGTGACGGTCTGGTGCAGCAGCACGTGATTGAGCACCGAGCCCAGCGCATAGCGGGTATCGTCGCGCTGCACGGCCATCTCCACCGCCTCGCTGATGGCTATCCCTAAGCTGCCGGTGCTGTCCGGGTGCCCGGCGAGGATGGCGCGGCCGGATTCGGTCTGATCGCTCGGGCTCGCGATGCACTGGGCGCCGAGGGTCTCCATGTAGGCACGCCGGTAGGGCTTGCCGTCGAAGCTGACGCGCACCATAAACACCACGATCTCCAAGCCGAAGAAGGTGCCGGCCAGCGCCAGGGACGAGCCCCATTGACCCGCGCCCGTCTCGGTGGTGATGCGCTTGACGCCTTCGGCCTTGTTGTAGAAGGCCTGGGCGATGGCGGTGTTCGGCTTGTGGCTGCCGGCGGGGCTCACGCCCTCGTACTTGTAGTAGATGCGCGCCGGGGTCTGCAGTGCCTGCTCCAGGCGGCGCGCACGGAACATGGGCGCCGGGCGCCACTGGCGATAGACGTCGCGCACGGGTTGCGGGATCTCCACCTCGCGCTCCGTGGACATTTCCTGCTCGATGACGGCCCGCGGGAAAATGGGCGCGAGATCGTCCGGCGTCACCGGCTCCTTGGTGCCCGGGTGCAGCACCGGCGCCATCGGCTCGGGCAGGTCCGCGTTGATGTTGTACCAGTGGGTGGGCAGATGCTCTTCGTCGAGCAGGAACTTGACGCTATCGCTCATTGGGTGTCGTGACCTCCGGGGTGGCCGGCATTCCGCCGTTCTGCGCAGGCGACGGCGCCGAAGGGGCGCCTAGAAATTTGGCTAGTCTGCCACGTCCGTCGGTCCATGACACCGACCTGGGGCAAAGCTTTCCCGTGCGCTTCCACAGCCCTTGCCCCGTGGCCTGCGGCGCCGAGCGGTGGACCTGCGCCGCCACCCTGTGCGAGAGTCCTCGCTCATCCAACCACCAGCCTGGGCACGTGCTCTGAACCCAACTTCGGCCCCGTCGCCTGCTGTCGGCCTCTGGCGCCTGCTGCGCCCGCTGCTGTTTCGCCTGGAAGCCGAGCGCGCCCATCAGCTCGGACTGCTGCTCGCGCGCCTGACACCGCCGGCCCTGGTCGCGCGCCTTGGCACCAAGGGTGAGGGGCCGGACATCGCCCGAGCCCCGGCGCTGACCAGCCGCGTCATGGGGCTGGAGCTCCCGAATCCCCTCGGCGTCGCCGCCGGGGTCGACAAGGACGCCGAGGCCGTGGCGTTCTGGCAGGCGCTGGGCTTCGGCTTCGTCGAGGTGGGTACGGTGACCGCACTGCGCCAGCCCGGCAATCCGCGGCCGCGGGTGTTCCGCTTGCCGCGGGACGGTGCGCTCATCAATCGCATGGGCTTCCCCAACGACGGCGCCGACGTGGTAGCCACGCGCATCGAGCGCCTGCGCCAACAGGACGTCCTGCGGGTGCCGCTCGGCATCAACATCGGCAAATCCAAGGCCACGCCGGCCGAGGACGCCGCCGCCGACTACAGGCGCAGCTTCGAGCGCCTCGGCGAGCTCGCGGACTTCGTCGTGGTCAATGTCTCGAGCCCCAATACCCCCGGACTGCGCGACTTGCAAACGGTGGAGCAGCTGCGGGCTATCGTCGAGGCGGTGCAGACACCGAACCAGGCCCTCACGCGGCCGCGACCCCTGCTGGTGAAGCTGGCGCCGGACCTGGCGGATGCCGATGCACTCGCCTGCGCCGAGGCGGCGGTAGAGGGGGGCTGTGCGGGACTGGTGATCAGCAACACCACCGTGGATTTCACCGCCGCGACCACGGCCACCGAGGGCATGAGCGGCGGACTCTCCGGTGCGCCTTTGTTTGCGCGCAGCACGGCCCTGTTGCGGCGGCTACGGGAGTCTCTCGGCAGCGGGCCTGTGCTGATCGGCGTCGGCGGCATCATGGACGCCGCCAGCGCCAATGCCAAGCTCGCGGCCGGTGCCGACCTGATCCAAATGTACACCGGCCTGGTCTATGGTGGGCCGGGCCTGCCGCGGGCGTTGCTGCGCGCACTGGCGGCGGCGCGGCAGACGCAGGCGTGACCAACCGAGCCAGCGCATGCGGCGGTGCCTTCCATTGACGCCTGTGGGCCCTACAGAGCCGTTGGAGCGCCGCAACCGGCGCGCGTGCGGGACTGCGTAAAGCAGCCCGCAACCCAAAACGCGGACGACAACGAGAAGCCGACATGCAGACCGTAACCACCGACTATGCCGCAGAGCATCTCGAGGAGCTCATCGAGCGCGTGCGCCATGGGGAAGCCATCGCGCTGAGCAAGGACGGGCGCCCCGTTGCCCGATTGGTGCACATTGAGGATGACTCGGACCAGGAAGTCCCGGCTGCCGAGGTCGAAGAAGCCTTTTACGGCGATTGAGCCGCGGCGCCGGAGCTACGCCTTGATTGGCCGCGCGTGACCAAGTAGCAGACGCAGCCGGACAACAGAGTCTAACGGCTGCGTTATTGCCGGCGGCTGTAGCCAGTGACGACGGCGGGGCGCCCTGCGGTCAGGAAAACGCCGATAAATCGGCGTTTCCCTATATCCATTTCGGGCGTCCCGGGTGCCGATCGTCATCCAATGGCGGTATAAGACACGCAAGCCGCGACCGCCGACACAGGCAGCCAGCCAATCCCACGTGCCCCGCCGGGCGCAGCCACTTTGAAGAGGACCCCGACATGTCCGACACCGCGAGCCCGATGCAGTACCTGGACAAGGCCATGAACACGCTGCACGACATGGGCCTCGCGCCCACGGAGCAGTCCACCGCCGATGATCCGATGATCGTCCTGCTGGAGCGCATCTCGGGCTTCGACGAGGCCCGCGTGACCGCCATCGCCCGCACCTTGGCGCAGGCGTCCACCTTCAACGAGGTGGTGCGCGAGCAGGTGCAGGCCATGCAGATCGGCAGCCGCTACGAGGAAATCACTGCGGCCTTCAACAGCATCCGCGACGATGCCAAGAAGATGGTCGACCAGCTGGAGGACGGCAAGCTCGACACCTTCGAGCGCATGTCCAACGTCTGGATGAAGGTCACGCGCGGCGACATCGCCGCGCGCTTCGACAAGATCAAAGCGACCTATCTGGATGTCACCTCTGCGACCAACGACCAGGTGCAGCGCGAGCAGCGCATCCTCGACGCCTATCAGGACTTCCGCGGCGCCATGAAGCAGTCCGAGGTGCTGGCGCTGGAAGTGCTGAAGAAGGCCGAGGGTCAGCTGGAGGCCGCCAAGGCCGAGGTGGACAGGGCCATGCAAGCAGTGGAGGGCTTCAGCGGTGACGACGCCGCCGAGCGCGCCCGCCTGGAGATGGCCCGGGACGAGCGGGTGCGCGCACTCCAGGACGTGGAGAAGCGCTATCAGATAGCCAAAGACCTCTCGGACAACATCACCGTTTCCTACAACACCTCCGAGGTGGTCATGGCGCGCCTGCACCAGACCACCAACGCGAAAGAACGCCTGTATCAGCAGGCGGTGAGCTTCTTCAGCACCAACGAGACGGTGCTGACGGCGCTGACGGCGTCGTTCACCGGCATGTTCGGCCTCGGCGAGGCCACCGCCACCGTGAATGCCATGAAGGACGGCGTCAATCAGTCCCTGGAGGTGCTCGCGGACATCGGCGGCAAGGTACAGGAGGCCGCTGTCAAGGCCGGCTATGGGCCGACCATCAGGGCCGAGTCCCTCAAGAAGCTCGTGGACTCGGTGGTCAGCTACCAGACCCACTCCCGCGACATCATCGAGGAGATGCGCAAGGAGTCCACGCGCAATGCCGATGAGATTCGCGACGCCGTCGAGGACGGCAAGCGGCGCATGGCCCGCCTGGCCGAGCAGGGCAAGGGGCTGGCCGCCGGGGCATGAGCACCGCCGAGACCGCCAGCACTCACGCCACGGCCGAGGGGACAGCCGGCAAGCCGCCCCTCGACGACGTCATGCTCGCCATGGACGTGGTCGACACCCTGCGGCGCAAAGAGCGCCTGGTGCAGCGCGAGCTCGACAGTGGCGAGCGCGAGCGCGCACTGAAGGAGCGGCTGCGCCGGATCTACTCCGCCCAGGGCATTGAGGTCAGCGACGCCGTGCTGGACGAGGGCGTACGCGCCCTGGAGCAGGATCGCTTCGTCTACAAGCCGCCGCCCAAGTCTTTTGCCACGACGCTGGCGCGGATCTACGTCAGCCGCGGCGCCTGGGGCAAATGGGTGCTTGGCGGGCTCGCCGCACTGGCGGTGGTGGTGGTGGCCTGGCAACTGCTGGTGGTCGCACCGCGCGCGGCCCTGCCCGAGCGGCTCACGGCCATGCATGCGCAGGTGACGGCCCTCGCCGAGGAGCCCACGGCAGACGCCCGTGCGGATCGTTTGCTGGCCGCCGGCGAGAAGGCGCTGCGCGACGGCGACACCGGCGCCGCCGAGACCGCGCTCGAAGACATGGAATCCCTGCGCCGGCAGCTGGAGGCCGATTACAGCATCCGCATCCTTGCCCGTCCGGGCGAGCGCAGCGGCATCTGGCGCGTGCCGGAGGCCAATCCCGACGCCCGCAACTACTATCTCATTGTCGAGGCCATCGGCCCGCGCGGGCAAACGCTCACCGTGCCCATCACCAACGAGGAGACGGGCCGCACCGAGCTGGTTGAGGCCTGGGGCCTGCGCGTGGACAAGGCCACCTTCGACTCGGTGGCCGCCGACAAGCGCGACGACGGCATCATCCAGGCCGATCTGGTGGGCCGCAAGCCCGCGGGCCGCCTGACGCCGGATTACCGACTGCCCATCACGGGCGCGGCCATCACCGACTGGTAGGAGGAACAGGGGCGATGATGAGCGGCATGCAGGCCATGGCCCAGCTGGCGCAGCTCTCGCGCCAGCAGCAGGATACGCTCAGCGACCTGGACGCCCAGGCGGAGGCCCTGCAACGGCAGATCCCGGAGCTGCTGCGGCGGCGCGGCGAGCAGCTGAAAGCGCTGGCGCAGGTGCATGTAAGCCTGCTCGATGCCGGCGATCTCGCCGGCGAGCTCGGCGCCGTGGAGCGGCGCGTGGCGGACCAACTGGCCCGGCGCGATGCCGCCGCCGCCGAGGTGGCGGCGGAGCTCAAGCAGGCGGGCGCTGACAAAGCGGCGCTGGAGGACGAGCGCGAGCGCCTGCACAAGGAGCTGGAGGCCGCCGCCGAGTACCTGGATAACGCCGAAGCCGCCGTCCAGGCCAAGCTGGATGCCGACCGCGACTACCGCGCCCAACGCGAGCGCGCCACCGAGGCGGACCGCATCGCCCGGCACGCCGAGACCAAGGCCGCCGAAAGCGAGCAGGAGGAGCAGGCCAAGGGGGCAGCCTACCGCGCGGACCCGTTATTCATGTACCTCTGGCGGCGCAAGTACGGCACCGCAGCGTACGAGGCCGGCGGGCTTTTCCGCTGGCTGGACGGCAAGGTGGCGCGGCTCATTGGCTACGCCGACGCCAGGCTCAACTATCAGCGCCTGGCGGAGATCCCCAAGCGCCTGCGCGAGCACGCCGAAACGCGGCGTGCGGATGCGGATACGGCGCTCGCGGCGCTGCGGTCCCTGGACGACGCGGCCCGCGACGCCGGCGCCATCCCGCAGCTGGAGGCCGACCGAGATGCGGCCCAAACAGCCGTCGATGATGTCGAGGAGCGCATCGAGGCAGCGGAGAGTCGCATCGCCGAGCTGTCCCAGCGCCGGGCGGACTTCGCCAGCGGTGCGGATATGCACACCCAGCGCGCCGTGGAACAGCTCGCCGCCGCGCTGGAGCGCGAGGACCTCGCCAGCCTGGAGCAGGAGGCCGAGCGTACCCCCTTTCCGGAGGACGACCGCATCATCGCCGAGCTCGAAGAGCTGGAGCGCGAGCAGCGCAAGGCGCGCTTCATGCTCGAGAACCTGAAGCAAAGCCGCGCCAGGCAGCAGGACAAGCTCGAAGAGCTGGCGCGGCTGCGGCGCGACATGCAGCGCGAGCGCATGGACCGCGCCGGTGCGAGCTTCGGCGATGGCGCGCTAATCGCCCTGATGCTTACCAATTTCGTCAAGGGGATGCTGGACCGCGAGGCACTTATGCGCGTGCTGGAGGAGCAGTACCACTACCGGCCCCCGCGCACGGACCCGAGCTTCGGCTCCGGGCGCTTCGGCCGGGGCAGCCCCTGGGGCGGGGGCTTCGGTGGCGGCTCCCACGCAGGCGGCTCTGGTGGCGGCCTGGGCGGGGGTATCGGCGGCGGCGGCTTCGGCACCGGCGGCGGCTTCGGCGGCGGTGGTGGCTTTCGCACCGGCGGCGGTTTCTGAGCCGCCCCGCGAGCGCCCCCAGCGGGCCCGGCCGCCTCAGCCGCGCAGAATCCTCAGGGCCGCGTCGACGAGGCGATGGTCGCTGACGTGCTGGGCGTGACGCTGCAGGCTGAAGCCATGGGGCCCCGTTCCGTCCCATGCCCGAAGCCCAGCAGAGCCCCTTGCCGGCGCCTCGCCTTCGCTGTCGAGAGCCGCGTGCACCCTGCTTCCCTGGGCCGCGGCGAGTCACTGCCAGGTGGCGCCCGGGTTAGTCGTTCTCCCGCCGCACCTCCACCGACGGCGATACCTGCGGCCCCGGCGCAAAGCTCACGGCCACCTGTATGGGCGCGCAGCAGACGGCGCAGTCCTCGACAAAGACATGGTCGCCGTAGCTGCAGTCCACGGCGAGCTCGATGAGCTCACCGCACCAGGGACATTGCTGCTCGTGTATCTGCAACAGCTCCATAGCGGCTAGCCCTGCGCGCTTGCGGCGGGCTCAGGCGTCGACGCAGGACGCTCAGGTGGCCTCGTCACCGTCGCCGAGGGTCACCTGGCCGCGGCGCAGGTAGACGTCGGCCAGCATGTACGCCATCAGCAATGCCGGTACCAGCGCGAGCCAGCCCTCCACCATGCGCGGGTCGATGGATGCGCGCAGCAGCACGCCCATGGCCACATGCAGGCCGAGAATGCGCAGTCCCAGTCGGTCGCCCAGCGACTGGGGCACCAGGGCCGCGACGACGCCATAGAGGCCGTAGAGCGCTACCCCGACCCCGAAAGGCAGCGCCAGCAGACGATGGGCCGCGTCGAAGTGGGGCACGATGGATGACGCGAATGCGAAGGCGACGCCGGTCAGGACGACGCCGAGAGGGACAAGCCCTTGCGGTACGGCTGATGAGTTCACTTGCACTGCTGCTCTCAAAACCACGGTGCGCGGAAGTTATTGTTTCCCGCGGCCAGATTCAACGCCGAGTAAGCGGGGACAGGCAGCGCGCGGGGATCCAGAGGCCTGGTCACCTGCCGGATGCGGGCAGCTGGCGGGACGGACCCGCTGCGGGGCCAGGCGGAGGCTTTGGCAGAAGTTCGACAACCTAGGGGGTCAGCGCTGACGCGGTAGGTGGTATTCACCAATTGTGCGCCGACGGTGGTGAACTATGCTGAGGGTGTGGCCTGCAAGCGACGATGCTTATCGGCACGCTGCAAGCTTCGACAGAGATTGTACAGCGCGCAGCACGACCTCGCTGATCGGGCAGCGCGGACCATAAGCCATACAAAGGATTGAAAAAAGCGCAGCAGGGCCAAGACTTGACAACGCGCGCAGCGGCGATCGCCCACTTGAGGGCCGTCGAGCGCGATCTTGAAGCAGTACCGCCTGGCTCGCATGCTGTCTGTATTAAGCAACAGCACGGGTCCGGCAAATCGCATCGACCGGGGGGGCAGTATCATGACGTCGTACCAAGACAAAGCCGTTTGGGAGCTCTGCCGACAGGGCTTTCACGGCGTTGCAGCCGAAGCCGAAGAAGCCTGGTCAAAGGGAGAGGACTATGCACCCGAAGAGCCGCTGCCCTTAGCGCGCGGGATCATGGAGCTGATTCGCATCGCCAACTGGGAGAGCCAAGCTCAGACTGCCTAGGCAAACACCGCCATTTTCAGCGACTCGGGTCGCTGAAGATGGCGGAGCGACCTTTCCCGGACTGCAAACGCCAATCAATCGGCCTCTCCTCAGACAGCTGAAATGGACGACGGGATTAGCTGCCACAGGCCACTCACCTAGCAGCGCTTCAGGCTCGCGTCGGCAACAGGATTGATGCTGCCCTCAACGCCGACTATGCTTTGAGCAGGGCGTCGATCTTTTCGCCGCGACAGGCGGGCGTGGGCCGAATGCGAGCCGGTTATCTCTACATCACTCCTTGTGGCGATATGCCCAAGGCCGTGTGTCTGCAAGCGGCCGAAATCGTGCCGCAGGCCCCGGAAAGTGCAGGCATTGTCGCCTACTTCTGGGATTTGGATGCGGCGATGATGCATTTCCATGCAGATCTGCGCCGGCGGCTGCTGGATGTGGACCGCCGCGCCTACCGGGCCGACATGGTAGAGGCGGCGGCAGCACTGGACGCCATCGAGCTGCAACATCAGCGGACCTATCTAGCCCCGGCGCTGGCAGCGAGCCCGGCGCTCACCGAGGCGACCGAGCGCCTGCACCACCGGCACCAACGCTGGCGGCGGCTCTTCGACTGGGTCGGCGTGCTCGGCCTGGTGCTGCTCTTTGTGATGAGCGTGCTCACGGTCTGAGCCCTGGCCGTGTCACCGCTGCGAGCCCCGAGCTGGGTGTGACCGCATAGCCGGTTCCGGCAGCCAGTCGGCACCCGGCGTTCCAGCCTGAGCGCAGCCAGGCACCTCCACCGGGCACCTCCACCGGGCACCTCCACCAGGCACCTCCCTCAGGCACTTCCAGGTGACCTTGAGGACGTCGTGGGCAGCGCAGCCGTGGACTGCCAGCGCAGGCGCCGCACCGCCGGAGGGTCGCGGCGGCCGGGCAGCGTCAGCTCCAGTCGCTTCACCAACCGATGCACGGCGCGGCAAGCCGATTCCAGTGTGCGCTAAGCTGGTGTCCCGCATCGAATCCCGACACCACCAGCGTGGAGTGCTCGCATGTCCGTTCTGATGGAATTCAGCATCTTTCCCACCGACCAGGGCGAGAGCGTCAGCGTCCAAGTCAGCGAGGTCATCCGCATGGTGCGGGAGTCGGGGCTGGAGTACCGCCTCACGCCCATGGGCACCATTGTCGAGACCGACAGCGTGGGCGAGGCGCTGGCCCTGGTGGAGCGCGCGGCGGCAGTGCTGGAGAGCCTGGGCTGCCGGCGGGTCTACTCCGCCATCAAGCTCGACATCCGCAGCAATCAGGACGGGCGGATGTCGGGCAAGATCGAATCGGTGGAAGCGCGGGTGGGTCAGGTGCAGCACTGAGCGCGCGAAGCCCCGGGGACGACGGGGCAAATGCTGAACAAGTCAGCGCTTGCCCTGAATCTTGTACCGGATCACGCACTTTGGCGACGCGCACGCGAGCACCCCGAAGGACGGGCCGAGCGCGGACGCAGCGCTTCAGCCGGCAGCGGGCTGCCCGTCTTCACCCATCTGCGACTGGATATAGTTCTGGATGCCCACCAGCTGGATTCGGCGCAGCTGCTGCTCCAGCCACCAAGCGTGGTCCATCTCGGTGTCGTCGAGCAGCTGGATCAGAATGTCGCGGGTGTCGTAGTCCTGCACCGCTTCGCAGGTGGCGATGGCCTCCTTCAGCGCGGCGGCGACGCGGTATTCCACATCGAGGTCCAGCCTCAACATCCCCTCGACGTCGTCGCCGATGTTGACCTTATCCTGCTGGTTGTAGTCCGGCTCCGCCTCCAGGAACAGCATGCGCTCGATGAGCTTGTCCGCGTGCTCGGACTCTTCTTGCTGCTCGTGATCCAGGTGCTCGGCGAGCTTGAACAGACCCCAATCGCGGAACTTGCGGGCATGGCCCATGTACTGGTCGCGGGCGGCCAGCTCGCAGTTGAGCAGGCTCTGAAGGTGCGCGAGGACCTCTGGACTGCCTTGCATGATCAAGCCTCCATCACGGACTGGAGGTAGTTTTCCAGCCCAGCGTTGTCGATGAGCCACTGCTGGGACTCGATCCAGTCGATGTGCTCCTCGACGTCTTCGAGGATCTCGGTGAGCTCGTCGCGGCTCACATAGTCCTTGTGTGCCTCGCAGAGCTCTACGGCATCCTGCAGGTTGCCGCGCATGGCGCTGAGCATGGCAAGGTCGCCTCCCAGCAGCTCCGGCACGTTCTCGCCGATCAGGAGCTTGCCCAAGTCCTGGAGGTTCGGCAGCCCCTCTAGGAACAGGACGCGCTCGATCAGCTCGTCGGCCATCTTCATGGCCGCTATCGAGCGCTTGTACTCGTAGTCGTTGAGTCCGTGCAGACCCCAATTCTTGGCCATCCGCGCATGCAGAAAGAGCTGGTTGATCGCCGTTAGCTGGTCTTTGAGGCAGCCGTTCAGGGCTTGCAGGATCGGATTGTCGCCTTGCACAGCGCGGTTCTCCGGTGGACGTGGTCGTTGGGGGGTTCGAGGCTCGGGACGGGCAGTCGACCGGCGTGCGCCGATGGTCCCACTGCTCCTCGGCATGAGACATGCTGCCATCACACCTGTAATCAAGAACTGCGCAGAATCCGCCGAGCAGGCGAGCCACGCTCAGCGCGAGCGAGCAGGACGCACGCTGGCAACCCCCCTGTTTCGGCCCGTCTTGATCGAGATCAGCAGAACGGTATTGCGAATCATTCTTTTTACGCTTATGCTGACACTTATAGCCAACCAAACATCGGGCAAACTGCCATGTACGTGTGTGTCTGCAACAAGGTAACAGATGGACAAATCCGCGCGGCCTGCGACGAGGGAGCCTACTCCATGGAATGCCTCCAGAGCAGGCTCAAGGTTGCCACCTGCTGCGGGCGCTGTGCCGAGTGCGCACAACGGATGCTCAACGACGCCACGGTAGCGCGCGTCAACGAGCAGCCGTACCGCGCCGCCGCCTGATACAGCCGCCTGACCCGGTCGCCTCCGCCAGCCCGCTTCGACCGACGCCCTTCGCCCAGGTCCCACCACCGCGCCGAGATTTGCCCTGCGCCTCTGATGCCGGCCCAACACGGCGGGCTGTCGGCGAAGCGGCCCGTCAGCACCTCCCGGAGCCTGACCCGGACACCTTGCTACATCTGGTCCGGGCGCATCCTGCCCGAGGAAATGCGCGGAATCTTGCATCAATTGCGGCTCGCCGCCTGGGCTTCGATCGCGGCAAGCGCTGCGGTCACGCCGCGCAGCGAGAATTGCGCTTCGCCCGCATCGTGGCGCAGCGTCAGGCGCGAGCCTGCCTTCATACGCGCCACGAGACCCTTGGCGAGCTCCACATCGGCGATGTGGAACGCCGCGATCACATTCGGTCTTCCCGGCTCTCCCGGCGCCCATTGTCCGGGCGACAGCGTCAGCGCATCGCCGTCGATGTCCAGCACGAGCGGATCGCGCACGCCGGCGATCAAGGCCTGGTGATGGAACACCACATCGAAATGCCCCGCGTCCTTTCGCTCCAACGCCAGCCGCGCGGGGCCGACGCGGGTGTCCCCCGGCTCGAGCATGATCTGCACGGCGCGGCAGGCGCCTGCGCCGCCCTGGTCGCAGACGGCCAGCCAGTCACCGTGATAGGCGCGCAGCTCGCCGTAGGGATGCAGGAAGCAGTCCTCCGCGAGCGCTGGGCCCGCGGATAACGCCATCATGACACCTGCCACGATCAGGCACAGGGGACCGACGATTGATCTGGTGGACACCGAAACCTCCTCCAAGCTCGATAGGCACGGCAATCGTGCGTCCGACTGGGCAAGCCCTCGCAGAAGCTGCGCCTTGTCCCTTGGGGAGAGTTCGGGGGCGCAACGCCTCAAGGGTCCGCGGTTCTGAGCTCACGGCGGGTTCTCTAGGAGATCGGCTCGTGCTCTTCGTGCTCTTCGTGGCCCAACTACCGAACCTAGAAGGTCGCGGGGCTTCTGGCTGCCGTGCGCACGGGCTCGCCGCGCTCGCGCGCCGGCTCGGCCTGCTCGAAGAGATTCCCTAGGCCGATTCCGAGGCAGCGCGTGCCGCGAGCCACCGCTTAAGTGACTGCTGACTCTCCCGCGACGGGATCCCGGCCAGAAGACCCGCGACGCTGATGTCCTCATCCAATGCCGGCCAATGAATGCCTTCGCCGCGGCCGATCAGGCGCCAATCGCCACGTTCGTCCGGTGTGGCGTAAACGAGCCGCGGAAACCACTCGATAGGCACGGCAATCGTGCGTCCGTCCTCGAGATCGACCGTGAGGGTGTCCTCGGTGACGTAGACCCTTGAGGCGATCGGGCGATCAGTGTTTATCGCCAAAGAATTCATGCCAGCCTTCCACCAATGTTGCCTGATGAGCGGTGATTATAGAGCGGATTCGGCGCAGCTCGGCGCGGGTGAAACCCCCGGTATTCTGGAGCCGTATCGGATCCAGCCAGAACTTGGCGACCTTGTCGTCGCGCTCGATATGCACATGCACCGGCTCTCCGCCGTCGCCTGCGTAGAAAAAGAACCGATAAGGCCCAGCCCGAAGGATCGTCGGCATCAGTGGAGCCGTGCATCGGCTTGTTGGCTCATGGCGACGATTGCTCGGCTACGTTGCCCCACGGTCAGGCCTCACATGTAACGCAGCAAACTCCGCTGTCGCGTAACAAGCAGGTCTCAGGAGAAATTCCTCGACGCAGCAGGAAACGGTTCCGAGGAGAGCAAAAAATCGGTTCCGCTGAACGCACTCGTCGGACGAGCTCATGGGGCCTCCGTTTCGCTGTGCACGGTACATCGCCGTAGAGCCGCGCCATCGGGTCAGGCTTCGTTGTCGGCGATATCGCGCTCGATTTCCGTGCGTCTTCGCCTCACGTAGCTCCAGGCATTGGCAAGGTCTTCGGCCCGCAGTGTCGGGTAGCATCGGAGGAGGTCTGCTTCGCTGGCTCCCAATCGACGTGCCTGTTCCGGGACCCATACCGGAATACGTGTACGCACGATGCGTGCCGCGCCGCCGCAGACGCCGGCTGTCTTCTCGATCCCGGGCGTCGCCCCGCCGAGGTCCTGAGCAAGCCATTCCAGGAGCTGCGCCTTGTCGCCTGGGGAAAGCCCGGGGAGCATTGCTTCAATCCTCCGCAGTTCTGAGCTCATGGCAAGTTCTCTGGGAGCCTGGGTCGATGTTGTCTTGCTTTCGTTGCCATACAGGCGCGTCATCGGGTCAAGCCTCGTTCTCAACGATCTCGCGCTCGATTTCCACCTGTCTTCTTCGGACGTAGCTCCAGGCGCCGGCAAGATCCTCGGCCCTCAACGTCGGGTAACCGGACTCCGTGAGGTCAGGTGCACTTGTCCCTTTGGACCCGTTCGCGACCCCTCCGGTCGGTTGCGCACTGGCGCGTCCCGCGAGCCAGCCCCTGAGCGATTGCTGACTCTCCGGCGACGGAGTCGCGGCGAGCAGACCCGCGACGCTCATGTCCTCGTCCAATGCCGGCCAGTGAATGCCTTCCGAGCCCAAGCCGGCCTTCCAACAGTGTTGCCTGATGGGACAAGCTCACCGGTGCGACGCCATGTCCGCCGCGACATCCTGAATGACCTTCGGATGCCTGCGCGCGACTGCCAACAGGGTGCGTGCGGCTCCAGTCGGCTGCGCGCGCCCATGCTCCCATGCCTCGATGGTGTCGACAGACACGCCGAGCAGGTCCGCAAACTGCGCCTGGGAAAGCCCGGTTTGCTGGCGAGCAGCCAAGGCGGGGGGCCAGGCGAGCCGGCCCGCTCCGGCTTTCATTTCTCGGACTGCTTGCAGTACATCGGCGGCGAGGTCGCGGTCGGCCTCGTATGCCTCCAATGCGTCCTCGCTCAAAGGCTCAGTCTTCGAGTGCATCGCGGATTGCCTTCAGTCTTGGAACGACATCGCCCGCGTCCGGGTGCTCCGCGATGTAGGCGCAGAAGGCGCCACGCTCTTCCTCGGTCCAGTACAGCGGCCACTGACGCTGGAACAGCGGCGTTTCGATGACCGTCAGCATGCCGGAAGCATAGGTCTTGACGACGCTTGCGTCCAAGTTTGCGGCGCCCGCAAGCGCTCCGCGCAGAGGCCTGGATTGGGCGGATCGAGACCTCGCGCCGCGATCACCACCAAAAAAGCGGCCCGCAGGCCGCTTCTTCGCAAGTCACCGGCGTCCCTGCCGCCAGCCGCCGTCACCGCGGCAAATCCGTCGTCCCCATCAGCCACTCATCCACCGCCCGCGCGCATTGGCGGCCTTCGCGGATGGCCCAGACCACCAGGGACTGGCCGCGGCGCATGTCGCCGGCGGCGAAGATGCCGTCGACGTTGGTGTAGTACGCCTTGGGGCCTTCGGTGCTGCCCTTGACGTTGCCGCGGGGGTCGAATTCCAGGCCCTTGGCCGCTTGTAGCTCGGCGAGCATGCCTTCGTGAACGGGGTGCACGAAGCCCATGGCCAGCAGTACCAGGTCGGCTTTGAACCGGCCCTCGGAGCCGGGGACTTCGGTCATTTGCCAGCGCCCGTTCTCGTCCTTGTCCCAGCGCACCAGGACGTAGTGAAGTGCCTTGACGTTGCCGTTGCCGTCGTCCTCGAAGGACTTGGAGAGGACGTTCCAGTGGCGGTCGCAGCCTTCTTCCTGACTGCTGGAAGTGCGCAGCTTGTGCGGCCAGTCCGGCCAGGTGAGGCCCTTGTCCTCTTTCTCCGGCGGCTTGTCCAGGATCTCGATCTGGGTGATGGACTTGGCGCCGTGGCGGTTGCTGGTACCGATGCAGTCGGAGCCGGTGTCGCCGCCGCCGATGACGATGACGTGCTTGTCGTGGGCGCTGATGAAGTCCTCGTCCGGTACCTGCAAGCCCTGGACGCGCTTGGAGTTGGCGCGCAGGAAGTCCATGG
The DNA here is from genome assembly GCF_016583825.1 of Thiohalocapsa halophila. Classification (GTDB taxonomy): domain Bacteria; phylum Pseudomonadota; class Gammaproteobacteria; order Chromatiales; family Chromatiaceae; genus Thiohalocapsa; species Thiohalocapsa halophila. The sequence goes on along the minus strand of NZ_NRRV01000017.1, from coordinate 5,919 downwards.
CGAAGTGGATGCCGGCGTAGCTGCGCCCGGGCACGTCGAGGTCGCGGGGCTTCTCGCTGCCGCCGGCGAGCACCACGGCATCATGCTCGCCCATCAGCTTGTCCATGGGGATGTCGACGCCGATGTGGCAGTGGGTGTGGAACTCCACGCCCTCGGTGCGCATCTGCGCCATGCGCCGGTCGATCATCTTCTTGGCGAGCTTAAAGTCCGGGATGCCGTAGCGCAGCAGGCCGCCGATGCGGTCTTCCTTCTCGTAGAGGGAGACGGCATGGCCGGCGCGGGCGAGCTGCTGGGCGCAGGCGAGCCCGGCGGGGCCGGAGCCCACCACGGCGATGTGCTTGCCGGTGCGGTGCTCGGGCACCTGCGGGCGCACCCAGCCTTCGTCCCAGGCCTTGTCGGCGATGGCACGCTCGATGGCCTTGATGGCTACAGGCTTGTCGTCGATGTTGAGCGTACAGGCGGCCTCGCAGGGCGCCGGACAGATGCGCCCGGTGAACTCCGGGAAGTTGTTGGTGCTGTGCAGCACCTCGATGGCCGATTCCCAGTCGTTCTGGTACACCAGGTCGTTCCAGTCCGGGATGATATTGTTCACCGGACAGCCCTGGTGGCAGTAGGGGATGCCGCAGTCCATGCAGCGCGCGCCCTGGATGGCCATCTCCTCGTCGGACGGCGGCAGTACGAACTCGTTGTAGTGCACGACCCGATCCGCCGCCGGCTCGTAGGCCATCTCGGCGCGGTCGTATTCCATGAATCCGGTTGGCTTACCCATGGCTCGCGCCCTCCATCAGGACTGCCGTGAAGGCTTGGTTAGGGTCGGCTTGGACATGTTCGGCGTGGTGGCGCCGGGCGGGCGGCTCTGCTGGGACTGCATCGCCTCCAGCGCCCGGCGGTAGTCCACCGGCATCACCTTGACGAATTTGGGCCGGATGGCTTCCCAGTCGTCGAGGATAGCCCGGGCCACGTCCGAGTTGGTGTAGTGCTTGTGCTTGAGGATCAGCTGCTTCAGTCGGACCTCGTCGAAGCGGGTCATGTCGTGGCTCACGTCGACGAAGCCGTGGGACTCCAGATCCCCGCCTTGGTGATCGAGATGCTCCAGCGCCGCGTCTTCGGCAGGGACGGGCTCCAGCTCCACCATGGCCTGGTTGCAGTGCTCGGCGAAGCGCCCGTCCGCGTCCAGCACATAGGCGATGCCGCCCGACATGCCGGCGGCAAAGTTGCGGCCTGTGGAGCCCAAGCAGACCATGACGCCGCCGGTCATGTACTCGCAGCCGTGGTCGCCGACCCCTTCGACCACCGCGGTAGCGCCGGAGTTGCGCACACAGAAGCGCTCGCCGGCGACGCCGCGGAAGTAGCACTCGCCGCTGATGGCACCGTAGAGCACGGTGTTGCCGACGATGATGTTGTCTTCGGCCTTGTCGATGCCCGAATCCGCCGGCGGGTAGATGATGAGCCGCCCGCCGGAGAAGCCCTTGCCGACATAGTCGTTGGCCTCGCCGATGAGCTCGATGGTCACGCCGTGCGCCAGCCAGGCACCGAAGGACTGCCCGCCGATGCCGCGGGCCTTGACGTAGATGGTGTCGTCCGGCAGACCGGCATGTCCATAGCGCTCCGCCACTCGGCCCGAGAGCATGGTGCCGACGGTGCGGTTGAAGTTCTTGATCTCGGTCTCGATGCGCACCGGCTCGCCGTGTGTCAGCGCCGGCTCGGCCTGGGCGATGAGCTGGTGATCCAGGGCCTTGTCGAGGCCGTGGTCCTGGGTCTCGCGGTTGTACAGGGCGACGGTGTCCGGCACATCGGGTTTGGTGAGGATGCGCGAGAAGTCGAGCCCCTTGGCCTTCCAGTGCTCGATGGCGCGGCGCATCTCCAGGCGGTCCATCTGGCCCACGGCCTCGTTGACGCTGCGCAAGCCGAGCTTGGCCAGGATCTGGCGCACCTCTTCGGCGATGAAGAAGAAGAAGTTCACGACGTGCTCGGGCTGACCGGTGAATTTCTTCCGAAGCTCCGGGTCCTGCGTGGCCACGCCCACCGGGCAGGTGTTCAAGTGGCACTTGCGCATCATGATGCAGCCCTCGACGATCAAGGGCGCTGTCGCGAAGCCGAACTCGTCCGCGCCCAGCAGCGCACCGATGACCACGTCGCGGCCGGTGCGCATGCCCCCGTCCACCTGCACGGCGATGCGCCCGCGCAGCTGGTTCAGCACCAGGGTCTGGTGGGTCTCGGCGAGGCCGATCTCCCAGGGGCTGCCGGCGTGCTTGATGGAGGTCAGCGGGCTCGCACCCGTGCCGCCATCATAGCCGGCGATGGTCACATGGTCCGCATGGGCTTTGGAGACGCCGGCGGCGACGGTGCCGACACCGACCTCAGAGACCAGTTTGACGGAGATCCGCGCCTTGGGGTTGGCGTTTTTCAGGTCGTGGATCAGCTGTGCCAGGTCTTCAATCGAGTAGATGTCGTGGTGCGGCGGCGGCGAAATGAGGCCCACGCCGGCCGTGGAATGTCGCACCCGCGCGATCTGTGCATTGACCTTGTGGCCCGGCAGCTGGCCGCCCTCGCCGGGCTTGGCGCCCTGGGCGATCTTGATCTGGATGTCGTCGGCGTTGACCAAGTATTCCACGGTCACGCCGAAGCGCCCGGAGGCCACCTGCTTGATGGCCGAGCGCTCCGGATTACGCGAGCCATCCGGCAGCGGTAGGAAGCGCTCGGGCTCCTCGCCGCCCTCGCCGGTGTTGGACTTGCCGCCGATCCGGTTCATGGCCTTGGCCAGCGTCGAGTGCGCCTCGTAGCTGATGGAGCCGAAGGACATGGCGCCGGTGGCGAAGCGCTTGACGATCTCGGACGCCGGCTCGACCTCCTCCAGCGGCACGGGCTCGTCGGCCCATTTCAGCTCCATCAGGCCGCGGAAGGTGAGCAGCTTCTCGTTCTGCTCGTTGATGAGCTTGGAGTACTCGGCGTAGGTGCCGGCGTCGTTGGCGCGCGCGGCGTGCTGGAGCTTCGCGATGGTGTCCGGCGACCAGACGTGGTCCTCGCCGCGCAGGCGATAGGCATAGTCGCCCCCAACGTCCAGGTGCTTGCGCAGGATCTCCTCGTTGCCATAGCCGCGCTGGTGCCAGCGCACGGCTTCCTCGGCCACCTCGGCAAGGCCGATACCCTCCACCATGCTCGTCGTGCCGGTGAAGTACTGGTTGACGAGCTCCTGGTTCAGACCCACGGCGTCGAAGATCTGCGCACCACAGTAGCTCTGGAAGGTGCTGATGCCCATCTTGGACATGACCTTCTTCAGGCCCTTGCCGACCGCCTTGATGTAGCGGGACTGGGCCTCCTCGAAGCTCAGCTTGCCGCCGTCGTGCGGCAGCTTGTCCAGCAGGGAGGCGATGGTGTCGAAGGCCAGATAAGGATTGATAGCCTCGGCGCCATAGCCCGCCAGCGTCGCGAAGTGGTGCACCTCCAGCGCCGCGCCGGTCTCCACCACCAGCCCGGAGCTGGTGCGCAGCCCCTGGCGAATCAGATGATGATGCACCGCCGAGGTGGCCAGCAGCGCCGGGATGGGCACATAGTCCGCGTTCAGATGGCGGTCCGACAGAATCAGGATGTTGTGCCCTTCCAGCACCGCCTGCTCCGCCTCCTGGCAGAGCCGGTCCAGGGCCGGGGCCATGCCCGCAGCGCCTTCGCCGGCCGGGTAGACCATGTGCAGGGTGTCGGTGCGAAAGGCGCCGCCGGAGTTGTCTTGGATGTGGCGGATGCGCTCCAAGTCCTCATTGGTGAGGATGGGCTGATTGACCTCCAGGCGCCAGTGCTGGCCGGCCTCGTTCAGGCCCAGCAGGTTCGGCCGCGGGCCGATGAGCGACACCAGCGACATCACCAGCTCTTCGCGGATGGGGTCGATGGGCGGGTTGGTGACCTGGGCGAAGTTCTGCTTGAAATAGGTGGACAGGTGCTTGGAGCGCGATGAGAGCACCGAGGGCGGGTTGTCCGCGCCCATGGAGCCGACGGCCTCCTGACCGGAGACTACCATCGGGGTCAGCAGGAACTTGACGTCCTCCTGGCTGTAGCCGAATGCCTGCTGGGCGTCCAGCAGCACGCTGGCCTCCGGCGCCATTGGAGCCACGTCCGTGGGCAGGGAATCCAGGTGGATCTGGGTGCGGTTCAGCCACTCGCGGTAGGGCTTGGCGTCCGCCAGCTGGGCCTTGAGCTCGTCGTCGCCGACGATGCGCCCCAGCTCCAGGTCGATCAGGAACATGCGCCCCGGCTGGAGCCGCCACTTCTTGGCGATGCGCTCGTCCGGGATGTCCAGCACGCCCATCTCCGAGCCCATGACCACCATGCCATCATGGGTCACCAGGTAGCGAGCCGGGCGCAGACCATTGCGGTCCAGCGTGGCGCCGATCTGGCGCCCGTCGGTGAAGGCCACGGCGGCCGGACCGTCCCAGGGCTCCATCAGGGCGGCGTGGTACTCGTAGAAGGCGCGGCGCTTCTCGTCCATCAGATGGTTGCCGGACCAGGCCTCCGGGATCAGCAGCATCATGGCGTGGGCCAGCGGATAGCCACCCATCACCAGAAGCTCCAGGGCGTTGTCGAAGCAGGCGGAGTCCGACTGGCCCTCGGGGATCAGTGGCCAAATGCTGTCCAGGTCGTCGCCCAGGATCTCCGAGCGCATGGTGTGGCGCCGTGCGGCCATCCAGTTGACGTTGCCGCGCAGGGTGTTGATCTCGCCGTTGTGGCAGATCATTCGGAACGGCTGCGCCAAATCCCAGGTGGGGAAGGTGTTGGTGGAGAAGCGCTGATGCACCAGGGCCAGCGCCGAGGCGAAGCGCTCGTCCTGAAGGTCCAAGTAATAGGCGCCCACCTGGCTCGCCAGCAGCATGCCCTTGTAGTTAACGGTGCGCGAGGACATGGACGCCACGTAATAGGCCGTCTTGTCGTAGCCCGCGGCGCGGATCTCGTTGTCCATGCGCTTGCGGATGACGAAGAGCTTGCGCTCGAAGGCGTCCTGGTCCGGGCAGTTGTCGCCGCAGGCGACGAATACCTGCCGCACCACGGGCTCGGTGGGGAGCACACTCTCGCCGAGATCCGCGTTGTCTACAGGGACGTCGCGCCAGCCGAGCACGGCTTGGCCGCCTTCTTCGAGGTGGCGCTGGACGGTCTCCTGCATGTCCTCCCGGGCGCTGGGGTCCTGGGGCAGGAAGACCATGCCGACGCCGTAGTGACCGGCCGCCGGCAGCTCGAAATCCACCTTGGCCCGGAAAAATTCGTCCGGGATCTGCACCAGGATGCCGGCGCCGTCGCCCGCCTTGGGGTCGGCACCCACGGCACCGCGGTGCGTCAGGCGCTCCAGGATCTCGAGGCCCTGCTGCACGATGCGGTGGCTCTTGCGATTCTTGATATCGCAGACGAAGCCGACGCCGCAGGCGTCGCGCTCGTTGGCGGGGTCGTAGAGCCCCTGCGCCGCTGGATAGGCACGAAGGTTCATGGCTTGGGACCTCGTAGTCGCCTGGTGGTCGGTTACCGGACCGGAGGGGTGGATTGTGATCCCGAGATCAGTCGGCTTCCACCCCGGTTAAGCTCCGGTATCGGGTGAGATACCTTCCGGGAATACATGGTTTTGGCTGGCCAGCGGCGGCCGGCGCCTGGCGGGAGAGCGCCGGGCGAGCCTGCCGAGACCATCGGTGGGGCCGGAGTCGGTGAGCGGCACGATGACAGCCGTGCGCGAACAGCCCTCCCGAGCGCCGGACCGATCATCATACCGCTGAAGCAGAGATTATGCCAGCCCGATGCGAGCGGATGACACCCAACGGCGAGCGGGAAGGCTCCGGCTTGGCGCATGGGCACCAAGCGATGCAAACTTTTGGTGCAGAGGCTGCGCCGCCGGAGGCGCCCGATCGCAAGCGACACTGGCTCGGTGCACAACACCGCCCCCAGTAC
>NZ_NRRV01000016.1 GCF_016583825.1 Thiohalocapsa halophila | reverse complement strand
CTCTGGGAGTTGGACGGCGAAGGCCTCCGCAATGCCAGCAAAACGGTAGGCCCGCTCACCGATGACGTACTGCGCGAGAGACCCACTCTTGCCGAAGGCTTGGGCGGGATCACCGTTAGCAACATGCGTCTCGAGAAGCCGCTTGGCAATCCGATGATCACTCAGTCGCTCGAAGGTGAAACGAACCATCTCGATGATCGAATCCCCTTCTTGGATCGGCTCCACGGCGAGTACGCCCTCGTGCTCCAGGTTGGTGAACAGGTCTTGTTCAGCACGTCCGTGCGACGGATGGACGCTCTCGACTAACTCCGTGGCTACGTCGATAGGTAGATATCCGGCACCTGCCTGAACCATCGCCTCGGTAATCGCGCTGAGCACCTTCTCGACGCGCCTGAGCCTGGGTGCTAAGCGCATACGCCGGTTCAGTTCGGCGGCGACCGCGCTGAAATAGAAATCGAAGATACTTGAAACGCCCGCTACGCCCCTTGGCAGTTCTCTCTCCCCAGTTCGTTCAAGCATGTCGCAGAGTGTGCGAAGAAAGAGCGGGTTTTCCAACTCCGGGGCAAAATGCGGCGCGGCCATGCGCACGATTCCGCGCTGGTCGAGATAGCGGCGCGCGGATTCCGCTGCCTTCCCCGCAAAGCCCGGGTGCTCGATTCGAGACAGGGTAGCGTCGTCCAGATCCCGAACGATGTAGGGCACGAAGGTCGTGCGGCAGGAGACAAGGACTGCAACGTGATCGAAGCGCTCGACGACGGCCAGAAACGCGGCCAGCCGCTCCGACCAAACCGAGATGCCGTTGCGTTCATTGAGCGCATCGACTATGACCAAGGCGCGGGTACCCGTAGCCTCCGCAGCCGCATCGAGCGCCCCCAAGATGGCGTCTGACGACACACCGAACAGCCCCAACTGCTCGGCGACCTGGCGCCAGGGGTCGTCGTCGACAAATGCGCCACCCAGGGTGATAACGGCGGGAAAACCTTGAGCGATGTGGTGCTCCGCAAGGTCGGCAAGGAGATGTGACTTCCCGACACCTGCTTCACCGGTCAAGAGCAAACTGCTCGTGTTGGCCACATGGGTTTCCTGGGCATCGACTTGACCGGCGAGACGCTCGATGGTCTCACTGAGAAGCCAAGCAGACCGCTGAGTCCTGCGCACAGCCTCTTGATCCAACTCCGCGTTATTTCTCGGTGCCCAGATCTTCGACATACTCTGGCCGAGCGACCCGCTGGCAGTGGCAATTAGGGCAGCCCACTTGTCAAATGGGATCGGCTTTGGCGAGGCAAGCGATGTTTCGCGAATGGCTTTGGAAATCGCGGACAGTTCCTGGTCAAGCTTCGCCGCATCGGAATCCGTGAAAACCGAATTCAAAGAAGACCGTAATCGATGCCATGCTTCATCGAGCTCATCCGCCCATCCTTCGATCTGGCGCGCGAAATGAGGATCGCGGGCAAATGCGGCGAGCGCTTGTCTGATCGGCAGTTCGACGTTGAGCTCAGGTGTGTAGCGCCGACCCAACGCCTTGCGGGTGATCTCGAATCGATCTCGGAACCAACCCGGCCCGAAATGGGGAAGATCGAACCAATAGGTAAGTCTCCCTACGTGGAGCGGATCATTGCGCGATAACCGCTCGGCTAGCTCGAAGGCACCCCAAAGTTCAATCTCGACGACCCGAGGGGCGATCGATTCGTGGCGATCAGAAACCCAGGCGTCCCAGCGGTCGCGCGCGGACTGACGCCCGCGGATGCGTCCATCGGACAAGTCGAACGGCAGGCAAACGATGAAGCGAGCGAGCTTTGGGTGTTTCGCGACAGCATTATCGAACGAATCCTTGAGCTGCTGTGCCTCGCTGCTTCCCAACGAGAAGAAGTACTTCGCTTGCCAGCCGGTTTCTGTTCCATCGAGTTCGCTCCGGTAGCACTCGAGTCCAGCATCGGCACCGCTGCCCTTGCGATGGAACGACAGGGCGGCGTGACTGTCGAGGGCTGCAAGTTGGCACGCCAACTCCTCGAAACCGCCATGCTGGCTACCGTGATGACTACGAATACTGCGGAAATCGATCGTCGGTCGGTGCATCGATAGAAACTCAGGCATGCAATAGTAGCGGCGCAAGATTGCCGGACAGCCCTTGATGCGGCGCTGCGGTGCCGTAGGCAGGCCGCACGACCACGAGAACACCGTCACGAACCGCTGAGACCAAGCGTTAGCCGACGTTTTGTGCTTGATTGTACCGGTCGCCGCTGCCGATCAGTAGCAAACGGGGATCCGCTTCCGTCAAGACCTCGCGCCTTGGCTAAACTCTGGCACGGGACACATAGGCCGTGATCGCCAAAGCGAAGGGTGATTTCTTTGGAGAGAGGATGGACTAGGGCAGACCCTCTGCTCGATGGGACTCGTCACAATGGTTCTAGTCGCAACCGTCTGCTATGGGTCGCGAGCTCCCCCTGGGGTGTTTATCAATGTCCGGCGGCCATGCGTCGCACAGCGGACGCCCGAGGCCGTTCCCCTCAGTTGTACGAGAGGTCTGCCACAGAGCGGCCCCTCCCTCCTGGGAGGTGCGGAGAATTCCCGGCGTCCCCGCAGCGGAAACGGGTTGCACGTGGCGCGGACGCCGGCGTTTCACGCTCAAGGCGGCGGGCAACGGTGGCTTCCCGTGGCCCGGGGCGCGGATGGACCGCCGCCCCCTACCAGGCCGTGCGGGCGCTGAGTGCGGTGTGGTTAAATGCCGGCATGCAAACGCCGCCTGACATGCCATGAACGAGCACACCGCGCCCTCCAGCGGGGCCCACCGCGCCGTCGAAGTCGAGCGCAACACCCTGGAGACGCAGATCCGCGTCACGCTGGACCTGGACGGCACCGGCGAGGGCCGCTTTCGCACTGGGGTGCCCTTTCTAGAGCACATGCTGGACCAGATCGCCCGCCACGGGCTGCTGGACCTGGACATCCAGGCCGAGGGCGACCTGCATGTCGACGCCCATCACACCGTGGAGGACGTGGGCATCACCCTGGGGCAGGCACTGGCCAAGGCCCTCGGCGACAAGCGGGGCATCCGCCGCTACGGCCACGCCTATGTGCCGCTGGACGAGGCCCTGTCGCGGGTGGTGGTGGACCTCTCCGGGCGGCCCATGCTCACCTACAACGTCGACTACACCCGCGCGCTTATCGGCGGCTTCGACGTGGACCTGCTGCGGGAGTTCTTCCAGGGCCTCACCAACCACGCCGGGCTGACCCTGCACATCGACAACCTGCGCGGCCTCAACGCCCACCACCAGGCAGAGACCGTCTTCAAGGCCTTCGGCCGGGCGCTGCGGATGGCGGTGGAGCCGGATGCGCGGATGGGCGGGATTACGCCGTCAACGAAAGGCGCCCTTTAGAAAGTTTGAAGTTCGAAGTGTGAAGTTAGACAGGCGCGGGCTGGCCCGCGACGCGCCATCTGACCCAACCCTTCAAACTTCACCCTTCCAACTTCACGCTTCACGCCATGCTCCTGATCCCCGCAATCGATCTCAAAGACGGCAAATGCGTGCGCCTGCGCCAGGGTCGCATGGACGATGAGACCGTCTTCGGCGACGACCCGGTCGCCGTCGCCGGGCGCTGGCATGACGCCGGCGCCCGGCGGCTGCACCTGGTGGACCTGAACGGTGCCTTCGCCGGCGAGCCGGTCAACGGCGAGGCCATCCGCGCCATCGCCGCCGCCTATCCGGACCTGCCTATCCAGGTGGGCGGCGGCATCCGCGATGAGCGCACCATTGCCGGTTACCTGGACGCCGGCGTGAGCTGGTGCATCATCGGCACCCAGGCGGTGACGGAGCCCGCCTTCGTCGCCCGTGCCTGCCGCGCCTTTGCGGACAACATCATCGTCGGCCTCGACGCCAAGGAGGGGCAGGTGGCCATCAACGGCTGGGCGGTGGTGACCGATCACCGGGTGGAGGACCTTGCGCGGCGCTTCGAGCGCGACGGCGTGTCGGCCATCGTCTACACCGACATCGGCCGCGACGGCATGCTGACGGGCCCGAACGTGGAGGCCACCGCCCGACTCGCCGAGGCCGTTGCGGTGCCGGTCATCGCCTCCGGCGGCATCACCAGCCTGGAGGACGTGCGCGCGCTGGCCGCGGTTGCCGACCGGGGCATCATGGGCGCCATCACCGGCCGGGCCATCTACGAAGGGACCCTGGACTTCGCGGAGGGGCAGCGGATTGCCGATGCGCTCGCCGGAGCTGGCAGCAGCGACTGACTGGCGGGGCGCGGCTAGCGGCCGTCCTGATGGCGCCGGACTCCGGCGCCGCAGGAATGGCTCGACTGTCGTTTTGCGCCCGGCTGGCGGATTAGCAGGGGGTGCGGCCCGGACCCGGACCCGGGCCCGGGTCCGAGCGTCGGGCACTCAGGCAGGTCAGCTTTTCGAGCTGCTGGACTTCTTGCCGCCCTTGCCGCGGCAGTAGCCGCTCACCTTGACCCCGTCACCCCGGGTATAGCCGTTCACCCAGGTGCACTGGGACTCGTTGCGCTCGCAGGTCTTCTTTTCCATGCCCTTGCACTCGACGGCCATGGCCTGTGTCGAGGCGCCGAGTAGTAGCGCGGCGGCAAGGGCGGTGATGGACCGGTTCATCGGATTGTTATGCATTGCGTTGATCTCCTGTCGATGGTTGTGTGAGCACGCCGCGGCTTTGCGCCGGTTTCGGCGTGTACGCGACGCTAGCGTTTTTTGCCGACAGAAATCAAGAATCAACCGCTGAGCGGAGACTACTCGCGCAATTTCAGCTCTTGCGTATATCGATGGGCTGGGCGTTCAGCAACAGATCGAAGACGGAGCGCTCGCCGCGCCAGGCCCGGCTCACCAGCTCCGCCGTGGCCACTGCGAGCATGCCGGGCAGGATGATGTTCGGATTGGCGGTGAGCTCCAGCAGCGCCGTCAGTGCCGCCAGCGGTGCCCGCAGCGTCGCACCCATCATCGCCGCCATGCCGATGGTGGCGTAGAAGCCCGCGGAGGCCGCCTGCTCGATGCCCGCCGCGGCCAGCAGCAGGCCGAGGGTGGAGCCGGCGGCGCCGCCGATGAAGAGCGTCGGCCCGATGAGTCCGCCCGGCACCCGCAGCCCGATGCTTACCGCGGTGGCGATGAGCTTGGTGGCCATCAGCGGCAGCACCAGCACCAGCTGCGCTTCCCCCAGCAGCATGATGGCCAGGGTGTCGTAGCTGATGCCCATGATCTGGGGCGTCCACAGCGCCAGTAGGCCCGTGATCAGACCGGCGAGGGAGAAGGTGAGGCTGCACGGCCAGCGCCCGGTGGCGCGGAGCAGGCGCACCGCCAGGGTCGAGAAGGCCACCGCGAGCAGGCCGATGCCGCCGCCGAGGGCGAGCATCGCCAAGATCTCCCAGTGCGAGCCGAGGTGCTCGGGCACCACGGGGAAGCCCGGGTCGTCCAGCGACAGCACGCGGCTCGCCATGGCGCCCATGACGGCGGCGACGATGACGGGCAGGAAGCGGGTCACCTGATAGCGGATGCGCAGCACTTCGATGCTGAAGACCACGCCGGCCAGCGGTGTGTCGAAGGCGGCGGCGATGGCAGCGGCGGCGCCGGCGGCGAGCAGGGTGCGCTCCTCTTCGGCGTCCAGGCCGAGCCAGGAGCCGACGAAGCTGGCGCTGCCGGCGCCCAAGTGGACGGCGGGACCTTCGCGGTCCACGGAATGGCCGCCAACGATGGCCACGACGGCGCCGAAGAACTGCACCAGCATGTTGACCAGGGGCAGGCGCTCGCGGCCGGGTGCCTGCAGGCGCTTGAGCACATGATTGACGCCCACGTCGCGGCGGTGGCGGGGCAGCAGGTCGAAGGCGATCCCGAGCAGCAGCCCGGCGGCCAGCGGCAGCGCCAGGCGGGCGGCGGGGGACAGCACTTCGTAGCCGTCGCCGCTGGCGGCGGGCAGGAGCAGCCATTGGCCCCACTCGATGGCACTGCGGAAGGCGAGCACCACCAAGGCGGCCAGCAGACCGCTGACGGCACCGAGCAGCGTGAGGCGCAGCGAGGCTGCGTAGTCGTGGTCCATGCGGGCGCATTCTACCGGGCTGGCGCTCAGGCTGACGGCAGCCGGGATTCGATTGCAACAATGACAACGACGATCGCCGTGTCGACTGTCGCTCCGCGAATAGCCGGAGAAAAATCGCCGCGAATCGCAGGCGCTCAGCCGTCGGCGGCAAGGGACAGGTAACGCTTGTGTAGGGCTTGGACTTCGGGCGCGAGATCGGCCAGGTCGCCGGTGTTCTCAATGACATCGTCGGCGGCGGCGAGTCGCTCGGCGCGACTGGCCTGGCTGGCCATGATCCGGCGGACCTGCTCGGGGGTGAGGGCGCTGCGCCGGCGGACGCGCTCGATGCAGACGGCCTCCGGCGCGTCCACCACCAGCACCCGGTCGGCCATGTCGGTCTGACCTGTCTCCACCAGCAGGGGAATGCCGAGCACGACGTAGGGCCCCGGGTCCGCCGCGAGCTCCGCCTGCATGCGCGCGCGGATCATGGGGTGCAGGATGCCCTCCAGCCGGCGCCGTGCGGCGGGGTCCGCGAACACCTGCTCGCGCAGGGCCGCTCGGTCCAGGCCGCCGTCTGCACTGATGACTTTTTTGCCGAAGGTCTCGGCGATGGGCCCAAGCGCCGCGCCGCCGGGTGCGGTGAGGGCGTGGGAGACGGCATCGGCGTCGCTGACGGTGACGCCCAGCGCCGAGAACAGCTCGGCCACGGCGCTCTTGCCGCTGCCGATACCGCCGGTGAGCGCCACCGCAAAGGGGCGAGCTACCCTACCCGAATCACTGCCCTGCTGTGGCGTCATGACTGCCGAAGTCCTCTCGTAGAACGCGCAACGCCGCGCTCGACCGTGGCTGGCAGCGACACTATCGCCACCAGCATCGCAACCGTTTCCGCACTCCGTACCCCCCACTCAGCACACCGAGCCACCCACGCCGCACGAAGCACACCGCACACCGCACACCGTACACCGCACACCGTACTCCGTACTTCGCACACCGCACACCGCACGTCGTACTCCGCACTCCGTACTCCGTACTTCGCACTCCGTACTTCGCACTCCGCACTCAGCACTCAGCACTCAGCACTCCGTACTCCGCACTCCGCACTCCGCACTCCGCACTCAGCACTCAGCACTCAGCCCTCCGCCCTCCGCCCGCCACACCCCAAGCCAAGCCACCGACACTACGCAAGCCCACTGAAGCGCAGATAGGCCGCGGTGATGTCCGGTCCCCACAGCAGATTGACCCAGCCGGAGACGGCCAGGAAGGGCCCGAAGGGCATGGGCGTCTCGCGCTCGGTGCGGCCGCTCAGCACCAGCGCGATGCCGAGCACGGCGCCCGGCACCGCCGACAGCAGCACGATCTGGGGCAGGGTCTGCCAGCCCATCCAGGCGCCGAAGAGGGCCAGCAGCTTGAAGTCGCCGCGGCCCATGCCTTCTTTGCCCGTCAGCAGCCGGAAGGCGTGGAAGACCAGCCACAGGCTGAGATAGCCGGCGGCGGCGCCGAGGATGGCCGCCTGGCTGTCCACGAAGACCCCGCCCAGGCTTAGCACCAGCCCGAGCCACAGCAGCGGCAGGGTGATGTCGTCCGGCAGCAGCTGGGTGTCGGCGTCGATGAAGGCCAGCGCCAACAAGCCCCAGGTGAAAACCAGGGCCGCCGCCGCCGCCTGGCTGGTGGGGCCGAAATGCCAGACCACCAGCAGCGACAGCAGCGCGGTCAGGGCTTCCACGGCAGGGTAGCGCCAGGAGATGGCGCCGGCGCAGGCGCTGCAGCGCCCGCGCAAGAGGAGCCAGCTCAGGACCGGGATATTCTCCCAGGGGCGGATGCGGTGACCGCAGTGCGGGCAGTGGGAGGCGGGGTGCGACAGACTGAGCGCCGGCGCATCGGCGCCCTGATCGGCACCCTGATCGGCACCGGCACCGGAGTCTGGCGCCGCCTCAGTAGCGTCGGCGGCGGCCAGCGCCGCGCACTCCTGCCGCCACTCGTGCTCCATGATGCGCGGCAGCCGCAGGATGACGACATTGAGGAAGCTGCCCATGATGAGTCCGAGCAGCCCGACAGTGATGAACAGCAGCGCCGGTGTCTCGACGAGACCGGCGAGCAAGGTGCTTGCGAATTCCATGAGGTCGATGTCGCCGCGAAGGGGCCCCTGAGGCGGGCGCGGTTGTTCAGACCACGGCCGCGAGCTTGAAGATGGGCAGGTACATGGCGACCACCAGACCGCCCACGAGGCCGCCGATGACCACCATGATCAGCGGCTCCAGCAAGCTGCTCAGGGCGTCCACGGCGTTGTCGACTTCTTCTTCGTAGAAGTCGGCCACCTTGGCGAGCATTTCGTCCAGCGCGCCGGACTCCTCGCCGATGGCGGTCATCTGGATCACCATATGCGGAAACAGGTTGCGCTGGCGCATGGTGAGCTGGAGGCTCTGGCCCGTCGCCACTTCCTCGCGCATCTTTTGCACGGCCCGACTGTAGACGATGTTGCCGGTGGCGCCGGCTACGGAATCGAGCGCGTCCACCAGTGGCACGCCGGCGGCGAACATGGTGGAAAGGGTCCGGGCGAACCGGGCAATGGCGGCCTTGTTCAGGATATTACCGATGACGGGAATCTTGAGCACCGCACGGTCGATGAGCTCGCGGAACTTGCGCGAGCGCTGGAAGAGCTGGCCGATGCCCCAGACGGCGACGCCGGTGCCAAGCGCCGCGGCCCACCAGTACTCTCGCAGCAGATCCGACAGTGAGATCACCAGCAGCGTGAAGGCGGGCAGGTCGGCGCCGAAGCTGCTGAACAGGGCTTTGAACTGCGGAATGACGAAGAGCAGGATCACCACGGTCACGCCGATGGCCACCAGGATGACGGCCGCCGGATAGAACATCGCCTTTTTGATCTTGCCCTTGATGGACTCGGTCTTCTCCTTGTAGGTGGCGATCTTGTCCAGCAGTACGTCCAGCACACCGGCGGCCTCGCCGGCGGCGACCAGGTTGCAAACCAGGTCGTCGAAATAGAGCGGATACTTATGCAGGGCATCGGCCATGGCCGTGCCGCTCTCGATGTCTTGTTTGATGGCGAGCAGCAGGTCCTGCATGCTCGGGTTGTCGTGGCCGCGGCCGACGATGTCGAACGCCTGCACCAGGGGCACGCCGGCGGACATCATGGTGGCCAGTTGGCGGCTGAAGACCGTGAGATCTTGACCGGTGATCTTGCGCCTGCCGCCGCCGAAGAGCGGCTGTGCCTTCTTGCGGACCTTGGTGGGGTTGACCCCCTGGCGGCGCAGGTCGGCGCGGACCAGTGCCACGCTCGGGGCGCGCAGGTCGCCCTTGACGCGGTTGCCGCGGCGGTCGACGCCCTCCCAGGCGAACACACGGGCCTTGTCGGTCTTGGCTTTGCGGGCGGCGGTGACGGCCATTAGTGCTGCTTCGGGGGCTGGGTTGTGAAAAGCTGGATGCTCGGCACTGGGCTTAGTCCTTGGTGACGCGATTCAGCTCCAACAGGCTGGTAACGCCGGCCTTGACCTTGCGCAGACCGGCCCGGCGCAGGTCGGCATAGCCTTCCTTGTCCGCCTGATCCGCGAGCTGGATGGAGTTGCCGCCCTCCATGATGAGCCGGCCCATTTCCTCCGACACCTTGATCACCTGGAAAATGCCCACGCGGCCTTTGTAGCCGTCCACGCAGCGGTCGCAGCCGATAGCCTTGTAGACGGTGATGCCTTCGGCGATCTCCGCCTCGGTGAAGCCCTCTTCCATGAGCGCCTCCCGCGGCAGGTCATCCTCTTCGCGGCAGTGGGGACAGAGCCGGCGCGCCAGGCGCTGCGCCATGATCAGCAGCACGGACGAGGCAATGTTGAACGGCGGCACGCCCATGTTGGCCAAACGGGTCAGGCATTGGGGGGCGTCGTTGGTATGCAGCGTGGACAGCACCAGGTGGCCCGTCTGGGCGGCCTTGACGGCGATCTCGGCGGTTTCCAGGTCGCGGATCTCGCCCACCATGACGATGTCCGGATCCTGGCGGAGAAAGGCGCGCAGGGCGGCGGCGAAGGTCATGCCCGTCTTCGGGTTCATGCTCACCTGGTTGATGCCGGGTACCTGGATCTCCACCGGATCCTCGACGGTCGAGATGTTGATGTCGGCCGCGTTAAGGATGTTGAGGGCCGAGTACAGGGATACGGTCTTGCCGGAGCCCGTGGGACCCGTGACCAGGACCATCCCATAGGGCTTCTTGATGCATTGCAGGAAGGCGGTCTTTTGCTCCGGCTCCATGCCGAGCTCGTCGATGCCGACGTTGGCGGCACTAGAGTCCAAAATCCGCAGGACGACTTTCTCGCCGTAGAGCGTCGGCAGGGTGTTGACGCGAAAATCGATGTCGCGGGTGCGGCTCAGCTTGAGCTTGATGCGCCCGTCCTGGGGCACGCGCCGCTCGGCGATGTTCATCCGCGACATGACCTTGAGCCGGGCCACCAGTCGCGAGGCGATGCTGACGGGCGGATTGGCCACCTCCCGCAGCATGCCGTCTTGGCGGTAGCGGATGCGGAAGAATTTTTCATAGGGCTCGAAGTGGATGTCCGATGCCGACGCGGCGATGGCATCCACCAGCACCTTGTTGACGTAGCGCACCACGGGCGCGTCGTCCACGTTGAGGTCGGAGTCGTCGCCACCGGCGCCGGCTTCATCGTCATGGGCGATGTCGAGGTTGTCCAGGTCCGCATCCATGAGGTCCGTCATCGAGGTGTCCTGGGCATCGATCGCCTGATCGATGGCGGCGGCGAGCTTGGCTTCCTCCACCAAAATGGGATCCGTGGCCAGACCGGTGTTGAAGCGGATCTCGTCGAGGGCGCGGTCGTTGGTGGGATCGGACACCGCCAGGAACAGTCGGTTGCCGCGCTTGTGGATCGGCAGCACGCGGTGCTTGCGGATCAGCTTCTCGTCCACCAACGCGAACGGCAGGGCCTGGCGGTCTAGGGCGTCGAGGTCCAGCAGTGGCACGCCGAACTCCTGCGAGGCCGCAGCGGCGATGCTGCGGCTGTCCACGACCTTCTCCGAGACCAGGTATTGAATCAGCGGCTGGCGCCGGCGGGTGCATTCGATATGTGCGTTGCGCGCCTGCTGCTCGGTCAGCAGCTTGTCGCGCACCAGGCGCCTGGCCAAGCCGGTGGGCAGGATCTGAGCCTGTTCGGTGGACATTCAGGATCCTCGTTGGGCCGTCCTCATTGGATCGCAGCCTGGGTATGGCGCGAGCCGCCCATGGCGGTCGCGGCCGCCGGGCCGGCGCCCCAAGCTACTCGCCGGCCGAGCCTGCGACCAAGCGCCCCACAACCCGGCGGGTCGTCGGCGCGCTGAGGCGGGGCGCCGTCCAACCTTGAGTTTAGTCCGTTCGTCGGGCTTCGAAGTGCGCTGTCGTTCGCGCTTCAGCGATTGATGCCGAACGCGAGCCGCACGTTCTGTGCCACCAGTCCATTGTCTTTCTGCTCGCTCTCGGCGAGGTAAAACTCGAGGATGGTCTCGCGGTTCAGCAGCATGTCTTCGCTGACGTCCTCGGCGACCTCGTTGGCGTGGCAGAACACACTGACGTAAGGCGAGGTAGGATCGCGCGGATCGACCGTCCACAGATTCGGCGAAATGTGGCTCATGAAGCGCAAAAAGCCGTAACCTTTATCCGGGAACCACTTGGTGCAGACACCGCGAACACAAGAGCCGGGCTTGCCCCATTCGTTGCGGGGCTCGTAGGAGACGGGTAAGAGATCGGGAATCAGAAAGCCCGACCAGAAGGCATCGGCCTCTTGCTGCAACTGCCTGGACACGTTCTTGAAGCCGATAAGCTCGACGCGGCAGCCGCGGTTTTGCAAGGCGTCGACCACTTGCAGGAAGTCGCCGTCGCCGGTGACCAGGATGACCTGCTCCAGCTTCTCGGCTTGCAGCATGGCGTCGACGGCCATGTCGAGATCCGCATTGGCCTTGGTGGAAACGTTCCCGGCCTCGTCGGTGTAGCGTCGGACGTGCTTGACGGTGATCTTCCAGCCAAAATCACGGACCATTTGCTGATAGGCGCGGGACTTCTTTTTGTACTCGGGATCTTCATCGGCGCGCTGTGCGTCGTAGGCGATATAGGTATTGAGACGTTGCAGGATGCCGTCTTGACGCGCAGCGAAGTTGCGCAGCACGTCGTAGCGCATCTGGTAGCCGCCGTTGTAGCGGATGTTCTCGGCGTCGACATAGACACCGACTCTCGGCAGGGATGGCAAGACTGGGGGCTCCTGTGGCATTGCTGCGCTCATGTCGACAAAGCAGCGGCCACCGGCCGGCGCGGCTTCTCGCTCCGCGGCCGCCGGCGTCCCGGGTAGAGCGCGTGGGCAGTAATGAAAATAGCCGCTCCCGAGCGGCGATTGCGACTGCGCTCGGGCTGGATGCCGCAGACGCGAAGCGACTCTGGTGATGGCGAGGGACGGCTGCCGCGCCGCGTGGCCCGTTCTCACGCCGGGGTTTCACGCCGGGGTCTCACCCGGGGCCTGGCGGTGAGCCTGGCGCTGGCGCCGGCCGGCGGCGCCGGCCGGCGGTGCCTCCGCCGTCGGGCGGCGTTAAAGGTTGGCGCGGTTCTCGATGAGGTCATCAACGACCGTCGGGTCCGCCAGCGTGGAGGTATCGCCCAGGCTGTCCACCTCGTTGGCGGCGATCTTGCGCAGGATGCGGCGCATGATCTTGCCGGAGCGCGTCTTCGGCAGGCCCGGCGCCCACTGAATGATATCGATGCCGGCGATGGGCCCGATCTCCGTGCGCACCAGCTTCACCAGCTCCTTCTTCAGGTCGTCGCTGGGATCGACACCGGCCATGACGGTGACATAGGCATAGATGCCCTGGCCTTTGATGTCGTGCGGATAGCCGACGACGGCGGCTTCGGCGACCGCGTCATGCAGCACCAGCGCGGACTCGACCTCGGCGGTGCCGAGGCGGTGGCCGGAGACGTTCAGCACGTCGTCGATGCGCCCGGTGATCCAGTAGTAGCCGTCCTCGTCGCGGCGGGCGCCGTCGCCGGAGAAGTAATGGCCCGGATACTGCTTGAAATAGGTATCGACGAAGCGCTGATGATCACCGTAGACGGAGCGCATCTGTGCGGGCCAGGGCCGGGTGATCACCAGCGCGCCCTCTGCGGCGCCCTCCAGCAGCGTACCCTCGGCCGGGTCCACCAGCGCCGGCACCACGCCGAAGAACGGCCGCGTCGCCGAGCCGGGCTTGAGGGCCGTGGCGCCGGGCAGGGCGGTAATCAGGTGGCCCCCGGTTTCGGTTTGCCACCAAGTGTCGACGATGGGGCAGCGGCCGTCGCCGACGACGTTGTGATACCACTCCCAGGCTTCGGGATTGATGGGCTCGCCGACGGAGCCGAGGATGCGCAGACTCTTGCGCGAGGTCTGCTTCACCGGCTCCTCGCCGGCGCGCATCAGCGAGCGTATCGCGGTGGGCGCGGTGTAGAAAGTGGCGACATTGTGCTTGTCCACTACCTGCCAGAAGCGCGACACGTCCGGGTAGGTGGGGATACCCTCGAACATCAGCGTGATGGCACCGTTGGCCAGCGGCCCATAAACGATGTAGGTGTGCCCGGTGACCCAGCCGACGTCCGCGGTGCACCAGTAGACCTCTCCGTCCTGGTAGTCGAAGGTGTACTTGTGGGTCATGGCCGCGAAGACCAGGTAGCCGCCGGTGGTGTGCAGCACGCCCTTCGGCTTGCCCGTGGAGCCGGAGGTGTAGAGGATGAACAGCGGATCCTCCGCGTCCATCGGCTCGGGCTCACATTGCTCGTCCGCCGCGGCGAGGGCCTCGTGATACCAGATGTCACGGCCATCGGTCCAGGCTACATCGCCGCCGGTGCGCTTGACGACGATGCAGGTGTCGATGCTCGGGCACTCGGCGAGGGCCTGATCGGCGTTCTTCTTGAGCGGCACGTTGCGTCCGCCGCGGACACTCTCGTCGGCGGTGACGAGGAGTCGGCACTCGGAGTCCTGGATGCGATCGCGCAGGGAGTCCGGCGAGAAGCCGCCGAAGACGATGGAATGCACTGCACCGATGCGGTTGCAGGCGAGCATGGCCACCGCGGCCTCGGGGATCATGGGCAGGTAGATGCACACCCGATCGCCCTTCTGCACCCCGCGCGCCTTCATCGCGTTGGCGAGCTTGCAGACCTCTGCATGCAGCTCGCGATAGGTGATGTGCTTGTCCTCTTCCGGGTTGTCGCCTTCCCAGATGATGGCGGTCTGGTCGCCGCGGCTGTCGAGATGGCGGTCCAGGCAGTTGTAGGCGACGTTGAGCTTGCCGCCCTCGAACCACCGAATGTAGAGGTTGTCGACGTCGTAGCTGTAATCCATGACCCGGTCCCACTTCTTGAACCAGGTGACGAACTCATCGGCATACTCGGCCCAGAACCCCTCCGGGTCGTCCACTGAGCGCTGGTACATGGTGCGATAGCGCTCTTCGTCGATGTGCGCCTTTGCGGCGATGTCGGCGGGGACTTCGTAGATTTTCGTGTCGGACATGGTGGGGGCTCCTCGGGCGTTCTGCGGTGGGATGACGACCGGCGGCATTGCGCCGGTTTCGCGGCATTGCGCCGGTTTCTTTGCACTGCGTAAGCGCGTGAGTCTAAACCCTCGTCTTAGCGCTCGCCACCGGATGCCGCGCCGGCTCTCTGGCGGCGCGGCGCGGCCGACGGCGAGCCGGTGCGGATGCTGCGGCCAGCGCCGGCCCTAAGCGCCGGCGCTGCCGCGGTGTGCCGGCAAGAGCCAGCCGCCGAGCAACAACAGCACCACGCCGAGCAGCGAGATCCAGTACCAGCCCGGTAGGCCGAAGTCCCCGAATTGGTACACGCCGCCTGCGCTGAACATGACGCCCTCGTCGAAGGGAACGATCCAGCTGACGCCATACCGCAGTCCGGCATCGGGGCCGGCGGCGGGGGCGGCGAAAGTGTTGGCCTGGAGGCCGGCGTCGTCCTCGGTCAGCTCGACGCTGAAGAGCCCGTCGTCGCTACCGATCCACAGCCGCTGCGAGCCGTCGTCCGGGGGCTCGAGGTGCAGCGACAGCATGCGGCTTTGCTCCAGCCCCACCTTGAGCTGCTGCCAGGGCTGCATGGGTGCCGCCTGCCAGTACAGGCCCTTGCTGGTGCCGGCGATGAGCCGGTTTGCCGCCGTGACGACGAAGCTGAACACATTGCCCTGCTGCGGCAGCCCGTCGCTGTTTGGCGCCCAGCTCGCGAGATCTGCCACCGCGGCCGTGAAGACACCGGCGTCGACGGTGCCGGCATGCAAGTAATCGGCGCCGTCGACGGCCTGTGGCTCCAGGCGATAGACATGCACGCCTTGGAGGGCGCGCCGCCAGTCGTTTTGTCCCTCTATCAGCAGGCCGTTGCCCGTGGCCACCACCAATCCGTTGGCGGTGGCGGCTTCGTCGCTGGCGCGCACCGCTACCGGCGGCAGGCCGCTCGGCGCGTTCACCAGGCCGCCGCCGGTGCCGATGGGACCTTCGCTCGGATCGCCGGATAGATCCGCCGCCAACGCGGTGACGGGCTGGTTGCCCAGGTCGACATCGACGCGTCTCCAAGCACCGTCGGTGAGGCGCCACAGCTCCCCGTCCTGGGTGCCGGCGAGGATGGAGCCGTCGTCGGCCCGCGCGAGATCCGTGACATGGCCGGTGCGCGGCGGGTCGTTGACGACCGCGCGCTCGCCGCCGGGCAGCAGAGGGCCTGCGATGATCAGCAGCAGCCCAACGGCCACCAGGACCAGGGCCAGCGTACGGTTGGTGTTCATGGGTTGTCCTCGGTGCAGATGGGTGAGTCGTGGGTGTCCGGCGTGCATGCGCGGCGGCGGCGCTCGACGGCGCGGGGGCGAGTGGATGCGCACGCACCACCGCGCATTATCGCAGGGGCCGCGAGCGGGCGCCGCACCAGCGCGCCGGGCCGAGCGGGCGGCTGTGCCGTGGCGGGCGCAAGGCATGTAGCGGTTGCCGAGGCCGGCGGCAAGGGTACCCGGCTCTGATAGAATGCCGCGCCAGCGCAGGGCGCACACCATGGTCCGCGCCCACGGGCATTGACGGCCCCGGTCGCAGGCCGTAAGCGCCGGTCCGGTCCCAAGCGCCGCCGCAGACCCGGATTCAGACCCAGCCCCAGACCCAGACCCAGACCCAGACCCAGACCCAGACCCAGCTCAAGCTCACCAGCAACCAGCATGACCGTCCGTACCCGCTTCGCTCCTTCGCCCACGGGCTTTCTCCATGTCGGCGGCGCGCGCACCGCGCTCTTTTGTTACCTGTTCGCCCGCCATCATGGTGGTGAGTTCGTGCTGCGCATCGAAGACACCGACCTGGAGCGCTCCACGGCGGAATCGGTGAACGCCATTCTCGAGGGCATGAGCTGGCTCGGACTCGACTACGACGAAGGCCCGTTCTATCAGACGGAGCGCTTCGAGCGATACAATGCCGTTATCGACGAGCTGCTGGACCGCGGCCTGGCCTATCGCTGCGACTGCCCCAAGGAGCGCCTGGAGCGCATCCGCGACATGCAGATGGCCGCCAAGCAAAAGCCCCGCTACGACGGCCACTGCCGGACCCGTCAGGTGGATCCCGAGCAGCCCCATGTGGTGCGCTTTCGCAACCCCGTGGACGGCGCCGTGGTGGTGGACGACCTGATCCGCGGGCGCATCCCCTTCGCCAACGACGAGCTGGACGATCTCATCCTGCGCCGCAGCGACGGCTCGCCCACCTACAATCTGACCGTGGTCGTGGACGATGCGGACATGGGCATCACCCACGTGATCCGGGGCGACGACCACGTCAACAACACCCCGCGGCAGATGAACATCATGACGGCGCTGGGCTTTGAGACGCCGCGCTATGCCCATGTACCCATGATCCTGGGCGCCGACGGCACGCGGCTATCCAAACGCCACGGCGCCGTCAGCGTGGTGGCGTACCGGGACCTGGGCTACCTGCCCGAAGCCCTGATCAACTATCTGGTGCGCCTCGGCTGGTCCCATGGCGACCAGGAGGTCTTCTCCCTAGACGATCTCATCGAGCTCTTCGACATCACCGATGTCAACAAGGCCGCCTCCACCTTCAATACCGACAAGCTCGACTGGCTGAACCAGCACTACATCCAGCACGGTGAGCCCAAGCACATCGCCCGCCTGCTGAGCCCGCACCTGGGCCACCTGGACATCGATCCGAGCACCGGCCCGGACCCGGTCGCCGTGGTCGAGGCGCAGGCGGCACGCGCCAAGACCCTGAAAGAGCTCGCCGAGATCAGTGCCTTCTGCTACCGCGACTTCGACGACTACGAGCCGGCGGCGGCCAAAAAGCACCTGCGCCCAGTGGCGCGCGAGCCCCTAGAGCGTGTGCGCGCAGAGCTAGACATGCTGGCCCTGGCGGATTGGCAGGACGCCGAGCTGCACCGGGTGGTGGAGCGCGTCGCCGAAGCGCTCGGGCTCAATATGGGCAAGGTGGCACAGCCGCTGCGGGTCGCCGTCGTCGGCCGGGCGGCATCCCCCGGCATCGACATCACCTTGCGCCTGGTGGGCAAGGACGCCACCTTGCGGCGCATCGATCGGGCGCTCGCCTACATCGACGCCCGCGCCGCCCAGGCCTGAGCGCGCCCCTGGGCGCGCACGCCCCGCTCAACACGCCGTCGGCCGCACACCACACCCCGGGCAACACGCCATGACCCTGCATGAGACCCAGCAAGCGGCCCTGCGCGACGATGGCCCGGAGGATCTGGTGCACGCGGAGCTGCTCGCGCTGCGCCGGCGCATTCGCGCGCAGATCCTGGGTCAGGAGACCCTGGTGGACCGCCTGCTGGTGGCCCTGCTCGCCGACGGCCATCTGTTGGTGGAAGGCGCCCCCGGCCTTGCCAAGACCACGGCCATCAAGACCTTGGCCGGGGGTGTCGAGGCGGATTTTCACCGCATCCAGTTCACGCCCGACCTGCTGCCTGCGGACCTCACGGGCACCGAGGTGTATCGGCCAGCCGATGGCTCTTTTCGCTTCGATCCTGGTCCGATCTTCCACAACTTACTGCTGGCGGACGAGGTGAACCGCGCGCCGGCCAAGGTCCAGTCCGCACTCCTGGAGGCCATGGGCGAGCGCCAAGTCAGCGTCGGCCGCGAGACCTTTGAGCTGCCGCGGCTGTTCCTGGTGATGGCGACGCAGAATCCGATCGAGCAGGAGGGCACCTACCCATTGCCCGAGGCGCAGCTGGATCGCTTCCTGCTGCATGTGCGCGTGGACTACCCGGACGTGGACACCGAGAAGGCCATCCTCGCGCTGAGCCGCGCCGCAGCGCTGGAAGCCGAGGACGCCGTGGCGCAGCGCCGGGTGGCGCAGGCGCAGATATTCGCCGCGCGCCGCGCGGTGCTCGGCGTCTACATGGCGCCGCAGCTGGAGGACTATCTGGTGCATTTGGTGATGGCGACGCGCGAGCCCGGGCGCTACAGCGCGGCACTGGAGGGCTGGCTGCGCTTCGGCGCCAGTCCGCGGGCGACCTTGGCGCTGGATCGCTGTGCCCGGGCCTTGGCCTGGCTCGACGGGCGCGACTTCGTCATCCCCGAAGACGTACAGGCGATGGCCCCGGATTGTCTTCGCCACCGCCTGCTGCTTGACTATGAGGCAGAGGCGGAGGGCCGCGGCGTCGATGGCTTCATCGAGGTGCTGCTGGCCAAGGTGCCCGTGCCTTAGGGAAACGCCGATTTTTTTCCTGGAGTCCGATTCTGGAACCCCGGTCCTCGCAGCGGCCCGTGTCCGCCTTCCAGCACAGCCCGCCTAGGCAGCCGGCGGCCGGCGGCGGCGACGCGCCCGCTGACGGCGTCGTCGACATTTCCCTCAAGCGGCTCATCGCCTGCCGTGCCCAGGCCCGCCGGCTTGGCCTCGCCACCCGGGGCCGCGTGCTCGCGACCCGTGCCGGCAGCCATCTCTCGCCCTTCCGCGGTCCGGGCATGGACTATGACGAGTCGCGGGTCTATGTCCCCGGCGATGATCCGCGTGCCATGGATTGGCGCCTCACCGCCCGCGCGGCGCGTGCGCACGTCAAGGTCTTCCGAGAGGAGCGCGAGCGCCCCGTCTGGCTGCTGGTGGATCAGCGCAGCAGCATGCGTTTTGCAACCCGCGTCGCCTTCAAGTCGGTCATCGCCGCGCGCGCGGCGGCGCTGCTCGGCTGGGCGGCGGTAGAGCGCGGCGAGCGCGTCGGTGGCCTGGTGTTCGATGAGACGACGCATGCGGAGCAGCGCCCGCGGCCGCGCCAGCACGCGCTGCTCGGTCTGCTCGGGGCGCTGGCGGCCTCGCCGCAGTCCAGCTCGCGTAGTGGTGGTTACGCCCGGCTCGCGGGTGCAGTGGACCGCCTTCTGCGGTTGCGGGCAGACGGTGGCACGGTCTTCGTCATCAGTGATTTTGCGGATATCGGCACGGACGCCAATGACGACTGGCTGCGGCGCCTCGGCCAGCGCTGCGAGGTGGCCCTCGTGGCCGTGCATGATCCCATCGAAGAGACCGCGCCGCCGGCCGGGTACTGGCCGGTGCTCCTCGGCGGCGGCCGTCGGCTGCTGGATACCACCAGCGCCGGGCGTCGCGCCTGGTATGAGCGCGGCTTCCGTCGGCGCCGCGAAGCACTGGCCGATCTGGCGCGCAGGCGCGGCGCTCATCTGCTGACCCTGCGCACGGATTGGCCGGTGGGCGCCAGCCTGGCGCGGGGTCTGGGTCAGCCCGCGGCCGACGCGCCATGAGTCCGGACGCCCTAGCCGGCTTGCGCGACTACCACTTGCCGGAGCCGATGCCGTGGTGGCCGCCGGCGCCGGGCTGGTGGCTGCTGGCACTGGGCGCTGCATTGCTGGCGCTGCTGCTGTGGCTGCGCCACCGCCGGCGCCGGGCGCAGGCGCGTGCGCCGCTGCTGGCCTTGCGGGAGCTGGCGCGGCTGCGAGAGCGCTGGCAGCGTGACGGTGACGATACCGCCTTCGTGCGCGAGCTGGCGCAGCTCATCCGGCGCTATGCCATCAGCCGCTGGCCGGCGGACGACGCCGCCGGTCTTACCGGTGCGGATTGGCGCGGCTATCTGGCGCAGAAATGCGCTGACGCGCCCGCGCCCGTGCGCGCGGCGCTGGACGGCGCCCTGGGGGAAGCCGTCACGCGCTGGCCCTACCAGCCCAGCCCCGCTCAGACCAGCACCGAGCTGGACCCGGCCGACCTCGCGGAGTCCGCGGCGGCGCTGCTCCGCCACGGTGCGGCCGGCACCACCGGGACGCGCGCATGACCAACCTCGCCTGGCCCTGGGCCCTGGCGCTGCTGCCGCTGCCATTGCTCGTGCGCTGGCTGTTGCCGCGGGCGCGTCGCGTCGGCGGCCGCGCCCTGCGGCTGCCCGCCGCTACCGCCTTGGCGGCACTGGCCGGCACACCCGACACGCGGCGGCGCTGGTGGCGCCTGATTGTGGCCACCGCCGCCTGGCTGCTGCTGGTGCTGGCCGCGGCGCGCCCGCAGTGGCTCGGCGAGCCGGCGGCGCTGCCCATGTCGGGCCGCGACCTGATGCTGGCGGTGGATGTCTCCGGCAGTATGGAGCAGCCGGACTTTGAGCTCGCCGGTGCGCCGGCGACGCGCCTCGCCGCGGTCAAGCAAGTCGCGCGGGACTTCATCGAGGGCCGCGTGCAGGATCGCGTCGGGCTCATCCTGTTCGCGAGCCAGCCCTATGTACAGACGCCGTTGACCTATGACCGCGCCGCCGTCGGCCACATGCTTGAGGAGGCCGTGGTGGGCATCGCCGGGCGCGACACCGCCATCGGCGATGCCATCGGCCTCGCCGTGAAACGCCTGCGCGAGCAGCCCCAGGAAAACCGCGTGCTGGTCCTGCTGAGTGATGGCGACCATACCGCCGGCCGACTCGCACCCATGCAGGCGGCCCGTCTCGCCGAGCGGGCCGGGGTGCGCATCTACAGTATCGGACTCGGTGGCGTGGCGGGCGACGGTCGCATCGGCGGCTATCAACTGCGTCGCGCCGGTGATGACCTGAATCCGGCCCTATTGCAAGCCATCGCCGCTGCCACCGGCGGGCGCTATTTCAGCGCGAGCGACACCGGCGAGCTCGCCTCGGCCTATCGCGCCCTGGATCGGCTGGAGCCGAACGTGCGCCAGCTGGAGACCTACCGGCCTGCGCAGGAGCTCTATCCTGCGCCCGCTGCCGCCGCATTGCTGCTGAGTCTGGCGCTGGTGCTCGCGGCGCAGCTGCGCGCCGGCGCCCGCGGCCTCATCGCTGTAACAGGCTCGGCTGCGCCAGGCCCCGCCGGTTCGGCGCGGGAGCACGCCGATGCCCCTTGAGCTGCATTGGCTGCGACCGGCCTGGCTCTGGCTGCTGCCGGTGCTGGCCCTGGTGCTGATCTGGCTTCTGCGCCGGACTCGTCAAGCGCGGCGCTGGGAAGCCCTGGTGGATGCACCGCTGCGGCCCTTTGTGCTCAGCGATGCCGGCGGCGCCCGCACAGGTCCGCTACTGGCAGGCCTCGCCTGCCTTTGGCTGCTGGTGGCCCTTGCCCTTGCGGGTCCGTCCTGGCAGCTGGCAGACAAGCCGGTGTTTCGTATCGCGCAGCCGCGGGTGCTGCTGCTGGACCTCTCGGAGAGCATGACAGCGGCGGACGTGACTCCGTCACGGTTGGCACGGGCGCGGTTCGAGGTCATGGATCTGCTGCGGGGTGCAGACGAAGGCCAGTTCGCCCTCATTGCCTATGGTGCCGAGCCGTTCCTGATTGCACCCTTGACCACGGATGCCCGCACCATTGTCGAGCAAGTACCATTGCTGGAGCCGGCCGTGCTGCCGGTCGGGGGCGAGCGCCGCACGGACCTGGCGCTGGAGTTTGCGGGTCAGCTGTTGCAGCGCAGCGCGGCGCCGGGAGCGGACGTCCTCGTCATCACCGACGCCGTGGCTCCCGCTGAGGAGACCCGCGCCGCGGCCGCGGCCCTGGCGAGCGCCGGGCATCGGGTATCGGTGCTGGCCCTGACTCGGCGTGCCGGGCTGGAGCAGGTGGCGGACGCAGGGGCGGGTATCGTCGTCGCCTCCCGGGCGGACGACCAAGACACGGCGCGCTTGCTCGCACTCCAAGGGTCTCCAGACCCCGCCGTGGGCAGTGAGCAGGTGAGCCTGGACCAGCAATGGCGGGACGACGGCCCCTGGCTGCTGCTGTTGGCGCTGCCGCTGGCGGCCCTGGCCTTCCGCCGCGGCTGGCTGGTCGCCGTGCCGGTGGCACTGCTGTTGCTGCCGCCGACGCCGGCGACAGCCGGGCTTTGGGATGACCTCTGGCAGCGACCCGAGCAGCGCGCCCTGCGCGCGGCGGACACCGGGCGGCTGGAGGCGGCGCTCGCCGGCGTCGATGATGCGCGCTGGCGGGCAGCGCTGCACTACCGCGCCGGCGACTATGCCGGAGCCCTGGAGGCATTGTCGGGCCAGCAAGGGGTGGCGGCGCACTACAACCGCGGCAACGTGCTGGCGCGCCTGGGACGCCTGGAAGATGCCATCGCCGAGTATGACGCCGCCCTGGCGCTGGCGCCGGAGCACGCCGATGCCAGACACAATCGCGGGCTGCTGCGCCGGCTGATGGGCGATCCCGAGGACGTGCGCGCGGCGGTGGAGCCGAGCGGGGACGATCAGCCTGCCAATGGCGACGCTGCCGAGGATGCAGCGGCGGGCGGCGCCGCTGCCGGGGGCGGAGCCGGCGTTACGGATGCGGCCTCGTCGCGCCCGGCGACCGGTGCGGCTGGCCGCTCCGCCCCCGAGGACGCCGCAGCAGGGCAGCCGCAAGGGGGTGGCGACGGTGGTGCGGATGGCGCGGAGCGAGACCGTGAGCCCGGCGGCACGACAGCGGCCGCCGGCGCGACAGCGGCGCAAGATGCAGAGCCGGGTGCGGCGGCGCCCCGGAGCGTAGCAGCGGGCGCCGAGCCCGTGGGCGCCTCCCAGCGCGGGCGCCCCGCGGCGGACGGGGCGGAGGCGGTGCGCGCATTCTCCGGGATCGAAGGCGATGCCGATGAGGCGCAGGCGGACGCGGCGGCGGATGCCTACCTGTTGCAGCAGGTTCCCGATGATCCCGGCCGCCTGCTGCGCGAGCGACTCATGCTCCAGTATCTCCGGCGTCATGGCCGCCTGCACTGAGCCCGGAGGCGTGCGCGCGATGCAGCGGATCGGTCCTGTGCGCAGACGGCATCCCTTGCTGCTACTGGCGGCGCTAGTGGGCGTCGCCGCGAGCCACGGCGAGGCGGCCGCCCCGGTGGCCGTGGACGACCTGCAAAGCAGCCAGCATTGGGTGCAAGTGAGCGAGCCGCCGCCGAGCCAGCCCGGCGGCGGCGATGATTCTCAGGTGGCGCCGCAGGATGTGCTCCTGGAGGTGAGCGCCGACACGGAGGCCCCCTATGTACAGGCGCGCGTGCGCTATCGGGTGCGGGTGCTGGCGCGGGTGCCGCTGCGCAATGCGACTCTGTCCGCACCCCAGGCGGACGGCGCGCTGCTGCGGCGCGTCGGTGGCGATCGGCGCTTCGATGTAGAAGTGAACGGCGGTCGCTATCGCGTCAGCGAGCGGGTCTACGTGGTGGTGGCCGATCGTGCCGGCCCCCTGACCATTATGGGTCCGACGTTGTCGGCGGCGGTGCCGGTGCGAGCTTTGCAAGGCGGCGCGGCGGATGCGCTGATCGAGCGCCGCGCCGTGATTCACCGCAGCGCCCCGGATCTGATGCTGGATGTGCGCCCGCCGCCGGCTGCTGCGGCGTCGCCCTGGCTGCCGGCGGAGTCCGTCTCCATCAGCGAGCACTGGCAGCCGGAGCCTGAGCAAGCCCGTGCCGGCGAGCCGCTGGAGCGGCGCATCGTCATCGAGGCCGCGGGGGTGGGGACGAGTGCCATACCGCCGCCCGAGATGCCGGCCGTGCCGGGGCTTCGGGTCTACCCGCAGCCCATGGATCACCGCCGGCAGGAGATCGGCGATGATCTTAGCCTGACGACCACCCTCACGCAGACCATCGTGCCGACGCTGCCCGGGGTGCTGACACTGCCCGAGGTGAGCGTGCCCTGGTGGAGTCTCGGTATGGACGCAGCCCGAGAGGCCAGACTGCCGGCTCGGGACCTGGTGGTGGCCGAGGGCCTTGGGCCTGCGGCGGCCGAAACAACCGCGGTCGATGCCGGTAAGCGTTGGCGCCAGCGCTTCCGCGAGCGTGCCGCCGCGGACCTCTGGGGACCGCCGGGACTGGTGCTGGGGCTGCTGTTGGGGGGGCTTGCCACCTTGGTGCTTTGGCTGCGCGGGCGCCGACGGCGGTCAGCGGCGGCAGAAGCTGGGCCGGCGGGTACCCAAGCGTCGGACATGTCCGCGGCCGCTTGGGTGCGACGTTTTCGGCGGGCCTGCGACAAGGACGACCCGGTGGCTGCCCGTGCGGCCCTCACGGGCTGGGCAGGAGTCCAGCGGGGGCATGGCGGCACCCGCCGCGGACTCTCGGCCGCGCTGCATGCGCGCGGGGCAGGGGAGGCGGTGCTCGCGCTGGTGCGCGAGCTGGACGCATCCGTCTATGGCCGGCGCAGTGCCGTCGCCGGGCCCTGGCGCGGCCGGGCGCTCATGACGGCGCTGCTGCCGCTGATGGCGCGCTCGAAAGACACGGATACCAATGCCGCCGCGCCCGAGCTCCCGCCGCTGTTTCCCGCACGTCTCCCTCCGCGCCAGGACGGGCGTGCATGACGTCAGGCCGGGTGCTCGGGCGCGGCGCCGCGGTCGTCAGGGCGCCTTAAGGCTCGTTAGGCGCCCCAGCGACGGACCCGGCCCGTGTCGAGGTGGACGAAGTCCGAGCGGGAGTAGTAGCCGACACCACCACGGCCCAGGGTCAGCGCCGCATCACGAATGCTGCGGGTGGGCATCTCCGTGAGGCGCACGTCGATGGCCTTGCCGGTCATGTGCAGGCTGCGGCGGGCAACGCCGGAAGAGGTGCGGCGGAGCATGTTGTTGGTGTGCGGCGAGCGGTAACCGCTGATGATCTCGAAAGTGCCCTCCGAGTGGCCGAGGCGCTCCTTCACGTCGTAGAGGAGATCGAACAGCTGCGGGTCGATGGCGGTTTCATCGCCGGTACGGAAGTCCCGCAGAAAGTTGTTCAGGCGCTGGAGCGCACTGCGCTGGTAATGCTCCCCAATGCGATAGTCGATCCGCAGACGCTCGTCGGTGTGCAGATGGTGGAGAGAGATGGTACGGACATCGGAAGAGGCGCTGCGGCGGGCCCAGACTGGTGCCGAAGCAACAGCTAAGCCGGCGCCGAGAAAGTATCGGCGATTCATTGATTTCCCCCAATTAAACGACTTATCGTGCAGCTTGAGTATAGCTGCCCGGGAAGTGTTTGCAACGGTTTTGGCGCGGTATATTCTGTGCTTGTAGGCAATCACTGATCCCAGAGCTGATGATCAAGCTGCAACTGCCTGTTGGTGCACAAAAACCGTTTAAAGGCCCGGCTGCGGTGTGCTATGGTTTGTTGTATCCTCGCAACCCTAGGGCAGGGCTATAGGGTAAAACCCGTATGCGTGCGCTGTCACCCCCTTTTGGCATTCGAGTGAGCCGGTCCGCGGGCGAGCGCTGCCTCGGACTGTGCATCCTGCTGGTGCTCTGTGCGGGCTCAGCGCCCGGGGCCATTGCGGATGTCTACAAGTACGTGGACAACGACGGGAACGTCTATTTTTCCGACGAGCCGTTATCCGGTGCGGATTTGCAGCTGGAGTGGAAGCGCACCTCGAAGCGCTTGGTGACGGAAAACAAAGCGCAGTCCCAGGCGGCGCGCAAACGCCGCGACGAGGCCATGGCGCGGGTGCAGGCCCGGCTCGATAGCCAGGCGCTGAATGTGTCGGCAGCGCGGCCATCGGCCCCCGTGAGCGGCTCGATGTCCGTGCGGCGGGCAAGGTATCGTGGCCTCATCGAAGCCAACGCCGCGCGCTACGGGCTGAGCGCGGCACTGCTGCATGCGGTGATCCGCACCGAGTCAGCCTACAAGGCCAACGCCTTGTCCCATGCGGGCGCCTGCGGCCTGATGCAGCTGATGCCGGGGACCGCTGCCCGCTTCAAGGTGCACGACATCTGGGACCCGGCCGAGAATATCCGCGGCGGCTCCGCCTATTTGCGCTTTCTGCTGGATCTCTTCGACGGCGACCTCCGCCTGGCACTCGCCGGCTACAACGCGGGCGAGAACGCCGTCAAGAAATACGGCTACGAGATCCCGCCCTATCGGGAGACGCAGAACTATGTCCGCAAGGTGCTGCGGCATCTGGCCGCCGAAGGGGTCGCACACCGCTCTTGACCGCGGCCGCGCCCCTCGCCTGTCCGGGGTGCGGCGTGGCCGCGGCTGCTTTAGGAGGCAGCGCTCGGCGCGGCCATCCCCGGATCAGCCGACGTGGAGATAATCCACGCCCCGGCTGTAGCCGAGGCGGGCGAGCTCGGCGTCGATACGTGGACGAGCGCCGTGGCTCGCGACATAGCAGAGCACCATCGGGCGCGGCCGGCGGCCACGCAGCCATGCTGGGCCGACCACCGGCACACCGCCGATGCGATTGCCCACTTTGCGCGGGTCGATGTCGATCCAGGCCTGCGGCTGGTACCCCTGGGCCAGCAGCCAAGCCGCGCGTTGCCGGGTGCGCCGGCCGGCCCCCCAGAGCACCAGCCGCTCCCGGGCCGCCAGGATGCGGGGATCGGCTGCTAAGTGCGCCGCCCGCAGCCGATCGAACGCCGCGCGCGCATAGCGCGGGTCCTGTCGCGACAGCCGCTGCGGATGGTCGCGCCAGTACAGGAGTGTCTGCGCCACCTTGGCGATGCGATGCCCGGCCTGGTGCAGCCTGAGCCAGAGCTCGTAATCCTCCGGAAAATTGCCGTCCCGATAGCCGCCGGCGGCAATGATCGTTTCGCGCCGCAGCATGACCGACGGGTGTGCGAGCGGCGACTCCAGATAGAGCTCGGCGGCGATGGCGGCCTCGGTGACACAGGCGTTCTGCCAATTGACATAGGCGCGAAAGCCGTCCGTGAGATGCTGCTCCGGGAAGGCCCGCACGCGGCAGCCGAGCACACTGATGCCCGAATCCGCAGTCATTGCCGCGCATTGCCGGGCCAAGCGCTGCGGATGCATGAGATCGTCGGCATCCATGCGCGCCGCCAAGGGTGCCCGCGCCTGCCGCAGCCCGAAGTTCAGTGCGGCCACGAGCCCGGTGTCGCGGGTGCGCAACAGGCGGATGCGCGGATCGAGGCGAGCCTGCTCGCTGACGAGTGCCGGACCCTCATCGCCGGAGCCGTCGTCGATACAAAGGCATTCGAAGTCCCGCCGGGTCTGCCGGCGGATGGAGCTCAGGCAGGCGCCGAGCGTGGGCGCGGCGTCGCGGAAGGGCAGGATGACGCTGATGGCCGGGGCAGGCATAGGCGGCACGCCGCGCGGCGCCGAGGCGATGCGCCGGGCTCGCTCTCTCCAGCGTCTCAGCCGTCTATCCTGCGCGTCGGGGCCGGCGCATCCGTGTCGAGCGTGGATGGCTCGCTGGCGGCAACGACGGCGTGCCGCCCCGGATGATCGCTATTCGCCAGCAGGCTTCGATCGGTGAGTGCGATGGTGACAACGCCGCGCGCCGGCTGGTCAGTCCTCGCCGATGACGCGCTCGTCCCGTGGCGTGGACAGGAGCTTCTCGGCCTCGCCTTGTTGGTTGGCGAAGATCAGGCGATAGTCGCCATCGTCATCAGGGGCGCGTTCCTGACGCAGGCTGCGAACCAGGGCACGCGCTTCCTGGTAGCGATCCTTGGTGTCGATGTAACGCAATTCCAGCTTGGGCGAGAGGCGGTAGACGAAATACGGCATGCAGGTCACCTCGGGGGCATAGCAACGGACGATTTGGCGCGGGCGGCGGATGGTCATGCTGGACGCCGGGGCTGGACAGGGTGGCCGGCGAGCACGTCCGCAGCGGGCGTTCAGTTGCCGGCGGTTTTCGCAGAATCAACGGCGAAACGCAAGGCGCGGCGCGGGTGCCCGAGCCCTCGGAACCCCTGGTCACGGGGCCTGCGAGCTCTATCTGACCGCCGCTGCTCGGGCCAAAAATTTCCTGTACCCGTCATAGGAAAAACCTGGGAAAACCACTACTCGCCCTATGGTAGGCTGCCGGGCGCTATCGGCACGGCAAGAGCCCAAAGCGCCCGCCCGCCGCAGGCATCCTTCTGCGCCCGCCGTCGGCTGTGACCGGGTGCGGCTCTGCGCGCCATGCCCGGATTCTGCCGGCTTCGGCACCCATCAGCGCCAACCTCCGAGGCTTTCATGATCAAACCCGTCGGTTCTACCGAGCTCAAGCCACGATTCGTCTACGATCCGGACCGCCATCACAGCCTGATGCACGAGGCCGAGGGTCTCCCGGCCATCACCATCAGCTCCCAGGCCGCCGGCAATGCGGTCATGATGGGCGGCGGCTATTTCAGCCCGCTCACCGGCTACATGACCGTCGCCGACGCCCTGAGCGTCGCCGAGCGCATGCGCACCACCGACGGCCTGTTCTTCCCCGTGCCGGTGATGTGCCTGGTGCCCGACGTGGCCGCCATCGGCGAGGCCCGGCGCATCGCGCTGCGGGACCCGAACATGGAAGGCGAGCCCGTGCTGGCCATCATGGATGTGGACGCCGTCGAAGAGGTGAGCGATGAGCAGATGCAACGGCTCACCGAGCGCGTCTACGGCACCACGGACCCCGAGCACCCGGGGGTGGCGGCCTTCAACGGCCAGGGCCGCATGGCGCTGTCGGGCAGCATCGAGGTGCTGCACTTCTCCTATTTCCAGGACGACTACCCGGACACCTTCCGCACCGCCGTGGAGATCCGCCACGAGATCGCCGAGCGCGGCTGGCAGCGGGTGGTCGCCTTCCAGACCCGCAACCCCATGCACCTCGCCCACGAGGAGCTCTGCCACATGGCCATGGATCGCCTGGAGTGCGACGGCCTGGTGATTCACATGCTGCTCGGCAAGCTCAAGCCCGGTGACATCCCAGCCCCGGTGCGCGACGCCGCCATCCGCAAGATGGTGGAGACCTACTTCCCGCCGAACAGCGCCATGGTCACGGGCTACGGCTTCGACATGCTCTACGCCGGCCCCCGCGAGGCCGTGCTGCATGCCTACTTCCGCCAGAACATGGGCGCGACCCACTTCATTATCGGCCGCGACCACGCCGGCGTCGGCGACTACTACGGTCCCTTCGATGCCCAGAAGATCTTCGACGAAGAGGTGCCGGAGGGCGCCCTCGACATCGAGATCTTCAAGGCCGATCACACCGCCTTCTCGAAGAAGCTCGGCAAGGTGGTGATGATGTGCGAGGCCCCGGATCACGAAAAGGAGGACTTCGTGCTGCTCTCCGGCACCAAGGTGCGCGAGATGCTCGGCAACGGCATCGCCCCGCCGCCCGAGTTCAGCCGCCCCGAGGTGGCGCAGATCCTGATGGACTACTATCAGTCGCTGAAGTAAGCCAGCGCTCGCGGGGAGCACCGCACCCGCCCGCAGCCGCGGCCGAAGGGCAGCCCGCGCCGATCCACCGGCGCGGGTTTCCCGTGTTTGTGTGCCGGCTGATTGACGGCGTCGATACCGCTCCCGGTTGCGATGCAGGCTACCCGTGAGCCGCGCGGCATCTCAGGCCCGCGCCGCCCGCGGGCTCGAGGCGCTTGTATCCACGCGCTAACGCTGCGGGAGCCGTTGCTGCGCGCTTGCGCCGTCGCCGGCGGCGGCCTGCTCGCCCAAGCGCGCCGGTAGTCGCACGCCCAGCCAAGCGGACAACAGCGCTGCAAAGAAGCACCACACCGATACGAAGGCGTAGCCGTACGCCACCGCGCTGACAATAACCGACACGCAGATCAGCAGGCCGAACCGGCGCGCCAGTGCCTCGGAGGAGGCCAGCAGCGGCACCAGCACCACCAGCGCATAGAGTCCGCGGCCCAGGGGTGCGGTCGGTATGGAGTACAAGAGGATGTTCGGCTCGTAGAGGATGGAGCCGCCGACGATGCTGACACCGAGCCAGTCCGGATTGAGCAGGAGCGGCAGGTAGATGAAGAGCCCGCCAGCGGCGCCTGCGAGCGCCAGCAGCCCGAACAGCAGGCGGCGCTGGGGTCGTGGCTCGACGCTGCGAGCCGCCAGCGGCACCAGCGTCGGCCACAGCACATACGCGAAGGCGAGGAAGCCCAGCGCCAGCAGCGGGGTCAGGGTCGGCGGCGGTACGCCGACGAAATCCCCCAGCGGATCGCCCAGTGCCAGCCAGAGGACCCCCTCCAGCGCCTGCTGGACCCCGAACAGCAGCGGAAACGCCGCGAGCGCCAGCCAGCGCGTGTCCGCTGCCCGGGCGATGCGCAGGGTATGCAGTCCGGCCGGGATGAGCACGGCGCTGGCGGCGAAGCTGGCTGCGGCATTGAAGCACATGGACGACCCCCGGCGGTTGCGGACTCTGTGAGCGGCGCCGCGCCGACAACGGCCGGGGAGGTGCTCCTCACAGTATGGTCCATGGGACCGCCCTCGGGGCTAGACTCTGGTTGACGCGCCCAGCGCCTCGGACTCGGCGGTGCACCGGGGCGGGTGACGGGCTGACGCGGCCCCGGTCGGACTGAGCGTTCGGGTCGGGCCCCATGGCCATTTGTGCGGAGGCGGGATGGAGATGCGGCGTGCGGATATTGCGGGGCTTGGGCTGCTGCTGGGGCCGGCGCTCGCGCTGCTGGTATGGTGGCTCCTGCCCGCCGCCGCGCCCGGCGCCGACGGTGTCGCGGCAGGGCTCGGTCCCGCCGGCCGCGCCACCGCGGCGGTGGCGGTGTGGATGGCCGTCTGGTGGCTCACGGAGGCCGTGCCGCTGGCGGCGACGGCGCTGCTGCCGGTGGTGCTCTTTCCGCTGCTCGGTATCGCTGACATCGCGGCGGCGACGGCGCCCTACGCCAACCCGCTGATCTTTCTCTTTCTCGGCGGCTTCCTGCTCGGGCTCGCGGTGCAGCGCTTCGGGCTGCACCGGCGCATCGCGCTGTGGATTCTGCTGCGGGTGGGCACCAGCCCGCGGGCCCTGGTGGGCGGCTTCATGCTGGCCGCGGCGCTCCTCAGCATGTGGATCAGCAACACCGCTACGGCCATCGTCATGCTGCCCATCGGCGTCAGCGTGCTGCGGCTGCTGGCGGAGCAGGGCGGCGGTGACGACTCCGCCGTGTCCATGCGCGCCTTCGGCACCGCCCTGGTGCTGGGCATCGCCTACGCCTGCTCCATCGGCGGCACCGGCACCCTGGTGGGCACGCCGCCGAACCTGGTGCTGGCGGCCTATGTGCGCGAACAGTATGCGCTGGACCTGAGCATGGTCCGCTGGCTCGGCATCGGCCTGCCGCTGGTGGCCGTGCTGCTGCCGCTGACATGGCTCTATCTCACCCGCGTCGCCTTCCGCCTGCCGTCGACGCCGCTGCCCTGCGGGCGGGCGGTGCTCGCCGACGAGCTGGCCCGCCTCGGGCCCATGGGCTTGGGCGAGCGGGTCACCGCCGCGGTGTTCGGGCTGACCGCGGCGGGCTGGCTGCTGCGCCCGCAGCTGGCGGCCTGGACCGGGCTCGACGGCCTCACGGACGCCGGCGTCGCCATGCTCGGCGCGCTGGTGCTGTTCATGCTGCCGGCGGGGCCGCGGCCGGCACCGGGCGAGCCCCGGCCGCGGGCACTGGACTGGGAAACCGCCAAGGCCGTGCCCTGGCAGATCCTGATCCTGTTCGGCGGGGGGCTCAGCCTGGCGTCGGCCATCGCCGGCACCGGCGTGGACGGCTTCATCGCCGCCGGCCTCGGCGGCCTCGGCGGGCTGCCGCACTGGGTGCTGGTGCTGGCCGTGGCCGCGCTGGTGGTGATGCTGACGGAGATCACCAGCAACACGGCGGTGACCACCACGCTCATGCCCGTGCTCGCGGCCACCGCCGCCGCCACCGGCGCACCGCCCGGCCTGCTGCTCACCGCCGCGGCCCTGGCGGCGAGCTGCGCCTTCATGCTGCCCGTGGCCACCCCGCCCAACGCCATCGTCTTCGCGTCCGGCCAAGTGACCATCGCGCAGATGGCCCGCGCCGGGCTCGGCCTCAACCTGCTCGCGGTGCTGGTGGTGACGGCCGTGGTCACGCTCGGCGGGCGGCTGGTGCTGGCTTAACCCGCCGCCCAAACACAAAAACGGTGACAGTATACTGAATGACCCAGAAACGGGGACGGTGTACGCAATTGAGCGGGTTCACCAAAAAAGGTGACGGTATACGTAATTGGGTTCGGTACGACGACGTTAGGGAATTGAAGAAACTGTCACCGTTTCCCTTTGGCATCCTGTGGGTCCGGACGTCAGGCGCAGTGCCTGCCGCGGGTCCGGGCCGTCGCAATCAATCAGCATCGTTGGCCCGGGCGCCCGGCAGCGCCCGCAGGAAAAAGGTCTTGAGGTAAGCGGTCTCCGGGATGGCCGGGTGCACCGGATGATCCGGCCCCTGGGCGCCCGCCAGCAGCAGCTGCAGCTCGTGCTCGGTGCGGCGCGCCGCGGACTGGACGGTGCGCAGGAAGGCCTCGCGGCTCAGGTGGAATGAGCAGGAGGAGGTGATGAGCAGCCCGCCCGGCGCGAGCAGCCCGAGCCCGAGGCGGTTCAGGCGCTCGTAGGCGCGGGTGCCCTCGCGCTCGTCCTTGCGGCGCTTGATGAAGGCGGGCGGGTCCAGAATGACCCGGTCGAAGCGGGCGCCGTCGTCGCGCAGCGCCCGCAGGACCTCGAAGGCATCGCCGTGCAGGGTGTCGATGCGCGCGGCGAGCTCGTTGCGCTCCGCGTTGGCGGTGACCCCGGCCAAGGCGCTGTCGGCACTGTCGACGAATGCGACCGATTCGGCGCCGTCGGCGGCGGCCCCAAGGCCCCAGGCACCCAAATAGCAGCAGACGTCCAGCACCCGCCGGGCCGGGCCGAAGCG
Organism: Thiohalocapsa halophila; assembly: GCF_016583825.1. Classification (GTDB taxonomy): domain Bacteria; phylum Pseudomonadota; class Gammaproteobacteria; order Chromatiales; family Chromatiaceae; genus Thiohalocapsa; species Thiohalocapsa halophila. Next base: position 56,507 of record NZ_NRRV01000016.1, on the reverse strand, counting down.
GTGCTGCGCGCGGCGGTTGTCCGCCTGGTCGAAGAACCAGCCGGTCTTCTGCCCGCCCGCCGGCGCCACGGCGAAGCGCAGCTCGCCTTCGGTGAGCGTGATGGCGCCGGGGTCGTCGCCGAGCACCCAGTGAATCCCCTGGGCCAGCCCCTCCACCTCGCGCATCGGATTGTCGTTGCGCAGCACGATGTGCGTGGGCCGCAGCACCTGCTCCAGGGCGGCCAGCACCAGGGGCTGGAGGCGGTCCATGCCGGCGGTGGTGATCTGCACCGCGAGCAGATCGCCGTAGCGGTCCACCACCAGGCCGGGCAGGCCGTCGCCTTCGCCGTGCACCAGGCGATAGAAGGGGGCCTCGAAAAGCTGCTCCCGCAGCGCCAGCGCCGCACGCACCCGCTGCACCAGGAGGGCGGCGCCGATGGGCTGACTGCGCCGCCGGCTCACCAGCCGCGCACAAATCAGGGAATGCGGGTTCGCATAACCGTGGCCGAGCCAGCGCCCGCGCTGGGCGATGATCTCCACCGCCTGGCCGGGCTCCAGGTCCGCAAGCGGCGTGGCCGCGGTGTCCACCTCGTTGCTGTAGACCCAGGCATGGCCCGCCAGCAGGCGGCGTTCCTGGTCCTTTTTGAGACGCAGCGGGACGGAGTGCATGGCTGGGACCTCGGCGCTGTGGGTAACCGCTCAGCTTAACGGCAAACACCGGGTCATGTCCTACGCCGACGCCGGCCGGTGCTCCCTCACCGATCGCGCGGTGTCAGTCGGGCGATGGCTGGCGTCCCCCGGCGGCCAGCAGCGCCGCGGTGGCGGTACGCAGCTCGGCCACGACGGCGGCGGCGCCGCTGCAGCCGAGCCGGGCGGCGCAATCGCTGGGGTCCGCGTGCTGGAGCACGCAGGCAATGAGGGCGTGACGCTGGGCTCGCGAGATGATGTCCGCCGCCGGCTCTCCCGGGAGGACGGCCTGAAGCAGCCGGTGCAGCGCCGGGCGCGTCGCATCCAGCCCGCGGTCGGCGTTGGCGAAGGCGTGCAGCTCCCGCAGCTCCAGGTCATCCAGTTGCACGCTGGCGCTCGGCGCGGCGGCCAGCAGCTCGGCGACCACGGCCGGCTCCAGGTCCCGCAGGGGGCCAGCGAGCAGCACCGCCAGCCGCGGGACCAGCCGTTGCCGGCCGAGCTGCAGCACGGCTCCGCCGGCGGCCGTCAGCGCGCGCAGCACCACGGCGGCGTGGGCACCGCTGGCGGCATTGCGGCGGCTGCCGATGTGCACGGGTACCAGGTCGCAGCCGCGCCAGAAGCCGATCAGCTCGGGTGTCGCGCCGAAGCTGGCCCCGAGCAGGTCCGCGCCCTCGTCGGCGCCGGCGCTCGCGAGGTCCGCCAGCAGGCGGCGGCCGAGACCCCGACGCTGCACCGCCGGATGCACGGCGATGCGCAGGATGCGCCGGCAGTCGAGCCCGGGGGCGTCGAGCAGCCCGGCGTGGGCGCTGAGCGTCTGCGGCAGCAGATGCCCGCGGGGACGGCGGCGGCCGGTGAAGATGGGCTCATGCAGGTCTGCCGGCAGCCGCCCCTCGCGGCCGCTGACGGCCACCGCGAGCAGGGTCTCGCCGGCGCGCAGCCAGTGCACGGCGATGCCCGGTGCGTCCAGGAGCTGGCGCAGGTCCGAGGGGCGGGTCTGGTAGTGCCCGAGCACCAGCAGCCCGAAGGCCTGGCGCAGCCGCGGCTCGTCGGCGGCGAGGGCGTCGCGCTCCGGCGTCTCGAAGCGGATGTCGGCGGGGCCGGCGGTGGCGAGCGCTGCCTCGGCATCCGCATCCGCCGCCGGCTCGGCGTCCAGCAGCAGGGCCCGATCCAGCAGCGCCTCCAGCGGGTCGCCCGGCGCCCAGCGGATGGGCTGGCTCAGGCGCAGCGCCCGCCAGCCGGGCCTGAGCCGGGCCAGTACGGCGCGGAAGCGCACCTCGAAGCCGCGCCCGGTGCCCTCGTAGCCGTGCACCGTGGTGGCGAAGACGACGCGCGGGTAGCGCTCCAGCATTCGCGACAGCAGCGGGGCCGGGATGGCGGCCGCCTCGTCCACCAACAGCAGGTCCGCCGGCGGCGTCTCGGCGAGCAGCGCATCCGGTGGCAGAAAGCGCGGCGCGGCATCGCCGGCGTGGCGCAGCACCGCCTCGGCTGCCGCGCGTCTGGGGGCGGTCAGCAGGATGGTTTTGCCGCCGTCGGCCTGGAGCCGCGCAGCCGCCAGGCCCATGGCGCCGGACTTGCCGCGGCCGCGGTCGGCGGTGATCACCAACGGGCGCTGCGAGCGGCCGTTGGCGGTGGCGAGGATGGCCGCGACGGCTTCTGCTTGGTCGGGTGTCGCGGCCTCGGTCTGCGCATGGTCCGATGTGGGTCCGGTGGCCGTGGGCGTGGCTCTCGGAGCCGAGCGGAGCACCGAAAGGCTCAAGCCATGACCTGCGGTGTCCGCGGCCGGGGATGGCGCGTCCGCGGACACCGCGGGCCCGTCGACTCGCCGCACCGCCAGGCTCGCATCCAAAAGGCCGCAGAGACGCCGAATCAGACGCCCGGTGACGGCGGCGGCGCCATGGGGGAAGCTCGCGCAGCGCTCGGGGGCGGGGTCGGTCCACCTGGGCCAGTCCGCCGGCGGCGGTGTCAGCAGCACCAGCAGCCCGCCGCCGCGCAGTGTGCCGGCGGCGGCGCCCAGCGCGTCCAGATCCAGCCCCGCCCAAGCATCCACCACCAGCAGGCCGCACTCGCCGCCCAGCCCCGACGTGCGCCGATTCGGATCGGCAACGCGGCCGCGGCTGCCGAGCCAGCGGGTGTCCGGCAGCGCCAGCGCGGCCGCGACGGCCTCTGCCGCCGCCAGCGTCCAATCCGCAGAGCCCGCGAGCCACAGCAGGCGGCGCTCGCCGCTTGCGGCGACGGCGGCCAGGAGCTCGCTGAGGCTGGAGAGGATGGGTGAAGTCAGGGGGCTGGCGCTCGCAACAGGCCCGAAAGCGGGGACGGTATACCGATCTCGGCGGTCAGTCAGTCTGCATGGTATCGGATACAGGGCAATTGAGTGTACTGTCCCCGTTACTCGTCCCCGTTACTCAAGACTCGGTGAAGGTCAGTGACGAGGCAATCCCGTATACTGTCCCAAAACGTCGGGGATAGCTCAGGGGCTGTCCCACCCTGCAATTCAGGTTACCGTCCCCGCAACCGATGGTAACCATAACTTGCCGGCAACTGGATGCGGCGGGTCTCAGGCGGCGCGCTCCAGCGGCAGCTGGTGGTAGCGCTTGCCGGTGGCCGCCGCCAGGGCGTTGGCCACGGCCGGGGCGATGACCGGGGTCGCCGGCTCGCCGACGCCGGTGGGCGCCTCATTCGACGGCACGATGTGCACCTCCACCTCGGGCATCTTGTCCATGCGCAGCACCAGGTAGTCGTGGAAGTTGGATTGCTGCACGGCGCCGTCCACCAGGGTGATCTCGGACATCAGCGCCGCGGACAGACCGAAGCCCATGCCGCCTTCCATCTGCGCCACCACCACGTCGGGGTTCACCACGGTGCCGCAGTCCACGGCGATAACCACCCGGTCCACGCTGAAGCCGTTGTCGTCGTCCAGCGTCACCTCGGCCACCATGCCGACATGGCTGCCGAAGGACTTGTGCACGGCGATGCCGCGCCCGCGGCCCTCGGCCAGCGGCGGGTCGTACCAGCCCCCCTGCTGGGCGGCGAGCTTGAGCACGTCGCGCTCGCGCGGGTGCTCGCCCATCAGCGCCACGCGGAAGTCCACCGGGTCCGTGCCGGCGGCGGCGGCGAGCTCGTCCATCATGCATTCCACCGCGAAGGCCGTGTGGGTGGAGCCCACGGCGCGCCACCACTGCACCGGCACGGGCAGTTCCGGGGAGTGCAGGTCCAGATGCCGGTTGGGGATGGCGTAGGGGAGCTCCTTGGCGCCCTCCACGGAGGTCTGGTCGATGCCGTCCACCACCAGCGCCGGCTCGAAGGCGGTGCCGGTGATGATGGATTGGCCGACGATGCGGTGCTGCCAGGCGACGGGCTTGCCGTCGGCGTCGAGCCCGGCGCGGACCTTGTGCAGATACAGCGGCCGGTAGAAGCCGGCGCGGGTGTCGTCCTCGCGGGTCCAGATGAGCTTGACGGATGTCTTGCCGCCGGCCGCCTTGAAGATGTGCGCCGCCTCGACGAGGTAGTCCGACTGTGGGTTCGCGCGCCGGCCGAAGGAGCCGCCGGCGTAGAGCATCTCGATGCGCACCTGCTCGGGCTCAAGGCCCAGCACCTCGGCGACCGCCTGCTGGTCGATGGTCTGGAACTGCTCGCCGTTGACCACCCGCACGCCGCCGTCGGCGTCCGGCGTGATGACGCAGTCCATGGTCTCCATGGCCGCATGCGCCAGGAAGGGCACGCTGTACTCGGCCTCGACGACGGTGGCGGCAGCCGCCAGCGCGGCCTCGGCATCGCCGACGCGGGTGACGGTCTTGCCGGGCTCTTTGGCGCGCCGGCGGTAGTCGGCGAGGATCTCCTTGGAGCCTTGCTTGAAGGCGTCGGACTCGTCCCAGTCCACCGTCAGGGCATTGCGGCCCTGCTGTGCGGACCAGAAGTCGTAGGCCAGCACGGCGACGCCGCTCGGGATTGCCACCGCCTCCACGACCCCGGGCACGGCCTCGGCCGCGCTTGCGTCGAAGCCCCGCACTTTGGCGCCGAAGCGCGGCGGGTGGGCGACACAGGCGGTGAGCATGTTCGGCAGCCGCACGTCCTGGGTGAACTGGGCGACCCCGGTGCACTTGGCCTTGCTGTCCTTGCGCGGCAGGAAGGCCTTGCCGATGAGCTTGAATTCGGACGGGGCCTTGAGCTTGGGCTCGTCGGGGACCGGCTGCTCGGCGGCGGCGACCGCCAGCTCGCCGAAGGTGGCGCTGTTGCCGCTCTTGGGGTGGCTGACCACGCCGTCGACGACGGTGATCTCCGCCGCCGGCACCTGCCAGCGCGCGGCGGCCGCGCCCACCAGCATGGCGCGGGCGGCGGCGCCGGCCTTGCGCATCTGCTCGAAGGCGTTGGCGATGGCCGTGCTGCCGCCGGTGCCCTGCACGCTGCCCCAAAACAGATTGTTGTAGCGCTCGGCGTCTACCGGTGCGCCTTCGGGCTGGATCTGCGCCCAGCGGGCGTCCAGCTCTTCGGCCACCAGGGTCGGCAGGCCGGTGAAGGTGCCCTGGCCCATCTCAAGGTGCTTGCAGACGACCGTGACATTGTCGTCCGTGGCGATGCGCACGAAGGCGTTGGGGGCGAAATCGCCCGCGGCTGCCGCCCCGCCGCCGGCCATGCCGGGACCGGCGACGCGCTCCGGGCCCGCCATCTGGCCCCGGGCCGGCAGCCAGACGCCGAGCGTCAGGCCCGCGGCGGCGCCGGTGGAGCTCTTCAGGAACCGGCGGCGGCTCAGGTTGACGATTTTTGGGTTGCTCATGCTCGTCTCCTTGGGCTCTGTGTGCCTGACTCAGCCCAGCGCCTGCGCGGCCTTGTGGATGGCCCTGCGGATGCGCGCATAGGTGGCGCAGCGGCAGATGTTGCCGGTCATGTTGGTGTCGATGGCGGCGTCGTCCGGGGCCGGGTCGGTGGCGAGCAGCGCTGTCGCCTGCATGATCTGGCCCGACTGGCAGAAGCCGCACTGCACCACGTCCAGGTCCTGCCACGCCTGCTGCACCGCACTGCCCACGGCGCCCCGCGGGCCGTCGGCGAGCCCCTCGATGGTGGTGATGTCCTGGTCCGCCGCCGCGCTGACGGGCACCGAGCACGAGCGCACCGCCGCACCGCCCAGATGCACGGTGCAGGCGCCGCACTGGCCGATACCGCAGCCGTACTTGGTGCCGGTGAGGCCGACGTGCTCCCGGAGCGCCCAGAGCAGGGGCATCTGCGGGTCGATGTCCAACTGGTGTGTCTCGCCGTTGACGCGAAGCTCGATCATCGCGGTGACCTCCGTACGGATGGACGCGGGGCGGTGGGGGGAGAGCGGTCTGCCGGCAGCGCCGGCACGCTGTCATGGTAACGCCAATGTCGGCGCGCCGGCCGCGATGCCAAGGTGGCGTCATTCGCTGATCCGGCGCGGCTTGCTCCCCCGGCGGCCGACCTCTGCGATCTCTTGTCTCGTGGTTGACAATCTTGCGATTGGTTATGCCGATGGATTCGGTCGACACAATCGTCTATATATGCAAATGAGAAGCGCTATCATTCTCATAAATCGCATACAGCCTTGGAGCAGACCCATGACCAAGACCATCACCTTCGCGATCATGCACTTCAGCGTCGCCTTCGGCGTGACCTATGCCCTCACCGGCGACATCGTCGTCGGCAGCGCCGTGGCCCTCGTCGAGCCCGCCGTCAACACCGTCGCCTACTACCTCCATGAGCGCGTGTGGGAGCGCATCCGGCGCTACCGGGCAGCGCGGGGCGGGCGCGGCAGCGGCACGGCCATGCCGATGGCGGCTTGAGGGGAGTCCGCCTAGGCGGCGATGGGAGAGACCGCCGCAGCGACTTTTGGGGAGGTGGGCCGCAGGGTGCGCAAATCGCGCCAGCCCGAGTGGCAGCGCGTCACGTTGCTTCGGGCGATTCCGCAGCCGGGCGAGAGCGATGGCGCAACCCTTGGAGCTGATTGGTGCGCGAGGGGGGACTCGAACCCCCACGGATTGCTCCACTGGAACCTAAATCCAGCGCGTCTACCAATTCCGCCACCCGCGCGCAGGGGCGCTAGTCTAGCGGGTTGGCGGATGTGACGGAATCCGGCGTCGCGTCAACCCGCTTGCGCGGCGCATACTCTGTGCCGGAGCCGACGGCCGGGGCGGCGCGCCGCGATTGGCGGCTCGCCCGCGCTGTTGCGGCATTGGAGACGACAACAGAGAGTGCAGATCATGACGATGCGACGCATGGCGACCGTCCTGGTGCTCGGCGCGCTGCTGGCGCTGGCCGGCTGCATCAAGGTCGACCAGACATTGACGCTGAGCCCCGACGGGTCCGGCACGCTCGAGATGCGCTATGGCATGTCCGAGCAGACGCTCGCGCAGCTTCAGGCCATGGAGCAGATGTCGGCCCAGGGTGGCCAGGGGATGTCGGTGCAGCCCGAGCAGCCGTTTCGCTTCGACGAAGCGGAGGTGCGCGAGGCGTTCGAGGCGGACAAGCCCAGCGGCGTGGAGCTGACGGCGCTGTCGTCCGAGGTGGTAGACGGCTGGAAGTATATCGACCTCACTGTGGCCTTTGACGACCTTCGGGCGCTCAAGCGCACCGAGCTGTTCGAGGACAGCGCACTGACGGTTACGCGCATGGGCGGGGGCGATTACCGGCTCACCCAGCGGGGTGGCGGCGACGAGATGAGCGCACCCGGCGCCTCCGAGCAACAGCTGATGCAGCAGATGTCGGCGATGCTCGCCGGCTTCCGCATCGCCCAGACCATCGTCGCGCCGGGGGAGATCATCGAGAGCAATGCCGATGCCGTCAACGGCCGGCGGGCGACCTGGGTGTTCGACATTGCCGATGATCCAAACGTCATCAGCACCCTGGCGCAGACGAATCTGGAGCTGGTTTTCGACGGCGACGGTGTGGAGCTGCCGACGATAGCGCCCTGAAAGCGCCGTTGCGTCGCGGCAAGGATGCCGCTCCCACGGGCGCAACTGCCTGTGGCAGTGGCCTCAAGGCCGCGATGAATCGCCGGAGCCGAGGGCGCCGTAGATTGGGACGGCGCCCTCAGGGTCTCCCGTCCAAGATCTGTAGCCGCGAGCCCGCCGGCAGCTCCCGCAGCCAGATATCCAGGCGCGTCAGCTCGGACGGCAGCTGCGCCCGCGCGTCTTCCGCGGCGGCCATGTCCGGGTGCAAGCTGTGCACCAAGCCGTACCAGGAGCGCCCGCGCCAGCTGTCGACGGTCAGGTACACCCGCTCCGGCAGCGGCTGCCGGGCGATGAAGCGGTCGATGGCGGCGCGGCTCGGAAAGCCTGCGAGCTGTAGCGCAATGGTGCCGGCGGCCGTGGTCAAGCTGCCGTCCGCGCCCGCTTCTGCCTCAGTGGGCTCGGCCGCGGTCTCGGCCGCCGCTGTGGTGTCCGTGCCGGTCGGCAGCGCGGCGAACCGCTCGCGCAGTGCGCCGATCTGTGTGGACAGCGCCGCCAGCCGCTGCGCCAGTCGGTCGTCCAGGCGCTGCTCGGCGGCAGCGACGGCCGCTGTCAGGTCCGCGGCGTCCGGCGCCGCTTCGGCTGCCGACCCCGGCTCCGCGGAAGCTGCTGTGGCCCGGCCCTCCGCGAGCTGCCCGAGCCGGCCCTCCAGTGCTGTCAGGCGGTCACCGATGGCCTCGATGGCGTCGGCGAGCTCGTCGATGTCTTCGATGGGGGCCGCGTCGACGCCCGTGCTGGGAGCGCGCTGCTCCAGCCGGCTCAGGCGCTCGTCGAGCTTGCCCATGGTGCCCGCGGGCTGGGCTTGGGCTTCGAGCCGGGCGAGCCGTGTCCGGAGGTCCTCGGTGTCGGAGGCCCCACTCAGGCGCTGCTCCAGCCGGTCGATGCGCTGCTGCATGTCGCTGACGGCGCCCGGCGCGGCCGGTGCACTGCTCTGAGGCGCCGCGGCCGCCCCCTCCAGCTGTGCCAGGCGCTCCTCCAGACTGCTGCGGGTCTGGATGAGCTGGTTGAACAGCAGCAGCACCGCCGCGAGCAGGATGATGCCGATACCCATGAGCACCAGCAGTGCGGTGTGGTCGCGCTGGCGCTGAGCGCGGATCTCGTCGCGATGGGTCTCCAGGGCCTTGCGCAGCTGCACCGACGTGCGGCGGCGGTCGTCGTCGACGTCGGCGATGCGCTCCACCAGCGACTTCTGGAGGTCGCGCACATCCTCGGTGGCCGGGCCCGCGGCAGCGTCGTCGCCTGGGTCGCCGGGCGGCGGCGGCGGCCGACGCAGGGACTCCGTCGGGTCCGGCTCGCTACGACGACGCGGCGATTCGCTGTGCAGGAAGCCGGCGAGGTCGGGATTGTCGTCCTCTTTATGGTCGGGTGCGTCTGGGTCCGGGGAATCGGTCATACCTGCGTGATCCGTCGTCCTGGTGGATGAATACCGTTCAGCCCCTGCATGATCCGTGAGCGTGCTCCGCTTGCCAAGCGGGCGGAGGCGCACGCAGATAGGGGTACCCTACCGGAAAAGCGCGCTCGCCATTGCCATGGACCGGTGCCGGCCGCCATATCCCTCGTAGCGGCGGAAAGCGCCGCGATCGATTCATCGTGGAGGCAAGGCGCATGCAGGTGGCAGGCAAGACGGCGCTGGTGACCGGCGCCAATTCCGGACTCGGCAAGGCCGTGGTGATGGCTTTGGCGGCTCGCGGCGCGCGGGTGCTGATGCTCTGCCGCAGTGCCGAGCGGGGCGCCGCCGCCCGGGACGAGATCATAACGGCCACCGGCAATGAGCAGCTGGAGCTGCTGGTCTGCAATCTCGCCTCGCAGGCGGACATCCGGGCCACCGCGGCGGAGGTGCACCAGCGTGTTGGCGCGCTGCACCTGCTGGTGAACAACGCCGGCAGCGCCTTCGCCGAGCTTGGCCTGACGGCGGACGGCATCGAGCGCACCCTGGCGGTGGATCATTTGGGCCCCTTCCTGCTGACCAATCTGCTGCTGGACCTGCTGAAGGCGGCGGCGCAGGCGGATGGCGGTGCGCGCATCGTCAACGTCGGCACCAAGATCGACACGGCCATGGACTTCTCGGACCTCAATTGGGAGCACCGTCCGTATCGGATGATGGCCGCCTACGGGCAGGCCAAGCTCGGCAACATCCACTTCACCCGCGAGCTAGCGCGCCGGCTGGCTGGGACGGGGGTGACGGTGAACTGCGTCTTCCCGGGCGTCTTCCTGTCCAACCTGGGCGGCACCGATGGTGCGCAGAACTGGGCGCTCAAGCTGTTCGCGAAGACCTTCGGCTGGGCCCTGCCGAAGCCCGAGCGCGCCGCCGAGCGCGTGCTCTACCTGCTCACCTCCGACGACGTGGCCGACCTCAGCGGCGAGTACTTCGGCGGGCGCAAGCCCATCACCGCACCAGAGCAGGCCGACGACCCGGCCGCGAACGCCGAGCTCTGGCGCCTCAGCGCCGAGCTGACCGGGCTGACGGCGCCCGAGCGCTCGGACTGAGCCGGCGATAGGCGACCCCCGGCGCGTCAGCTGACGAGCCAGTTGCGGGCGGTCTCCAGCTCGGTGTTGGTGAACACGCGCACCTGCCCCGGCATCATGAAGCCCATGGCCTTGGTCGCACCGCGCAGCCAGCCGATGTCCGTCACCAGCGCGATTCGCTCCCAGGCGGCGAGGTGGCTCAGGCCCACTTTGCTGTCGTCCCACAGGGCGCCGGCGTCGAAGCCGTCGAAGTCCTCGCCGAGGTGGTACAAGAGCCGGATCCTCTCATGACGCATGAACGCCTCCTCCACGGCGGGCATGACGTGGTCCTCGTAGTCGGCCGCCGTGACCTGGCCGTGGGCGCTGAAGCCGATGACATTGTCCGGGAGTCCGGTGAGTCGCTGGATCATCGCATGACCTCCTGAGCGTATGACGCAGACCTATCGCCTGTTCGGCGCAGCGCGCCGCGGGGACGGCATGCCATGATTCGCCCGCGGAGGGTTGCCGCCCCGCGCGCGCTGCGCCTGTCTACAGCATAGTCGGCGGCGAAGGTCCTCAGCGCGCCGTCCGGGAGGCGTCCGGGCGCTTACGGCTGCCGTGGCGGCGGTGGATCTGTCGGGCCTCGCTGCGGGCTTCGCCGCGGGCACGCAGCGCCCCCATGCGCTGGCGGGCGCGGAACCAGGCCTTGCCGTTGTCGACGATGGGCGCCGGGTAGTCGCGGCCGATGACGCAGCCGGCGGCGTGCTGGACGTGCGCCGGCATGGTCTCGGGGCGTGGCAGGTAGGCGTTCGGCACCAGCTTAAGCTCCGGGCACCAGCGGCGGATGAACACGCCCTCCGGGTCGTGGTCGCGCACCTGCTTCACCGGGGAGTAGATGCGCACGGCGTTGATGCCGGTGGTGCCCGATTGCATCTGCGCCTGGCTGAGATGGATGCCGGGCTCGAAGTCCAGGAACAGCCGTGCCAGGTGCAGTGCCGGCTCGCGCCAATGCTGCCAGAGGTGGTAGCTCGCGAAGCTCATGAGCATGGCGCGCATGCGAAAGTTGATCCAGCCGCCGGCGGCCAGCGCCCGCATGCAGGCATCCACCATGGGATAGCCGGTCTGACCGAAGCGCCAGGCGTCCAGCAGGACCGCGTCGGGGCGCTCGTCGCGCAGGCCGTCGCAGGCGCGGCTCAGGTTGCGGAATTCGATGTCCGGCTGGTCTTCGAGCTTCTGGATGAAGTGGCAATGCCAGTGCAGGCGCTTGGCGAAGGAGCCGAGCGACTTGGCCCAGTCCTTGGCGTCGCGGTCCGGCATGGCCTTGAGCCGGGCGATCCGGCCGGTGGTGGCCTGGTAGACCTCGCGGACCGACAGATTGCCCCAGGCCAGGTGCGGGCTCAGCCGGCTACTGCCGCTCCAGGCAGTGACCGGGCTGGAGATGTCGCCCTGATAACTGCGCGAGCGTTGGGCGAGGAAGTCCGCGAGCACCCCGTGCGCCACGTCGATGCCGGGCGCCACCGCCTCCGGCCGCAGCTCTCCGGCCACGCCGAGGTCCGCCGGGCTGCGGATGCCGGCGCTCGGCAGGTTCAGGACACCGTGGATGCGCTCGGGCGCCGGGCGCACCGGCTCGGCCATGCGCCGGCGCCAGCGCGCGGACCAGCCATCACGGTCCGCGAGCGGGCGGAAGACGCCGTGATTCGGCAGCTCGATCCACTCGATGCCCTGCTCCCGCGTCCAGCGCTTGACGCGCTTGTCGCGCTCGTAGGTGATGCCGAGTCCGGTCTCCTCGTGGCTCCAGAGCCGGGCGATGGGGCGCTCGGCATGGAGCCGGTCGAAGACCTCGGGCAGGTTGCCGACGCGGGTGACGAGCCCGCCGCCGCGCTCGCGCAGGGCCGCGTCCAGCTCGCCTAGCGATGCATGGATGAATGCGAGGTGCGCGGCATGCGTGGTCTCGTGCGCCATGAGCTCCGGCTCGTAGACATAGAGGCAGAGCACGGGGCCGCGGGCGGCGGCCTCCAGCAGCGGTGCGTGGTCGCGCAGGCGCAGGTCGCGCTTTAGCCAGACCAGCTCCATGGGGCGCTCGGGGTTGTGTTGTGTGGCCATGCGGGGCTCGCCGGGAGTTGGGGGAGGAGCCGGTTGGTGACCAAGACGCCGCCGCCTCGATCATAACCCTGGCCGGTCGATTGCTTGGTGGGAGCGGCGTCCCCGCCGCGACGGGCAGCCCCCCGCACAGGCCAGTACGCCCAGGTGGGCGAGGGTCGTTGTGATCGACGCAGATTCCGTGCCTCTGGCTCCAGCAAGTGGCGGGCCGATGCGCTCCGACCCCGCCATGTGAGGAAAGTCGGCACCCGAGCGCAAGGGATCAAGCCATCGCGGTCATTGTCGGATAGAGTTAAGGTAGTGTTGGCGGCAGGGGATCGCCGCCGGCGTCGTCGGCGTTCGACAAAAACCGCCCATTACAACGAGCAACCCGCCAGGGCGGCGGAGGAGTGAGCATGCAAGACAACGACAACTTCACCCACTGGGTCGCGAGCATCGAGCGCGGCGACTGCGGCTTCACCTATCTGCGACTCTACGGCGACGCCCCGACCTGGGTGCGCAACGAGGCGATCAATCGCTTCGGCAAGGGCACCGTATTCTTGCCGCCGCGGCAGAATCGACCGCCGGCGGTTGCTGCCTGAGTGTCGGCCCGGACGCGAAACGCCCGATGCTGCACACTCGACGCCGCCTGAGCGTCGGGCCTTCCAGCGTCGGGCCTCCCAGCGTCGGCCCGACCTACGCCGGGCTGGCAACGAAATCGGCCGCAGCGGCGCGTCGTAGGTCGGGCTGAGCGCAGCGAAGCCCGACAGCCGGCTCGGGCCGGGCGCCGGCCCATGCTCAATCCAGCCCTTCGCCGCTGACACGCGCCGCCGGAATGCCGGCGGCGGTCAACGCCTCGGCGAGCGCATTCACCGCCGCCGTCGGCCCGGCGATGTAGTACCGCAGTGCCTCGGGCTCCGCCAGATCCGAGCGCAGCATCGCCAGCAGATCGTCCGTGCCCGCATCCACCAACGGCGTGAAGGCGAAGTTGTCTAGGGTCTCTTTCAGGGCCCGGCACCAGCGTTGGTGGTAATGGCCGTCCGGCTGCTCCACGCTCCAATAGAGGTGGAAGGACTCGATCCGGTCGATGGAGATGGCGTGCTCGATGAGGCTCTTGATGGGCGCGATGCCGTCGCCGAGGGCGATGAACACCGCAGGCTCGGTGGAGTCCTCGTCGAGCACGAAATGCCCCGCCGGGCCCCGCACTCGCACCATCTCCCGCGACGGCCTGCGCTCGAACAGGTAAGCGCCGAAGGCATCGTCCCCGCGGCGCACCGAGAATTGCAGATTGCGGCCGTTACAGGGGCAGGACGCGATGGGCAGCTCGCGCTCGGCGCCGTTCTCCAGCGCGAGCAGGGCACGCTGGCCCGCCATGAAGCGCAGCGTGTGGGTGCGCGGGGTCTGCACATGTAGCACCAGCAGATCGTCGCCTTCGGCCTCCAGCTTGCGGATCTGGGCGCGGATGTCCTGCTCCGGCAGGTCCGCGGTGGTGCGCGCCTCCGAAGCCTCCAGCACCACGTCGGTGACGGCCGTGTTGCAGCAGGTGAGCATGTAGCCCATGTGCTTCTCGCGCTCGGAGAGCACATAGTCGTGATCGGCGATGCGCGACACCTCCCCCGAGACCACCCGCGCCTTGCACTCGCCGCAATTGCCGCTGGCGCAGCCGTAGCCCAGGCGCACACCGGCGCGCACGGCGGCCTCCAGGATGGATTCGGTGCCGTCGACGAAGAATTCGTGGCCGCTGGGGATGATCTTGATGCTGGCGGACATGAGGCGTAGGAAGGTGTCTTTTGCGAACAGCTTGGCGCGCCCGTCCTCCGGCGACAGGGCGTCGATCTCCTGGCGGCGCTCGTCGAGCCAAGGGACCAGGCCGGCGGGCACCGGGTCGTCGATGAGGTGCTGGCGCAGCTCATCCAGCAGCGTGCCCTGCGCATCCGCCTGCGCCGCCTTCTGCGCCAGCGCTTCCCCAAGGGAGCGGATGCGTGCCACCAGCACCTCGGGACTCGGCAGCGCCGTGTCAGCGTCATGGCTGCGGGGCACGGCGTCGGCCTTGATCTGCTCCACCTGCTCCAGCTTGCCGGTCTTCTCGAACGTCACGCTGGGGTAGACGCGCAGCAGATCCGCGATGTCGAGCTCCCCCTCGAAGGTGGTGAGCTCGCCCTTGCGGATGCGCCGCTGGAGCTCGGCACGGGTGACGCCGGCGAGGCGCGCGGCGCGGGACAGGGAGACGCGTTGGGTCATGGTGGGGATGCGGGTCGTGCTGGCAAGGCCGATCCCGCCAGTCTAACCAAAGACGGTGGGCCGCGGCGCCCGGGGCACAAGCCGCCGGGGCCCTGTCAGGCCGCGGATTCGGCCCCGCTGTCCGCCGTGCGCGGCACCGGTCGCCAGGTGGTCTCGTCGCGCACCACTTCGTAGCGCGCCCAGCGCGCCAGCTCGGCGCGGCTGACGGTGCCCGTCTCGCGGCGGCTGCGCGATGCGCCGGCGCCGGCGACGGCGCGGTAGATAAGCAGATCGTTGTCCGCCGTGTCCGCGGCGTCCACGACGCAGCGCACCGACCACTCCGGGCCGAAGCGACCGTTGCTATAGCAACGCCCGGGCTGGATGTCCGCCGCCGCCAGGCCCTGCTCGTCGGCATGGCGGCTGGCGAGGGCGTAGATGCGCAGCAGGTCTTCATCGGAGACGTCGATGAAAGAGCCGATTTGGCGCAGGGCATAGGCGAGGTCGTCGCGATCCAGCGCCGGCGGCTCTGCCGCGGTGGCCGGTCCGGCTGCCACCAGCGCCGCGGGATAACGCCGCCAGCGGAAGGAATAATTGAATAGCACGCCGACGGCGAGCAGCGCCAGCAGGTTGACGAGCACCGGCACCAGCAGGAAGCCGTAGCCGAGGTCCCTGACGGCGGCACCGCCGATCACCGCCGCCAGCGCCGTCGCACCGCCTGGCGGATGGATGCAACGGGCATAGTGCATGGCCAGGATGGCGAGCCCCACCGCGAGCGGCCCGGCCAGCAGGGGGTCCGCGATCCATTGCGCGATGCTGACGCCGACGGCGGCGGAGACGAGGTGCCCGCCGAGCACCGGCCAGGGCTGCGACAGCGCCCCGTGGGGCACCGCGAACACCAGCACCGCCGACGCGCCCATGGACGCCACCACTAGGGGCTCGGCACCAGGCGGCGCCAGCCAGGCGGCGAGCGCGAGCACCAGCGCGATGCCGAGCCCGCCGCCGGCCATCGACAGCCAGCGCTCCAGGTGGCTGGCCGGGTGCTGCTCGATGCCCAGCCGGGGGAATCGCATCAGGTGAACATGTCCGCGGTGATGTTGCGGAACCAGCCGATGGCGTATTCCACCTCCATGGCGCGGGTGCGGGCATCGGCATCCACAGGCGAGAGGCCGCCCGCGCCGGGCACCGAGACGATGTTGCCATCCTTGAGCTCGTAGACGCCGGCGACGGAGATGCCGTGGTCGTGGGCCAGGATGCTGTAGCAGGTATTCACGTAGCTTGGTGCCGGCGGCGGCTCGCCGTTGATGGCGGCGGCCACCGCCGCGGCGCAGACCTTGCCCTGGGAGTTGGCGGCATAGCCGGACTTGGGCATGGCGCCGGCGATGGCGGCGTCGCCGATCACGTGAATGTCCGGCGCCTGCTCGGATGCGAAGGTCTGCTGGTCGACCGGGCACCAGCCGGCGGCGTCGGTGAGGCCGGCGTCCACGGCGAGCTTGGCGGCGCGCTGGTGCGGGATCAGGTTCACTACGTCCGCCTGAAAGTCCTCCACCAGGCCGGTCAGGGTGCGGGTCTTGGGGTCGACGGCCTCGATGATGCCGCCGGCCGCGCCCGGCACCCACTCGATCATGTCGCCGTAGTGCTCCTGCCAGCCGGCCTGGAACAGGGCCTGTTTGGAGAAGGCGTCCTTGGCGTCCAGGATCAGGATTTTGGCCTTCGGCTTGTGGTGCTTGAAGTAGAGCGCCATCTGCGCGGCCCGCTCGTAGGGGCCCGGCGGGCAGCGGAAGGGGTTGGGCGGGGCGACGATGGCCACCACGCCGCCGTCCGGCATGGCCTGAAGCTGGCGGCGCAGCAGCAGTGTCTGCGCCCCGGCCTTCCAGGCGTGGGGGATGGTCGACTCGGCGACCGCCTCGCTCATGCCGTCGATGGGGTCGTAGTCGAAGGAGACGCCCGGGGCGAGGATCAGCTTGTCGTAGTTGTAGCGGGCGCCGCCGGCACCGCGGACATAGTGCGCTTCCGGGTCGACGGCGACGATCTCGTCCTGCATCACGGCGACGCCGCGGCGGGTGAGGCCACGGTAGTCGAAGGTGAGGCTGTCGATGTCCCGCTCGCCGGAGATTACCTCGTTGCTGAGGGGGCAGGAGACGTAGTACGGGCTGCGCTCGATGAGGGTGACGCGGATGTCCGGGTCCGCCAGCTTCAGGTATTTGGCGGCGATGGCACCGCCGTAGCCGCCGCCGACGACGACGACCCGCGCCTTGGGCGCCGACGGTGCGGCTTGGGCCGCCGCGCGGCTGGCGGCCCCGAGCCAGCCACCAGCGCCGAGGGTCGCAGTGGTCAGTACCGCGGCGCCGGTGCCGAGGAAGCGTCGACGGCTGGTATCGGCTGCCTTGCTCCGGGCGGATGCACTGGAGATGGTGGTGTTGCGTGGCTTGGTCGTTGCTCGGTCGCTCGTGCTCATGCGCGGGTCCTCATGTTCAAGCGGGCTCACTTCTGGCTCTCGTAGTAGTGGGCGAGGGCGTCGATCTCGGCGTCATCCAACGCCATGACCCGCTCGGCGCCCTGTCTGGTCTTGCAGCGCAGGCCGGTATCGCGGCAGGCCTTGAGCACGTGGCGGATGTAGGGTGCCCATTGTCCGGCGAGGCGCGGCGAGGTCGCGTCCTGTCCGCGGCCGCCGTCTGCATGGCAGGTCTCGCAGCGCGACAGGTGGATTTGCTCGCCGCGGTGCGCGACCTGCCCGTCCACCGGGCGCTCGGTGGAGACCCAGGGGCGGGCTGCGAACCATCCGGCCATGGCGGCGATCTCCTGGTCCGTATAGCCGCGCATGATGCGGCCCATGATGGTGGACTGGCGCAGCCCCGTCTTGTAGTCCGTGAGCACGGTGAGGAGGTAGCTCTTGTTCATGCCGGCGATGGTGGGCATGGCCGCGCCGGCGCTGGCGCCGTCGGTGCCGTGGCAGCCGGCGCAGGTGTGGGCCAGCATGTCCGCGGAGCGGACGTCGCCGGCGCCTGCGACGGGGCTTGAGAGGACCAAGGCGAGCGCTAGCAGGGCGAGTAGCCCGACGCCTGCAGGCGGGTGGGGTTTGGGCGGATCGATGCGCGCGGCAAGTCCGGGCCGGCGGTTGTGCAGTGCATGCATGGGGGCTCCTTTGGTGCGGCAGGCGCGCGGTCGCTGGCCGCGCGCTCGTTGAGAACGCGGCATCAAGTTGCCGCCGCAGTCCCCGCCCGGCCTTGATGCGCCTCAAGGCTGTCTCCGCGGCGGGCGATTTCCCACCCGGCCTGACGCTGGTCAACACCGCGAAATGGGGCTTGATTCGAGTCAAGGCCCAAGCCCCGGAGCGCACCGAGACTCGCCCCAGGCCCTAGGCCCAATTCGAGCCGTGGCCTATACAACGCGCGCCGCGCGCCAACCCAATAGCGAGTCCGCTTCATGTATTGCAACCAGTGCGAACAGACCTTCCGCCAATCCGCCTGCGTCAATTCCCCCGGTACCTGCGGCAAAGACGAAGACATCCAGTCCCTCCAGGAGACGCTGCTCTTTGGTCTGAAAGGCATGGCCGCCTATGCCCACCATGCCCGCCGGCTCGGCCAGAGCGATGAGGCCGTCTCGGCCTTCATCGAGGAGGCCCTGTTCGCCACCATGACCAACGTCAACTTCGACCTCGACACCCTGCTCGGCTATTGCCTGAAGTGCGGGGAGATGAATCTGCGCGTGATGCAGATGCTGGATCAGGGGCACGTGGAGACCTTCGGCAAGCCGGCGCCCACCAAGGTCAAGGAAGGCACCCAGGCGGGCCCCGGCATCCTCATCACCGGCCACGACCTGATGGACCTGTGGCAGCTCTTGCAGCAGGTGGAAGGCACCGAGATCAAGGTCTACACCCATGGCGAGATGCTGCCGGCGCACATGTACCAGCACTTCCGCGAGCATCCGAACCTCGCCGGCCACTACGGCGGTGCCTGGCAGGAGCAGAAAAAGGAATTCGCGGCCTTTCCCGGGCCGGTGGTGGGCACCACCAACTGTGTGCTGATCCCCCCGGACAGCTATAAGGGCCGGCTGTTCACCACCAATGCCGTCGCCGTGCCCGGTGGTACCTGCCTGGAGTCCGGTGACTTTCAGCCCGTCATCGCCGCCGCGCTGGCCGCCGAGCCCTGCGCGGAGCGCATCGTCGGCGAGTCCACCATCGGCTTCCACCGCAGCGTCTTGCTGGACAAGGCACAGACCATCGTCGACGCGGTCAAGGCGGGGCAGATCAGCCGGTTCTTCGTCATCGGCGGCTGCGACGGCGCCGAGAAGGGCCGCAACTACTTCACCGACTATGCGCAAGCGACGCCGGACGACTCCTTCATCTTGACCCTCGGCTGCGGCAAGTACCGCATCCGCGACCACGAGTACGGCGAGCACCTGGGCCTGCCGCGCCTGATGGATATGGGTCAGTGCAACGACGCTTACGGTGCCATCGCCGTCGCGCAGGCGCTCGCCGACGCCTTCGACTGCGGCGTCAACGACCTGCCGCTGACGTTGGTCATCAGCTGGTTCGAGCAAAAGGCCGTCGCCGTATTGCTGACCCTGCTGCACCTCGGCGTCACCGGCATCACCCTGGGCCCGAACCCGCCGGCTTTCGTGTCGCCGAAAGTCTTCAAGATCCTCCAGGAGCGCTACGACCTGCGGCTCACCGGGCAGGATGCGCAGGCGGATCTGCGGGTGGCCGTGGGCGCCTGACGGGCAGCGATCGGACCGGCTACGCGGCCGGTGCTGTCCCTGGCATACTCTCCTGGCATACTTAGGGCATGTCCAAAGCACCGGCCGCCAGTACTCACAGCGCGCCCACGGCGTCGAGTGCGAGCTGCCGCAAGGCCCTCGGCGCTTACTACACGGCTGCGCCCGTGGTCGACTTCCTGGTGACCTGGGGCTTGGGGCTCGGTGGTGGGGCGGTGATGGATCCGTCCTGCGGCGATGGGCGCTTCCTCGTCGCCGCAGCTCGCCAAGGCGCGACGCGTCTGGTCGGCTGTGATCTGGACCCCGTCGCGCTGCGCACAGCCAAAGCCAGTCTGAGCGATGCCGGGTCCGGGGCTGATTGGCACCAGGGCGATTTCTTCCTGCTGGCACCGGAGCGGGAGGCCCACGTCGATCTGGTGGTCGGCAATCCGCCTTTCATCCGCTATCAGCACTTCTCCGGCGAGACTCGCGCCCGGGCCTTGGCCTCGGCGCTGCGCGTCGGTGCGCGGCTCAGCCGCTTGTCGGCCTCTTGGGCGCCGTTCCTGCTGCACGCGATGCAGTTCCTGCGCCCCGGCGGTGCCATGGGCATGGTGGTGCCGGCCGAATTGGCCCAGACGGCTTACGGTACCGAGACGCTGCGCGCACTGTGCGCTGGGTTTGCGCGCGTTCGCCTGCTGACGTTTCGTCGGAACTGGTTCGACGATGCGCAGCAAGAGACTTTTCTGCTGCTGGCGGAAGATCGGGGCGGCGCAACGGCATCCGCCGAGCTGGTGCCCTTGGACCGCATCCAGGATCTTGCTGGATTCGCCGTGTCTGCGGCCGGGCAGGATGGGTTCAGTCTGGATACCGCCCGTGGTGGCCGTCTGGGGCTTGCTTTTGTCGCGCCCGCGGCCCGTGACCTGTACCTTCGGCTGATTGACCGCGCTGATGTGGTGGAGCTGTGCTCCCTGGGGGAGGTGGCCAACGGCTATGTGTCCGGCGCCAACGAGTTTTTTCACTGTACCGCCGCAGATGGTGCCCAGCGCGAGCTGCCGCAGGAGTGGCTGCTGCCGATTGCGCGCAACAGCCGGTCACTTGTGGGCTTGACGTTTACGCAGCGGGATATTGCGTGTGCCGAGGCGCGTGGCGTGCCGCACCACCTCATTCTGCCGCGCGAGGACGACCTCTTCGCTGCCGACAGCGTTGCGCTCGAAGCCTTTCAGCGCGCCGGCGAGCGTGCAGGTATCCCAGCCCGCTACAAGTGCCGTACGCGTAAACCCTGGTGGCGCGTTCCGGGACTGATTCGGGCGGATGTGCTGCTGCCCTACATGATCGGCAGCGAGCCTCGTGCCAGTGTCAACTGCGGGAATGCACTCTATCCAAACAGCCTGCATGGTCTTCGGCTCGCCAATCCGATGCTCGCGGTGCGTGTCGTGCTCGGGCTCGCGAGCAGCCTGTCGCTGCTCAGCATGGAGCTGGTGGGCCGCAGCTACGGCGGTGGCATCCTCAAGCTGGAGCCCACGGAAATGCAGCGCGTCCGGCTCGTGCTGCCGATCTGTGGCGAGCAGGAATTGAGCGCGGCGTTTGGGCAGGCAGACGCATCGTTGCGGGATGGGGATTTCAAAACCGTCGTGCAGACGGCCGACAGGCTCATACTGACAGACCAATTGGGTTTGTCCACGCAAGACGTCGAATGCCTGCGACAAGCGCGGGCGGCGCTGGTCGAGCGTCGTCTGGCGCGGTCACGGCGTACCAAGCAATGACAGATTTTGCTGCATCTCTGGCGGAGCTGATCCGCGGGCGGGAGAGGCCTGTTCCGGACGCATCCGGTGCTCTGAAGAAGAATTATACGGAGGCATTGAGCCACGAGATCTCTCGCATCCTCGCCGCCACCCTGAACGATCTCGGCTTGGAGCATGCACGGGCGCCGAGCGGCAATCGCGACAAATCTTTCATGGGCGGCTACGGCACCAAGGGTGTCGATGTCTACCTGTCAGATGAGCGCCACGGCCTATTATTGACTTCTGGCGTGAAGGGCTTGGTGTTCGATCCGCGGAAGAATCTGAAGAACCGCTATCGGGACATGGTGATGGAGGCGCTCGAGCTGCATCGTCGCTTTCCCTACGCCATTTGCGGGCATCTTTTCTTCCTTGGCAAAGCCGAGTCTGCACTGTCATCGAAGAAATTTGGGACCGTACTCGGCGAGGCCGCGGTGCTGATGTCCGGCATCGCCCAACGCCGGCTGCCGACGGACGCGCCTGAGCTTTATGAGGAAATCGGGATATTGCTGTTCGACCCGGGTGATCCTGACTCACTGGATCTCGCGCCCGCCGGCATACCAGAGTCGCTCCAGGCAGCAACCTATCCACACCGGCTGGTGGACGCCTTCAACCGACGCAATCCCTTCTATTGAGCGCCCAGCACGAAGAGCTTCGCCAGGCACCCCTGTTCGCGGCCCTCGACGACGCGCGGCTGGAGCGGGTGCGGCAGCGCGCGGCGCCGGTGCGCCTGGCATCGGGGCAGATGTTGTTCCACCAGGACGATCCGGCTGCACGCTTCTATTTCGTGCGCGACGGGCGCATGCGGCTGTTTCGGCTCGGGGCCGACGGCGGCGAGAAGGTCATCGAGCTGATTGGGCCGGGGCAGATCTTCGCGGAGGCGCTCTTGTTCATGGGCACGGAGCGCTATCCGGTGTGTGCCGCGGCGCTGGAGCCGACGCGGCTGCTGGCCATCGACGGCGCGGACTTCAAGGCCATGCTGCGGGAGTCCCCGGAGACCTGCTTTGCGCTGCTCGGGGACCTGAGCCGGCGGCTGCATGCGATGATCGCGGAGATCGACAGCCTGACCCTGCTCTCGGCTCAGGGGCGGGTGGCGCGCTGGCTGCTGGGTGAGGTGGGTGGTCAGGACGCCGGCACGCAGCCGTCCATCCGGCTGCGGGTCTCCAAGGCCGTGCTCGCCTCCCGGCTGTCCATCAAGCCGGAGACCTGGTCGCGGGTGACACGCAGGCTCTCGGAGCAGGGGATTGTGCAGGTCTCCGGCGATCTGATCGAGATCCTGGACCTGGATGCGCTGCGGCGGGCGGGTGAGGGCGGCTGAGGGAGCAGCCACAGGCGGGAGTGCGGGCCGCACGTGGAGCCGGGAACGCGCAGCAGGGCATGTTCGGTCCCTTGCAGGGGGCGTCTTAGTCTCTTGTCGGGCGTAGCCGCTCGCAACTGCAGCAACGGTCGTCGTCGTCGGGTTGGAGCCGCGGGCGGGCTTGCGCGATGATGGCCGGCGTTGAGGCAGCCCGAGCGCGGAGGTGACCGATGGAAGCCCTGAAGCTGAAGACCCTGGACGACCTGCTGTCGCATCCGGAGGAAGACGTGGAGCTGATCGGCGGCGAGATCGTGCGGCGGCCGATGACGCGCGCGCGGCATGCGCAGGCGCAGAGTCAGGCAAGCCGGCACCTGGGCCCCTTTGCCGGCGGCGCAGACCCGGGCGGCTGGTGGATTCTCACCGACGTCAGCGTCGCCTACGAGCCGCACGAGTGCCCGCGCCACGACCTTGCCGGCTGGCGCCGCGAGCGCCTGCCGCGGCTCCCGGACGGCATCATCGACCTGCCGCCGGACTGGGTCTGCGAGATCGTCTCCCCCGGCCACGAGAAGAAGGACACGCTGGCCATGCCGCTCTTGCTGCGCCGGCACCGCGTGCCCTTCTACTGGCTCATCTGGCCGGAGGACAACGCGCTCGTCGCCCATGCGCTGGAGGGCGGGGAATGGCGTGTCATTGCGACGCTGAAGGACGCCGAGCGGGCACGCGTGCCGCCGTTCGAGGCGGTGGAGCTGGACCTGGCCGACATGCTCGGGGGCGAGTAGGTGCGCTGGTCAGCGCAAGTCCAGGGGCCGCCGCAGCAAGTCAGGAGAACGCTTTGAGGATGAGGGAAACCACACCGGCGAGCATCAGCCCAAGCCTCCAACGGTTGAGGCGCAGCTCACCCTCCTGACGCTCGAAACGGGTCTCGAGCTTGGCCTCGAGCCGTTCGATGTCGCGTTTGGTCGCGAGCTCGGCCTCTCCTTGCGCTTCTCTGCAGGCGGCGGCGACGGCTTCCGCCTGCCGTGGGTCGAATCCGGCCTCCTCCAGCTTGCGGATGAACTTGTGGGTGTCGAAGGTGATTGCGCTCATGGCATGGAGGCTGGGTTCCGGCGTCTGGCTCGTCAAGCATGGGTCGCTGCCCGGCGATGCCACGCCCCGGGGCAGCCCTCGAAATCCAGGTCGGGCGGCGGCTTCACCCCCCCGTGGCGTTCATGTGCCGAAAGATGATTGGCTGCTCCGTCAGCTCGAAGTCGTGGCCGCGGGGCTTGATGGACATGGCCTGGCGGATGGACTGCTTCACCCGCTCGTCGTCGGTGGGGTTGGCCCGCAGCGCCCGGCGCAGGTCGGTGGAGAATTCCTGGCCCAGGCAGAGCAGCAGCCGGCCCTCGGCGGTGACGCGTACGCGGTTGCAGTCGCCGCAGAAGTTGTGGCTGTGCGGCGAGATGAAGCCGACGCGGTTGTCGCTGCCGGCGATGCGCCAGTAGCGCGACGGGCCGCCGGTGGTCTCGGTGGTGGGGAGCAGCTCAAAGCGCTCGGCGAGGTCCCGGCGGATCTCGTCGCTGGAGTAGAAGGCCTCGGCACGGTCGTGGTCGCCGATGACCCCGAGCGGCATCTCTTCGATAAAGCTCAGGTCCATGCCGCGGTCGAGCGCGAACTGCACCAGGTCGCAGACCTCGTCGTGGTTGCGGTGCTTGAGCACGACGCTGTTGAGCTTGACGCGCTGGAAGCCGGCCGCCAATGCCGCGTCGATACCGGCCAGGACCTTGTCCAGCTCGCCCTTGCGGGTGATGGCTTGGAAGCGCTCGGGCTTCAGCGAGTCCAAGCTGATATTGATGCGGGTGACGCCGGCATCCTTGAGTGCCCGGGCGTACTTGGGCAGCTGGGTGCCGTTGGTGGTAAGCGTCAGGTCCCGGATGCCGGGCAGGGCGCCCAGCTGCTCGAACAGCCAGACGACGTTGCGCCGCACCAGGGGCTCGCCGCCGGTGACGCGGAGCTTGGTGACGCCCAGCTCGCTGAAGCACCGGCCGAGCCGGGCGATCTCCTCCAGGGTGAGCACCTGCGCTCGCGGCAGGAAGGTCATGTCCTCGGCCATGCAGTAGACGCAGCGCAGATCGCAGCGGTCGGTGACGGAGAGGCGCACATAGGTGATGTGCCGGCCGAAGCGGTCGATGAGCTGGGATTGTTGTTCCGACATGGCCTGATGAGGACTGAAGTTTGAGTGGGCTCGGCATTGCGCTGCGCCCAGCTGGAAGTGTGACGCAGGTATGAATGGTAACCGTTTCGGACAACGGTGCGCTGGCTGCCTTCGCGTTCCCACAAACCTGGCATTTTTGGGGGTTTGCTGCCCGGTGCCCCGGCGTAGATCGGGCCGACGCTGGGAGGCCCGATGATCGACGCGCAGCGCCGGGATGGAGCGCACGCTTCGCCCTGCGTGCCCCGCTCGGGTCGGTATCCGGCCCCGCCCGCCGTTGCGCGAGCCCGATCCGCCGGGGCCGTCGCCTAGTCCTGCTCGCCGGGGCCCGGCGACTGGGTGCCGGTGTGGGGCTCCTCCAGCCGCGTGTAGAACGCGCTCTTGCCGGGGGCGTCCTTCTCCGGGTCGTACTGCATGGGCAGCTTGTGGGCGATGCCCTTGTGGCAGTCGATGCAGGTGAGCCCCGCGTCCTCGGCGTCCTGGTGGCCCTGGCTGGAGCGGTGCTCCTGCTTGGTGTAGTCCATGGAGTCGAAGTCGTGGCAGTTGCGGCATTCGCGGGAGTCGGTCTTCTTCATCTGGCTCCAGACGTTCTGCGCGAGCCGGAAGCGCTCGGCCTCGAACTTCTCCGGCGTGTCCACACTGCCCTTGAAATGGTGGTAGAGCTCCTTGGTGGCATGCACCTTGCGCACGACCTTGTGCACCCAGTCCTTCGGCACATGGCAGTCCGGGCAGGTGGCACGCACACCGGTGCGGTTGGTGTAGTGGATGGTGTCCGTGTACTCCTCGTAGACGTTCACCTCCATCTCGTGGCAGGAGATGCAGAACTCTTCGGTGTTCGTCGCCTCCATGGCGGTGTTGAAGCCGCCCCAGAAGATGATGCCGATGGTGACGCCGACGAGCAGGGTCCAGAAGGTTGCCTTGCGCGCATAGGACGAGCGGGTGCGGGAGGTCTTGGCTTTGGTGGTGTCGGACATGGCGTGCCCCATTCGTGATTAGGTGGCGGCGAGCGGACGCGGATGCCGCGCGGAGGTCGGGGTCGACGCCGGAAGGTCCGACGCCGCGCCCGCGACCGACGCGCATGTCGGGCTTCGCCGGCGCTCAGCCTGAGCGACCGCGTGTCGTCAGCGGCTCGGTAAGATGTTCTCCACCAGCGGCATCGCGCCGGCCTGCGGCGCGTGGCACTGGGTGCAGAAATAGCGCCTGGGGGCCACCTTCTCGGTACGCTTGCCGTCGCGGTCGAAGAAGTGGCTGTCGGCGATGACCGGGGCGTTGTTGGCCTCGAAGGTGGCCGGGCTGTGGCATTTGAGGCAGCCGTTCTGGCGCAGGTCGATGCTGTAGTTGTCGATGGGGTGGGGGATCATCGGCGGCTGCTCCTCCCAGGCCACGTCGAAGCCGCCGGGCACCGACAGGGTCTGCTTGTTCAGCACCGCGTCCGAGTCGTCGGTGACGGCATGGCCGCGCAGCGAGGACACCTCTTCTGCCGCACAGAGCGTGCTCGCGGCCAAGGCGACGGCGCCGAGCAGTGCGGCGGTGATTGATCGATTCATTGCTCCACCCTCTCTTCGTTGATCTTGCGCGCGCCCATGCTGTGGCGCGCCGGCCGTGTCAGGCGCTGCCGTGCCCCTAATGCCGTCGCGCAGGGTGGACAAGCGAAGCGCAGTCCACCGCGAGTGGGTGGATTTCGCTGCGCTCATCCACCCTACGGCGGTCGTCATGCCGAGCCCTCCTGCAAGCCGGCCGGCGTCTGCCGAGCCTCGGCCTCGCGGCGCAGATGGCCATCCGGGCCGACCCACCCGAGCGCCAGCCCGAACACCTCGCGGTCGCAGACCTCCACGCAACGCCCGCACTTGGTGCAGTCGATGCTGTCGATGACCGGGCCGTGGCCCGCCGCGGCCTTGAGCGCCGGCTTGATGACCTGGGGCTCCGGGCAGACCGTGAAGCAGTCCATGCAGTCGTCGCATCGGGCCCGGCGCGGAGCGGCGATGTGCACCGGCGCGGCGGCGCCGATGGCGGCATAGCAGGCGCCCATCGGGCACAGGTGCCCGCACCAGCCGCGGGGGACGACGAGCAGGTCGTAGAGAAACACGGCCGCGAGGATCAGCCAGGCGTAGCCGAGCCCGAAGATCAGGCCCCGGTGCAGCATGGACACGGGGTTCACGTACTCCCAGACCATGGCGCCGGTCACCAGCGGCAGCAGCAGCACCAGCCCCAGCAGCCACCAGCGCAGATTCCGGGAGATACGCCCGCCGGCGCGGATGCCGAGCCGGCGCCTGAGCCAGGCCGCAAAGTCCGTCACCAGGTTCACCGGGCAGACCCAGGAGCAGAACACCCGCCCGCCGAGCACGGCATAGAACACCAGCACCAGAGCGGCACCGACGAAGCCCGTCAGCGCCGGCCAGGCACCTGTGAGCATGGACTGCACAAGCAGCAGCGGGTCCGTCAGCGGCAGGATGTCCAGCGTCATGCTGGAGGACAGATTCCCCGCGGCGAACATCCCGCCGAACAGCGGCGGCAGCATGAACATGGCCAGGATGCCCAGCTGGTTGAAGCGCCGCAGCACGAGCCAGCGGTGGCGGTGGAGCCAGGGCCGGGATGGACTGCTTGCTTTGGTGCCTTGCTCGCTCATGAGCGGGATGAGAAGTTTGAAGTTTGAAGTTTGAAGTTTGAAAGAATCCGCATGTCCATCAGCGCGCTGCTGCCCTTACCTAATCAACATTGCCAGTGTGTTACAGAAGACCTGAGAGAAGCGCTGCCCAAGTTCATCCCGAGAACTCGCGCCCCTTTCACACTTCAAACTTCTCACTTCAAACTTCGTCATAAAGCCCCTCCGCCATTCAGCGTATCCAACGGGTTGTCCGAGAAGGGCGCGTCGTCCGGCGCCTCGATCAACCCCTCTCCGCCGTGGTCATAGCGCATGCCTTCGGGCAGGTTGTAGCGGTGCTCGGCGTCCGGGGTGACCAGGGCGCCGCCGGCGCGCTGTTGCTCGTCCCAGCCGAGTCGGTAGTGCTCGCCGAGCTTGCCCTGGATCAGATGCCGCGGCAGCACCTTGATGGCGGCCTCCTCCAGGATGCAGGCCTCCTCGCACTTGCCGCAGCCGGTGCAGCGGTCCGAGTGCACCACCGGAATGAACAGTGCATGCTTGCCGGAGCGGGTGTTGCGCCGGTACTCCAGCGTGATGGCCTCGCCGCGGATGGGGCAGATGTTGAAGCAGACCTCGCAGCGCAGGCCCTGGAAGGCGATGCAGGCCTCCTGATCGCTGACCACCGCCAGGCCCATGTCGGCATCGTTGATGTCCGTGAGGCCATGGTCCAGCGCCTGCGTCGGGCAGGCCTTGACGCAGGGGATGTCCTCGCACATCTCGCAGCCGGCCTCGCGGGCGACGAAATAGGGCGTGCCCGTGGGGATGTCCTGCCCGAGCCGGGCGAGGTGCAGCATGTCGAAGGGGCAATCGCGCACGCACAGCCCGCAGCGGATGCAGGCACCGTCGAAGTCGGCCTCCGGCAAGGCCCCCGGCGGGCGCAGCGCCCAGGCCGGCAGACTCGCCGCGCGCCGGCTGTAGAGTCCCAGCCCGAGGCCCATGAGGCCCACGCCGGCGGCGGTGCGGGCGAGGCCCGTTAGGAAGTCGCGGCGGTGCATGGGTTTCGATGGTTTAGCTGGCATGCGGGTGCGTCATTGAGTACGGGGTACCAAGTACGAAGTACGAAGTACGGGGTGCCAATTGGTCTCGCATCTCGAATGGGAGGTGCCTTGCATGTGGCCTCCAGATTGGCGACAGCACCTGATGTACTGACGAGCGCAATCGTACTCCGTACTCCGTACTCCGTACGCCGTACTCCGTACTCCGTACTCCGTACTCCGTACTTCCGTCACACCCGCTCCACCCGACAAGCACACTTCTTATAGTCCGTCTCTTTCGAGAGCGGATCGGTCGCATCCAGCGTCAGCTTGTTCACCAGCCGGTTGGCGTCGAACCAGGGCACGAAGACCAGGCCGTTCGGGGGCCGATTGCGCCCGCGGGTCTCGACGCGGGCCTTGATCTGCCCGCGCCGGGTCTTGATGAGCGCCATCTGGCCGTCGCGCAGGCGCCGAGACTTGGCGTCGTCCTTGCTCATGTAGATCACGGCGTCCGGCACGGCGCGGTAGAGCTCCGGCACCCGGCGGGTCATGGAGCCCGAGTGCCAGTGC
The DNA here is from genome assembly GCF_016583825.1 of Thiohalocapsa halophila. Classification (GTDB taxonomy): domain Bacteria; phylum Pseudomonadota; class Gammaproteobacteria; order Chromatiales; family Chromatiaceae; genus Thiohalocapsa; species Thiohalocapsa halophila. The sequence continues at coordinate 28,001 of NZ_NRRV01000016.1, read as the reverse complement.
TCCAGAACGCGGCCGGTGCAGAGCCAGAGGTCGAATTCCTCGTCCGGACTCTCCGCGGCGGGCTCGTAGGGCGCGAAGATGATGTTGGCGCGGCCGTTGGCGTTGCCGTAGAAGTAGACATCACCCTTCTCGACATCCGGGTTGAAGGCGGCCACGTGCGGGTCATAGCCTTCGCGGAAGCGCCACAGCGTCTCCTTGCCGTCGATGACCGGCCAGCGCAGGCCGCGGGACTCGTGGTACGCCTGAAACTCGGCCATCTCATGGCCCTTTTTGATGATATCGGGGCCCGAATTGAACTTCCGGTACTCCTCGAACAGGCCTTTCTGCACGTAATAGCCGAAGTCCCGGCTCTCGTGATTGCGGTATTCGTTGCCGCGCGCGTCGGTAATCTTGCCCTCGAAGGGATACTTGTCCACCTCACCATTGGTGAAGAGGATCTCGTAGAGGCTCTTGCCGGCGTACTCGGGGGCCTTTTCGATCAATTCCGGCGGCCAGACGTCCTCCACTTTGAAGCGCTTGCTGAATTCCATGATCTGCCAGAGATCGGACTTGGACTCGCCGGGGGCGTCGGTCTGCTCGCGCCAGAACTGGGTGCGGCGCTCGGCGTTGCCGTAGGCGCCTTCCTTCTCTACCCACATGGACGTCGGCAGCACCAGGTCCGCCGCCTGGGCGGAGACCGTCGGATAGGGGTCCGAGACGGTGACGAACACGTCCGGATTGCGCCAGCCGGGATAGGATTCCTCGTTGAGGTTGGCGGCGGCCTGCATGTTGTTGTTGCACATCTGCCAGTAACAGTTCATCAGGCCGTCTTTCATCATCCGGTGCATCAGCACCGCGTGATAGCCCACCTTGCCGTTCAGCGTGCCCTCGGGCAGCTGCCAGACCTGCTCCGAGAAGGCGCGGTGCTCGGGCTTCTTGACGACCAGGTCCGCCGGCAGCCGGTGGGCGAAGGTGCCCACCTCCCGCGCCGTGCCGCAGGCGGACGGCTGCCCGGTGAGCGAGAAGGGGCTGTTGCCGGGCTCGCTGATCTTGCCCATCAGCAGGTGCACGTTGTAGCAGCTGCCGTTCACCCAGACGCCGCGGGTGTGCTGGTTGAAGCCCATGGTCCAAAAGCTTGAGACCTTCTTGTTCGGGTCCGCGTAGGCCTTGGCCAGGCGCAGCAGGTTATCTTTCGGCACGCCGGAGAGCTCGGACACGTACTCAAGCGTGTAGGGCGCCACCTGCTTGGCGAATGCCTCGAAGCTCGAGGGCTTTTTGGCGCCGACGCCGGCGTTGGCCGCCTGCTGCTCCAGCGGATGCTCCGGGCGCAGGCCATAGCCGATGTCCGTGGTGGCCGTCTCGAACTGGACATGCTTGTCGATGAAGGCCTTATCGTAGGCCTCGGTCTGAATGATGTAGTTCGCGATGTAATTGAGAATCGCGAGGTCCGTCTGCGGCGCGAAGATGATCGGGTTGTCGGCCAGCTCGTAGCAGCGGTGCTGGAAGGTGCTCAGCACATGCACCTCGCAGCCGGGCTTGGAGAGCCTGGTGTCCGTGAGCCGCGACCACAGAATCGGGTGCATCTCCGCCATGTTCGCGCCCCAGAGCACGAAGACATCGGCGTGCTCCAGGTCGTCATAGCAGCCCATGGGCTCGTCGATGCCGAAGGCGCGGATGAAGGCGCCCACGGCGCTCGCCATGCAGTGCCGCGCATTCGGGTCCAGGTTGTTGGAGCGCATGCCCGCCTTGAGCAGCTTGCTCGCCGCATAGCCCTCCCAGACCGTCCATTGGCCCGAGCCGAACAGGCCGACGCGGGAGGTCATCTCGTCCACGGACTTGCCCTTGTTCTCGTCCATGCTCTGCTTCAGGGCCTTCTTCCAGTGCTCGGCCATGACGTCGAAGGCCTCGTCCCAGGAGACGGCCTCGAAGTCGCCGTCCTTGTCGTACCGGCCGTTCCATTTGCGCAGCAGCGGGCGGGTGAGCCGGTCCCGCCCGTAGAGGATCTTCGGCAGGAAGTAGCCCTTGATGCAGTTGAGGCCGCGGTTCACCGGCGCGTCCGGGTCGCCCTGGCTGGCGATGACCTTGCCGTCCTTGCTGCCCACCAGCACCGAGCAGCCGGTGCCGCAGAAGCGGCAGGGTGCCTTGTCCCAGCGGATGTTCGGGTCGGCGGCTTGGTCCTGTGCTTGCGCGAGTAGGCTCGTCGGCAGCGTGACACCGGCCACGGAGGCGGCGGCGATGGCGGCCTGGGACTTGATGAAGTCGCGGCGGGAAATGTCCCGGGTGTCGGTCACGGCGGTCTCCTCCGGAAGGGGGTCGCGAGTGGTGATGGCGTTGTTCGCGCAGATGGCCAGGCGGGTCGCCCGTCAGGCGGCCGGGTGGGCGGCGTCGTCACCGCCGTAGTGGTAGATGAGCACGGCGTTGATGACGCCGGGCACCCGGGTCAGGGCGCCCAGGGTGTCCGCGGCCAGGCTGTCGCCGGCGTCCTCGATGGTGACCACCAGCTTGTCCGCCTCCATACCGGCGTGCACCTCCACCCCCGGCAGCGCCGCCAGCCGCGGTGCCACCTCGGCACCGGTGTCCGGGTGGGTATGGACCACGCAGCTGCAGATGTTCATGGGCGGACTCCGGGCTCGGGTGGATGCGGGGCGCGTTGGCTGGCTGCGTACGCTACGCCCATGCGGCCGCGATTGTTCTTGAGCCGTCTCAAGATTCGTTGCCGGGCATACACTTGCTTGACTAATATCAATGGGCATTGATGCCCGGTTTGGTCGTTGTACTTGCCTGGCGCCTACCCATTGCTCGCGATTCGGTGCGCCAGGGGCGCTGTCGCCCTCGGTCCTTCCCCGGCGAGCACACGCAGTCGTTTCAGAGAAGGGATGCGGATCTGACGGCGGTCCACGCTCACCAGCCCGCGGTGCGCCAGGCCGTGCAGCTCTCGGGAGAAGGTCTCCGCGGACAGATTCAGGCTGGAGGCGACGACGGTCTTGGCCGCCGGCAGGGTGACGGTGGCGGCGTCCGGCGCGTCGGCGTCGGTCACTGCCTCACGCAGCAGATAGCCGGCCAGCCGCTGCGTGGCCGAGTGCAGGCAACAGGCCTCCAGGTCATGGGTGAGGCGCTGGTTGCGCTCGGCCACCAGCGTCAGCATGGCCAAGCCGACCGCGGGCCAGCGCTCCATGGCCTCGCGCACCCGCGCCAGCTCGACGAACAGCAGCCGGCTGTTGGTGAGCGCCTGGGCATAGAGCGGGCAGGGGCGGCCCAGCAGCGCCGCGGACTCGGCGAAGGTCCGCCCGGGCAGCACGATGTCCAGGACCCGCTCCGCGCCGTCCGCCGACAGCACCGCGAGCTTCACCCGGCCATCCAGCAGTACGAAGAATCCGGTCAGGGTCTCGCCCTTCTCGTACAGCAGCTGGTCTCGGGCCGCAGTGCGGCGGTGGCAGCCGCCGGCGATGAAGCGGGCGGCCTCCGTAGGCAGATCGGGAAAGCCGGGCGCCTGGGTCAGCAGGCCGAGGCAGGTCTTCTCGCGGTCTTCGGTGTTCACGTGCAGGCTCAGTGGCGTCGCCGATATCACCCCGCCATCCGCGGGTGATTGCTTGATATTGCGCAAGCCTAGGCCCCCGCGCGCTGCCGGCAAGGCGTCAAAAGCCCGAGCGGCACACCCTGGATTACCCCCTTGGTGGTAGCCGGAGTAAGCACATAAGCAGCTGTGCAAAAAGAGCTTTCTTGGCCGGGCGGCGAGCCGTGTCCGGTTCGCAGGTATGGCGGGGGTATTTGGGGGTAGCTCCCAGTTTCCAGCGGTCGGGGCCCGGTCGCAGCGATGCGATTGCGGATCGGTGCTATGGTCACCGGAGCTTTGGCTCGCCACCGTCCGCGTCCAGGCGGCGTCCACCGCCATGCCCAAGAGTCTTGCCGTGCCCCAGCGCCGCTCCATCGTCGTCGTCGTCGGCCTGTTGATGACGGCCGTGGTGGGGCTCGGCGTCACCAGCATGGTGGGCTCCATGGTCATCGCCCAGATCAACCGTGGCATGGCGGCGGCGGTGAACCAATCCGGCACGCTGCGCATGCAGTCCTACCGCATCGCCACGGCGCTGACGGATACCAGCGTACCCCTGGCCGAGCGCCAGCAGCGGGCGGCGCGCTTGGCGGACGAGTACGAGCAGCGCCTCACCAGCCATCGGCTCACCGATGCCCTGCCGGGTGCCGCCAACGACTCGGTGCGCCTGGCCTATGAGCGGGTGCGCTGGCGCTGGGTCCACGACATGCGCCGCGCCGTGGCGAGCTTCGCGGCGGCCAACGGCGCAGCCGCGGCGGCGTCGGGCCGGGCGGACTACCTGGCGCAGGTGGACGACTTCGTCGCAGACATCCACGGCCTGGTGCGAGTGCTGGAGGAGCGCGCCGAGCGGCGCATCGAGCTGCTGCGCTGGATGCAGATCGTCGCGTTGGCGCTCACCGTCATCGCCGTGCTGGTGACCCTGGTGATCGTCCAACGTCGTGTCGTGACCCCGCTCGGCGAGCTGCTGCGCTGCGCCGATCGGGTGCGCCGGGGCGACTTCTCGGCGCAGGTCAGCGTCACCGGCACCGACGAGCTCGGCCGGCTCGGCGCGGCCATGAATCTGATGACCGACGGGCTCTCGCGCATCTACGAGGAGCTGGAAGAGCGCGTCGCCGCCAAGACCCGCGACCTGGCGCGCACCAACCACTCCCTGGAGCTGCTCTATCGCACCAGCCGCACCCTGGACGAGGCGCCGATCTCCGAGGAGCTGCTGCGCCGGGTGCTGCTGGACGTGCGCGCCCAGCTCGGCCTCGCCGAGGTGGTACTCTGCCTGCGCCATGTCCCCGAAGGCCTCGATTGCGGTTGCATCGGTACCGGGGCCCTCGGCGCGGGCGCACCGGCGATCGCCACCCTGGGCCCTGCGGATTGCCGGCTCTGCGGCGGTGCGCTGGCCGCAAACGTCCGACCACCGTCGCCGGCAACGGCGGAGGGTCGCCGGCACCGGCTGCTGGAGCTCCCGGTGGGCGACGCCGAGCAGCGCTTGGGCTTGCTGCGGGTACTACCGTCGCCGGGGCGGCGGCTGGAGTCCTGGCAGCAGCCGCTGCTGGAGTCCCTCGCCGCACACCTGGCCACGGCGCTGGCGCTGCGGGCGCGCATGCGCGAGAGCCGCCGGCTGGTGTTGCACGAGGAGCGCAGCATCCTCGCCCGGGAGCTGCACGACTCCTTGGCGCAGTCGCTCTCCTACCTCAAGATTCAGGCGGCGCGACTAGATGCCGCGCTGCGCGCCGCAGAGGCGTCTGCCACACCGGCCCAGCCGTCAGCGCCCGGCGAGCGCGGCGCCGCCGCGACGGGGCAGCGCCGCGCCAAGGCCACGCCGGCGGACATCCTGGCGGAGATGCGCACCGGCATCGCCAGCGCCTACCGGCAGTTGCGGGAGCTGTTGACGACCTTCCGGCTGCGCATGGACGGCGCCGGCCTCGGCAGCGCGCTGGCGGACACGGTGCGGGAGTTCGAGCACCGCGGGAGTTTACGCATGCGGCTACGGGATCGGCTGCCGCCCGGGCTGCTTGGCGCCAACGAGGAGGTGCACGTGCTGCAGATCGTGCGCGAGGCCCTGTCCAATGTCGTGCGCCACGCCGGCGCCGGGGATTGCTGGGTGATCATCGGCCAGGCCGGCGGGAGCGTGCAGGTCGTCGTCGGGGACGACGGCGTCGGCTATCCGGCGTCCCACGCGCCGCCATCCGAGGCACTGCGGACCGCCGCGCTGCATCACGGGACCACCATCATGCGCGAGCGTGCGCAAAGCCTCGACGGTGCGCTTGACATCCAGGTCCGTGCCGGCGGCGGCACCCGCGTCGTGCTGTGCTTTCGGCCGCGGGCGCTGAGCAGTGGCGGCGAGCCCACGCCGGCGCTGTCCGCCGGGGCCGCATCCGACGGCGCTACCGAGCAGCCTGCTGCGAAGACCGGAGAGCCCGCGTGACCGACGCCCTGGACACCCGTGTGCTGGTCATCGACGACCACCCGCTGTTCCGCAAGGGCGTGGCCGACCTGCTGGACATGGAGCCGGCGCTGACACTGGTGGGGGAGGCCGCCGACGGCGCTACGGGCCTGCGTCTGGCCAGGGAGCTGACGCCGGACCTGATCCTGCTCGATCTGAACATGAAGGGCATGGACGGCATCGAGACCCTGCGCCGGCTGCGGGGCGATGACGCCCTGGAGGCGCGCATCGTCATGCTCACGGTGTCGGACCTGGAAGCGGACGTGGTGGCCGCCCTGCGCACCGGCGCCGACGGGTATTTGCTCAAGGACACCGAGCCCGAGGACATGCTGGCACTGCTGCAGGACGCCATGCACGGACGCCTGGTCATCAGCCCGCAGCTGACGGAGCTCATCGCCCGCGCCCTGCGCGAGTCACCGGCCGACCAGCCCCTGCATCCGGACCAGGCGGGCCTGACGCCGCGCGAGCGCGAGATCCTGAACCTCATCGCCCGCGGCTTCAGCAACAAGCTCATCGCCCGCGAGCTCGACGTCGCCGTCGGCACGGTCAAGGTCCACGTCAAGCATCTGCTCAAGAAGCTCGGGCTCAAGACCCGGGTGGAGGCGGCGGTGTGGGCGGTGAATGCCGCTGATAGGGATCGCTGAGGGACCGTCAAAACAGCCAGGGTCCGGCGTAGGCCCGACGTTCAGGCGATGAAGCCGCGCCCGCGGCCGATGTCGGGCTTCGCTGGCGCTCAGCGCCGACCTACGCTGGACGCCGCCGTGGGCCGGGCCCAGATCAGTCCACCCTCCAGGCTGCGGGTATCCGCATGGTCGGAGTTACGATCAACGCCCCTACTGAGCTCTACCGCTGGCAAAATGCTCCTGAAAAGCTTCGCGTGCGTCAGAGATCAATAAGCGAAGCTGCGCATCCGGAGCACGGCGTACGCTGATACCCCAACGCTCCGCCTCGAGTGCCAGATTGTTCGCGGTCTGCTCTTCTGGGACGATGAGCTCCTTGGGGAACTGCTTCTTATGGCTATAGCCGTTGCTCAATAGACTCTCGGCTTCTGCCGGGGATAATTCGTTCGGCTCTGAAGGGACAAAGCTGCTATCCAGAATAAAGCCGCTTGCCGCGTCCATTAATGCTAAGGCATTAAAGTCGCCATCCCGATCAGTGATGAGGGGTGCGTCATTCAATTTGAAGACGATCCAGGTTTCATTAACCCGAAATTGATCTGGGTGAAGCACAGTATGCACCTGCTATGAGAGCGAAATTTGGCGCTTGCAATACATATCAGCACCAATATGAAAAACCGGACGGCGTTCATCCCGATGCCGACCACCTGGGCTGCTGGCTGCTTGATCAAGCCATGCTGGCCTGAGACGAGCAGGGGGGGAAACCCTGAGTAGGCGCTGATCACAGCTCTAACCAGCACGTCGGAGTGGACTCCGACGCCTTAGAGATTGGTGCCGTCTGTATCGTTATCCACCAATAGCAGTGGCTCTAGCTCATGCAACGCAGATACGAAGAGCTGTTTCCCGTAGAATGGGTCTGTGGGCTGCAAGGATCGTGAGATCGCATCAATCCATTCGCCAGCGTTCTTTAGTGGCATCATTGTCCATGGATGCTTGATCTGAAGCGTAATCGTATCGTCAGTCACTCTGCCTCCCGTGTCATCTTGTGTGCGAGTGGTTTACGGAATGATCGGTCTTGGGGTAACCGTTGTGAGTTAGCTCGCGCAAAGAGTGCGCTTATTTGGGCGCTGAAGAGTATAGCCCAGCTCGGCGTGCGCTATTGGGGGCGACGTGCTTCAATGGATGGGCAATCTGCGACGGCTAAATCGCGATGAGCTGGATGGTGAAGATGCGCGCGATGTTAGACGCTGCGAAGCTCCTGCGCGAGCATTGCGACACGATGGTCAGCCCACAGGCGGCTCGCCGGCGTGCTCGCCGATGAAGTCCCGGGCTGCATCGCGCAGCTGCACCGCCGCCTGCCAGTCGTCGCCGGCCGGCTCCAGCGGTGGGCCGATGGTCACCGCGACCCGCCCCCAGTGCGGGAAGAAGGTCTCGCCGGGGTAGAGGGGGCGGCTGCCGGCGATGGCCACCGGCAGCACGGGTACACCGGCGCCGGCGGCGGCGATGAAGGCGCCCATGCGGAACGGGAGCAGGCCCGGCTGGGCGCGGAAGGTTCCCTCGGCGAAGAAGCCGAGGGGGCGGCCGCGGGCCAGGATGGCTTGGAAGCGGCGCATCTCGTCGGCCCCGCGCAGCAGATCGAAACGCTCGACGAACAGGCTGTCCAGGCGCTGCATAGGCCAGCGGATGGCGGGGTTCTTGCGCAGGCGCTCGGCGGCGATGAAGACGACGGGGTGGCGGATCGGATCTATCGCCTGGATCAGCAGGCCCACGTCCAGATAGCTCTGGTGGTTGGAGACCAGCACGAAGGGCTGGCCCGGCGGCGGAATGTGCTCGCGGCCCCGCATGGCGATGGGCACCAGGCAGAGCCGGCGCAGCAGGCTCACGCCGGTGCGCGCGAGCCACCACCGCATCGCCAAGGTCGGTGCTGCGACCATGCCGAGCCAGCAGGGCGGTGCGAGGAGGGCGAAGAGCAACCAGGCGTAGCCCGCAAAAGCCAGGTCCGGCAGCCGCCGGGCGAAGCGCAGGGCCTGGTTACGGAGGCCGGCGGCGCCCACCCGGAGCAGCTGCCAGGCGGGCCTGGGTGTACCCGCGGTGAGCGTGCCGGCGACCCAGCGCTCCCGGGCGCTGCCGCGGCGGAGCTTGCCGCTGGAGGTCTTGGGGATGGCCCGCGGCGGGGCGAGCAGGATCTCCTCCGGCGGCAGGCCGAGCACCTCGCTGGCGCGCTCGCGCACCCGGCGCTGCAGCGCGGCGCGCTTGGTCGGGTCGCGCTCGCGGGTCTCAGCCACCAGCACTAGCCGCTCGCTGCCGCGCTGCGGATCGGGCGCTGCGAAGGCGACGACGCAGCCCTTGCGCACGCCGGGCAGCTCGCCGATGGCCTGCTCCAGCTCGTAGGGGTAGAGATTGCGGCCGCCGCGGATGATCATGTCCTTGACCCGGCCGGTGAGGTGCAGCTCGCCGTCTGCGATGTAGCCGCGGTCGCCGGTGTCGTGCCAGCGCTCGACCTCCTGGCCACTTCCTTGCCCGCGCCCCTGCTCGGCATCGACCACGTGAATCAGGCTCGCGGTGGCTTCGGGGTTGTGGAAGTAGCCCTGGGTGGCGGACGGCCCCTGGAACCAGACTCGGCCCTCCCGGCGCTCCGGTAATGCGCGGCCCTGGCCGTCGACGATGCGCAGCCGATAGCCCGGCAGCGCCCGCCCGCAGCTCACCACGGGCTTGGCGGCCGGAGCGTCGCAGGGCACCGGCAGCGCGCGGCCGGCCGTGGCGAAGCGCTCGCGGTCGATGCAGTCGATGGCGGGCCCGCGGGTGGCGGGCGGAAAGGTGAGGCCGACGGCGGCCTCGGCGAGGCCATAGACCGGCGCCAGGGCGTCGCGCCTCAGCCCGCAGTGGCCGAAGCGCTCGGCGAAGCGCGTCAGGGTCTCGGGGCTCACGGGCTCGGCGCCGTTCAGGGCGCGGCGCCAGCAGCTCAAGTCCAGGCCTTTGAGCTCGTCGTCATGGATGCGCTTCAGGCACAGCTCGTAGGCGAAGTTGGGCGCGGCCGACAGGGTGCCGCCGTGGCGGTGAATCGCCTGGAGCCACCGCAGCGGCCGCGCCAGGAAGGCGAGCGGTGACAGGGAGACCAGGGGCACGCCGAAGTAGAGGCTGCCGAGCCAGGCGCCGATGAGCCCCATGTCGTGGTACAGGGGCAGCCAGCTCACGAAGACGTCGTCCGGGCTCGCGGCAATGGCCTCGCACATGGCGCGGATGTTGGCCAGCAGATCGGCATGGGTCAGCACCACGCCCTTCGGTTGCCCGGTGCTGCCGGAGGTGTATTGCAGGAAGGCGATGTCCTCGGGGCGCCGTGGGACCGGCGCGGCGATGGGCGCGGCATCGGCCAGGTCCGCCGGCGTCAGCACCGCCCGCAGCGACGGCACCCAGGCCCGCAGCAGCCGCGCGACCATGCGCGCGGCGGGCACCGTCAGCAGCAGCACGGCCCTAGCGTTGGCGAGGATGCCGGCGTGGCGGCGGAGATGATCCTCCAACTGCTCTGCTCGCGCCGGCGGGTAGATGGGCACGGGCACGCCCCCGGCCAGCAGCACGCCGAAGAAGCCGGTGAAGTAGTCGATGCCCGTGGGCAGCATCAGCGCGACGCGCTGGCCGGGCGTCAGGCCCGCCGCCGGGTCGGCGCCAGCAGGGCCTCGTCCGGCAGCCGTCGGCCCAGGCCACGCTCGACGCGGGCGATGAGCTCCGAGCGCCCGAGGCTGTCGAGCCCCAGGTCCGCCTCCAGCCGGGTGTCCAGGGTGACGGCGTCCGCCGGCAGGTCGAGGCCGGAGTCCCGGGCCAGCTGCCGGAGGATGTCCAGCAGTTGGCCGGTGTCCTGCGCCGGCGTCGCCGGCGGCGTCCCGTCTGATTCCGCGCGTTGCGGGGCGCGGGCTGCCGTCCGGGGCCGGGTCGGTGCGGGCATCAGTGGGCGGGCTTGGCGCGCTCGGGCCGCGGGTGGCGGTAGAGCGCCTCGATGGCGGTGCCGAGCCTGCCCATGAGGGCGTCACGCTTGAGCTTCATGGTGGGCGTGAGGAGGCCGTTGTCGATGGTCCAGGGTGTGCGGGTCAGGTGCAGGCCGTGCACCTGGGCGTGATGCGGAAAGTCCCGCAGCCGGTCGTCCACTTTCGCCTGCGCGGCGGAGAGCACGAAGGGGTCTGCGAGGGCCGCCGGATCATCGGCGTCGTGCCCCAGCTTGGCCGCGAGCTGCCGCCAGGGCTTGTCGGCCAGCACCAGCACGGCGGTGAGATACGGGCGGCCTTCGCCCACGACCATGGCTTGGTCGAACAGCGGCTCCATGGTGAGCGCCGCCTCCATGTCCGTCGGCGGCACCTTCTCGCCCGTGGAGGTGACGATGATCTCCTTGAGCCGCCCGCGGATACGCACATAGCCTTCGGCGTCGATCTCGCCGACGTCGCCGGTGTGCAGCCAGCCGTCGGCATCGATGGCCGCCGCCGTGGCCTCGGGCTGGCCCCAGTAGCCCTTGGTGACATTGGGCCCGCGCACGAAGATCTCCTGCTGCGGGCCGAGCCGCAGCGCCACGCCGGGCAGCGGCAGGCCGACGCAGCCGGGGCGGAAGCGCTCCAGCTCCACGTTGGTCACCACGGGGCCCGCCTCCGTGAGGCCGTAGCCCTCGGTGAGCGGCAGGCCGAGGCCGACGAAGAACCTGGCCACGGTCGCGGACAGGGGCGCACCGCCGCTCACGGCCACCCGCAGGCGCCCGCCGAGGCGGTTCAATACCGGCGCCGCCACCAGCGGACGCAGGAGCGCCCAGAGCAGCCGCCCGAGCGGACCCGGGGGCCGCCGGCGGCCCTGCGCCGCCTGGAAGCGCCGCCAGCCAAGCGCCACGGTAGCGTCGAAGAGCAGGCGCTTGATGCCGAAGCGACCGAGCTTGTCCTGGATGGCGAGGTAGATCTTGTCGTACACCCGCGGCACCGAGAGCAGCACGGTCGGCTGCACGCTGAGCAGGTCCTCGCGCAACTGCTCGATGGAGCGGGCATAGGCCACGGCGCAGCCGGACATCATGGGCAGGTAGTAGCCCACGGTCCGCTCGAAGGCATGGGCCAGGGGTAGGAAGGACAAAAAGACATCCGTCGGCCGCGCGGGGATGCGCTGGAGGACGGCCTCGGCATTGGTGAGGATGTTGCGGTGCGAAAGCATCACGCCCTTGGGCGGACCCGTGGTGCCGGAGGTGTAGACCAGCGTGGCCGTGGCGTCGGGGTCCGCGTCGGCATGGTCGGGCGGGCCGTCGGCGGCGTCCACGGCGGTGGCGGCATAGGGTGCCGCGTCGCCGTCGGAGCGCTCCGGCAGCCAGTCATGGACGGCCTGCAAGCGAGGCTCCTGGCAGGACCCCGCGCGTTGGCGGCACAACACGCGCTTCAGCGCCGGCAGCGGGGTGCCGTGCTCCAGCAGGGCCGTCCATTGCTCGTCGCGGTCAAGCAACAGCAGCCGCGCGCCGGAGTCGGCGAGGATGTGCGCCATATTGCCCGGGCTGTCGGTGGTGTAGAGGGGGACGGTCACCAGCCCCAGCGCCAGCGCCGCCTGATCGAAGCACACCCAGTCGACGCCGTTCGGGATGCTCAGGGCGACGCGCTCTCCGGGCGCCAGATGCTCGCCGGCAAGGCCGGTGCGCCAGCGCGACACCGCCCGCGCCATGGCCGCCCAACTGTGATCGCGCCAGGCACCATCTGCAAACTCGCGATAGGCCGTGGCGTTGGGGGTGCGGTCGACGCGCTGCGCGAAGAGGCCGGCGAGGGTGCGCGCGGTATCCGCCGGGATGGGCCGGTGGGGTGGGCTCGTCGTCGCCGGCCGAAGCGCGGCGGCCGCACCCGCATCCCCGACCGCCGGGGCGTCGTCCGCTGCACCGAACCGGACTTCCAGGACCGTCGTCTTCACCGCGACCTCCGCGTGCCGCGCCGCGGATCGGGCGGGCCACCCGAGCTGCGCGGCAGGATTCACACCTGATTGGAGTATAGGACGCGGCCCGGCGGCGACGGGCCGGCGGCGGGTCTTGCCGAGCGGGTCGCAGCCGGCGCTCGACGCGCGGTCACTGTGAGCGGCGGAATGGTCGGTCGGCCGCGGTCTCGGGGCGAGCCGGTGGCGGCGGGCGCAGTCCGCGGGGACGGACCGGTCGTCGGGCGGTCAATGATGGGGATTGGCGGGCGCGCCGGTCTGCTCGATGCGGCGCATCAGGGCGTCCAGCTCCTGCGCCTTGGCTGGGTTTAGACGCTTGGCTTCGGCGAAGGCGGCCTTGGCCGGACCGCTCTGGCCGCCGTGCAGGTAGGCCATGCCGATGCCGATGAAGGCGGCGGCGTTCTCGTCGTCGATGGCGATGGCCTGCTGGAATTGGTCGATGGCTTCGGTATAGCGCTGACCCAGCAGATAGGCGCCGCCGAGGCGGGTATGGGCGACGGTGGAGCTCGGGTCGGCCGCGACGGCCTGATGCAGTGTGGCGATGGCGGCGTCGACATCCTGCTCGGCGAGCTGGCTCTCACCGCGGCTGATGAGCTCGGCTGTGGTGGCGGCCTCGGCCTCTGCGGCCAAGGCCGCCGTGAGCAAGGCGACGGTGAGGGCCGTGACGATTCTCAGTGTACTTAGCATCTTGTCCTCCGGATGGCGAGGATTGGGGCTTGCCCGTGGGAGCGGCATCCCTGCCGCGAAGACTTCCAGGGCGCTGGCAACTGCCCGTCGCGGCGAGGACGCCGCTCCCACGTGCACCCCCTACTTCAGCGCCCCTTCACCATAGCGCTTCTCGAAGGCCGCGCGCACCTTCTCGATCTGCTCCTTGCCCATGCCGCTGAAGTACCAATCGTGGCCTTCGATGGGCTTGAAGTGCTCCTCGAGCAGGGCGACGGCATATTCCTCGTTGCCGTCCTTCTTCATGACGGTCTCCTTCAGCTCCGGGATCCACTTGAAATAGGTGTGCTTGGCGACGTCGTAGATGCCGTGCCACCAGGTGTAGTCCGGGCCGCTCATGCTGGCGCCGTGGCGGGCACGCCGGCCCTCGTGGTGCCAGATCTCCCACCAGGTCCACTCGATCTTGTCGTCGAAGGGCGAGCTGGTGATGTAGCCGCCGTCCTTGAGCTTGCCCATGATGGCCGCGATGGGCTTGGCGAACTTCTCGTTGTAGAGCACCACCACGTCGTCGAACTGCTTGTAGTGGCCGTCGATGACGCTCTGCTCGTGGCAGGCGTAGCAGACGTCCTCCATCTTCTTGCGGCGGTCCTCCCAGGTGAGCACTTCGACCACCGTGGAGCCGCGAGCCTCGTCGCCGACGGCCGGGATCTCCTCGCCTTCCGGCACGTCGAACTCGTTGCCGTCTTCGAGCTTGACCAGGTTGATCTTGGTGGAAATGGGCGGCCTGAGCGTCCACGAAATCCGCTCGCCGACGTTGTGTGTGCTGGACTCGTTGGGGGCGGCGCTCATGTGGCAGGTGGCGCAGGTGGGGGCGGCGGTGTAGTCGATCCCGGCGACCCACTTGTCCGACTCCATGTTCATCTCGTCCACCTTGGCGCGGTAAATGATGCCGTGCTTGGACTCGTTGTAGACCTCGATCTGCGGATGGTCCGGGCCGACGTGGCACTTGCCGCAGGTGTCCGGCGTGCGCGCCTGGGCCTTGCTGAAGCGATGGCGCCCGTGGCAGGCCGTGCAGGAGCCCAAGGACCCGTCCGGGTTGATGCGCCCGATGCCCGTATTCGGCCAAGTGCCGGGCTTGGGGCGGCCCTTGTCCCTGCGGCTGCCCTCGGTGACGAATTCCAGCTTGCTGCCGTGGCACTGCTTGCAGCCGGCGTTGACCGCCGCCGGGCCGCCGACCACCTCGCCCAGCAGGTTGTCCAGCGATCCCAAGATCTGCCCGCCCTTGGCGTGGTGGGAGCCGTCCATCTCCTCGAACTCCTTCTCGTGGCACTTGGAGCAGTCCTTGGGCGTGACGACGATGGACACATAGGTGTCCTCGTGGCGCCAAGCGTCGATCTCGCCTTCCTTCGCCTCGTGGCAGTCCAGACAGGTGACGCCGTTCTGGCCGTGCTGGCTGTGGTTCCACTCCCAGTACAGGCCCGGGTTCTCGCTCATGTGGCAGTCGACGCACTCCTGGCCTTTCGGGTCGCCCCAGTCCACGCCGGGCTGGCCCGCCGGGCGCACCGCATGCACCTGGGCGGCGAACAGGAGCAGCAGCGCCAGCACCGGCAGCGTGCGGAGTGCGTGCAGGGTCTTGCGCAGGACCGGGGGCGGCAGCGCAAGCGCACCGCGGCTGGAATTCTTCATCTCGCTATCCTCGGACGTTGGTGACACTGACCCCTGCAATGGGCGGCAGGCGGCCGGCCGGTAGCGCCGCCGGCGCTGGCCGTCCCATCGGGGCCTGCGAGTCTCGAACGGGGACAGCCCGTCAACCTTGAGCCGCCTCAAGACCGCCACCGCGGTGCCCCTAAACGCACCACGCATTGACAAGTATCAATAATCCGGCGGGAACCGCCGTCGCTGAAGTCGGCGGCCGATGCAGCGCCCCCCAGGAGCGCCGAGATACGGTGACGGTATACGAAATTGGGGCAACGCTCATTCCGCGCGGCGGTTGGCGGTGAGGAGCCGGCTCAGCACGCGCTGCTGGACGATGCGGCGTCGAGCTGCGGCTGCTGGAAGAGGCCCGTAAGCTTGAGCTCGAGCTGGCCGGAGACCGGGTCCAGCACCGGGTTCACGAGGGCATCGGCGCCCCAGGTACCTCGCGCATCTGTCCAGCACCGTTAGGCCCGCGCCGGAAACTCTCGAAACACGTCCCGCACCAGCACCGAGCGCCACAGGTAGGTGACGACCGCGACATTGAGCAGCGCCGAGATCAGTACCGCCTCGTCCACGGCGTTGATCAGCGACCGGCCGGATGTGGCCACCTGTGTCGCCAGCAGCGTCAAGTAGAGCAGGGCGGATGCCGTCAGCAGCGCTCGGCCGTGGGGCCAGAGCCGGCGCATCCACTCCGGCGCCCGAGGCCGGCGGCGGGCGGCGGCGACGGCGACGGGGAGTGCCAGCAGGTCGGCGGCGAGGTAGGCGGGGCGGATCAGGTCTCGCAGGGCCGTGATCTCTTCGCCGGTGGTGGGCATGAAGGTGATGCCGAGCAACAGGATGTGCCGGAGCAGGAAGGCGAGCACCAGCCAGAGCGCGAGCGGCACCTTCAGGGTCAGGTGCTCGTCGTAGCGGCTTGGGTCGTGACGGAGCTGCACGGCTGGTTACGGCCTATCCGACGGCGGTTGCGCCCGCGGGTGCTCCCGCCGGCGTTTCCCTAGTTGGGGCAAGGATTGGCTGGTGCCCATTGCGGGCTTTGCGGGTGGGCATTGTCTTTCCGATATCCGGTGGGCACTGCAAAGGCACTTTGCACCCTGAGATTGATGCAGCGCAACAATGCAATCCTAAGGCGTTGGTCAGGCTCATGATGCAAAACCTGGCCCGGTCTGTGCTGCACTTGGCGGAACAACAATGCGCGCATCCATCCCGTCGCCGGGCTGTCGGGCGGGCGCCGGTGCGCATGACCGCCAACCGGGGATCACCAGACCCATGCCCAGATCCACACCCGAGACCTTCTACGATGTCATGCGCCGCCAAGGCATCTCCCGGCGCAGCTTTGTCAAATTCTGCTCGCTGACGGCGACGGCGCTGGGGCTCGCGCCGAGCTTTGCCGGCAAGATTGCCCATGCCATGGAGACCAAGCCGCGCACGCCGGTGCTCTGGCTGCATGGACTGGAGTGCACCTGCTGCTCCGAGTCCTTCATCCGCAGCGCCCACCCGTTGGTGTCGGACGTGGTGCTGTCCATGATCTCGCTGGACTACGACGACCTGATCATGGCCTCCGCCGGCCATCAGGCGGAGGCGATCCTGGAAGAGATCACGCACAAGTACAAGGGCAACTATATCCTGGCGGTGGAGGGCAACCCGCCGCTCAACCAGGAGGGCATGAGCTGCATCATCGGCGGCCGGCCCTTCGTCGATCAGCTGCGGGAGGTGGCCAAGGACTGCAAGGCCATCATCTCCTGGGGCAGCTGTGCCTCCTGGGGCTGCGTGCAGGCGGCGCGGCCCAATCCCACCCGCGCGACGCCCATCCACCAGGTCATCCACGACAAGCCCATCATCAAGGTGCCGGGCTGCCCGCCCATCGCCGAGGTGATGACCGGCGTGCTGACCTACATGCTCACCTTCGAGCGCATCCCGGAGCTGGACCGCCAGGGCCGCCCGACCATGTTCTACGGCCAGCGCATCCACGACAAGTGTTACCGCCGGCCGCACTTCGATGCCGGCCAGTTCGTGGAGTCCTGGGACGACGAGGCCGCGCGCAAGGGCTACTGCCTCTACAAGGTCGGCTGCAAGGGCCCGACCACCTACAACGCCTGCTCCACGGTGCGCTGGAACAACGGGGTCTCCTTTCCGATCCAGTCCGGCCACGGCTGCATCGGCTGCTCCGAGGACGGCTTCTGGGACAAGGGCAGCTTCTACCAGCACACCACGGACACGCACGTGTTCGGCGTCGAGGCGAATGCCGACAAGGTCGGGCTCGCCGCGGTCGGCGCCGTCGGCGCCGCCATCGGCGCCCATGCCGCCTACAGCGCGGTGCACAAGATCAAGCAGAAGCGGCCCGAGTCCGCCGAGGCCCATGACAGCGCAGGTGAGCAGCAATGACCGTGTCCACGACCCCCAACGGCTTTCAGCTCGACAACGGTGGTAAGCGCGTCGTCGTCGACCCCGTCACCCGCATCGAGGGGCACATGCGCTGCGAGGTGAATCTGGACGACAACAATGTCATCCGCAATGCGGTATCCACCGGCACCATGTGGCGCGGGCTGGAGGTGATCCTGCACGGCCGCGACCCGCGCGATGCCTGGGCCTTTACCGAGCGGATCTGCGGTGTTTGCACCGGCACCCATGCGCTGGCCAGCGTGCGCGCGGTGGAGGACGCGGTGGGTATCGAGATCCCGGAGAACGCCAATTCCATCCGCAACATCATGCAGCTCACGCTGCAGGCGCACGACCACCTGGTGCACTTCTACCACTTGCACGCCCTGGACTGGGTGGACGTGATCGCCTCGCTCAAGGCGGACCCCAAGATCACCTCGACGCTGGCGCAGTCCATCAGTAGCTGGCCCATGTCGTCCCCGGGGTATTTCCGGGACATCCAAACCCGCATCAAGCGCTTCGTGGAGTCTGGCCAGCTCGGGCCTTTTATGAACGGCTACTGGGGCAACCCGGCCTACAAGCTGCCGCCGGAGGCCAACCTGATGGCGGTGGCGCATTACCTGGAGGCACTGGACTTCCAGAAGGAGATCGTCAAGATCCACACCGTCTACGGCGGCAAGAACCCGCACCCGAACTGGCTCGTGGGCGGCATGCCCTGTGCCATCAACGTCGACGGTGTCGGGGCGGTGGGCGCCGTGAACATGGAGCGCCTGAATCTGGTCAGCTCCATCATCGACCGCACCATCGATTTCATCGACCGAGTCTACATCCCCGACCTCCTCACCATTGCCGCCTTCTACAAGGACTGGACCTACGGCGGGGGCTTGAGCGGTCAGTCGGTGCTGTCCTACGGCGACATCCCGGACCACGCCAACGACAATGCCGCGGACAATCTGCTGCTGCCGCGGGGCGCCATCGTCAACGGCGACCTGACCACCATCCACGACGTGGACCTGCGCGACCCCGAGGAGATTCAGGAATTCGTCGACCACGCCTGGTTCCGCTACAAGGACGAGTCCAAGGGCCTGCACCCTTGGGACGGCGTCACGGAACCAAACTACGTCCTCGGACCGAACGCCAAGGGCAGCTCCACCCACATCGAGGCCCTGGACGAGGCGGCCAAGTACTCTTGGATCAAGGCGCCGCGCTGGCGGGGCCATGCCATGGAGGTCGGTCCGCTGGCCCGCTACATCATCGGCTATGCCCAAGGCAATCCGGAGTTCAAGGAGCCGGTGGACAAGCTGCTCAAGGACCTAGACCTGCCCGTCGAGGCGCTCTTCTCGACCCTCGGGCGCACCGCCGCCCGCGGGCTCGAGGCGAGCTGGGCCGCGCACAAGATGCGCTACTTCCAGGACAAGCTGGTCGCGAGAATCAAGGCCGGCGACACGGCCACCGCCAACATCGACAAATGGGAGCCGCGCACCTGGCCCAAGCGCGCCAAGGGCGTCGGCTTTTGCGAGGCGCCCCGCGGTGCGCTGGGGCATTGGATCGTCATCGAGAAGGGCAAGATCGAGAACTATCAGGCCGTGGTGCCCACCACCTGGAACGGGTCCCCAAGGGACCCGGCCGGCAACATCGGCGCCTTCGAGGCGGCGCTGATGAACACGCCTGTGGCCAAGGCCGACGAGCCGCTGGAGATCCTGCGCACCCTGCACAGCTTCGATCCCTGTCTCGCCTGCTCGACGCATGTGATGGGGCCGGATGGGGGGGAGATGGCGCGGGTGAAGGTGAGGTAGGGGAAGGTGCGCAGTGCGGGTGGGGAAGTGCGCAGTGCGGGAGGAGGGTGCGCAGTGCGCGGTGCGGGAAGAGGGTGCGAAGTGCGGATGCGCACTGCTCGTATGCATCCCGCACCTTGAAGCGCCCCCGCGCGCGGCGGCACTTGGCATATCGCGCCTGGCGTCGCGCTCCACCGCACTGCGCACCGCGCACTTCGCACTTTTCAAGAAAGCATGCCTAACCAGTCTCTACTTCCGGTCGCTCCAACGCCGATGAATGCGAAAACCGACAACTCATGAGTACCACCACCGAAGACCTCCTCCGCGAAAAGCGCCGCCGGGATATCCCGGTGCGGCGGCGCACTGCGGTCTATGTCTATCAGGCGCCGCTGCGTGTCTGGCACTGGGTCAATGCCCTGTCCATTACCATCCTCGCCATCACCGGCTGGCTTATCGCGAATCCGCTGCCGAGCCTGCCCGGGGAGGCGAGCGATCACTTCGTGATGGGCTACATCCGCTTCTTCCATTTCGCGGCGGCCTATGTCTTCGCCGTAGCCTTCATCTTCCGGATCTACTGGGCCATCGCCGGCAACAGCTATGCGAAGCAGCTCTTCACGCTGCCGTTCTGGCGCAAGGGCTTCTGGGAAGAGCTGTGGCACGAGGTGCGCTGGTACGCCTTCAAGGAGCGCGAGCCGCGCAAGTACTATGGCCACAACCCGCTGGCGCACCTGTTCATGGTGGTCATCATCACCGTCGGCGGTCTCGTCATGATGGTGACGGGCTTCGCGCTCTATGCCGAGCAGACCGGTCTCGGCAGCTGGCAGGATCAATGGTTCGGCTGGTTGATTCCGCTGGTGGGGCAGAGCCAGGACGTGCGCATCTGGCACCACTGGGGCATGTGGGTCATCGTCGTCTTTGTGATGCTGCATGTGTATACGGCCATCCGCGAGGATGTCATGTCCCGCCAGAGCCTGATCAGCACCATGATCAGCGGTTGGCGCATGTTCAAGGACGACCGGCCATGAAAGAGCGGGGCGAGGCGCTAGGGGCTAGGGGCGAGGAGGCCGCCACGATGGGAGCCGTGCAGGATGCCGAGCTGCGGGTGCTGGTCCTGGGGATCGGCAACATTCTCTGGGCCGATGAGGGCTTCGGCGTGCGCTGTGTGGAGGCCATGGCGGCACGCCATCGCTTTGCCGACAACGTGACGCTGCTCGACGGCGGTACCCAGGGCCTGTACCTGGTGGATCAGGTGCGCGCGGCCGACGTGCTGGTGGTCTTCGACGCCGTCGACTACGGCCTGCCGCCCGGCACCCTGAAACGGGTGGAGGGCGACGCCGTGCCGAGCTTCCTCGGCGCCAAGAAGATGAGCCTGCACCAGACGGGCTTCCAGGAGGTGCTGGCGCTGGCGGACCTCCTCGGCGGCAGCCCGGCGCACCTGCTGCTGGTGGGCGTGCAGCCGCAGGCCCTGGAGGACTTCGGCGGCAGCCTCCGGCCCTGTGTGAAGGCACAGATAGCGCCCGCCATCGCCCTAGCGCTCGAGTATCTCGGCGGCTTGGGCATCGCGCCCGTGGCGTCGGCCGAGCCGGCAGCCGCCGCCGGTGCCCCCAGCGCGACGGACGCGGACCACCAGCCGCACCCGGCCCTCGATCTCGGCGCCTACGAGGCCGGCCGGCCGCCGCCCGAGCGCGCCTGCCGCAGCGGCGACGCCCGCGTGCTGAGCCGCATGGGTCGGCGCGGGGAGGGCTGCTGAATGTACATCGCCGTGCCCATTACGGAGGTTCCGACGCCATGACTGCACCCCCCATCGCCGCCCTCATCGAGATCCACCGCCTGCCGCTGTTGCAGGCCGACGATTTGGACTTCTTCCTGCGGCCCGGCCGGCACAACCTGCTGTTCCTGGCCGGTGACCCAGTGAAGGTGCCGGAGGCGCTGGATGTCGCCGTGGTGCTGCCGGAGCTGCTGCGGGCGTTTCCGGGGCGACTGCACGCGGCCCTGGTGGCACCCGAGGCCGAGCGCGCGGTGCATGCGCGCTTCGGCTGCCAGCGCTGGCCGGCGCTGGTGCTGTTGCGCGGCGACGCCTATGTCGGCAGCATCGAGCGTATGCGCGACTGGGACGACTATCTGCGGGAGCTGGATGTCCTGCTGGCCGCGGCGCGGAGCCGAGCCCCCGGCGTGGGCATCCCTGTGGCCGCCGAGGAGACGAGCGGTGTACATCCGGGCGGAGGCTGCCGCTGATGGCCGGGCCGGACGACCTGCTCGCGAGACCCATCCTCGCCGGCGGCGTGGGGCCCGGCAGCCAGCCCGAGGAGGCCGACGGCGCCGAGCTCCAATACCTCAGCATGCCGGGCGCCATGCACACCTACCGCCAGCCAATGCTGCCGGAGCCGGAGGACGCCGCCGCCTGCGCCGCCGGCCTGGGCGCCCTGCGCACCCTGCAGCTGCACCTGACCCATTATCGGGTCGGCGCGCTGCCGCAGGTGATCGACCTGAGCGCACTGCCGCCGCTGGATCTGCAGCTGGTGACGGACAGCCTCGGCGAGGGCGAGGTGAGCATCCGCCGCCGGGCTGCGGACGCCACCACACCCGGACTCGACGCCGCCGCTGACATGGAGGCGCAGGAGACCCGACTCGCCGGTGTCTGGCGGGTGCGCGGCGCCCCTGATGCCACCGGCGGCCGTTGGCGCGACGTGCTGGAGGTCGCCGCCGTGCCGGGCTTCGTGAGTGCACACGCGTTCGCCGCCGCTGCGGACGACGTGAGCCTGCCGGAGCCACTGCCGGCGGGAGTGATGAACGCCCCCGGCGTCTTGGCGGAGCTGCTGGAGCAGGTGGAGCTGCGCGCCGGTCTCGGCGAGCCTGCGGACGGCTCGGCGGCGACCGACGGCACGCCTGGCTTCGATGGTCCCGCGCCCCGGCTGCCGGCCCATGTGGTTAATCTCACCCTGCTGCCCCAGAGCGAGCAGGACCTCGAGTGCCTCGGCGACAGCCTCGGCCGCGGCCCGGTGAGCATGCTCTCCCGCGGCTACGGCAACTGCCGGGTCACGGCCACCGGACTGCGCGACGTCTGGTGGGTGCAGTATTTCAACAGCGACGACAAGCTGATCCTCAATACCCTGGAAGTCACGCCTGTGCCCGCGGCGGTGCTCGCCGCCCAGGAAGACCTCGACGACAGCGCCGAGCGCCTGCGCGAGATCCTGACGGCCCTGACGGAGGCGGCGGCATGAATGAGGACGTGACTGCCGGCACGCGCCTGGAGTGCCGCATCTGCTGGCACGTCTACGACCCCGCCGAGGGCGACGAGCTGGGCCAAGTGCCGCCGGGCACGCCCTTCAGCGACCTGCCGGCGGACTGGCGCTGCCCGCAATGCGACGCGGCCAAGGAGCTGTTTCTTGTCCTCGACTGAGCCGGCAGCCCGGGACGCGACGCCGGGCGGGGACGCCGCGCACACCGCAGAGCGGCTCGCCGAGGCCTTCCGGCGCATCCACCGCGAGCGCATGGCGGGCCTGCCCATCCTGCATCCGGATCTGGAGGTGGCCGTGGTGGGCGGGCGCCGGTGGCAGGGGCATTGGCTCGGCGTGCTGGTGACGCCCTGGTGCATGAACCTGGTGCTGGTGCCTGCGGCGGGCTCGGCGCTGGCCCAGGACGCCGGGGGCACCACCCGACTGCTGGACTTCCCGGCCGGGCGCTTCGAGCTCACCGCCTCCGACGTTGACGGTGTCGGCGCCATGGCTACCTGCTCGCTGTTTTCGCCGATGCACGCCTTCGCCGATCAAGCGGCCGCGGAGGCCACGGGGCTGGAGGTCATGACCGAGCTCTTCGAGCCCTCCGCGCCCGGCGCCGCACCGAGCCCGGGGGCGGGCAGCGCCGCTGCGGAGGTCCAGCGCGATGGCGGCATGAGCCGGCGCGATCTCCTGCGCGGGACCTTTCGGCGGCGCTGAGGCACTGTTGCGCTTGAACCCACCACAGGCGGTGTGGTCTCTTTGATCATGCCTGCCGCGCCGACACCCCTCACCGAGACCCCCTCCACCGTGCTGGTGGTGGAGCCGCACACGGCCGCCACTGCATCGCTGACCACCCCGCTGGAGCGCCATTTCCCGCTGCGCCGCGCCGCCAGCGCCGCCGCGGCCGAGGATATGCTCGCCGCCGGCGGGGTGCAGGTGGTAGTGGCCGAGCAGCGCCTGCCGGACCGCAGCGGTCTGGAGCTGCTGGCCGCGGTGCGCGAGCGCTGGCCGGACCTGCTGCGGGTCCTGGTGACGCCCAACGCCGACGTGGACGCCGTCGCCGCCGGCATCGGCCGCGCCGGCCTCTTTCAGTACCTGCCTCGGCCCTTCCACCCGGACAACCTGCTGCTGACGGTCACCAACGCCTGCCGGTTCTCGCGTCTGCGCCGCGAGCACGCGCGTGTGCTCGCCCAGCGCCATCCCGGCGCGGTGCATACAGGCGATCTGACGCCGGACCCCTGGGATCGGCGCCAGCGCAACTGGTGTCTGGATGCCGTCGTGCGCGGGCCGGACAGCCCGCTGGAGCCCATCTGCGATCAGCTGGCGCGCATCGCACCCTATGACATCCCGGTGCTGCTCACCGGCGAGTCCGGCACCGGCAAGGAGCTATTCGCCCGCGCCCTGCACGAGAGCAGCCTGCGCGCACTCCAGCCCTTTGTCGCCGAAAACTGCGGGGCGCTGCCGGATCAGCTCCTGGAGAGCGAGCTGTTCGGCCACCGCAAGGGCGCCTTCACCGGTGCCATCGCCGACCACGTCGGGCTGTTCGAGCAGGCCGACGGCGGCACGGTCTTCCTGGACGAGATCGGCGATGTCTCGGCGGCCTTCCAGGTGAAGCTGCTGCGGGTGCTGCAGGAGGGCGAGATCCGGCCCATCGGCAGCGAGCAGCGCAAGCGGGTGGACGTGCGCGTGGTCGCCGCCACCAACAAAGACCTGGAAGCGGCCATGCTCGCCGGCAGCTTCCGCCACGATCTTTATTATCGCTTGGCTGGCGTGACCCTGCACCTGCCGCCGCTGCGCCGCCGTCCCGGGGATTTAGGACCCATCTGCGAGCGCCTGCTGCGCGAGGCCGCCCGCGCCTTCGGCACGCCGCTGCAGCGGCTGTCGACGGAGGCCCTGGCCCTGCTCAACCGCTACCACTGGCCTGGCAACGTCCGCGAGCTGCGCAGCGAGCTTCAGCGCATGGTGGTGCTGAGCGACGGCGGCCCGGAGCTCGGCCCGCAGTTGTTGAGTGCGCGGGTGCTGGCGCGGGCCTCGGTGGCGGATGCGCTGCCCGCCGGCGATGCGACCTTGAAAGAGCGTGTGGAAGCGCTGGAGGCGGGGATTCTGTCCGAGACGCTGACTCGCTGCGGCTGGAACAAGAGCCGTGCGGCAACGGAGCTGGGGCTCTCCCGCGTCGGGTTGCGCAACAAGCTGGCGCGCTACGGGCTGGACCTCGCCGACGGTGACGTCGCCAAGCCGCCCGTCAGCGGCGACAGCTAGCCGGCCGGTGCCGCCGCTGCTATCGGCCTGGGTGCGGCCCGCAGGCGCACGTAGAGGCTCGCGAAGAAGAGCAGGATGTTGATGCCGCCCACCACGACGAAGGGCGCACGCGGGTCGACGGCGTCAAACAATCGCCCGCCCACTGCGGTAATGAGCAGGATGCCGACGGCGCCGGAAATGTTGAAGGCGCCGAGCACGGAGCCGCGTTGATTTTCAGGCGCCTCCTGGCCAATCAGCGACTGCGCGGCCAGGAATACGCTGATCTGGCCGATGCCCTGCAGGATGAAGAAGACCAGCCGATAGTCGCCATAGGGATCCTCGAGCAGCATCAGGGCAAGGTTGCCGACGGCCGCCAGCACCATGCAGATGGCGAGTCCGGTTACGCGGTCCATGCGATCGAGGATCGGCCCCATCACCGGTGCCCAGAGCAGCGCCGCGATCTGCGCGATGACGAAGATGAAGGTGCCGTTCATCACCGCCTCCGCGTTGCTCATGCCGGCGGCG
Organism: Thiohalocapsa halophila; assembly: GCF_016583825.1. Taxonomy (GTDB): domain Bacteria; phylum Pseudomonadota; class Gammaproteobacteria; order Chromatiales; family Chromatiaceae; genus Thiohalocapsa; species Thiohalocapsa halophila. The sequence continues at coordinate 3,000 of NZ_NRRV01000016.1, read as the reverse complement.
CGCCCGGCCAGCGTGCCCCAGAGGATCAGGAAGGCGGCGTTGATGGATTGGTCGCCGCGGGCGACGAATGCCGCAGCATAGGCGAGCAGCACGCGCGGGTTACGGGCCTGCGCAAAGCCGCTGAGGAACAGGGTTCGAACCGTCGGGCGCTCCTCGCGATGCACTGGTACCCCGGCCCGAAGCCCGACGCGGACCGCCAGCGCCCCCAGCACGCAGAGGCCGGCCACCGCAAAGTGGGTCAGTCGGCCGGCATCCACGGGCTCCACGCCCTGCATGGTTAGGGCCTCCGGCAGGGAGCCGAAGCCTTGGTTCATCACCACCACGCCGAGGCCGCTCAGCACGCCGACCATGGCCACCAGCTTGCCGCGGCAGCGCTCGATGGGGTAGTCCACCAATACCGTTGACAAGGCGCCAGCGACCGCGACCACGCCGAGGGCATAGATCACGCGAAAGGCGAACAGCCATTCCACGGATGGGGCCAGCGGATAGACCAGGTAGGTCGCGCCGAGCATCAGAAAGCCGACGGCGAACACGCCGCGGCGGCTGATGCGGTCGATCAGGACGCCGGCCGGTATGAACAGCAGCAGCGTGATGATCTCCGTCAACAGGACCAAGTCACCGGTGATGGTGCCCTGGACCGACTCGGCGACGCCCAGATGGGCGTTGAGGATGTATGTCTGACCAGCGGTGATGAAGGTCATCAGGCCGATGGACAGGAAGGCCGACAACAGAAAGGTGTAGCCGTTGCGCCGGCTGACACCGGCCGCGAGCACGACAGGGCCGATTCTGTACTGGGTCGCATCGTGCATGGGTGACCTTGCTGTGGGGCGGATGACGTGGCTGCGGCGCATGCCGAGCCCGGGGAGCCGAAAGGTTGGCGCGGACCGCCTTGCAGCGAGCTGGTCGACCGCGCTGGATGGGGCAGCTTGTGCCGGCGCTTGCGGCCCGGGCGCTTGCGTCGTCAGGGGCGAATATAGGCGTAGCCTTGGCCCTGGAGCTCGGTGATGCGGGTGACGCCGCCTTCCTCGGCGATCTTGAAGCCGGGCAGCAGCTCATCCGGGGCCAAGCCCAGGGCTTCCAAGGTGTTGGCGCAGGCCTCGAAAGTGACACCCTGCTCCTGCAGCTCGGCGATGCCGTTGCGCACCCGATCCACGGCCTCGATGTCGTTGAAGCGCTTCACCGCCGGGCCGTGGGAGACCAGGACGATCTCGATGTTGTCGCCGCCGCCGACGCCAGCGAGGTGGTTCTTGATGTTGTTGAGCGCGAAGCTGACTTTGTCCTCGTCGGCGACGTGGTAGACGACCTTGGGCTTGTCGCCGGCCAGGGCGGCGACCGGTCCTAGGGTAAAGGCCAGCAGCAGGCTGAGCAGCAGAATGCGCATGTGCATCATCCTCGAGTGTTGGTGGTGACCCGGACCCGCAGGGTCCGGAGGGTGCCCGCGGCGGCGGTGCCGCGGCCCTGGTCGTGGATTATGGGGCTTGCCGTGCGCAAGCGCAGCATCCGCGGGCTCAGAGACTGTCCGAGGCGAAATCCGCGAGTCGCGAGCGCTCGCCGCGGACCAGCGTAATGTGGCCGCTGTGCTGCCAGTCCTTGAAGCGGTCCACCACGTAGGTGAGCCCGGACGTGGTTTCGGTGAGGTAGGGCGTATCGATTTGGGCGATGTTGCCGAGGCAGACGATCTTGGTCCCCGGGCCGGCGCGGGTGATGAGCGTCTTCATCTGCTTGGCGGTCAGATTCTGCGCCTCGTCCAGGATGATGTACTTGTGCAGGAAGGTGCGCCCGCGCATGAAGTTGAGCGACTGGATGCGCACCCGCGAGCGCAGCAGGTCATTGGTGGCCGCGCGGCCCCAGTCGCCGCCTTCGGTTTGGGTCAGCACCTCCATGTTGTCCATCAGCGCGCCCATCCAGGGGGTCATCTTCTCTTCCTCGGTGCCGGGCAAAAAACCGATGTCCTCGCCTACGGGCACCGTCACCCGGGTCATGATGATCTCGCGGTAGATGTTGCGATCCAGCACCTGCGCCAAGCCGGCGGCGAGCGCCAGCAGGGTCTTGCCGGTGCCGGCGGTGCCGAGCAGGGTGACGAAGTCGAGCTCTGGGTCCATGAGCATGTTGAGTGCGAAGTTCTGCTCGCGATTGCGTGCCGAGATGCCCCAGACGTTGTGGCGCTGCACACGGTAGTCGTCCACCAGCTCGATGATGGCCTCGGTCTCGCCGCGGCGCTCGCGCACCATGGCCTCGAAGCTCTCGTCCTGCTCCATGTACAGGCATTGGCTGACGTACCACTCGGCCACGTCCGGGCCTTTGACCCGGTAGTAGGTGCGCCCCGCTTCCTGCCAGGCATCGACTTCCTTGGCATGGTGCTCCCAGAAGTCGTCCGACAGTGCTGCCATGCCCGTATACAGCAGGTCGACGTCGTCCAGCACCCGGTCGTTGGAGTAGTCCTCAGCCGGCAGCCCCAGCACCGCCGCCTTGATGCGCAGGTTGATGTCCTTGGAGACGATGACGACGGTGTGCTCGGCGCGACGCGCCTGCAGCGACAGGGCGGTGGCCAGGATCTCGTTGTCGGCGGTGGTGCCAGGCAGCACCGTGTCGACATGCTCGGAAAGGGGCTCGGTCTGGAAGAAGAGCCGCCCCGCCGGCGGCTCCGTGAAGCCGGTGCCGTAATCGCCGAAGGGCTGGATCGGCAGGCCGGCGTCGATCTCGGCCTTGTCCGCGTCCTGCATCAGCTGGTCCAGGAAGCGGCTCACTTGACGTACGTTGCGGGCGACCTCGGAGACGCCCTTCTTCGCTGCGTCCAACTCCTCGAGCACCACCATGGGGAGGAAGATGTCGTGCTCCTTGAAGCGGAAGATCGAGGTCGGGTCGTGCATCAGCACGTTGGTGTCCAGGACGAAGAGACAGGGCTTGTCGTTCTCGCGCTTGATCATGAGCGGCGGCGGCACCGTGGCTGCGGCGGGTTGCGGGGGCCGGCACCATTGCGGCGCCGGCCTCGGTGGGGAG
>NZ_NRRV01000015.1 GCF_016583825.1 Thiohalocapsa halophila | reverse complement strand
GGGGGGGCCGGGGGTGCTGGGCGTTTCGGCGAGCCGCTTACCGGGGCGCACGTTACAGTCGGCTTGGCTTGAGCCGAGCGCGCGCTGCGCTGCGTCGACGAGGGCCAAGCCTCGGCCCGATGGGGCCGACGGGCAACGGCCGGTTTGGACCCGGCCGGCAGTTGCTGGATCAGCTGTTGTGGCCGGGGGGAACGCTGGCGCTCTCACCCTGAGCCGCGGCCTGTTCCTGCTCGCGTTTGATGCGCTCGTAGATCTCTTCCCGATGGACAGCCACATCACGGGGCGCGTTTACACCAATGCGCACTTGGTTGCCTTTGACGCCCAGCACGGTGACTGTGACGTCGTCCCCGATCATCAAGGTCTCCCCGACACGACGGGTCAGAATCAGCATAGTTGTCTCCCTAAAGTCCTTGCATGTCAGTCCTTCGATGCCCCGGTCTAGGGCTTTGTTCCCGGGCCGGCCGACCGGTATCGAGGGACTACACTCAACCAATGTCCAGGCTGGCCCGATGCCGCCCGGATTCTGGATTGTAGCAGTTGGGAATTTTTTTACGCATCACTCCGACCCCTAGAACAAGGCGCAAATCGCTTTCATTCGCTGGTTGCGGCGATCGGCGGGCGTAGCGGCCGGTTTGATCCGACGAAAGGCGGCAGCCTGGACATGGGCCTCGTCAGCTGGACTGTGCCAGGTCGAAGGCGTCGTGCAGTGCACGCACACCGAGCTCCAGGTACTTTTCGTCGATGACAACGCTGATTTTGATCTCGGAGGTGCTGATCATGCGGATGTTGATGCCCTCGCGTGCCAGGGCCTCGAACATGCGGCTCGCGATGCCGGCATGGGAGCGCATACCGACGCCCACCAGGCTGACCTTGACGATGTGCTCGTCGCCGTGGACTTCTCGGGCCGACAGTGCCTCAGCGGTTTCCTGCAGCAGTGACAGGGCCTTGGCGTAGTCGTTGCGGTGGACCGTGAAGGTGAAGTCCGTGGTCTGGGCATCCGGGGCGATGTTCTGGACGATCATGTCCACCTCGATGTTGCCCTCGGAGATGGGGCCCAGGATCTTGTAAGCGACGCCCGGCTGGTCCGGCACGCCCAGGATAGTCAGCTTGGCCTCGTCCTTGGCGAAGGCGATACCCGCGATCTTGGCCTCTTCCACGTCGTCCTCCTCGAAAGTGATCAGGGTGCCCTCGCCGGCTTGGAAGCTGGAGAGCACGCGTAATGGCACATGGTATTTGCCGGCGAACTCCACGGCCCGTATCTGCAGCACCTTGGAGCCGAGGCTGGCCATTTCCAGCATCTCTTCGAAGGTGATGCGCGGCAGGCGGCGCGCTTTGGGCTCGATGCGCGGGTCCGTGGTGTAGACGCCGTCGACGTCGGTGTAGATCTGGCACTCGTCGGCCTTGAGCGCGGCGGCCATGGCGACGGCGGAGGTGTCGGAACCGCCGCGGCCGAGGGTGGTGATGTTGCCGTCTTCGTCGATGCCCTGAAAGCCCGCGACGATGACCACGCGCCCGGCATCCAGGTCCGCCTGTACGCGGGCGCCGTCGATATCGGTGATGCGGGCTTTGTTGTGGGCATTGTCCGTGCGCACCTGCACCTGGGCGCCGGTGTAGGAGCGCGCCGGGCAGCCAGCGGCCTCGAGCGCCATGGCGAGCAGGGCGATGGTCACCTGCTCGCCGGTGGCGAGCAGCACGTCGAGCTCGCGGGGTGATGGCTGGACCTGGATGGCGTGCGCGAGCCCGAGCAGGCGGTCGGTCTCGCCGGACATCGCGGAGACCACCACCACCACCTGGTGGCCGGCATCGCGGCTCTGCTGGACCTTGGCGGCGACGGCCTGGATGCGCTCGGCGCTGCCCACCGAGGTGCCGCCGTATTTTTGGACGATTAGAGGCATTGGAGTTTCGAGGTTCGAGGTTCGAGGGGCTACGGGCTAGCTCCGTAGGTCGGGCTGAGGTACGAAGCCCGACACCGTGCTGGCGGCGACCGGCTGAGTGTCGGGCCTCCTGGCGTCGGCCCGACCTACGATGCTACCTGCGTAGGTCGGGCTGAGGTACGAAGCCCGACACCGTGCTGGCGGCGGCCGGGCTGTGTGTCGGGCCTCCTGGCGTCGGCCCGACCTACGATGCTACCTGCGTAGGTCGGGCTGAGGAACGAAGCCCGACACCGTGCTGGCGGCGACCGGGCTGGGTGTCGGGCCTCCTGGCGTCGGCCCGACCTACGATGCTACCTGCGTAGGTCGGGCTGAGGGACGAAGCCCGACACCGCGCTGGCGGCGGCCGGCTGGGTGTCGGGCCTCCTGGCGTCGGTCCGACCTACGAGGCTACCTGCGTAGGTCGGGCTGAGGAACGAAGCCCGACACCGTGCTGGCGGCGACCGGCTGAGTGTCGGGCCTCCTGGCGTCGGCCCGACCTACGAGGGTAGCTCCTTAGGTCGGGTTGAGGGACGAAGCCCGACACCGTGCCGGCGGCGACTGGCTGAGTGTCGGGCCTCCTGGCGTCGGCCCGACCTATGATGCTGGCTTCGTAGGTCGGGCTGAGGAACGAAGCCCGACACCTTGCTGGCGGCGACCGGGCTGGGTGTCGGGCCTCCTGGCGTCGGCCCGACCTACGAGGGTAGCTCCGTAGGTCGGGCTGAGGAACGAAGCCCGACACCGCGCTGGCGGCGGCCGGCTGAGTGTCGGGCCTCCTGGCGTCGGCCCGACCTACGCGGCGCGTTCGGGGCGGCGGCGAGGAATACTTGCCCGGTGGCGGGGGCGTGGGGGCCGTGCCCGCCGCGGGCTGCATCATGGCTTGTTCCGGTGTCGGGCTCAGGCCCGACGGGACGCTGGTTAGGCACTTGCGACGCGCTCCCTGACCCAGTCGCCCACCAGGTCGAGGGCGGCGGGGATGCCTGTCGGGTCGCTGCCGCCGGCCTGGGCCATGTCGGGGCGCCCGCCGCCGCGGCCGCCGACCTTCTCGGCGGCGGCCTTGACCAGGTCGCCGGCCTTGAAGCGGGCGGTGAGGTCCTTGGTGACGCCGGCGATGAGGTTGACCTTGCCGTCGCTCTCGGTGGCCAGCAGCACGACGCCGGAGCCGACCTTGTTCTTGAGCTGGTCCATGGTGTCGCGCAGGGACTTGGGATCGGCGCCGTCGAGCTTGGCGGCGAGCACCTTGACGCCGTCCACCTCGACGGTCTTGTCCATCAGATCGCTGCCGGCGCTGCTGGCGAGCTTGGCCTTGAGCTGCTCCAGCTCCTTTTCCAGCTTGCGCGAGCGCTCCACCAGCTGGGCCACGCGCTCGTCGGCGTCGGTGGCGGCGCCCTTTACCAGCGCTGCGATGCGCGCGAGGCGGGCCTCTTCGTCCCGTATCCAGTCCAGGGCACGCTCGGCGGCGACGGCCTCGATGCGGCGCACGCCGGAGCTGATGCCGGTCTCGGCGGTGATCTTGAACAGGCCGATGTCGCCCACCGCACGCACGTGGGTGCCGCCGCAGAGCTCGGTGGAGAAGTCGCCCATGCGCAGCACCCGCACCTGCTCGCCGTACTTCTCGCCGAACAGGGCCACGGCGCCGGAGGCCTTGGCGTCGTCCAGGCCCATGATGCGGGTCTCGACGGTGTGGTTCTCGCGGATCTCGCGGTTCACCAGGCGCTCGATGGCCTGGAGCTGGTCCTGGGTCAGGGGCTCGAAATGGGTGAAGTCGAAGCGCAGCCGCTCGGGCTGCACCAGGGAGCCGCGCTGGTGCACATGGTCGCCGAGCACCTCGCGCAGGGCCGCGTGCAGCAGGTGGGTGGCGGAGTGGTGCAGGGCCGTGTCGCGGCGGCGCTCGCCGTCGACGCGGGCGGTGACGCGGTCCCCCACCTGCAGCTCGCCGTCGCGCATGCGGCCGATGTGGCAGATGATGCCGTCGCCGTACTTCTGGGTGTCCTCGACGCCGAAGCGGGGGCCGGCGTCGGTGCCGAGGTCGCCCTGGTCGCCCACCTGGCCGCCGGCCTCGGCGTAGAAGGGGGTGACGTCCAGCACCACCAGACCGGATTCGCCGGGGGCCAGGCGCTCGCACTCCTCGCCGTCGCGGTAGAGGGCGACGACGGTGCCCTCGTCGACGATGTCCTCGTAGCCGGTGAAGTCGGTCTCGCCTTCCAGCTCGATGGTGAGCTCGCTGGCGCCGCCGAACTGGCTCGCCGCACGGGCGCGCTCCTTCTGCTTGGCCATCTCGCGCTCAAAGCCCGAGAGGTCCACGGTGAGGCCGCGCTCGCGGGCGATGTCCGCGGTGAGGTCCGCCGGGAAGCCGTAGGTGTCGTAGAGGCGGAACACGGCCTCGCCCGGTAGGACTTCGCCGTCCAGGTCGGCGACGATCTCCTCGAAGATCTTGAGACCTTGGTCTAGGGTGTCGGCGAAGCGCTCCTCTTCGGTGCGCAGCACCTGCTCCACATGGGCCTGCTTGGCGGTGAGCTCCGGGTAGGCCCGGCCCATCTCGGCGACCAGGGGCGCCACCAGCTTGTAGAAGAAGGGCTCGGTGCAGCCGAGCTGATAGCCGTGGCGGATGGCGCGGCGGATGATGCGCCGCTGCACATAGCCGCGGCCCTCGTTGCCGGGGGTGACACCGTCCACCACCAGGAAGGCGGCGGAGCGGATGTGATCGGCGATGACGCGCAGGGACTTGGCCCGAAGGTCCCGATAGCCGGTGACCTCGGCGGCGGCCCGGATCAGGGCCTGGAAGAGGTCGATGTCGTAGTTGCTGTGCACGCCCTGCATGACGGCGGCGAGGCGCTCCAGCCCCATGCCGGTGTCCACGGACGGCCGCGGCAGGGGCTTGAGCGCCCCCGCGGCGTCGCGGTCGTACTGCATGAACACCAGGTTCCAGATCTCGACATAGCGGTCGCCGTCCTCGTCCGGCGAGCCGGGCGGGCCGCCTGGGACCTCGGGGCCATGGTCGTAGAAGATCTCGGAGCAGGGGCCGCAGGGGCCGGTCTCGCCCATGGACCAGAAGTTGTCCTTCTCGCCGCAGCGCGAGAAGCGCGCGGGGTCGACGCCGATCTCGTTCAGCCAGATGGATGCGGCGTCTTCGTCGTCGGTGTAGACGGTCACCCAGAGCTTCTCGGGCGGCAGGCCCAGGGCTTGGGTCAGGAATTCCCAGGCGTAGCCGATGGCCTCGCGCTTGAAGTAGTCGCCGAAGCTGAAGTTGCCGAGCATCTCGAAGAAGGTGTGATGCCGGGCGGTGTAGCCGACGTTCTCGAGGTCGTTGTGCTTGCCGCCGGCGCGCACACAGCGTTGGGAGCTGACGGCGCGGGTGTAGGGGCGCTTCTCGCGGCCGAGGAAGACGTCCTTGAACTGCACCATGCCGGCGTTGGTGAAGAGCAGCGTCGGGTCATTGCCCGGCACCAGCGGGCTGCTGTCGACGACGGTATGTCCGCGCTCGGCGAAGTAGTCGAGGAAGGCGGATCGGAGCTCGGCACTGCGTTTCATGGGAACGACTCGGGATGTTCGGGATGCGGGCGGCGACGCGGCGGCCCCGGCATGAACGGGGAGCGCTACGGCGGGGCGCCCGAAGGTGATGACTTGTGCGTTCGTGGGCGGTATGCGGAAACCACCGTCGAGGTTGCGAGCGGATGCAGCTCGGGTGTCCAGCGTTGGCGTCTTCTGCGCGGCGGCGGCAGCCTATTGGTCAGCGTTTAGGGCGCGGGCGATCAGGTGCGCCGGAAAGCCCCGATATTCCAAGAACCGCGCCCGTTTTGCCAGTGTCCGGCGGTCATTGGGCGGTGACTCCCCGAATTTGCCGGCATCCACCCGGGCCATCAAGGTAAGACATTGATCGTCTTCCAGATCGAGATGCGGGTCGATGGCGGCGTCGGAAAGCCCCTTGGCCTGTAATTCCGACCGGATGCGCAGCGGGCCGAAGCCCTTCTCCAGGCGCTCGGCGACATAGGCGGCGAGCAGGCGCTCCTCGCTGAGCAGCCCCTCCGCGGCGAGCTGGTCCAGCACCGCGTTGACGTCCTCGGCGGGATAGCCGCGGCGGTGGAGCTTGCGCCAGAGTTCGTAGCGGGAATGCTCGCGGGTGGTGAGCAGCTTCAGCGCGCGGCTGCGGATCTCGGCGGCATCGACCGCCGGTGCGCCGGCGTCGGGCTTGGGGTCAGCGTCGGTGTGCTGGCTGCGCTCGGACAATGCGAAGGGCGGCGGCTCACGCTGGTCGGACTGGGTCTGAGGCAGCGGCCGGGCGGTGCTCGGGCGCTCGCTTTGGGGCCTGTCCATGGGCACGCGGCGCTGCGGCTCAGGCTTCGGAGGCCGCAGCGTCCGCGGCGTCGGCCTCGGCGGCGGTGCGCTTCGGCGGCAGCAGGACCTCGCGGATCTTGGTCTCGATGGCGTCGGCCATGTCCGGATTCTCTTTGAGGAAGCCGCGCACGTTGTCCTTGCCCTGGCCGATGCGGTTGCCGTCATAGCTGTACCAGGCGCCGGACTTCTCGATAATGCCCTGCTGGACGCCGAGATCGATGATCTCACCGTGGCGCGAGACGCCCTCGCCGTAGAGGATGTCGAACATCACCTGCTTGAACGGCGGCGCGACCTTGTTCTTGACCACCTTGACCTTGGTCTCGTTGCCGATGACCTCATCGCCCTTCTTGATGGCGCCGGTGCGGCGGATGTCGAGCCGCACGGATGAATAGAACTTGAGGGCGTTGCCGCCGGTGGTGGTCTCGGGCGAGTTGTGGACCGCAACATGATCCACCAGGTAACTGTGGTTGCCTTCGACTTCCAAATCGAAGCGCGTGCGATGCCGCGGGGCCGCTGGCCGCAGCTCCTTGCGGGTGACGCGCATCGGCACAGCCCGCAGCTGGGTGCGCAGCGTAAGGCGGCGGCCGTTCAGGTGGGCATCGGAGTTGTCCGGCTGCCACTGGAAACGTCCGCGGAAGTGCGGGTGGAGCTTGTAGTCCAGCGACGGATGCAGATAGGGCGCGATCTTTTCTTGAAAGGCACGCGTGCGCTCGCCGCTGAACCTCAGTCGATTGGCACTGACCGTCGGCCGGCCCATGCCGAGCTCGGCCATGCGGTCCGCAAGCCGTTCTTTGTCTGCCATCGAGAGGCTGACACATCCGATCTCGGCCTTGCCATGCCCCCACTGTTCATAGCTGCCGGAGAAGGTGCCGTCGTCGGCGTACCAAACCGCCACGGCGCGCGCATCCATCGCTCGCAGCATACCGTCACTGATCTGCCTACCCTGCGCCCCGTAGGCCTGCCGGTGCAGGCCGGCGAGCTGCCCCATCGGGATCGTATCGAAGCCGATGCCGTTACCGGTAGGCGCGATCTCGTGCGCAAAGGGCGCAAGCATTTCCTGCTTCCAGACGCAGTACTCCCGCTGGCGCTCCGCGTGTCCGACGCGGAAGGCGACGTTGTGCTCAGAGGCATAGCGCAGGGAGCCGTCCCCGAGCACTCCGCCGAGGATGAGCTGGTTTTGGTCTTGCGAGAGCAGATAATGCTTGGCCGCGACCATGACCTCGTCCCCCACGCGTAGATCACCGGCTGGACGCTCGCCACTTGGCGTGAAGATGAGGTGGTTCTCGGTGCAGGTGAGCTTACGCCGGCCACTACCGCCACCGGCTTCTACTTCCAGGTAGAGCCAACGCTCCGTCTCGCCGTTGCGAAACCAGTTCACCACTGAGCGCGGCACGATCGCGCCGGTTTCAGGGTCCATGGACTGAACCTGCACCGGAAGGCGTTGGTTGACGATTTTGCCGATCTTCTCGGTGGAACCGTCGGCCAGCACGACCCTTGCATGATAGTCGAAGCAGCCGAACATGACCCCGATCTTCATGCGGATTTGGTTGATGAAGATGACGATGGCGTTGGAGCGCTTGATGTTGGCGGTGAGCTTGCGCAGTGCCTGGGACATGAGCCGCGCTTGGAGGCCGACGTGGCTGTCGCCCATCTCGCCTTCGATCTCGGCCTTGGGCGTGAGCGCGGCGACGGAGTCCACCACCACTAGGTCGACGGCGCCGGAGCGCACCAGCATGTCGGTGATCTCCAGCGCCTGCTCGCCGGTGTCGGGCTGGGAGACCAGCAGCTCGTTCATGTTGACACCGAGCTTTTCGGCGTACTGTGGATCGAGCGCGTGCTCGGCGTCCACGAAGGCCGCGGTGCCGCCGACCTTCTGCGCCTCGGCGACGGCGTGCAGGGTCAGTGTCGTCTTGCCGGAGGCCTCGGGTCCGTAAATCTCGACGACGCGCCCGCGCGGGAGACCGCCGATGCCGAGCGCCACGTCTAGGCCCAGGGAGCCCGTGGAAACGGCCTCGATGTTCGGCACGGCGCCGGCGTCGCCCATACGCATCACCGAGCCCTTGCCGAACTGCTTTTCGATCTGGCTCAGCGCTGCGGCCAGCGCCTTCTTGCGGTTTTCGTCCATTGTCACTCCGGACATTGATTCTGTGTACGCGCCGGCAGGTACCGGCGGCAATTGGGACGAAATTATCACACAGCCCCGCCGTCGGCATCAGGTGTGCCGGGGCGGATGATGCAATCTCCGTGGGAGCGGCATCCTTGCCGCGATGCGCCGCCGACGTCCTGGAAGTCGTCGCGGCCAGAGGCCGCTCCCACGGGCGACGCTTCGCGTCGGGCGCGGAGTTTGGCGTGTGGGAGCGGCATCCTTGCCGCGACGCGCTGCCGGCGAGGCGCTGGAAGTCGTCGCGGCCGGAGGCCGCTCCCACAGGCGACGCCCCCGTCGGGCGCTGAGCTTGGCGCGTGGGAGCGGCATCCTTGCCGCGACGCGCTCCCGGCGAGGCGCTGGAAGTCGTCGCGGCCGGAGGCCGCTCCCACAGGTGACGCTTCGGGTCGGGCGCTGAGCTTGGCGCGTGGGAGCGGCATCCTTGCCGCGACGCGCTGCTGGCGAGGCGCTGGAAGTCGTCGCGGCCAGAGGCCGCTCCCACAGCCGCCGCCCCCGTCGGGCGCGGAGGTTGGCGCGTGGGAGCGGCATCCTTGCCGCGATGCGCTGTCGGCGAGGCGCTGGAAGTCGTCGCGGCCAGAGGCCGCTCCCACAGGCGACGCTTCGGGTCGGGCGCTGAGCTTGGCGCGTGGGAGCGGCATCCTTGCCGCGATGCGCCGCCGACGCCCTGGAAGTCGTCGCGGCCAGAGGCCGCTCCCACAGCCGCCTGATGGAGTCGCGCGAGCCTTGCGGGGCGGCAACGCTGAAGCATCCAGCACATCCAAGCAGGACCGCGATATTGACACGACGCACAGCCGCCGCGACCCTCTTCGAGGTCCGTACCCCGTCCAGCGTCCCTGTCGCGAGGAGGATGTGCCATGAAATCCGTGGAACAGCTGAAGTCCGAAATCGAAAACCTCCCCCCCGCCGAGCTTCGCGAGCTCGCACAGTGGCTCGCGGAGCGCGATGCCGACGCCTGGGACGAGCAGATCGAACGTGATGCGGCGGCCGGCAGTCTCGACTTCCTCGTCGAAGAGGCGCGCGAGGAACAGCGGCGCGGCAAGCTGCGCGAGCTCTAGTGCATCGGACCACGCGCCGCTTTTGGCGTTGCTTCCATGCCCTGCCAGCGCGAGTACAACGCCTGGCCCGTAAGAACTATGACTTGTTGAAGCGTGAACCGCAGCACCCCTCGCTCCATTTGAAGCGGGCCGGTGAGCTCTGGTCGGTGCGCGTCGGCCGCGATTATCGGGCGCTTGCGACGGCAGATGAAGATGGTTTCATTTTGGGTGTGGATCGGGACGCACGCCGAATACGACCGCTTGCTGAAGTCTGGTCCACGACGCCCGCGATAACGGTGGCCGATAGACGCAGGACGGCCACCCGTCCCGGTTCACGCACAACAACGAGCGACGCCCGGGGCGAGGCCCTGGAAGTCGTCGCGGCCAGAGGCCGCTCCCACGGAGTCAGTCCAGCTGCCAGCTGCGCAGCACTTGGTAGCCGCCGCCGTTGCCGGGTCCGGCTGCGCCGCTGCGGGCGAGCACGAAGTCCTGCACCGGCCAGGGGATGGCCACCGGCGCCGGGTCTTTGCGGGCGGCCTTGCGGGCCAGGGTCACGTGCGGGCGGTAGCGGCGCGGCTCGGGCTGGATGCCGCAGGGCAGTAGGTTCTGCTGGAGCTGGCTCACGAGGTTGAACAGTGCCGGCGGCGGGTCGTGCGGGGCCGCCGCCAGCAGGCGCTGGCGCGGCCAGGTCTCGACGCGCTCCAGAGTCAGCTCGAAGGCGGCCAGGGCCACGTCATCGCCGGCGGTCTCGATGCACGGCAGCAGGTCCGGGTCCACATCGCCGATGAACACCAGGGTCATATGCAGGTCCTGCGGGTGCGTCGGTCGAGCGCCGTCGACGCCGCCGGCACGCGCCTGCACCAAGGCCGAGCGAATGTGCTCCTGCGGCCACAGCGCAAAGAAGAGGCGGATACTGGCGCGGCGGTCGTCTTTCATGCTCGCGGGCGCGCGGCGCGTGGACGGAAGGCCGTCAGGCCAGTAGCCCGATGAGTCGCGTCAGCGCATGGGCGACGGACTGGCGCCGCACGGCATCGCGGTCGCCGTCGAAATGCAGCGTCTCGGTGCTGACACCGTCCGGCAGCGCGAAGCCGAAACAGACGGTGCCCACGGGCTTGTCCGCAGAGCCGCCGTCGGGGCCGGCGACGCCGCTGACGGCCACTGCCACCTGCGCGGCGCTGTGGGCAACCGCGCCTGCCGCCATCGCGCGCACCACGGGCTCGCTGACGGCGCCGTGCTCGGCGAGGGTGGCGGCGGCGACGCCAAGCATGTCCTGCTTGGCGGCGTTGCTGTAGGTGACGAAGCCGCGGTCCAGCCAGGCGCTGCTGCCGGCGATGTCCGTCACGCACTTGGCGATCCAACCGCCGGTGCAGGACTCGGCGGTGGCGAGCATCAGGCCGGCGTCGGCGAGCCGGCGGCCCAGCTGCGCGGCGAGCGCATTCAGGTCGGGGGTCATACGGCGGTGCTCGGGCCGGGATGCTCGGACGGGGGTGCTGGCGGCGGCGGTGCTCGTGCGGCAGCGGGCGGGCGCAGAGGCTCAGGCCGCAGGAGATGCCGCGTCAGATGCCGCGTCGCCCCAGCACTCGTCGAGGTGGCGTTGCAGGGATGCGATCAGCGTCGCCTCGTCGGCCGGGTCCAGCACGGTGGGGTCATGGGCCTTTCCTGTGTCATCTCCCATCACCTGCAACGCCATGCGCACGCCCGGGTTGCGCTGCAGCCAGGCGCGGAGCACAGCCAGCAGGGCCGGCAGCATGGGTGGCAGCACGGCGAGCGCCACGGCGCTCAGCTCCACCAGCCCGCCGTGGGCTGGCAGCGCCTCGCTCGCGCAGCGCACGGGAGCCCGCGCCGTGGGTGCGACCGAGAGCACGACGCCACTTTCCCGCAGCTCGTGGCGCAGCGCCGCGGTGCGGTCCAGGGCCTCATCGGCGGCAAGGGGATGGCCGGCCGCGTCCAACAGGTGAAGGATGAGGTTCGGGCTGTCAAGCGAATCGATCATGGCGCTCCGATTAGGCAGTTCCGACTGGGTAAGCATGCCGCAGCGGCGCCGCGTTCGCAAAGGCGCAGATCAACAGCCACCATGAAGGCGATGCAGGTTTCCATCGAAGAGAACCTACTGCAGCCATTGGACGCCGCCTCCGATGTCCGGCGGCTCGGTCGCTGCGCCGTGCTGCGCCGCGTTGTCGTCAATGACCTCAACCCGCGTCAACCAGCAGCAGGCTCGGAAGATCGCCGATGCTTATCGGGCGGCCTCTCACTCCCCACGCGCCAACCGCTCTTGCTCGCTTGAATCGCCCGCCAGGAGCGCAACTTCTGGCCCAAGTCAATGCGTTTTATCAAGCCCGGAGCTGATTGCTCCGGGCCGAGCGACTGAGCACCCCCGGAGCAAACCATGGCGCAAGCTCGCACGTCCCGCACCGGCCCCGCCGGTACTTTCTCGGCCTTGGCGGTGGTGCTTGCCGCCGGCACGGCCATGTTCGCGCTGGGGGCCGGGATCATGTCCCTGGCGCTGGCGCATCCGCATCCACTGGCGGACGACGGCAGGGTGGTCGCCAGGCTCGTGAACCCGGCGGATCAGGCCGACATCGAGGCGCTGGTGGACGAGGTGCAGCAGGCACGCGTGGTAATGGTGGGCGAGACGCACGACCGCTACGATCATCATCTGAATCAGCTGGCGGTGATCCGCGGCCTGCACGAGCGCGGCGTCCCCGTGGCCATCGGCATGGAGTACTTCCAACGGCCGTTTCAGGCTCACCTGGATGACTTCTCCGCGGGCCGCACCACCCTGGCGCAACTGCTGGAGCGCACGGAGTGGAGCCAGCGCTGGCGCTTTGACGTGCGGCTCTATCAAGACATCCTGGCCTACGCCCAGCGCCACGGGATTCCGCTGGTGGCGCTGAATGCCGCGACGGAAACGGTCTCCGCGGTGTCCGCGGGCGGCATCGATGCGCTCGACCCCGACCGCCGTGCCGGCTTCCCGCCGCGCATCGAGCTGGCCGAAGGCGCCTACCGGGCGCAGCTGGATCGTATGTTCGCGCTGCACGGTCACATGCCGGAGGCGCACCGCGAGCGCTTTCTACAGGTGCAGTACGTCTGGGACCAGACCATGGCCCGCACCGCCGGCGATTACTTGACGGCCAACCCCGAGCGCACGCTGGTGCTGCTGGCCGGCTCCGGCCATCTGCTGCACGACAACGCCATCCCCGCGCGCCTGCGCCGCATCAACCCCGCGAAGCAGGCCGTGCTGGTGACGGACACGGGCTTCATGCCGGCGGGCGCCGATCCGGACTATGTCTTTGCTGCCCGCGACCTGTCGGTGGAGGACCACGCGCAGATGGCGGAGCTGGATCTGGACTAGTGCCGCCGCGGCGCTCGTAGGCTGTTTGTCGCGCCTCCTGGCGTCGGTCCGACCTACGGCACTGGCAACGGCATCGGGTCCGACGCGGGAGGCGCGGTAACCGCCTGGTTGTCGGGCCTCCTGGCGTCGGCCCGACCTACGCGGGGCTAGGGGCACGGCGGTGGCAGACGCTGTGGCATTGCCCCGGCTGCCGATCCACGACTTGCGACGTACACGACGGCTTTATCGTAGACAATTGGGCAAATAACTATTAGAATTTGCTTAAATGCTGTCAGAGAGGACACAACCATGCTCAACTGTCGCTCCATGCGTGTCGTGGTCATCGTTTCCGGACTGCTGCTGGCCGCCGGCCTGCTGCTGGGGCTGGTCGCGGTGGCTGCACCGCTCACCATGGCCTACACACAGATGGCACTGATGCTGGTGCTCGCGGGCGCCGCGGTGCTGTCGGTAGCCTTCGTGGACGCCCTGCTGCCGGGCGCCGACCAGCGCCTGGACGGCTGTCAGCACTGACGGGCGCTGCAGACCGCGCCAGCCGGCGAGTCCTTGATTCAGGGACGGGGCCGATGTCGGGCCTCCTGGCGTCGGCCCGACCTACACCTGGCGCCGTAGGTCGGTGCTGAGCGCCAGCGAAGCCCGACACGACTTGTCGCCGTAGGTCGGTGCCAAGCGCCAGCGAAGCCCGACACGACGCCGCTGGACCAGGCAGACGGGCTCAGCCCGACTGCTCCGGGTCCTGCTCCGGCTTCGGCGGTGAGACACCGTCGACGTAGGCATGCCGCGCGGTCTTGGCGCGGGAGAAGATGTCCAGCAGGTGGTCGCCGTCGCGGCGGCGGATGGTCTCGGCGAGGTCCGTCATTTCCTCACCGAAGCGCGCGAGCATGCCGCTCAGCGCGTCGGCGTTGGCGATGCAGATGTCCCGCCACATGACGGGGTTGCTGGAGGCAATGCGGGTGAAGTCCCGGAAGCCGCCCGCAGCGTAGCGGAAGATCTCGTCGTTGTCCTGCTGGCGCGCCAGCAGGTCCACCAGGCCGAAGGCCAGCATGTGCGGCAGGTGGCTGGTGGCGGCGAGCACGTGGTCGTGGTGCGCCACGTCCATTTCCGTGACCACGGCGCCCGCGGCCTGCCACATGGTGCGCACCCGCTCCAGGGCCACCACGTCGGTCTGCGGCAGCGGGGTCAGAATGACGCGGCGGTTGTGGTAGAGTTCCGGGAAGGAGGCACCGACGCCGCTGTGCTCGGTGCCGGCGATGGGATGCCCCGGCACCAGCCGCGCCGGCACCTCGCCGAAGACGGCCGCGGCATCGGCGACGATACTGCCCTTGACGCTGCCGCCGTCGGTGATGACGGCGTCCTCCCGCAGCCGGCCCTGGATGCGCTCGAGCACGCCCCGCACGGCCCCCAGCGGCACCGCCAGGAAGACCATATCGGCATCCTCCACGGCCACCGCCGGGTCGCGGGTGCAGCCGTCGATGACACCGAGGTCGAAGGCGAGCTCCAGGTTCTCCGCAGAGCGTCCGCAGCCGATGATCTCGCCCACGGCGCCGGCACCGCGCAGGGCCCGGGCCAGGGAGCCGCCGATGAGCCCGACGCCGATGAGGGCGAGGCGCTCGATCACGGCGCCAGCACCTTGTCCAAAGCCGCCAGCAGGCGGTCGTTCTCGTCGGCCAGACCGATGCTGATACGCAGGTGATTGGGCAGCCCGTAGTTGCCCACGGCCCTGCAGATGACGCCCTCGCGCAACAGCGCCTGATCCACCGGACCCGCCGGCCGGCCCAGATCCACTGTGACGAAGTTGCACACCGACGGGATGGCGTCGAGCCCCAATGCCTGAAGCCCCGCCGAGACCCGCGCCAGCTCGGCGCGGTTGTGCTCCACGGAGCGCTGCACGTGCGCGCGGTCGCCGAGGGCCGCCACCGCCGCCGCCTGCGCCGGGGCGTTGACATTGAAGGGATGACGCACGCGGTTCAGCAGCTCCGCCACCGCCGGATGGCTCAGCCCGTAGCCGACGCGCAGCGCCGCCAGGCCGTGCACCTTGGCGAAGGTGCGCGTGACGATGAGGTTCGGGAAGTCCGCAAGCCAGCGGCTGGCGTCCGGATAGTCGGGCTCCGCGACATACTCGAAGTAGGCCTCGTCCACCACCGCGACGACATGCGCCGGCAGCCCTTCCAGGAAGGCCCGCAGCGGCCCGGCGGCGAGCCAGGTGCCGGTGGGGTTGTTCGGGTTGGCGATCCAGACCACGCGCGTGCGCTCGCCCACCAGCGCGGCCATGGCGTCCAGGTCGTGGCCGAAGTCCCGCGCCGGCGCGACCCGGGCGGCGGCCCCCACGGCCTGCGTGGCGATGGGATAGACCGCGAAGGCGTGCTCGGAGAACACCGACTCCACGCCCGGCTGCAGGAAGGTGCGCGCCACCAGGTCCAGCACGTCGTTGGAGCCGTTGCCGACGGTGACCTGCGCCGGGTCGACACCGTGATGCTCGGCGATGGCCCCGCGCAGTGCGAAGGCGCCGCCGTCGGGGTATCGCGCCAGCTCCGAAGCGCAATCCCGATACGCCGCCTGCGCCGCCTCGCCGCAGCCGAGCGGGTTCTCGTTGGACGCCAGCTTCACCGCCTCGCGGATGCCGTGCTCGCGCTCGAGCTCGGACAGCGGCTTGCCGGGGACATAGGGCGTCAGGCCGGCGATCTGGGGGGCGGCGAGCGTCAGGAATGGGTTGTCGGGGTTGGGCATTTTTGGGGTTGAGTGGCGAGTACGGGGTACGGAGTACGAAGTACGGGGTACGGGTACGGGTACGGGTACGGGGTACGTAGTACGAAGTATGGGGTACGTAGTACGAAGTACGGGGTACGTAGTACGGGTACGTGGTACGAAGTACGGAATACGGGGTACGAAGTAAGTGGTACGAAGTACGTGGTACGGACTACGAAGCCTGGGTCGCGCGCCCCCGTACTACGTACTCCGTACTCCGTACTCCCTTCACAACACGGCCTCCGGATACGACCCCAAAACCTTATACAGATTCGCCGCCGTCTTGAGCTGCGCCAGCGCCCCGGAGACCTCTGCGTCGCCGCGGTGGCCGCAGACGTCGACGAAGAAGACGTAGTCCCAGACGCCCTGGCGGGAGGGTCGGGACTCGATGCGGGTCATGCTGATGTCCTGCTCGGCGAAGGGCGTGAGCAGCCGGTGCAGGCCGCCGGCCTCGTTGCGGCAGGAGAGCAGCAGACTGGTCTTGTCCCGGCCGCTGGGCGGGGCGTCCTCGCGGCCGATGATGAGAAAGCGCGTGGTGTTGCCGGGCTCGTCCTCGATGCGCTGGGCCAGGCTGCGCAGCTCGTAGAGCTCGGCGGCGGCCTCGCCGGCGACGGCGGCACAGTCTCCGGACCGAGCGGCGAGCTTGGCCGCCTCGGCATTGCTGCCCACGGCGATGCGCTCGGCGGCCGGCAGGTGGCGGTCCAGCCAGCCGCGGCACTGGGCCAGGGATTGCTGGTGGGAGTAGACCTTGCGGACGGCGCCGATCTCCGTAGCCCGGCTCAGCAGGTGATGGTGGATGCGCAGCATCACCTCGCCGGCGATCAGCAGCGGCGAGCGCGCGAACATGTCCAAGGTGTGGCTCACGACGCCTTCGGTGCTGTTTTCCACCGGCACGACGCCGAAGTTGCAGGAGCCCGCCTCGACCTCGCGGAAGATGTCGCCGATGGTGCCGAAGGGCTGGGTGCGAACCGAGTGGCCAAAGTGCTTGAGCGCCGCGGCCTGGGTGAAGGTGCCCTCGGGCCCGAGATAGCCCACCGACAGCGGGCGCTCCAGCGCCAGGCACGCGGACATGATCTCCCGGAACAGCCGGGCGATTTCCTCATCCTCCAGCGGCCCCGGGTTCTGCGTCTTGATACGGCGCAGGATCTCGGCCTCGCGCTCCGGGCGGTAGTAATGCGTGGTCTGCCCGGCGGCCTCTTTGATCTTGGCGACCTCGCGGGCGCAGTCGGCGCGCTCGGAGATGAGCCGCAGCAGCTCCGCATCGATGGCGTCGATGCGCTCGCGGATGGGGGCGAGGCGGTCTTCGCTGGTCATTGCGGGGGTCCGGTGGCTCGGCTCCGTTGGCTCGACGCACTGCGCCCTACGCAGTGTACCTGGAATCACTCTGGCTGGGCGCGCGCGGCCTTGGCACGGGACGGTTCGATGCGCCTCAGGCCTGCTCGCCTGCCGCAGCCGCACCGGTGCCGAGGCGGCGCACCGAGAGCACGCCCTCGATGCCCGCAATGTCCCGAACGGTCTTCTCCGGGCAGGGGCCGTCCACGTCGATGAGGGTCACGGCGAGGTCGCCGCGGGAGCGGTTCAGCATGTCGATGATGTTGAGCCCGGCCTCGGCGAGGTCGGTGGAGATCTGGCCCACCATGTTCGGCACATTGCGGTTGACGACGGCCATACGATGGCCGCCGTTGCGCGGCAGCACGATGTCCGGGAAGTTGACCGAGTTGGTGATGTTGCCGTCCTCCAGATAGGCGCGAACCTGGTCCGCCACCATGATGGCGCAGTTGTCCTCGGCCTCGCGCGTGGAGGCGCCGAGGTGCGGCAGGGTCACGACCCGCGGATGGTCCTTCAGCAGGTTGGACGGGAAGTCGCAGACATAGGCGTAGAGCTTGCAGGCGTCCAGCGCCGTGACGGCGGCGTCGTCGTCGATGATGCCGCTGCGGGAGAAATTGAGCAGCACGGCGCCGTCGGGCATGTTGGCGATGCGCTCGGCGTTGATCATGTGACGGGTGTGGTCCGTCAGCGGCACGTGGAAGGTGATGAAATCGGAGCGCGAGACCAGGTCGTCCACCGACAGGGCGGCCTCCACGTCGGACTGGAGCTTCCAGGCCGCGCGCACCGTGATGCTGGGGTCGAAGCCGATGACCTTCATGCCGAGGGAGCGCGCGGCGTTGGCCACCAGCACGCCGATGGCGCCGAGGCCGATGACGCCGAGGGTGCGCCCGGGCAGCTCCATGCCGACGAACTGCTTCTTGCCGGCTTCCACGGCCTTGTTGATGGCGGCATCGTCCCCTTCCACACCGCGCGCGAACTTGGCCGCCTGGGCGATGTTGCGCGCGGCGATGAGCATGCCGGCGAGCACGAGCTCCTTGACGGCATTGGCATTGGCGCCGGGGGCGTTGAACACGGCGATGCCGCGCGTGCTCATGTCCGCCACCGGGATGTTGTTGACGCCGGCACCGGCGCGGCCGATGGCCTTGACGGTATCCGGGATGGGCATCTCGTGCATCTTCGCCGAGCGCACCAGGATGGCGTCCGGGTGGCCGAGCTCCGAGGCGATCTCGTAGGACTCCCGCGGCAGCCGATTCAGGCCGGCGACGGAGATATTGTTGAGGGTTTGGATCTTGTACATGAGAACAGGGGCTGAGGGCTGAGGGCTGAGGACTGGGGGGCTGAGGGCTGCGAGGCCTTCGAGCAGCGAGGGACGAGTATCGAGGGGCGAGGGTCGCTGGGGTCCAGGGCGCGGTCGGAACAGGCGGCGTGGGGTGCGGCCCTCGCCCCTCGATACTCGCTACTCGCTACTCGCTACTCGTTACTCGATACTCGCTACTTCCTCATCACCCCTTGGCGCGCTCGAACTCGGCCATGAAGTCGACCAGCGCATCCACGCCCGCTTCAGGCATGGCATTGTAAATGCTCGCGCGCATACCGCCGACGGAGCGGTGGCCCTTGAGGGTCAGCAGGCCGGCGTCCTTGGCGCCCGCGAGGAAGTCCGCGTCCAGGTTCGGATTCGCGAGCGTGAAGGGCACGTTCATCCAGGAGCGGCAGTCCGGCTGCACCGGGTTGGCGTAGAAGTCCGAGCCGTCGATGGCGGCGTAGAGCTTGCCCGCCTTGCGCTGGTTGATCTCGGCCATGCCGGCGAGGCCGCCGAGGTCTTTGAGCCACTGGAACACCAGCCCCGCCAGGTACCAGGCATAGGTGGGCGGGGTGTTGTACATGGACTCGGCATCGGCGTGGGTCTTGTAGTCCAGCATCGCCGGGGTGCCGTCCATGGCCTGGCCCATGAGGTCGTCACGGACGATCACCAGCGTGAGCCCGGCGGGGCCGATGTTCTTCTGCGCGCCCGCGTAGATGACGCCGAACCTGGAAACATCGATGGGGCGCGAGAGAATCGTCGAGGACATGTCCGCCACCAGCGGCTTGTCGGTGTCCGGCACATAGGGGAATTCGACGCCCTGGATGGTCTCGTTGGGGGTGTAGTGCAGGTAGGCGGCGTCGGCGGACAGGCTCAGCTCGGCCTGTGCCGGGGCGCGGGTGAAGGTGCCGTCGTGCTCGGTGCTGGCGGCGACGTTGACGCTCGCGAAGCGCTTGGCCTCGGCGATGGCCTTTTTGGACCAGCTGCCGGTGTTGAGGTAGTCCGCCTTGCGCTGGCTCTTTTCGGTCCCGCGCAGCAGATTCATGGGCGCCATGGCGAACTGCAGCGACGCGCCGCCTTGCAGGAACAGGACTCTGTAGTTGTCCGGCACCGCGAGCAGCTCGCGCACGTCGGCCTCGGCCTGCTGGGCGATGGACAGGAACTCCTTGCCGCGATGGCTCATCTCCGCCACGCACATGCCGCTGCCGTGCCAGTCGAGCATCTCTTCCTGCGCGCGCTTGAGGACGGGCTCCGGCAGCATCGCCGGGCCGGCGCTGAAGTTGTAGGGTCTGGACATGGTTTGGCTCCGTGGTTGGGGTGGGTGTTCGGTGGTGGTGCGGCGCCGGGGTGCGTCTGGCCGGGGCTCGACGCGGTCTGCGGGGTGGATGCGCGCAGCGATATCCACCCGGGCCGCGGCGGCCGATGTGGCTCCCGGGCTCCGCCCCCAGGCTCCGCCTAGCAATCCGGGCCGCAGGCGCTGGCGCCTACGCCACGCATGCGAGGCAGAGCCTCGCGACCGCATTCCCGGGCGGAGCCCGGGAACGAGCGCGCCGCCGGAGATGTGACACCGCAGAAGCGGTGTCGGGAGATCGATGTGGGGCGGCCCTTGGGATGGATGAGCGTGGCCGAATCCACCTAGGACGCGCTGGCCGGTCGCCGCGCGGGGTGGACTGCGCTGCGCTTGTCCACCCTACGTCGCTTGTCCACCCTACACTGATTGTCTACCCGACGCCGGTAGGCCGCCGGCGTTGCGTTGGCCGACGCGGCGCTCGGGGTCATTCCTCGGGCGGTCCCTGCGCTGCGTCGTCGGCGTCGCCGCCGTTGCTGTCCGCTTCGTCGCCGGTGTCGCCGTTGAGGGCGACGATGCGCTCGATACCGGCGAGCTTCTGCTCTTCGCCGAGGTTGATAAGCTTGACACCCCAGGTGTTGCGGCCCATGACGTTGATGCCGTCGACGCCGGTGCGCACCAGGGTGCCGGCCTCGGTGATGAGCATGATCTCATCGCCGGGGCGCACGAGCACGGCGCCGACCTGCTCGGCGTTGCGCTCGCCGATACGCATGGAGATGACGCCCTTGGTGCCGCGCCCCTTGGTGGGAAACTCCTCCACCGGGGTGCGCTTGCCGTAGCCGTTGGCGCCCACCGTCAGGACGGCGCCGGGCTCGGCCACCAACAGGGAGATCACCCACTGGCCCGCTTCCAGGGAGATGCCGCGCACGCCGTGGGCGTTGCGGCCCATGGAGCGCACCTCGGACTCGTTGAAGCGCACGGCCTTGCCGGCGCTGCTGAAGAGCATGAGGTCCTGGCGGCCGTCGGTGACGGCGACGCCGATCAGATACTCGTCGTCGTGCAGGTCGATGGCGATGATGCCGCGCGAGAGCGGCCGCGAGAAGTCCCTGAGGGGTGTCTTCTTGACCGTGCCCTTGCTGGTGGCCATGAACACGAAGCTGCCCTCTTCGTACTCCGGCACCGGCAGGGTCGCGTTGATCCGCTCGTCCGGCTCCAGCGGCAGCAGATTGACGATGGGGCGCCCGCGGGCCGCATAGCCCGCCTGCGGCAGCTCGTAGACCTTGAGCCAGTAGACCTTGCCATGGCTGGAGAAGCACAGGACGGTGTCGTGGCTGTTGGCGACGAAGAGCCGGTCGATGAAGTCCTCGTCCTTGGTGCTGGCGGCGCTGCGGCCCTTGCCGCCGCGGCGCTGGGCCTGGTACTCCGACAGCGGCTGGGCCTTGACATAGCCGGCATGGGACATGGTCACCACCACGTCCTCCGGTGCGATCAAGTCCAACAGGGTCAGGTCGTTCTGGTCCTGAACGATCTCGGTGCGGCGCTCGTCGGCGTACTGCTCCTTGATAGCCTCGAGCTCTTCGCGGATCACCTGCATCAGCCGGTCCGGATTGCGCAGGATCGCCAGCAAGTCGGCGATCTTGTCCAGGATCTCTTCATATTCCTTGATGATCTTGTCCTGCTCCAGGCCCGTCAGGCGCTGGAGCTGGAGATCCAGGATGGCGCGCGCCTGGCGCTCGCTCAGCTGGTACTGCCCCGCGCTGGGCCCGTCGCCGATCAGGCCGAAGCCTTTCGCGAGATCGTCCGGACGCGTCTCCTCGGCACCGGCGCGCTCGAGCATGCCGGCGACCGCACCGGGCGGCCAGCTGCGCGCCATGAGTCCTTCGCGGGCCGCGGCGGGGCTCTCGGATGCCTTGATGAGGGCGATGACCTCGTCGATATTGGCCAGCGCGACGGTATAGCCTTCCAGGATATGGGCGCGGTCCCGGGCCTTGCGCAGCTCGTAGATGGTGCGCCGCGTCACCACATCGCGGCGGTGGCGCAGGAAGTGCTCGAGGATCTGTTTCAGTGTCAGGGTGCGCGGCTGACCGTCCACCAGCGCCACCATGTTGATGCCGAACACCGTCTGCATCTGTGTGTGCTGGTAGAGGTTGTTCAGCACCACGTCGGGGTAGTGGTCGCGCTTGACCTCGATGACCATGCGCATGCCGTCCTTGTCGGACTCGTCGCGCAGCTCGGCGATGCCCTCCAGGCGCTTCTCCTTCACCAGCTCGGCCATCTTCTCCAGCAGCCGCGCCTTGTTCACCTGGTAGGGCAGCTCGGTGACGATGATGGCCTCGCGGCCGGAGCGCTTCTCGGTCTCGGTGTGGGTACGGGCGCGCAGCTGCACCCGGCCGCGGCCGGTGCGGTAGGCCTCGCGGATGCCGCGGATGCCGTTGATGATGGCTGCTGTCGGGAAGTCCGGGCCCGGGATCAGCTCCATGAGCTGTTCGTCCGAGACCATGGGGTCTTCGATAATGGCCAGGCAGCCGTCGATGACCTCCCCCAGGTTGTGCGGCGGGATGTTGGTGGCCATGCCGACGGCGATGCCGGCGCTGCCGTTGATGAGCAGGTTTGGGAAGCGCGCCGGCAGGACCGTGGGCTCGTGCTCGGACTCGTCGTAGTTCGGGACGAAGTCGACGGTCTCTTTGTCGAGATCGTCCAGCAGCGTGTGCGCGATGCGCGCCATGCGCACCTCGGTGTAGCGCATAGCCGCCGGCGAGTCGCCATCCACGGAGCCGAAATTGCCCTGCCCATCCACCAGCATGTAGCGCATGGAGAACGACTGCGCCATACGCACGATGGTGTCGTAGACCGCCGTGTCGCCGTGGGGGTGGTACTTACCGATGACGTCGCCGACGACGCGGGCCGATTTCTTGTAGGGCTTGTTCCAGTCGTTGCCCAGCTCGCTCATGGCGTAGAGCACCCGGCGATGCACGGGCTTCAGGCCGTCGCGCACGTCCGGCAGGGCGCGGCCGACGATGACGCTCATGGCATAGTCGAGATACGACTGGCGCATCTCGTCTTCGAGCCGGACGGGAAGGACTTCTCGGGCGAAATCTGGCATGAATGTGGGGCGTCAGCGGGTCCGTTGGCGGACGAGGGGGATCAGCAGGGCGGCGGGGCCGCAGGACGCCCGGCGGACGGGCCTCAGGGCAGCGGACCGGGCCTGAAAAAAGTCCGTAATGATAGCACAAACAGGGGGTCGGCAGGCGCTTTGCGCGCGTTGCGAATCCGTTCGCAGCCGGCTATAGCCTATAGCCGCCTGCCCCAGCAGAAGGAAACCCGCCGGTGATGGCCCGCACGGAACAGGCCCAAACTCTGCTGCGCCCCGACTCAGAGCAGAGGCTCAGAGCAGCGGCGACAGGTCCAGCTCCAGGTCCGGCAGCATGACGGGGCGGATCAGCGCGGGCGGCGTCAGCGTGAAGCCGGCGGCGTAGCTGCCCTGCTCCGGCTGCGGGTCGCGGTGGATGGTCACCGCGCCGCTGCCGATGTCGATGAGCCAGACCTCGGGGATGGCGAAGCGGGCGTAGAGGGGGAGCTTGCGGTCGCGGTCGTGGGCGAGGCTGGTGTCGGCGACTTCCACCAATAGCAGCACGTCGTCCGGGCGCGGATGCGCCTGCCGGTAGAAGTCTTGCCGCCAACGCAGCAGTGCGAGATCAGGCTGCGGGGCGCTGAGGTCGTCCAAATGGATGGGGTTCTGCGGCCAAACGATAGCGCAACCGTGCGTTGCTTCGACGAGGATTTGGTTGACGCGGGCGGTTTCGCTCGCGTGCGACGGTCCAATGGGCGGCATATCGAACAGCTCTCCGTCGATCAGCTCGATCCGGGCCTCCGGCTCGAACACGCCGATCTCGCCCATACGGAAAAACTCCTGCACGGTGATCCGGTGTCGGGTGGGAGTCTGTTGGGCGGTGGCTTGCATGGTCCTGCTCGCTAGCGCGCATCCGCCGCCGGGTCGTAGGGGATCACGTGCTCCTGCTCGTTCGGGTCGTTGCGGGCGACGATGGCCCGGGCGGGCTCGGTGTCGCTCAGGTTGACCGGCTGGTGCGGCACGTTCGGGGGGATGAAGAGGAAGTCCCCGGCCTCGTTGATGACCGACTGCTTCAGGCCCGGTCCGTAGCGGGTCTCCACCCGGCCCTCCAGCAGGTAGACGGCGCTCTCATAGCCGGAATGGGTATGCGGCTCCGCTGCAGCACCCGGCGGGATCACGACCAGGTTCATGGACAAGCCCTCGGCCCCCGCCGTGTCGCCGGAGATGCCGACGAACTGGGGCAGGCGCTGTTTGGAGACGATCTCCTCCGGCGCCGAGACCACAACGATGGTTTGCTCGCCGGCGTTGGCTGGCGTTGCCGCGGCGGTGTCGGCGGCCTCCTGGTGGTCATGGGCCGGGGCCGTTCCGGCGCCGACGGCCAGCGGCAGGGCGAGCACGATGCTGAGCCGCACCGCACGATGACCGAATGATGGGAATGCGCGATGTTGCATGGTGGCTTACCTGGTCGGATGGCAGACCCTGTCGAGGGTCAGTCTAGGATTTTTGTCGCTGCTCGCCCGCGCCTCACCGCTGGGCGGCGGCAGGCAAGCCTCTGATTCAAGGTTGGAGCCGATCGCAATCCTCCAAGGCATCCGCCGGGTGGCGGATGGTAGGTCATGGTCAAGTGGCCCGAGCGCGCGGGTCCAACGGCGCCGTGGCAGTGACCCACAGGAAGCGCTCGCCGCCGACGATGTCGTGCGGGCGCATGTCCTCAATCCTGAGCCCGGCACCGACGAGCTGGTCCTCCAGCTCCGCCGGCGTCGCGATTGCGGCTCAGGCGCCGGCCATCAATGCGCGGATCTTGTCGGCATCCGGCTGGCGGACGACGCCGCGCTCGGTGACGATGCAGTCCACCAGTGCCGCGGGGGTGACGTCGAACACGGGATTGTGGGCCGCGACGCCGTCCGGGCCGATGCGCTTGCCGCCGCAGGCAAGCACCTCGTTGGGGTCGCGCTCTTCGATGGGGATGTCGGCCCCGCCGGCGACGCTCATGTCGATGGTGGAGGTGGGCGCGGCCACCATGAAGCCGACGCCGTGGTGGCGCGCCAGTACCGCCAGCGCATAGGTGCCGATCTTGTTGCAGACGTCGCCGTTGGCGGCGATGCGGTCCGAGCCGACGATGACCCAGCCGATCTCGCCGCGGGCCATCATGCTGGCGGCGACATTGTCCGACTGGACCGTCACCGGGATGCCGGCCTGCGCCAGCTCCCAGGCCGTCAGCCGCGAGCCCTGGAGCCAGGGGCGGGTCTCGTCGGCATAGACCATACGCACCTTGCCAGCGGCATGGGCGCTGCGCACCACGCCCAGCGCCGTGCCATAGCCGCCGGTGGCCAGCGCGCCGGCGTTGCAATGGGTGATGACGTCCGTCGGACCCTGAATCAGCTCCGCGCCGAAGTCGCCCATGGCGCGGTTGGCGGCGATGTCCTCGCGGTGGATGCGCTGCGCCTCCGCGAGCAGCGCCGGCTCGGGTGCCGCCGCATCCAGCGTCTCCATCAGCCGGCGCATGCGCTCCAGCGCCCAGAACAGGTTCACCGCCGTCGGCCGGCTGGCGGCCAGCAGCTCGATGTCGGCGCCGACGGCCTCGCGCCAGCCGGAGGGGTCCGCGGTGAAGCGCTCGCGCGCCGCCAGCACCACGCCATAGGCCGCCGTGATGCCGATAGCGGGCGCTCCGCGCACCACCATGTCCGTGATGGCCCGGGCGGTCTCGGCTGCGGAGCCGCAAGCG
Organism: Thiohalocapsa halophila; assembly: GCF_016583825.1. GTDB lineage: Bacteria > Pseudomonadota > Gammaproteobacteria > Chromatiales > Chromatiaceae > Thiohalocapsa > Thiohalocapsa halophila. The sequence goes on along the minus strand of NZ_NRRV01000015.1, from coordinate 69,674 downwards.
ACGAAGCGGGTCTCCCCGGGCAGGTTGCGCTGGTCGAGCAGGAACAGTCTGTCGTCGTGCCAGACGATGGCGTTGTCCGGGTGGATCTCGGGGGCGGCGGGCGTTTGCATGGGCGTCGGAGGCTCTCGTCTGCGGCGGGCGCGGTCAGCGACCATCATGCCGGCATTCTTGACCTTAGGCGGCAAAGGCTCAAGGGGTTGGGAGCTTCGATTCTGCGACCGGCTCGCCGACGCTGCCCTCTGGCGGGACCATGGGGTCAGGCCGGCTGCGCCCGCCGGCAAGCCGACGCGGTGCACTCAAAACGCGCCGGAGAGCGCGCGGTGCCCCCGCCGCGCCGCGCCCACCTACTCGGCGTCGGGATCGAGATGCCCGCGCTGCTTCATCAGCCCCAGAATGCGCTCGGTCAGGATCAGCTCCATCGCGTACATCATTTTGCCGCCCGGAATCACCAGCGTGTTCAAGCCGCTGATGGACGAGTCATCGATGAGTCCTTTGAGACTCAGCTTGTAATCGACGGTGGGCTTGGGCTTTTGCAGATGGATCATCACCAGACTCTGGTCCGGCGTCGGGATGCTGCTCACCGCGAAGGGATTCGATGTGTCCGTCAGCGGGATGCGCTGGAAGTTGATATGTGTGCGGGAGAACTGCGGGAGGATGTAGTGCATGTAGTCGTACATGCGCCGCCAGATGGCGTCTTTCACGTCATCCTCTTTGTAGCCGCGCTCGCGCGTGTCGCGATGGATCTTCTGGACCCATTCCAGGTTCATGGTCGGGCAAACGCCGATGAGCAGGTCCACCCTGGCGGCCATGTCGATATCACCGTGGACAACGCCACCGTGCAGCCCCTCGTAGAACAGGAGGTCGGTATCCGGCGGGATGGGCTCCCAATCCGTGAAGGTTCCAGGCGGCCCCTCGTGACGCGCTGCCTCTTCCTCGTTGTGGATGTACTTGCGGCGCACGCCGGTGCCCGACTCGCCATAGCAGGTGAACAACTCCAGCTGCTTGTCGAACAGGTTGCCCTCCGGTCCGAAATGGCTCAGCGTCCGTCCCTCCTCCTTGGCCTTTTGCAGCTCCTCGGCCATAGCCTTGCGCTCGTAGCGATGGAAGCTGTCCCCTTCGATGAAGGCGGCGCGTGCGCCCACAAGATGGAAGATGTGCTCCAGCGCGTTCTTCACCGTGCTGGTGCCGGCGCCAGACGAGCCGGTGACAGCGATGATCGGGTGCTTTCTGGACATTGGTCTCCTCCGGGGGATGACAGCCGCGATACCGTGATCGCGAGCGCTGTGCCGGATGAGCCTCGTTACAGCTGGAGGCGCTGCGTCTACTTTTGCAATGCACACTATCACAAAGGTTAATGCAATTCGCAATTGCGACAGGCTCCGCGGCTGGAGCGCATGCGCGCCGGCGTGTGCTGCGTCGTGCGAAAGTGCCGCAGAGAACCGGCTTGCAAGCCCGCGCTCCCGGCGCGACGGGCAGCTGGGCAACCTGCTTTGCGTCCCCGACGCGGTTGCGCTAGAACGGCGGCTCGTCGCCGCGCGCGAGCGCCGGCCGTGACTTTGGCGGCGGCCCGCCGTTGCGCCGGCGCGGCGTCAGGCAGACGCCGCCACCATTCGCTTCTCCAACCCCGACGCACAGAAGCCATGCAAGCAGACCTCCTGATCCACGCCGACTGGGTCCTGCCCGTGGACGCCAGCGACAGCACTCTCGCGAGCCACAGCCTCGCCGTCGTCGACGGGCACATCGCCGCCCTGCTGCCGCGGGCGCAGGCCGAGGCGCAAATCGACGCCGCCAAGACCCTGGAGCTGCCGGGCCACGCGCTGATCCCGGGACTGGTCAACGCCCACACCCACTCGCCGATGTCCCTGCTGCGGGGGCTGGCCGACGACCTGCCGCTGATGACCTGGCTGCACGAGCACATCTGGCCCGCCGAGGGCCGCTGGGTGGACCAGGAGTTCGTCGCCGACGGCACCCGGCTGGCGCTGCTGGAGATGCTGCGCGGCGGCATCACCTGCTTCAACGACATGTACTTCCATGCGGAAGTGACGGCGCGTGTCTGTGCCGAGGCCGGCATGCGCGTGCTGGCGGGCATGATCGTCGTCGACTTCCCGACCCGCTACGCCGACAACGCCGACGAGTATCTGCGCCGGGGCCTGGAGCTGCACGAGCATTATCGCGATCATCCCTTGGTGCGCCCGGCCTTCGCTCCCCACAGCACCTACGCGGTCTCCGAGGCGCCCTTGACGCGCGTGCGCACCCTGGCAGACGAGCTGGAGGTGCAGGTGCACATCCATCTGCACGAGACCCGGGACGAGGTGCAGCAGGTGCTGCGCGCCCACGGCGAGCGGCCCATCGCCCGGCTGGACCGCCTCGGCCTGCTGGGTCCGCAGCTGGTGGCGGTGCACATGACCCAGCTGGAAGACGACGAGATCGCGCGGCTGGCGGACACCGGCACCCAGGTGGTGCATTGCCCGGAGTCCAACCTGAAGCTCGCGAGCGGCTTCTGCCCCGTGCAGGACCTGCTCGCGGCCGGCGTCAATGTCGCCCTCGGCACCGACGGCGCCGCCAGCAACAACGACCTCAACCTCTTCGGCGAGATGCGCACCGCGGCCCTGCTGGCCAAGGGTGTGGCGGGCTCCGCGAACGCCGTGCCGGCGGAGCAGGCGCTGCGCATGGCCACCTGGAACGGGGCCAAGGCGTTGGGACTGGAGGACACCGTCGGCTCGCTGGAGGTGGGCAAGGCGGCGGACATCGTCGCCGTGGATCTGGGGGACCCGCACACCCAGCCGCTCTATCACCCCTGCTCCCAGCTGGTCTACGCCGCCGGCAGCCACCAGGTGCGCCACGTCTGGATCCGCGGCCGCCAAGTGCTGCGCGACGGCGCGCCGCTGACGCTGGACCCGCCCGCGATCATCGAAGCGGCGCGGCAGTGGGGAGCACGAATCGCGCAGGAGTGAGTGCGCGGGCGCTTGCAGGGGCGGCTGACGATCAGTCGCCGCCGCCCTCCCCCAGCTTCGCCCGCAGCCGCGCGAGCTCGGCCTCGGCCGCCTCGGCGCGCCGGGCTTCTTCCGCGAGCCGGCGCTCAGTCGCTTCGACGTCGGCCCGGGCGGCGCCGGCTTTCGCTTTCTCTGCCTCGGCGTTCGCACGGGCGGCGTCGGCGTCGGCTTGAGCAAGCTCCGTGTGGGTCGGCAGCAGGTTGCCGTCGGCGTCCCACCAGCGCAGCCAGCGGGTCTCGACCCAGCGGAAGGTGCCGTCCCACCAGCCCAGTGTCAGGCCGAGCAGGGGGCTCGGGATGCGGCCGGGTCCGGCAGCCTCGATGGGCTGGTAGCGGCCGTCGACGAGGGTGAAGCCGGCGAAGTCCTCCGGCGCCCAGGGATCGAACCAGAAGTACTCGGCGACCCGCAGCTGGTCTTGATAGACCTGCTTCTTCTCGACCTTGTCCACGTGGCGGCTGGTCTTGGAGACCAGCTCGACGACCAGGTCCGGCGCCTTGCCCTCCTGCCAGACGACCCAGCTCTTGCGCTCGCGAGGCGAGACGCCTAGGGCGACGAAGACGTCGGGGCCTCGGAAGTCCTTGTTCTGCAGATGCTCGTCACTGAAATACAAGAACATGTTGCCGCCGACGAAGCAGTCGCCGCGCGCCTCGGCCCAGGGCAGCAGGGCGTCGATGAGCAGGTCCATCTGCAGGCGGTGGCGCCAAGTCTCCATGGGCTCTCCGTCGTCGCTCGGGAGGTCGTCCTCGGTGGGCAGCCGCACGACCTCCGGCGACACGGAGCCGTCCGCCCCCACGACCATGGCTTCGAGGTCGTCCTCCGTAGGCAGGCGCGGCGGGGCAGCAGCGGGGTCGTTCATGGCTCGCTCGGAGACGGGCGGTGGGCGATTTGCCCATTGCAGCAGCGGGTTAGGACAGGGTCAAGCAGGCGGTTGGCGGCCCGCCGGTGGACGCCTTCAGCTCACCGCCGGCGCCCGGCGGACATAGCTGCGATCGGCGAGCTGCTTGACCACGAAGTCCGCGACATCGGCGCGCGACACCCGCTTGGCCTTGATGGACTTGTCGAGTCCGGCGCGGTACTCGCCGCTCGCCGGCGCGTCGGTGAGCCCGCCGGGGCGAACGATGGTCCAGTCCGTGTCGCTCGCCATGATTAGGCGCTCCTGCTCCGCCTTGGCCTGCATGATGCGCTTCAGCGTCAGATTCATGATGATGCGGAAGGCGAAATTGACCTGATCAATGCTGTCGCCGACGCCCATGGAGCTGACGGCGATGAGCCGCTTGACGCCGTGCTTGTCCATGGCCGCCAGGATGCGCTCGGTGCCGGCGGCCTCCACCGGCTCGCTGCCCGGTGTCGTGCCCAGCACGCAGATGACCGCATCCGTGCCCTCGACGCAGCTGTCCGTCGCCGCCTGGTCCAGCACGTCCCCCTGGATCACGCTGAGGCCCTCGCGGGTCGACAGCTTGGCGGGGTCGCGGGCCAGCGCCTTGATACTATGCCCGGCCGCCAGGACCTGCTCCAGCACCTGTTGGCCGGTGCCGCCGGTGGCGCCAAAGAGTGCGATCTGCATGGCTCAGGCCCCGCTGCCGGCGGTGCCGGCGCGCTGAAAGACCATCATGTAGTTGATGCCCTTGTAGCCGCTGAAGGAGAAGTGGCGGTTGAGGGGGTTCACGCGCACGCCCGTCTCGTGGATGACCTGGAATTCGGGCCCCAGGCCCGCCGCCAGCTCTTTGGGCTTCACCAGCTTGCGATAGTGGTGCGTGCCCTTGGGCAGCCAGCCGAGAACGTATTCGGCACCGACGATGGCGCTGAGCCAGGCCACCGGCGTGCGGTTGATGGTGGCCACCACCATCACACCGCCCGGGCGCACCAGCTTGGCGCAGCTGGCCAGGAAGTCCGGCAGGTGCTCCACGTGCTCGACCACCTCCATGTTGAGCACGGCGTCGAAGCTGGCGCCGCTGGCGGCGAGGTCGTCGGCGGTGATGAGCTGATAGTCGATGTCGGCGCCGCTCCAGTTGGCGTGGATTTCCGCGACGCGCACGTTCTTCTCGGTGATCTCGGTGCCTGTGACCTTGGCGCCGAGCTGATGCACGGACTCGCTCAGGATGCCGCCGCCGCAGCCGATGTCCAGGATCTCCAGCCCCTCTAGCGGACGCTCGGCGTCGGGGTCGCAGCCGAAGGCGGCGCAGAGGCGATCGCGCACATAGTCGAGCCGAAAGGCGTTCAGCTTGTGCAGCGGCCAAAACGGACCCTGGTCGTCCCACCAGCGGTGGGCGAGCTTCTCGAAGTATTCGACCTCGCTCGGGTCGATGTCTGGAGCGGTGAGATGGACGGCGGTCATGGCGAATGCGGCAGTGTCAACAGCGGGCTTGTTGCGGATATCTGGCTAGGCCGCCGACATTGCAACCAAGGCGGGCCGGACGAGATCCGGTCCCGCGCTGGGTACCGACGCTGGGTACCAATGCTGGGCGCCAACAGCGAGCGCCTGGCTTGGTCAGAATCGGGGTTAAAATCGGGCGCATCGACCATCGGCCCCGAGATGACCATGCCCCTGCCCCTGCCACTCGCCGCCAGACTCGCGCTTATCCTGGGTGCGCTCTGGCTCGCCCAGACCGTCATCGTTATGGCAGCCGGCGCTGGGCAGGGGCTCGGGTCGCCGACTGGAGGCGCACCCGGAGGCGCACCCGGAGGCGCACCGGGGCGTATCGATGTCTTCAAGCCCGACGGCAGCCGGCAGTGCGAGCCCGACAGCGGCACGTCCATCGCGGCCATGCGCGAGCAGCTCACCGCCGCCGGCATCGAGGTGCACGCGGCGCGCACCACCACGGACGGCATGCACCATGCGCAGGTCTGCGGCGCGCCGACGGGCCGCATCCACGTCTTTACCATCGACGCGGCGGCTGCCGAAACCGCAGCGGACCTCGGCTTCCTGCCGGGTGCTGCCATCGGGCTGCCGCCGCCGGGCGCGGTCGACTCGCCAGCGCCCGGCGAAGGACCCTCCACCCCTTGAGGCGTCACCCGACGAGCGCGCCCCTGCCGCCCTGAATCCCGGCTCATCGCGGCAACCGCCATGCGCAGCCGAAGCGACCGACCAGCCGCTCAATAGCAGCGCCTCCATTGGCAATGACTCGGGGGTCGAGCGGCGCAGCGATCCGCTTGCGATGACGGCCCGATGACAGCCGGGCGTTGTCAGCAGCGCCAAACGGCATCACCATCAATGCAGTTCGAGCAGCGAGCGCCAAGAGCCATGTCCGTACTCTCCCGCCTGCAAAGCGTCGCGCGCTGGCTGCGGCCCGCGCTGTCCGTATTCAGCGCACTGGCGGCGCTCCTGTTGTTGGCGGCGGCCTATCTCGTGGTCTTCGGTGATCCGCAGCGCAGCGATGCGGTATTGCTGCCGGCCATCGTTGGCTTCCTCTGGTGTGTCTGTGCCGCCGTGTTCATCACCACCTTCGAATCCGTGCCGCCGCCTGCCACCGCAGACATGGCCGGTTGGCCGCGGCTGAAGCGGGGTCTCGCCCGCGGCTGGTATGGTTTGCTGGCACTCGCCTTTCTGGGGCTGACGGTGGCGGCACTGCTGCTCACCAACCGCCTGGTGGGCGAGGCGCTCGGCTGAGCGTATGTCCTGATGCCAGCCGCTGCGCACTTGCTCTGACAACCGCGTCCGCCGCCGAGCCGCGCGGCCGTCACACCCAGCCCCGGAGTCCAGTCGCTTGAACGAAGACGCCATCGCATCCGCCTACGAGCTGCTTCGCGGCTCGGTGATGACCTACGGCGGCGAGCCGGTGGGGACCGTCGCCGCCATTGCCGAGGGCAGCGCGGAAGCCGAGAACTATCACGACTGCTTCGTGCGGGACTTCATCCCCTCGGCGCTGGTCTTCTTGGCTGACGGCGAGGGGGACATCGTGCGCAACTTCCTGCGCACGGTGCTGCGGCTGCGCAGCCAGCACCAGCGCATCCACGGCCACGAGATCGAGCCCGCGGTGCTGCCCGCGAGCTTCCGCGTCGGCTTGGACGAGCAGGGCCAGGAGCGGATGCGGGCGGACTTCGGCGACCACGCCATCGGCCGGGTGGCGCCGGTGGACGCCATGATGTGGTGGGTGATCCTGCTCAACATCTACTGCCGCGCCACCGGCGACAAGGCCCTGGCGCTGGAGCCGGAGGTCCAGCGCGCGCTGCGCGGCATTCTGGAGCTGACGCTGCGCGAGGGCTTCGAGGTCTTCCCGACCCTGCTGGTGCCGGACGGCTCTTTCATGATCGACCGGCGCATGGGCGTCTACGGCCATCCGCTGGAGATCCAATCGCTCTTTTACGGCATGCTGGTGAGCGCGGTGGAGCTGCTGCGGGACACGCCGGAGTCCCACGACATCATCGCGCTCGCCGACAAGCGCGCCAATATGCTGCGCAACTACATCCAGCTGTTCTACTGGCTGGACCTGGAGCGCCTGAACGAGATCCACCGCTACCGCACCGAGGAGTTCGGCACCGGCAGCGTCAACATGCTGAACATCTACCCGGAGTCCATTCCGGAGTGGATCGTCGACTGGCTGCCGGCGCGGGCGGGCTTTCTGGTGGGCAACCTGGGCCCCGGGCGCATGGATTTTCGCTTCTTCGCCCTCGGCAACCTGCTGGCGGTGATCTTCGGCATCACCAGCCAGCGCGAGGCCCAGGGCATCATGCGCCTGTATCAGGACCGCTGGGAGGACTTGGTCGGCAACATGCCCGCCAAGCTGGTCTACCCGGCGGTGGTGGGCAAGGAGTGGATGTTCATGACCGGCAGCGACCCGAAGAACGTGCCCTGGTCCTATCACAACGGCGGCAATTGGCCAGTGCTCATCTGGGCCTTCGTCGCCGCCGCCATGAAGACCGGCCGCGGGGACTTGGCGCAGCTGGCGCTGGACGTCGCCGACCATGGCCTACCGCAGGCGAATTTTCCCGAGTACTACGACGGCCGCGCCGGCAATCTCATCGGCCGCCGTGCGCACCTGCGTCAGGTCTGGTCCGCCGCCGGCTACATCCTGGGCCACAAGATTGTCGAGGACGACAAGCTGCTGGATATGTTCTGCGCCGTAGACCAGCGCGAGCTGGCGGACTGAGGGTGCAAGGGAACACCTCCCGAGTGCAGCGTTTCAGGCAACTTTGCACTCGGGATCGGGATCGGGATCGGGCATCCGAGCGCGATCACCCTCCCCCAAGGACCAGAGACTTCGATTTGATTCATCTGCTCCGCCCCTGCCGAGCAGGGAGCCTGCGAAATTGGCTCAAATCAAGTGCTAGGATCGCGCCGTCAGGTCTTGCAGCAGATCTCGAGCCGCCGCATCCCGGCGCAGCCGCACGAAGCGCGCCACCTGCTCCCCCATCGGCGTGCGCTTCAGGGACAGCGCGCGCTCGGCGGCGCGGGCAGCGGCGGCTGGGCGGCCGTGGGCTAGCTCGGACAGGGCCTCGCTCAGCGCCTGCTCGGCCGCCTGCTCCGCGGCTTGCAACAGCTTGAGCTCCATTCCACACCGGCGGCACTCGGGGCTGCCGTCGGTGCGGGCACGGCAGTTGGGGCAGCGCTCCACCGACTCAGGACTCCAGATAGTAGACCAGGTCCGAAAGCTCGGCCACGGCCGGCTCCAGCGCGGCCATATCGTTGGCGGCAAGGGCGTCTTGGACGGTCTCCACCAGATTCACCAGGTCTTCCTTGTCCTCGGCGTTGGCGTCGGCCATCAGGCGCTCGGCCTTTTCCACCAGGGCGCGGGCCTGGACGGCCTCGCGCCGCTCCCCGGCTTCGCTCGATGCGCCAGTGCCATCCTCGCTGACGCGCTCGGCCTCGCCCTCGATGAGTGCGGACAGGCGCTCGCGGGCGGCGTCCAGCTCGTGGGCCTCGAAGCGGGCAGTGGCGTTGTCGATGGTGATGGCCTTCTCCAAGCCGGTGCGCTTCTCGCGGGCGGTCACCTCTAGGATGCCGTCGATGTCCAGCGAAAAGGTCATGACGATCAGGTTGCCCGCAGGCACATCGCTCAGGCCTTCGACGCGGAAGGCGCCGATCTCGGTGTTGCTCAGCGCATCCGGGTCCTCGCCCTGGTAGACCCGCACGTCGATGCTCGCCTGACCGTCCTGGAGGGTCCGAAAGGCCTCGCTCTTGGTCGTCGGCACGGGCGTGTGCTTGCGGATCACCGGCACATAGGTGTATGGATAGAGCTCGCCGTCCAGCTCACCGAGGGCGCTGGTGCCGAAGGTGTAGGGCGTCACATCCACGAGCACCGAGGCCACCTGCTCCCCGGCGATGACGGCGGCCTGGATGGCGGCGCCCGTGGACACACACAGGTCCGGGTCCACCTCGGCCCGGGGCTGCATGCCCAGAATCTCTTCTAGGCGGCGCTGGATCAGCGGCGTGCGCGTGGCGCCGCCCACCAGCAGCACCTCGTCGAGGTCCGAGACGGCGAGCCCCGCCCCTTTGAGGGCGATGTGCACGGCCTCCAGGGTCTCGTCGACGTAGCCCTCGATCATCGACTCGTAGTCGCCGCGGTCGATCTCCAGCGACAAGTTCACCGCGCGGCCGTCGTGCTCCAGCAGGTATTCCTCGTCGATGCGGGCGTAGGGCGCGTCGGTGAGGGCGATCTTGGCCGTCTCGCAGGCGCGCTGGATGCGCGCCAGTGCGCCGCGGTTCTCGCCAACCTCGACATCCTCCTTGTCCCGGAGGTAGTCCAGCACATGCTGCACCAGCCGGGCGTCGAAGTCGTCTCCGCCCAGCTGGTTGTTGCCATGGCTCGCCAGCACTTCGGTGACCTCACCGCTCATGCGGACCACGGAGACGTCGAAAGTGCCACCGCCGAGGTCGTACGCCAAAATGGTGCGCGCGCCCTCGTGGTCGGCCTCGTAGGCGAGCGCTGCGGCGGTGGGCTCGTTGATGATGCGCACCACTTCCAGGCCCGCCAGCTCGCCGGCGTCGCGGGTGGCCTGGCGCTGGGCGTCGGAGAAATAGGCGGGCACGGTGATGACGGCCTTCGCCACCGGCTGCGCCAGGGCCTCTTCCGCCGCACGCTTGAGGCGCTTCAAGATCAGCGCCGAGATCTCCTGCGGGCGGTAGGACTGCTCACCGAGGCTCAGGTGCACATCCTCGCCCATGCGCCGCTTCACGGAGCGGATGGTGCGCTCGGGGTAGAGGGTGTACTGATTGCGCGCGGCCTGGCCCACCAGCAGCGTACCGTCGTCCGCGAGCCCCACCACGGACGGCAGCAGCTTGCCGCCGTCCACCTCCAGCACTTGCGGGCGCCCGTCCTGAACTACGGCCACCTCCGAATTGGTGGTGCCGAGATCGATGCCGATGATGGGGTCGCTCACTGGTCTGACTCCGTGGTCTGATGCTTGGGCTTTGCCGATGGCTGGTCCGGTGCCTGGTCCAATGCCTGATCCGGTGCCTGATCCGGGATAGGCTCGGGGGCTCGGGGTGCGTCGGGGCGGTTGACGACCACCTCGGCGGCACGCAGGAGCTCGCCATGCAGCAGCCAGCCGGGGCGCAGCTCGGCGACCACCTCGCCGGTGGGTCGCGCCGGGTCGCGGGTCAGCTCGGCGGCGTGCATGCGCTGGGGATCGAAGTGGCGGCCGACGGCGGCCAGCGGCTGAGCGCCGCTGCGCGCCAGGATCTCATCCAGGCGGCGCAGGCTCATAGCCATGCCCTCGGCCAGCGCGGCAATGACCTGGGGCGCACGGCGCCGGCGCCCGAGCCAGCCGGGGCGAAAGCGCTCGGCCTGCGCATGCCCCGCCTGCATGCGATCGCGCAGCTCCAGCAGCGCCAGCAGCAGCGCGCGGCGCTCGCCCGCACGCGCTTCTTCGCAGCCGCGCGCTTGCTCGTCACCGAGCCGGGTCTGGGCCTCGCGCAGGGTGTCGAAGAGCCCGCGGAACTCCTCCAGCGCGGTCTTCACCTGGCGCGACTCCAGCTTGACCTCGTTCTTGAGCGCGGCCAGCTCCGTCAGCAGGCTGAAGAGATCCGGCGCGGATTCTGGCACCTGGTCGGCGGCCGGCTCGGTGGCCGTATCCGCGGCGGTCTCGGCAGCATCCAGATAAGCGCGAAACTGCGCCGTCAGCGCATCCTTGGTGGCCGTGTCCATCAGGACTCGCCTCGCAGCAAGGCCTCGATGAGCGCGCGCTCGGGACGGCCCGGGGCGCCAACGGGCGCCGCCTTGTCCAGAACGTCGGCGGGCGTCGGCGGCGTCGTGTCGAACAGCGCAAAGGCAGCCCGATCACGCACCGTACGCAGCTGCTCATAGGCCGTACGGATGGCGCTGAAGCGGGCCGCGTCGCGCTCCGGGGGGCAGTGCTTGACCGCCTCCAGATAAGCGCGCTCGACGGCGCTGTCATCGGCATCGGGGTCGAGCCCCAGGACCAAATAGGGATCACGCATCAGAACAGATCCAGCTGCTCGGGCATATCGTCGTCATCGTCGGCGTCATCGCGACGCCGGCCCCTGGGTCGGCCGCGCTGCGGCGGCTCGGGGTCGGGTGCGGGCCAATTCCCGAAGGGATCGAGATCGGCCCCTTGGTCCAGCAGGTCCACCAGCATGTCGTGCGCGGCGTCTTCGCCGAGCTGGCGCTCGATGTCCCGGACCTGGCGGATGACCTCGGGAGGCGCCCCCAGTATCTCCAGCACCTTCTTGATGCCGAGAATGCGCATTAAGTCGATGACGTGCTCGGGCACCGCCATGTCGTCGGCGGCGTTGCCCGCGCCCGGGAAGGGCATGGGGGGCAAGCTCGGGGGAGCGCCGCCGAAGCCGGGACCAGGCAGCACTTCTTGGATGCGCATCGCCGTGCGCGTGTCGCCGTTGTCATGGGCGCGCTCGAGTGCCTGCTCCAGGGTCCATAGATCCTTCATGGCGCGGAAATCGAAGCCGCGGGGATACTTGGCCTCGAATCGGTGCAGCTCGAAGATGGGCTCACCCGGCCAGCGCTTCAGCGCCGTCGTCGCCGCCTGCTGACGGGCCTTGTGGAGCCGGGAGCGCTTCAGCGTGTCGCAGGCGGTCTCCAGCTCCGTGCGCGACAGGGCGCTCCAAGGCGCCTTCGGCAGGGCCCCCTCGAGCATCTGTGCCGTCTCGGTGCTCGGTTCTTGGTCTTCGTCCAGCGCGGCGCGCAGCCTCGCCAGGGAGGCGACGAGGTCGTCGCGATCGCGCAGCGTCGGCTTCTTGAGCTGCAGCCGACGGTTCAGGGTGCCGAGCGACAGACCCAGCCCGTCGGCGGCCATGGCCAGCTCCAAGCGCATGGCAAGCCCTGCCCCCTGCTTGAGCTGTGCCTGGATCTGCTCGCGCAGGGTACGCGTGTCCGCCGCGTCCGCGTCGCTGACGGCCAACAGCGAGGTGGCAAGCGCGACGCGCTCACGCGTGTGCTCGTCTCCTGCCCAGCCATGGGCCGTCGCAAGCTCCTTGCGGGCGAGGTCCGTGCGCGCCTTGGCCACCTGCTTGCGGGCGTGCGCCAAATGGGCCTTGACCAAACGCCCGCGCACGGCGCTGTTGATGGGATCGATGGCAAGGATCTGCCTGGCCAGGGTAGCCGCCTTCTTGAAGGAGCCCGCGTCCAGCGCGATGTCCATCGCCGCCTCCAACAGCGCCATGTCCCGGGGCCAGCGCGACTGCGCCTGCTCCAGCAGCCGGCGGGCGTTCTTCAGCCAACGGCCGCGGCGATAGTAGCCGATCAGGCGCAGATAGGTGGCCCTGTCGTCCGGATCCCATGACAGGCTGGCCTCCAGCTGCTCGGCGGCGATGCTGTCGAAGTCGTCAGGGTCGCCGCTGGGCGTCACCTGCGGCGCCAGTATGTCGCCTTCGGCATCGCCCCGGCGCAGCAGCAGCGCGATGTGCAGCGCCAGCTCCGGGTCGGGCGCCTTGCTGGTGCGCCAGCGCTGCTCCAGCAGCTCTGCACAGCGGTGCCAAGAGTCCAAGGCATCCCAGGCATCGTCCCGCGGACTTATGGTCCAGGCCTCCAGCAGCGCCGACTCGAGCTCGTCGGGCTCCGGCCCGCCAACGTGGTACAGCCAGTGCTCCGGGTCGTCGCTGTCCGCATGCACGGCCAGACTCAGGGACTTGCGTCGCACCCAGTCGTCGCCGAGGACCTGGCGGTGACGTTGCAGCAGCCGGATCAGTGCCGTGGGGCTCGGATCGTTTTCCAGCCGCGCCAGCTCCTCCCACAGCGCAATGCGGGCCGGGGGCCAGCCCCGCAGCACACAGGCGACGCGCACCAGCGTCGGGCCGGCGTCGGCGGCGGCGTCGAGAAACGCCGTCTCCGGCATCAGGCTCAGGGTGGCGGCGCGCTTCATGGGCGCGAACGCCGAATCGTCGTCGACGCGCTGGAGGAGCGACTGCGCCTCGGCGGGGGCCTGCACATGCCGCAGCAGCGCCTTGAGAATCTGCACCCAGTCGCGGTAGGGCGAGCGGAAGGGAATGTCGGCCAGGGCCGCCTGCAGCGCGGCGTCGTCGCCCTCGCAATAGGCTGCCAGCGCCGCCGTTGCAGCTTGGGCATGGCGACGCACCGGCTCGTCCACCGGCAAGTGCTCCAAGAGTCCGACATCGCCGCCGAGCACACGCGCCGCGAGCTGGGCACGGATCGCCTCGCGCTGCGCCTTGGGCAGCTCGTCGGCGGTGCCGCCGGTCAGCAGGTCGACCACCGCCGCCGGCCGGCCCAAGCGTATCAACAGCGCTGCGTGCTCCGGCGCCATGGCGCGCTTCGGCCCCAGCGCGGCGCGGTTCTCCCAAATGGCCAGGGCCTCTTTCAGCATGCCCTTGGCGGTAAGCTCGCCGGCCCGACCGGCGTAGGCGTCGGCGAGCCCCTGGCGCCAGTCGGCGCGGTCCTCGCGTTTGACGAGATCCTTGTAGGCGGCGATGGCGTCACGCCAGTGCTCGGCGGCCAGCGCCTCGCGGGCGCGGCGCTCCAGCGCCGGCGTCGCTTGCTCGTGCTGCTGACCGCCGCCGCGCGGCTTGCGCCGCTTCTGCTTCTTCGACATGGATAGGATGTTGGCCGGTTGGTCTCGATGCGCGTCTGGGTGGGGACACACTTGCCGGGCCCTGGCGCATCAGGCACCAGGCTGCTCGGCGCGACCCCCGTCTGCACGACGACACCTTAATGCAAAACGCGCCAGCTCGCAGGTGGTCAAGAGATTGGCATCCTGCAGCCGCGCGGCGTACTGCGTGCGGGCAATTGCCCCGCTTCGCCCGTTGAGCCGACTTGCACGCCCCGGCCGCGGGCTGCGGCCATGGCGGCGCTGGCTTTGGGCGCCCTGCTCATGCCGCCATCGCCGCTCCCCTGAGGGCGGCAGATTCAGCATGACATAACCGCCTTCAGCAGCTGCCGATCGGCGATGAGGCGTGCCGCGTAGCCGCCAGCGGCGTCCAGCAGTGCATCGGTCTCCTCGGCCAGCACGCGGGCCATGGCCGCCTCGAACCGGGTCGAGCGGCGGTCGCCGCGGGCATGGGCCAGTGCCAGGGCCTCGCCGCAGGCGCCGGCATAGGCGGCGAGCCTTTTGCCGGGCTTCTTCTTCGCCAACGCGACGTCCTCGGGGTCGATGCCGACGCGGGCGTGGTGGCGCGAGCGCACCAGCCAGTGCTTGTCCTCCCAGACCGCCTCGTCCAGCACCATATCCGGGCTGCGCTGCATCAGGCGCTGGCAGTCCACGGTGAGGTGTGCCGGGTCGAGGCGGTTCTCCGGGCGCAGGTCCGGGAAGTGGTGCAAGGGGCTGGCCGGGCGTTGCTGCTTGACCTCCACCACGTGGCAGAGCGGCAGATCGGCGTCGCCGGCGAAGTGCTCCGGGCCCACCAGCAGGTAGAAGCGCTCCAGGTCCACCGAGCCGGTGCCGGCGCCGAGGCGCAGCACCAGGTCCAGCACGGCGTCGTCCACATAGGGCCGGAAGGCCGCGTGCACCTGCCGGGCGCGGGCGGGCTCCAGGGCCGCGAAGCGACCCGGGCGGTCGCGAAAGCGCGGGCGGCCGTCGCGGATCTCCACCTCCTTCGCGAGCGTGCTCTTGGCGGTGAAGTCGCGACCGCCGGCCCGGCGCCGCTTGGCCTTCTTCCAGGGCTTGCGCAGCACATGGCCCTTGGGGAATTTGGTCAACGCACTGTCGCGCCGGCTTGGGTCGTCGACGCCCTCTCGGCAGGTCCGGATATAGGCGTCGAGGAAGGCGCGGCCGGCCTCGCGGGCATCCTCGTCGGTGGCTGCCGTCAGGTCGGCAGGGTCGTCCACCTCGTCCGAGGCATAGCGGCCGTCCAGCACCCCGCGGCAGAAGTCGGCCGCCAGCACCAGGCTCGCGATGTAGCGGGCGAGGTCCCAGTGGGCGTGGCCCATGCAGGCGTCGTCGTAGTCGTTGGGGCAGAAGACCACGGTGTCGCCGTGGGAGCCCTCTTCGGTGAGGAAGCCGAAGTTGGACACATGGCAGTCGCCCATGACCGCGGTGGTCGGCACCCGCGCGAGCAGCGCCTGCGGCAGCTGCAAGGTGCCGTTGGCCAGGTCCGCGTAATAGAGCTGCGCGGAGCCGCGCAGGAAGCGCAGCGGACTCGCGGCCATCTTGCGATGCTTGGGCGAAGGCGCCCAGGCGCCGGGGTCGGCGCCGTCCACGCGCCGGAGCTCGGCGCGGATCAGGTTCTGGCGTGCTGTGCCGTCTGGATCGGTCATCGCGTCGGCTCGGTGTAGGAGGTATCGCTTGGAGGATCAGGCTGTGCGCTCGGCGGCCTGTTGCGGCGGCCAGCGTCAGCGAGGCTGGCGGCGCGGTCAGGGCGGCTTTGGAAACGCCACCTCGCCGCCGTCGGCGGTCAGCAGCCGGATGTCCACCGGCGTGCCGCTGGCATCCAGGCGCACCCGGCCCAGGGCGCTGCCGTTGTAGAGCCGCCGACGACGGTTGCCGTCCGGACGGCGGGCGCGCAGGCGCAGGCGCCGACGGCGGGTGAGCCAGTTGAGCGGAGAGCTGGTGCCGTAGAGCCAGAGGTTGAGCCGGTCGAACCAGCGCAGCAGGGCGTGCGGGAACTCGTTCTTGAGGCCGCTCGAGGTGATCTGCCAAATCAGCGGCGTGTGGGTGCGAAAGCGCAGTACCGCGTCGTAGACGAAGCTGTAGTGGACGTCGCCGGAGAGGATCACGAAATGCCGCGGCGTGCGCCGGTGACGAAAGATGTTGAGCATGACATTGGCGGAGCCCGGGTGGGCCATCCAGTTCTCGGCGTCCACCAGCAGCGCCAGGCCGAGCCAGGTGAACACCCGCTGGGCGTTCTCGATGAGCTTCACGCCCAGTACCGGCGCCGCGGAGATCATGACCACGGCCTCCTGGTGCATCAGCGTCTGCTGCAGCTCCGAGAGCTCCTCCCAGTCCATGAGTCCAGAGGGCTTGGCGAGGCTCGACTCGGACCACCAGCGGTGGGTGCGGGTGTCCAGCACCACCAGCTTCGGGGAGGTGGGCAGGCTGTAGTGCCAGTGCTCGAAGTCCAGCAGCCGGTCGATGAGCTGGTCATGGAGATGCGAGCCGTTGTCGGGCTCGGTGGCCAGCGGCGGCACCGGCGTCGGGTCGGCCGCGGGCGCCGGCTCGGTGCTCGCGGCGGGCCGCTCGCTACCTTCCGGCGGCAGACAGCGGCGGGCGGCCTCCAGCAGCTCGCCGCAGCGCGCCGGGTCGTTGCCCCAGCCCTGGAAGAGCCAATAGCCGATCAGCGCATTGCCGATGATGCGCCGGGAGAAGGGATGGCCGTAGGCGGCCTCCTCCCAGCCGCGGGTGAGATTCCAGTCGTCGGTGATGTCGTGATCGTCGAAGATCATGTAGACGGGCAGATGCGCGAGCGCCCGGCGCACCCGCGCGAGCCCGTCGCCGAAGCGCTCGATCACCGGACACTCGGCGGCGTAGCGGGCCGCGAGCTTTGCCGGCAGCGGCCGTGGCGGGCGATGGCGGTCCAGGTGGATCATCGGCCACAGCGCCGGCGACCACACCAGCAGGTACATGGCCGCTACCTCGGCCAGGGTGATCAGGTGGTTGTGCGCCGAGGCGGTGGTGAAGATGGGCTTTTTCGCACCGCCGAAGAAGATGTCCTGCAAGGCGCGGTTGGCGCTGCTGTGGGGCAGCAGCTCCTCGCGGCGGTAGTAGCCGGCGTCCGTGGCCATCAGCTCGGTGCTGTCGGCGACGGTGGCGCCGGCGAGCCGCTCCGGATAGAGCCCGAGGCGCTCGATGACCTGGTGGATGGCGGCGAGCATGGGGCCGGCGACGTCGTCGCAGTAGATTTGATCGCCGCTCATCACCAGCAGCGCGGGCCGGCTCATGGGATCAGCAGGCGCGGCGCCGATCAGGTCGTCGAGGCGCAGCAGGGCGTCGGGCCCGTCGAAGTGAGGCTTGCGGCAGGAGCCATGGACGAGGTCCGTCAGCTGCGAGCGAATCACCAGCGTCGGGCGGGCCTGGCCCGGGTAGCAGAGGTCGGGCAGCAGCTTGGTCAGCAATTCGCCGGGGCTGCCCGCGTCGCCGGCCGGGGTCACACGCAGGTCGTATTCCAGCAGCTCGTCGACCGGCAGCGGCTCGGCCGGCTGCAAGTCGATCAGCCGCACGAAGGCATGCTCGCCGAGGCGCACCTGCTCTGCCGTCGCAGAGGGAAAGTCCGCCGTCAGCAGCGGCGCCGCCTCACCGGCGCGGTAAAGGTAGAGGCGCAGGTCCAGCGGTGCGCTCAGCGCCAGCCAGAGCACGAGCCGGCTCGAGGTGACCCGGCGGGCGATGGGGCCGGCGATGATCGGGGGCAGGACGGCAGCGGGTGCGGTGGTTTGCAATAGTCCGAAGCAGGCTTTGCGGAGACGCCGATTGCTTGGCCATCCTGGCCAAGCAATCGGCGTTTTCTCAGCGGCGCGGGGGCATGATCCTAGAAACGGCAGTTGACCGCTTCGTCGCAGCTAAGAGTGTTTGCGCAATTTGAGAATCCGCACCGATTTCAAGGCCACCTCCCGGGTGAGGGCCGTTCAACTACCGTTTCTAGGATGATCCGTCGCCCCCATTCTAACTTGCTGAGGCTATTCGATCCGCCCGCATTGCCCGGCGACGCAGCTGGGGTCCGTGTGGCACTCGGCACAGGCCCCCGCCGACAGAGGTCCGTCGTCGGCGGTGATCTCTTCGCCGTCTTCTGTGAAGACCTGGTAGACGGGGGTGCCCTCCTCCCAGGTCGTGACCATGAGCATGCCGAGATCACTCAGGTGTAACGCGGCCTGCGCACCGTCCGGGAAGTTGCGGTTGCGAAGGAGATGGTGCCGACGCGAGGGCGGTCAACACCGCCGGGCGCTCCGTCACCGGCGAAGCGCGCGCACCAGGTCCAGCAATGCCGCGTCGTCCCATTCCCGCTCGCCTTGGGCGCGGTAGACGATGCGCCCTTGCGGGTCGACGACGAAGGTGGTCGGCAGCCCCTTCATGGGCCATTGCTGGGAGACGCTCATGTCGGTGTCCATGGGCAGCGGGAAGTCCAGGTCGAGCTGCTCGGCAAAGGCCGCGACGTCTGCCTCGCTCTCGCCGACATTGACGCCCAAGAGCATGACGCCCTGGTCTCGCAGCGTCTCCCAGGCGCGTTGCATGGCCGGCATCTCCGCGCGGCAGGGCGGGCACCAGGTGGCCCAGAAATTGACGATCACGGGCTTGCCTTGCATGTCCGCCAGGCTGTAGGTGTCGCCGCCCGGCCCCTGGAGCTCGAAAACGGGCGCAGCGGGCTTCTCGGGCAGGGGGTCCAATAATTCGGCGGCCGCCGCGGGCTCGCCGGGCGTGTCCGCCGCTGCCTGCACCGGCGCGAGCATGCAAGCCGCGGCGAGCGCAGCGAGCAGGGTCGAAGTGATAGAGTGCTTCACGTGGGTGATTCCTCCTGAGATGTTGCCGCGTGCATGCCGGTCGCACGGCGGCTCGCGGGTCTGTCTGCGCCGGCGAGGTTACCATGAGCGTTGTTCCACACTTTTCCACTGACGATGTCGCGGGCACTTGGGACCGCCTGCTTTGGGGCGATGCCGCCGCGCTCCCGGGCTGGCAGCAGCGCCTGCGCCTGCCCCTGCGCATGGCGTACGCCATCGGTCGGGACCTGAGCAAGGGCCGCCTGACCCTGGAGGCCATGAGCCTGGTGTACACCACGCTGCTGAGCCTGGTGCCACTGCTGGCGGTGAGCTTTTCGGTGCTTCAGGGCTTCGGCGTGCACAACCAGCTGGAGCCCATGCTGTTGCAGGCGCTCCAGCCACTCGGTGACGGCGCACAGGAAGTGGCCGAGCGGATCATCGACTATGTCGACAATACCAATGTGCGCGTGCTCGGCGCGGTGGGCCTGGCGGTCCTGCTGTGGTCGGTGTTGTCGCTGATCTCGAAGATCGAGCAGGTGTTCAACATAACCTGGCACGTCGAGCGCCAGCGGCCGCTGGCGGAGCGCTTCAGCCGCTATCTGAGCGTGCTGCTGGTGGGCCCGGTCCTGCTCTTCTCGGCGGTGGCGGCCTCGGCCTCCCTGAGGAGCAACGTCGTGGTGCAAACGCTCACGGACATCCAGCCCCTTGGCTGGCTGCTCCAGGTCGCCGAGAGCCTGGTGCCCTTCGTGCTGATCACGCTGGCTTTCGCCTTCGTCTACAACTTCGTTCCGAACACCCGGGTGCGTCTGGTGCCGGCCCTGGTGGGGGCGCTGGTGGCGGGCGTGCTGTGGCTGATGGCGGGCAATCTGTTCGCGCAGTTCATGGCCGGCTCGACACGCTATGCGGCCATCTATTCCGGTCTGGCGATCCTGATTCTGTTCATGATCTGGCTCTACATCGCCTGGCTCATCGTGCTGATCGGCGCCAACATCGCCTTCTATGTCCAGTATCCCGAGTACCTGGCGAGCCGCAACCGCGACCTGAGGCTCAGCAACAGGCTCCGCGAGCGGCTCGCACTGCTGCTGATGCAGGCGGTGGTGCGCCGCCATTACAGCGGCGCGGATGCCGCGGGGGAAGAGGAGCTGGCCCACGGCCTCGGCATGCCGCTCACGAATGTGCGCACACTGCTCGGCATGCTGAGCGAGGGCGGCTATCTGGTGCCGACGGCCAGCGATCCGCCCTGCTATGTGCCGGCGCAGGCTCCAGAGCAGTTGCAGCTGCGCCAACTGCTGCGCCAGGTCCGCCGCTATGGCGAGGCCCCGGCAACGACGCCGGCGCTGCCGGCCGGCACCCCTGTCGCCGCCGTGGAGGAGCGCCTGCAGCAAGCCATCGACGAGGCGTTCGGTGACATGAGCCTCAAGGAGCTGGCGGCCGACACCGAGGCGCCCGGGGGTCGGATCGGCCTGCGCCCGGGGCATCCGCCAGCAGCGCCCGCACAGGTGCGAAGGAGCGCCGGTGGATCACACAGGGGCCATGGCGCTTGAGCGCCGCCAGATGCTCCGCCGTGGCATAGCCTTTGTGACGCGCGAAGCCGTACTGCGGATGCTCGCCATCGAGGCGCTGCATCTCGCGGTCCCGGGCGACTTTGGCCAGGATGGACGCGGCGCTGATGGCGGGCTCCAAGCCGTCGCCGCCCACCACGGCGCGGGCGACGCAAGGCAAAGCGTCGGGGCAGCGATTGCCGTCCACCAGCGCCAAGGTCGGCGTGAGCCGCAGCGCCAGCACCGCGCGCCGCATGGCCAGCATGGAGGCCTGAAGCACATTGAGCCGGTCGATCTCCAGGTGGCTGGCCCAGGCCACGGCCCAGGCATCGGCGGCGGCCTCGATGCGCGGCACCAGGGTCTCGCGCAGCGCTTGCGTGAGGCGCTTGCTGTCATCGAGTCCGTCTGGAATACGCGCCGGCTGCAGGATCACCGCCGCCGCGTAGACCGGTCCCGCCAGCGGGCCGCGGCCGGCCTCGTCCACGCCCGCCACCAAAGCCGGCGCGTCCGGGTGCGGCCACGTGTTCACGCCGCCCGCTCCCGCGCCGCCAGCAGCTCCAGGATACGCCGCGCGCCGCTGCGCGCGGCGTCACGCCGCAGCAGGGCGTGGATCTCGGCGTAGCGTTGGCGGATCTCGGCCCGGCGCGGCGCGTCGTCCAGCATGGCGAGCAGAGCCGGGCCCATGAGCGGGGCACGACAGCGGCCTTGGATGAACTCGGGCGCCAGGGCCTCGCCGGCGAGCAGGTTCGCCATGGCCGCATAGGGGACCTTGATGAGCCGCAGCGCCTTGACCAGGGCGAAGGTCAGGGCATTGAGCCGATAGGCCACCAGCATCGGGCGATGCAGCAGCAGGGTCTCCAGGGTCGCAGTGCCGGAGGCGGTGAGCACCGCGTCGGCGGCGGCAATGGCGGTGCGGCTGCCGCCGGCGAGGAGCTGGACGTCCAGCGCCGGAGCCACGCGCGTGCGCTCCGCCTCGAACAGCGCCCGCAGGCCGTCCGAGACCATGGGCGCGACGAAGCGCAGCCCGGGCTTGCGTGCGCAGCACCAGCGCGCCGTCTCCAGCATGGGCGCCGCGAGCCGCGAGACCTCGCTGCGACGGCTGCCGGGGAGCAGCGCAACGACGGTGTCCGCCGCGGCAATGCCGAGCTCGGCGCGGGCCGCGGCGCCCTGATCCTCGGGCGGGATCTCGTCGGCGAGCGGATGCCCGATGTAATGGGCATCGACGCCGTGGGCGCGCAGGAAATCTTCTTCGAAGGGGAAGATGCAGAGCATCAGGTCCACGGCGCGGCGGATGGCCCGCACCCGACCCCGCCGCCAGGCCCAGACCGTCGGGCTGACCAAGTGCACCGTGGGAATGCCGTGCCGACGCAGCCGCCGCTCGAGCCCGAGATTGAAATCCGGCGCATCGACGCCGACGAAGGCCGCCGGCGGTGTCCGGGTGAAATGCGCCACCAATTCGGCGCGGGCGCGCAGCAGGTCCGGCAGCACGGCGAGCACCTCCACAAGCCCCATCACCGACAGGCGCTCCTGCGGCATCAGGCTCACGCAGCCCCGCGCCTGCATGCGGGGGCCGGCGACACCCACCAGCTCGGCGTCCGGCAGCAGCTCTTGCAGCGCCTGCACCAGCGCAGCGCCCAGGAGATCGCCGGAGGGCTCGTTGGCGACGATGCCGAGCCGCGTGCTCACCGCACGATGCTACGCGTGCTGTCGGCGACGAAGTCCGCCAGCGGCGCCAGCTCCGGCTGCGCCTTGGCGAGCTCTCGGATCTGCCCGACGGCGTCCGCGAGCTTGAGGTTGGCAAGGTAGAGCAGCCGATAGGCGCGGCGCAGCGCAGCAATGGCCTCCGCCGAGAAGGCCCGGCGCCGCAATCCCTCGGCATTGATGCCGCGCGGCTGGGCCGGGTGTCCGCCGATGGTGAGATAGGGCGGCACGTCCTTGGCGATCACGGTGCCCATGGCGCTGAAGCTGTGTGCCCCGATGCGGCAGAACTGGTGCACGATGCTGAAGCCGCCGAGGATGGCCCAGTCCTGGACCTCCACATGGCCGCCCAGGGAGGCCGCATTGGCCATGATGACGTTGTTGCCGATGACACAGTCGTGGGCCACATGCGTATAGGCCATGAACAGGTTGTCATCGCCGATGCGTGTCTCGCGCTTGTCCTGGACCGTACCGCGATGAATGGTCGCGCACTCGCGGATGACATTGCGCGCCCCGATGACCAGGGACGTTGGCTCGCCGGCGTATTTCTTATCCTGGGGGTCCTCGCCGACAGAGGCGAATTGGAACACCCGGGTGCCCGCGCCGATGCGCGTTGGTCCGCGCAGCACCGCATGCGGCCCGATGACGCAGCTGGGCGCAAGCTCGACCCCGGCGCCGATGATGGCATAGGGCCCGATCTCGACCTCGTCGGCGACGACCGCAGACGGATCGACGATGGCGCTGGGGTGGATACGCTGTGGGCTCAAGACTCAGAAATCCCGGGCGGTGCACATGATCTCGGCGGTGGCGACCGCTCTGTCGTCCACGCGGGCCTCGCCGGCGAACTTCCATATACCGCGCTTCACGTTCATCACGCGCACGTCGAGGAAGAGCTGATCGCCGGGCTCCACCGGCTGTTTGAAGCGCGCCTTGTCGATGCCGACAAAGTAGTAAAGGGCTTTTTCACCCACCTCGTCCGGCCGTGATTCCATCGCCAGAAGTCCGGTCGCCTGCGCCATGGCCTCGACGATCAGCACGCCGGGCATCACCGGGCGCACCGGGAAGTGGCCGGTGAAGAAGGGCTCGTTGATACTGACGTTCTTCAGCCCAAGCAGGCGCTCGTTGGGCTCGAACTCCAGGACTTTGTCGATGAGTAGAAACGGATAGCGGTGCGGCAGGAGACGCAACACCTTGTGAATATCCATCGTTGTCAATGCTGCCTCCAGGACCCGGACGGGATGCTGCTGCAAGGCGGACCGCCGCGGTGCACACGCCGCCGCAGCGGCGTGGCTCGAACGGCGCCGAGCGGCTGACTAAGCGGTGCGGGTCTTGCAGCATGGTCCGTTGGTCGACGTTGTTATTGAATCGGTGGCGGCGGCGCGCGCGGCGACGGCGCGCTAGCGCATGGCGCCCGCCCGCCGGGGGCTGGTGCGCGCCGCTGAGTAGGTTACGGGATTGTTACTCGCTAGGCGGCGCTGGTCCGTTCTGTCCGGCTTCCGTCAGGGCTTGCTCCAACTGCTGAACACGCGCGTGCAGCACATCCAGCCGGCGCAAACGGGCGATGATCCGACGCCATTCGGCGTTCGGCATGGCGGGGATGCCGCTGCTGTAAACGCCAGCAGCAGCCTGTGAGCGGGTGACCATGGCCATGCCGGTGAAATGCACATCATCAGCGATGTGCAGATGACCGGCCATGCCCACGGCCCCGGCGACGGTACACCGGGCGCCGATCTGCGTGGACCCGGAGATGCCCGAGCACGCCGCCATGGCCGTGTGCTCGCCGATAACGACGTTGTGGCCGATCTGTACGAGGTTATCGATCTTGACGCCGTCGGCGATGAGCGTGTCCTCCATGGCGCCGCGATCCACGGTGCTATTGGCGCCGATCTCCACGTCGTCGCCGAGGCGGACACCGCCCACTTGGGGAATGCGCACCCAGCGCTCGCCGTCTTTGGCAAAGCCGAAGCCTTCCCGGCCGATGACGGCGCCCGGATGGAGCAGGTTTCTGGCCCCGATGCGAGCACCGGGGCACAGGGTGACGCGCGCGACCAGCCGGGAGCCGGCGCCGATGCAGGCCCCGGCGCCGATGCTACAGTGCGGCCCAAGCTCGACATCGGCGGCGATGTGGACGTCGGCGTCGATGACGCACAGGGGGCCGATGGCGGCCGTGGGATGGATGTCGGCGCTCGGGTCCACGACGGCGCTCGGGTGCACGCCCGACACCTGCCGCCGACGGGGGTGCAGGCGTGCCGCGGCGTGGGCGAAGGCCAATTCCGGATTGTCCGCGAGCAGCACCGCGCAGGGGGCAGCGTCGGCATCGGCGCTGCGGATGATCACCGCGCCGGCTCGGGTCTCGCCCAGGTGGGCGCGATAGCGCTTGTCCGCGAGATAGCTGAGGCTGCCCGGGTCCGCCGTATCCAGCGGCGCCACGCGCGAGAGCGTCACATCGCCACCCTGTAACGACAGGCCAAGATCGGCCGCGAGCTCGCTGGCTGCAATCGCCACCGCTCAGGCCATCCACCCTAGGCTGCCATCGGGCATCAGCGACTCCGGAACTCTTCGGTCAGGCGCTCGACCACGTCCGCGGAAATGTCGATACGCTCGCTGAAATAGACGACGCCCTCGCTCATGATCAGGTCGATGTCCTGCTCCTTGGCAATCTGCTGCACCACCTCTTCCACCTGCTTGACGAGCTTGGTACGCAGCTCGCTCTGGCGCAGTGCGAAATCTTCCTGGAACTCGGCTTTGGCGTAGCGCAGGCGTCGCTTGCGGGCGCGGATGTCGTTCTGCAGCCGCTTGACCTCCTCTTCGCTCATCAGCGCGCCGTCGCGCTCGAGCTTCTCTTCGAGGCGATCGACGGCCTCTTGCTGATCGAGCAGATCCGCTTCGCGCTCGGCAACCTCGGTGCTCAGCGTCTGCCGCGCCTCCTCGTACTGAGGCGATTCCTCGACGATCCGGTTGGGGTCGATGACCGCAATTTTGAGATCCTGCGCGGCGCCGGCGGACGCCGCCAACAGCAGCGCGCTGGGCAGCAGCACGATCCGCAGCATGCCAAAGGGACAGGGCAACATCAGAAGGTCTGGCCGAAGGTGAACTGGAAGACTTGCTCTTCGTCCTGGTCCTGCTTATTGAGCGGGTAGGCGAGGCTCAGGCTCAGGGCGCCCACCGGCGACAGCCAGGCAAAAGACAGCCCGGTGGAGTAGCGCAGGTCGCCCAGCTCTAGGCCCGTGGGCTCGACCAAGTCCGTGTCTTCCGTCCACCACACGTTGCCGAAATCCAGGAAGGCACCCACGCGGACGGTGTTCTGGAGGTTCTCGCCCAGCGGCGGCGGCGCGTAGAGCTCGATGCCGCCGGTGAGCTCGAGGTTACCGCCCACCGGGTCTTCGTCCAAGGTGGTCTCGCGCGGGCCCAGGGTGTTGGCCGTGAAGCCGCGCACACTGCGCGGACCACCGGCGAAGAAATTCTCGAAGAAGGGCAGCGACTCGGTGCTGCCGTAGCCGTCGCCATAGCCCAGGTCGCCCTTCAGGGCGAGGGTCAGCTGGCGGCCGAGCGGGACATATTTGCGCCCGCGGGCGGTGAGCCGGAAATATTGTAAATCACTGCCCGGGATCGCGATCTCGCCGGAGACGCTCTGCAGGGAGCCTTCGCTCGGGAAGATGGCAGAGTCGCGGGAGTCGTTGGTATAGCTCGCGGTGAGAAAGAAGTCGTTGAAGACATCACCGTTCTCGGCGACGAAGTCCTGCGCGAGCAGGGAGCGGCCGGCGAAGAACTTGGTGTACTGGTAATAGCCCCCGATACCCGCGCGCGCGGTATCGGAGATGGGCAGACCGAAATTGATGGCCGCCCGGCCGATATCCGTGGAGAAATCGGCGCCGATGAGCTGGTCGAAGTCCGTGGACCGATAGCTGATGTCGAAGCCGCGGCTGATGCCGTCGATGGTGTAGTAAGGATTGGTGTAGGCCAGTCGATAGAGCTGGGCGGTACGGCTGGTGTTGAACGCGAAGGCCACGCGCTTACCGGTGCCGAGGAAGTTCGACTGCGACACACTGGTGTTGAAAATGATGCCCTCGGACTGGGAGAAGCCGATGCCGGCCATCAGGTTGCCGGAGGGGCGCTCCTTGACAGTGACATTGACGTCCACCTGGTCCGCGGTGCCCGGCACCGCCGGGGTCTCGATATTGACCTCTTCGAAATAGCCCAGGCGCTGCAGGCGCTCGCGGGAGCGCTTGACCAGCTCGGTGGAGAACCAAGCGGTCTCTAGCTGGCGCATCTCGCGGCGCAGGACCTCGTCGCGGGTGCGAGTGTTGCCCTGCATGTTGATCCGGCGGACGTAGACGCGCTTGCCCGGGTCCACGAAGAAGGTGACGGTGACGGTCTTGGCGTCCTCGTTCACTTCGGGCACAGCGTTGACATTGGCAAACGCATAGCCCTCGTCCCCCAGGAGCTTGGAGATGCGATCGGCGCTTTCCGTCGACATCTTGCGCGAGTAGACCTCGCCGCGGCGCATATGGATCAGCGGGAACAGCTGCTCGGCCGGCACCGAGGGCTCACCGGCGAGCTGGATGTCGCTCACCCGATAGACATCGCCTTCATCCAGGGCAATGGTGAGGTAGATGTCCTTCTTGTCGGGGCTGATGGACACCTGCGTGGAGGTGATCTCCAGCTCGATGTAGCCGCGGTCGAGATAGAACGAGCGCAGCGACTCCAGGTCGCCGGCCAGCTGCTGTTTGGAGTAGCGGTCGTTCTTGGTGTAGAAGGACAGCCAGTTGGTGGTGCCGAGCTTGAACTCTTTCAGCAGCTCTTTGTCGGTGAAGGCCTCGTTGCCGACGATGTTGATCTGCTTCAGACGCGCCGTGAGGCCTTCGTCGATCTCGATGCGCACGGCGACGCGGTTGCGCTCCAGCGGCGACACCGTCGATTCGATGCCCACACCGTACTTGCCGGAGGCGAAGTACTGGCGCTGGAGCTCCTGCTCGATGCGGTCCAGCACGGAGGGGTCGAACACCCGCCCCTCGGCGAGTCCCACCTCCACCAAGCCCTCTTTCAGCACATCGGTGTTGAGCGACTTGTTGCCGGTAATCTCGATCTCGGCGACGGCCGGGCGCTCGCGCACAGCGATGACCAGGACATTGCCGTCGCGCTCCACGGAGACGTCCTCGAAGAAGCCCGTGCCGTAGAGGGTGCGGATGATCTGCGCGGTGATGTCGTCGCTGACGGTCTCGCCCACCTGGACGGGCAAGTAGTTGAACACCGTGCCGGCGGCAATGCGCTGCAAGCCTTCGACCCGGATGTCGGCGATCTGGAAGACCTCGGCGGCCGCCGCCCCTGCCATGAGCAGCAGGGCCAGCAGAATGGACAGAGCGGACCGGCGTGCGCCGGCGGCTTGGGCTTTGGGCTGTGACACACTTCCCCCGGACGCGTTGACCGGCTGCAAACGACCCGCGGCCATTGCCATCGTGCCCAGGGCGAGAGGACGCATGCGCGTGGCATCCGCTGTGCGCTGGCGTTCGAGGTTACTCGCGCGCTTGCTTCTTAGGCGGCTGCGATGCTGCTCGGCTGCGGCGGACGATGGAAACCGCGTCTTCGCTGTCCTTTGGAGTCTCGCCAGGGGTAGCGAATGGTCGCCCGGTCCCCAGACCAGCTCAGTATAGGGCAAGCAGCCCTCCTAGCCAAAGATTCGAGCAATATCCACGTAGAACGCCAAGGTCATCAAGCAAAGTATCAACAACAGACCCAGGCGTTGGCCATAGGCCTGGACCTCCTCGGAGAGCGGCCGCCCGCGCACGGCCTCCACCGCGAAATAGAGCAGCTGACCGCCGTCGAGCACCGGGATCGGCAGCAGGTTCAGCAGGCCGAGGCTGACACTCAGCAGCGCCAGGAATTCCAAATAGGGCTGGACACCGAAGCTGGCCGTCTTCCCGGCGGCGCCGGCGATACCAATGGGGCCGCTTAGATTCTCGACCGAGGCAGTGCCCACGAGCATGCGACCGACCAGGCGCAGCGTCATCACCGACAGGTCGCCCACCCGCCGCAAAGCCTCGCCGAAGGCGTCCACCGGTCCATGCCGGACCAGCACTTGGAGGTCCGCGAACAGGTCCTCCGGGACCTTCGGCCCGGCGCCGATGCGCCCGATCTCACTGCCATCGTCGCGCGCGACCGAGCGCGGCGTCAGCTCCACCACCCGCTCAGCGCCGTCGCGCAGCACCTGGACCGAGAGGGTCTCGCCCGGACGGGCCTGCACGACCTCAACGAAGTCCATCCAGCCATCGATGGGGCTGCCGTCCACCGCAACGATGCGATCCCCGGGCTCCAGGCCGGCCTCGGCGGCCGGCTGCTCCGCCACCACCTCGGCCAGGACCGGCGGAATCGGCGGGGTATAACGCTCCAGCCCGAGCTGGGCCAGGAAACCTTGACCCACGCCCAAGGTCTCCAGCTCGGCGGCGGGCAAGGTGCGTACCGCGCGCTCGCCGTCGGCGGTGATGACGGCAACATCGACGTCGCCGCCGCCTAGGGATGCCGACAGCAGCACACGCCAAAAACCGCCCCAGGTGGCCACGCCCCGCCCGTCGACGCTCTGGATGACGTCCCCGGGCGCGAGCTCGGCCTCGGCGGCGACGGACTCGGGCGTGACCGCACCCACCTCCGGGCGGATACCGCTCTCGCCGGCCATCAGCAGGCCCCAGTAGAGCATGATGGCGAGCAGGAAGTTGGCCGCGGGACCGGCCACTGCGATCAGGCTGCGCTTCCATACAGGCTGGGTGTTGAAGGCATACGGCAAGTCCTCAGGCGGGACGTCTTCCTCGCGCTCGTCGACCATCTTCACATAGCCGCCCAGCGGCAGTGCAGCGATGACGTATTCCGTGTCGTCGCCGGGGCGTCGCCAAGTGTAGAGGGCCTTGCCGAAGCCGACAGAGAAACGCACCACCTTGACGCCGAGCTTGCGCGCGACCCAAAAGTGGCCGAGCTCGTGGATGGTCACGAGCAGCAGGATGGCCACCAGGAAGGCGGCGATGTTGATGAGGACGGCGAGCATGGGCTATGCGACCAGCGCAGCGACGCGTTGTTCCGCTGCGCGCCGGGCCGCGGCGTCCACGCCCAGCACATGCTCCAGTCCGCTCAGGTCCACGCGCTCCGGCGGCAGCCGATCCATGGTCTGCTCCACCACCCGGGCGATGTCGGTGAAGCCGATGCGCCGCTCGAGAAAGGCCGCGACGGCGACCTCGTTGGCGGCATTCAGCACCACGGGCGCGGTGCCGCCGTCGCGGGCGGCGCGGTAAGCCAGGCGCAGGCAGGGGAAGCGCTCCGGGGCCGGGGGCTCGAAGT
The DNA here is from genome assembly GCF_016583825.1 of Thiohalocapsa halophila. Classification (GTDB taxonomy): domain Bacteria; phylum Pseudomonadota; class Gammaproteobacteria; order Chromatiales; family Chromatiaceae; genus Thiohalocapsa; species Thiohalocapsa halophila. The sequence continues at coordinate 40,352 of NZ_NRRV01000015.1, read as the reverse complement.
CGAGCCGGGCGATCTCGAACAAGTCCAGGGGCTCGACCCCGGCGTCGATGCGCTCGGGCCAGCCGAGGGCATGGGCGATGGGGGTGCGCATGTCCGGGTTACCCAACTGCGCCAGCACCGAGCCGTCGGCGTACTGCACCATGGAGTGGATGACGCTCTGGCGATGCACCACCACTTGGATGCGCTCCGGGCTGGTGGCAAACAGCCAGCAGGCCTCGATGATCTCCAGTCCCTTGTTCATCATGGTGGCGGAATCCACCGAGATCTTGCGCCCCATGCTCCAGTTGGGATGCGCGACGGCCTGCTCCGGCGTCACCGCCACCAGCGTTTCGGGGTCCGCGTCGCGGAAAGGCCCGCCGGAGGCGGTGAGCAGGATGCGCTCGACGCCGGACTCCGGCAGCCCGCGGCCCTGGGCCGGCGGCAGGCATTGGAAAATCGCGTTGTGCTCGCTGTCGATGGGCAACAGCGTCGCGTCGTTCTCCCGGGCGGCGTCCATCAACAGCGCCCCGGCGACCACCAGCGCTTCCTTGTTGGCCAGCATCAAGCGTTTGCCGGCGCGGGCCGCGGCCAGGCTCGACATCAGGCCAGCGGCGCCGACGATGGCGGCCATGACATAGTCCACGTCATCGAGCGCCGCCACTTCGGTCAGGGCCTCGGCACCGCGCAGCACCTGCGGCGGCTCCGGCATGTCAGCCAACAAGGTGGCGAGCGTGTCCGCGGCGTCCGGGTCGACCATCACGGCATAGGCAGGACGGAAGCGACGGCATTGCTCTGCGAGCCGTTCGGCGTTGCGATGCGCCGTCAACGCGACAACGCGGAAGCGCTCCGGGTGCCGGGCGATGACATCCAGCGTACTGACACCGATGGAGCCCGTGGAGCCGAGGATCGTGATGCCTTTCATTGCGCCAACCCCAACCAGATCAAACCCAAGGCGAACACCGGCGCCGCCGCGGTCATGCTATCGATGCGGTCCAGCACGCCGCCGTGTCCCGGCAGCAGCGCACCCGAGTCCTTGACCCCGCGCCGGCGCTTGAGCCAGCTCTCGAACAGATCGCCCACCACGGACAAGGCCACAGTGACGACGCCGAGCAGCACCAAGGCCGCGCTGCCGGCCATGTCGAGCCCCAGCATCCACCCGGTGAGCAGCAGCGCGAGCCCGGCCGCCCCCAGCGCGCCGGCGAGCCCCTCCCAGGTCTTGCCTGGACTGAGCCTGGGTATGAGCTTGCGCCGACCGAAGCGCCGCCCGACGAAATAGGCAGCCGAGTCGGCCAGCACGATCATGGCCACGAGCCCAAGCACCACCAGCCCGCCGCCGTTGAGATCGCCGTGCAGACGCACCAAGGCCAACCAGGGGGCCGCCAGCAGCAACAGCCCCAGTGCCAACAGCCCCCAGTCCACGCCGGCCGCCGCGGGCTGCACCTGCAGGCGCGGCAGCATCGCAGCAAAGCCGAGCCACCACAACAATGCCGGCACCAGCGCGAGGGTCGGCGCGCCGAGGCGCCAAAGCAGCAGCAATGTCAGCCCCAAGGCGGCGACGGTCCCAGCGCGCGCGAGCGTCCCGTCGACACCGGCCAGCGCGCCCCATTCCCAGGCCGCGAGCAGCACGATCATGGCGAGGAAGACCGCGAACAGCGCCGTCGGCAGCAGCAGGACCGCAGCGACGAACCCCGGCACAAGCCATGCCGAAGTGCGGAGTCGGGCACGCAGCGCATCGCCTGCCACGGGTGCGTCAGCCGCCGGCGGCCTTCGCGCTGGCCGCGATCTGCTCGCTGGTGAGTCCGAAGCGTCGCTGCCGGCGCGCGAAATCGTTCAGCGCCGCTGCAAAGGCGTCTGCGTCGAACTCTGGCCACATCAAGTCGGAAAAGTAGAGCTCCGCGTAGGCCGACTGCCAAAGCAGAAAGTTGCTGATGCGCTTCTCGCCGCCGGTGCGGATGAACAGATCCGGGTCCGGCAAGTCCGGAAACGACAGGCGCTCGGCGACGGCGGCCTCGTCGATGGCCTCCGGCCCCAGCCGACCGGCGGCGACGTCGCAGGCGATCGCTCGGACCGCCTGCGTGATGTCCCAGCGGCCGCCGTAGTTCGCGGCCACCTGCAAGATGAGACGCCGATTCTGGCGCGTGGCGGCCTCGGCGTCCTCGAACTGGGCCCGCAGCCGCTCGGAGAAGGCGGAAAGATCACCGATGACGCGCAGCTGCACGTCATGCTCCACCAGCCGCTGCACCTCCACCTGCAGGGTGCTCATGAAAAGCTCCATCAGCACCATGACCTCGCCGGGCGGGCGGCGCCAGTTCTCGCTGCTGAAGGCGAACAGCGTCAGGGCGCCGACGCCGTGGCGCACGCTCTCCTCGACGACGGCGCGCACGGCCTTGGCGCCCGCGCGGTGACCGGCGGTGCGCGGCAGGCCGCGCTGGTTGGCCCAGCGGCCGTTGCCATCCATGATGATGGCGACGTGCTCCGGCACACGCCGGGGCCTGTCGCCTTGATCGATGGCCGTGATCTCGCTAGTCACTTGCAATGCGTCTGGCGCGCGCGAGGGCGTTCAGATGGACATCAGGTCCGCTTCCTTCTCCTCCAGAATCCGGTCCACTTCTTTGACGAACTGATCGGTCAGCTTCTGGACGATCTCTTCGCCGCGGTGCTCGTCGTCGGAGGAAATGAGCTTCTCCTTGGCCAGCTCCTTGAGCTGTTGATTCGCATCGCGGCGGATATTGCGCACCGCGACCCGTGCCTGCTCGGCCTCGGCACGGGCGATCTTCTGCAAGTCGCGTCGGCGCTCTTCGGTCAGCGGCGGCATGGGCACGCGGATCACGGTGCCAGCGGTGTTCGGGTTGATGCCGAGATCCGACTGGATGATCGCCTTCTCCACCACGGGCACCATGTTGCGGTCCCAGGGCGTGACGGTCAGGGTGCGGGCGTCTTCCACGGCGACGCTCGCCGCCTGACTGATGGGCACGTCGCTGCCATAGTAGGACACACGGATATGGTCCAGCAGCGACGGGTGGGCCCGTCCGGTGCGGATCTTGGCCAGCTCATGGCTGAGCGCCTCGGCACTCTTGGCCATGCGCTCTGCGGCGTCTTTCTTGATGTCGTCGATCATGCTTCGTGTCCAGGCTCGACCAGCGAGCCGATATCCTCCCCGGCAGCGACGCGCTGGAGCGCACCGGGCTCGAAAATACTCATGACCCGCAACGGGATGCCATTGTCCCGGCACAGCACGACGGCGGTGAGATCCATGACTCCCAGGCGCTCGCGCAGCGCTTGGTCATAGGTGATGCGCGGGTAAAAGCGCGCCTCCGGATCCCGTTTCGGGTCCGCGGAATAGATCCCGTCCACCATGGTCGCCTTGACCATCAAGTCGGCGTTGATCTCGACGGCCCGCAGACTGGCGGCGGAGTCGGTGGTAAAGAAGGGATTGCCGGTGCCAGCGGCGAAGAGCACCACGCGGCCCTTCTCCAGGTGGCGAACCGCGCGCCGGCGGATGTAGTCCTCGCAGACCTGGTTGATCTTGAGCGCGGACATCACCCGTGTCGGCACGCCGAGGCGCTCCAGCGCATCCTGCATGGCCAGCGCGTTCATGACCGTCGCCAGCATACCCATGTGATCGCCGGTGACTCGGTCCATGCCGCGACTGGCGAGACCGGCGCCGCGGAAGATATTCCCGCCCCCGAGCACGACGGCCGTCTCGGTGCCGGCGCGTGCGCAGTCGGCGATGTCCTGCGCAAGGCGCGCGAGGACGTCGGGGTCGATGCCGCACTCGGCATTACCAAGCAGGGCCTCGCCGCTCAGCTTGACGAGAATCCGGCGCGGTCGGGGCGATGCTTCGGTCATGAGCGGGGCGGACTGTTGACGAAGCTGGTGACGAAGCTGGGCATGGGCTCGGCGGCGAAGGCCTGACTCGAAAGGCGGCTGCGATGGGCATGATACCCGAGCAGCGTTGTTGGGGTGCGCCCAATCGGGGCCGCCGCACGACGCCGGCCAGCAAACGCGAGCCGCGGCCGGCGCACCGAGACCCGGCGCGCGGCCGGAGCCGGTCCGCGGCTGCGGCCGCCGGGGGCAAGCACGCGGGTCACTCGGCCTGCTTGGCCTGCGCCTCGACCTCTTCGGCGAAGTTCTCCGCCTTCTTCTCGATACCCTCGCCCACTTCCAGCCGCGCGAAGGCGGCCACGCTGGCACCGGCCTGCTTCAGCAGCTTCTCCACGCTGATATCCGGGTCCTTGACGAAGGCCTGACCCAGCAGCGTCACCTCCTCGGTGAACTTGCGCATGCGCCCGCCAATGATCTTGTCGACGATCTCCGGCGGCTTGCCGCTCTCCAACGCCTGCGCCCGGAAGATCTCGCGCTCGCGATCCATGGCCTCGGCAGGCACGTCATCGGCACTGATACACATGGGATTGGTGGCCGCGATGTGCATGGCGATGTCGCGCCCGAGGGTCTCGTCGCCGCCGACCAGGTCCACGATGACGCCGATGCGCACACCATGACGATAGCTGTACAACCGACCCGCCGGCGCATCGAAGCGCACCAGCCTACGCAGCTGGACGTTCTCGCCGACCTTGGCCACCAGCGCCTCGCGAGCGGTGTTGACGGTGGCGCCGTCGCCGCCAGCCAAGGGCTGCTCCGCCAGGGCGTCGACGTCTGCCGCCGTGCTGCCCAGGGCCGTCTCGCCGACGGCCTCGGCGAAGCCGACGAAATTCGCGTCCTTGGCGACAAAGTCGGTCTCGCTGTTGATCTCGACCATGACACCGCGGGAGCCGTCGTCAGCGAGGCGGAGCTCCACGACGCCGTCGGCTGCAGTTCGCCCGGCCTTCTTGGCGGCCTTCGCCTGGCCGGACTTGCGCATGGCCTCGATGGCGGCTTCGATGTCGCCGTCGGTCTCCTGAAGCGCACGCTTGCATTCCATCATGCCGGCGCCCGTACGCTCGCGAAGCTCCTTTACCAAACTGGCAGAGATTGCCATTGCCTACTCCAAGTGCTGCAGAATCTGGAAAGATGAGGGTCTGAAAGGGCTGGTCGAGCTCGCCGCGGCAGCTCAGGACGCCGCTGGCGCTTCGGCTTCGGCTTCGGGCGCCGTTGCTGCGGCGGGCTCCGGCTGGGGCTCTGGCTGGGACTCCGGATGGGGCTCCGCTTGCGCCTCGGGCGCCGGCGCGTCCCCACGACGGCCGGCCATCGCAGCGGCGGTCTGCCGGCCGTCGAGGACGGCATCCGCGGCGCCTTCGATGTAGAGCCGTACGGCGCGGATGGCATCGTCGTTACCGGGGATGACATAGTCGATGCGGCTCGGGTCGTTGTTGGTATCGACCACGCCCACCACCGGGATGCCGAGCTTGTTGGCCTCGGAGACGGCGATTTTCTCGTGGCCCACGTCGACGACGAACATGGCATCCGGCAGACCGTCCATGTTCTTGATGCCGCCTAGGCTGCGCTCGAGCTTGTCGCGCTCGCGGCTCAGCGTCAGCGCCTCCTTCTTGGCAAAACGCTCGATGCTGCCGTCTTCGAACATGGCCTCCAGATCCTTGAGCCGTTGGATGGACTGGCGCACGGTCTTGAAGTTGGTCAGCATGCCGCCGAGCCAGCGGTGGTTGACGAAAGGCATGCCGCAGCGGCTGGCATGCTCCCGGATAGCCTCCTGCGCGGCACGCTTGGTGCCGACGAACAGGATGCGCCCGCCATTGGCCGCGAGCTTGCCGACATAGCTCATCGCCTCCTGGTAGAGGGGCAGGGTCTTTTCCAGGTTGACGATGTGGATCTTGTTGCGCTGCCCAAAAATGTACGCGGCCATCTTCGGGTTCCAGTAACGCGTCTGATGGCCGAAGTGGACACCGGCCTGCAGCATCTGCCGCATGGAAACGTCGCTCATGAGTTGTGCCTCTGTTTGGGTTGGACCTCCACGCGCCCCATGCTGCAACCCGGTATGCGGGCACCCAGCACCATGTGTCGGCACGTGTGTGGCATTGCGGCAGCCGCGGCGCAACCGCAGGGGTTGCGGCCCAGCGGCTTTGCCGTTCGGGACCGATTGGGGATCGATCAGGTGGCGCCAGCTACCTGCCAAGCTCCGAAGAGAGCCTGCGTCGCCTTAGGATGAAGGCCACGCGGCGAGGTGCCGCCGCCACGACGGAAGCGGGATACAGGCTGTTTGCCCAGCTCCGCCCAGTTTTATACCATGCAGGGCCTTTTTCGAGCAAACCAGCGCTCGGCAAACCAATGGCCGGCTTGGTTGATTGCTGCGGCGATCCCACCTCCGCCTGACCCTTGGCTCAAATCAACTTTAGGTAGCAGCGCTGGCGCTGCAAATGGAAACGAATTGTGGATGCCTCTCGGAACAACATGGCGGTCAGCATCAAAACCGACGCCGAGATCGAGAAGATGCGCGTCGCCGGCCGGCTGGCGGCGGCGGTGCTGGAGATGATCGGCGAGCATGTCGTGCCGGGCGTCACCACCGGCGAGCTCGACCACATCTGCCACGAATACATCGTCGACGTCCAAGGGGCCGTGCCGGCGCCGCTCAACTACCGCGGCTTCCCGCGCTCTATCTGCACCTCGGTCAACAACCAGGTCTGCCACGGCATCCCCGGTAACAAGCGGCTCAAGAAGGGCGACATCGTCAACATCGACATCACGGTCATCAAGGACGGCTACCACGGCGACACCAGCAAGATGTTCTTCGTCGGCGAGCCGTCGGTGCTGGCGAGGCGCTTGGTGAGCATCACCCAGCAGGCCATGTACACCGGCATCGCAGCGGTGCGCCCGGGCGCGACGCTCGGCGACATCGGCCACGCCATCCAGACCTTCGTCGAAGGCCACAATTACTCCGTGGTGCGCGAGTACTGTGGGCATGGCATCGGCCGCGAGTTCCATGAAGACCCCCAGGTGCTCCATTACGGCAGCCCGGCGGACGGCCTGACGCTACAGCCCGGCATGTGCTTCACCATCGAGCCCATGGTCAACGCCGGTAAGCGCCAAGTAAAGCTGCTGCAAGACGGCTGGACCGTTGTCACCAAGGACCGCAGTCTCTCGGCGCAATGGGAGCACAGCATCCTGGTGACGCCGGAAGGCTACGAGATCCTCACTCTGCGCGACGAGGAGCGCGCCGCGGCCGCGGCCTGAAAACAGCCCGCACCGCAGCTCCAGAGACGGGCGCCCAGCGCCGGGCGTCCAGCAGCGCGGCCCCGACATAGGGACCCGGCATCAGTGTCCGGCGCAGGACGCCGGTGCAGGCCACGCCATCCGCCGCGCCAACCGCACACCAGCCAGGGCACGAGCGAGCAGGGGCGGCCGCACTCGACGGCGGCACGCACGCGGCGCATGCTGGTGCAAACCGCAACGAATTCCCCGGAGCCGACGTCATGGCCCAGGTGCATACGAGCCTTCCACAAGCCGCCGCGCAGGCCCCGGCCGGTGCCGCCGGCGAGGCCAATGTCATCGCCGCCTACAAAAGCGAGCTGGCCGAGGCGCGCGCGGCGCTGTTCGCTCGCTACGAGCGGGGCGAGCCCGTCGCCGAGCTGGTCGGGCGCTGGAGCCGCGAGATCGACCGCCTCGTCGCCGCCGCGTGGCAGCGCTTCCTACCGGAGTCCGAGGCCGCGGCCGTGGTGGCCGTCGGTGGCTACGGCCGCAGCGAGCTGCACCCGAGCTCCGACATCGACCTGCTGATTTTGGTGGGGGATGACGCCGCCGAGCGCCTCGCCGAAGTGATCGGCAGTCTGGTGATCTTCCTTTGGGATATCGGCCTGGAGATCGGCCACTCGGTGCGCACGGTGGACGACTGCCGCTTTGAGGCCGCCGACGACATCACGGTGGTGACCAACCTCTTGGAGGCCCGACTCATCGACGGCGACGCCGTGCTGTTCGAGCGCATGCGCCACGCCGTCGGCCCCGACAGTATCTGGCCGAGCGAGGCCTTCTTTGCCGCCAAGCGCGCGGAGCAGCGCAAACGCCGCCACAAGTACGGCGACACCGCCTACAACCTGGAGCCGAACATCAAGGAAAACCCGGGCGGCCTGCGCGACATCCAGATGATCGCCTGGGTGGCCAAGCGCCATTTCGGTGCCGAGAGTCTGCACCAGCTGGTGGATGAGGGCTTCCTCACGGAGAGCGAGTACTTGGCCCTGCGCGAAGGCCAGGCCCTGCTCTGGCGCATCCGCTTCGCGCTGCACCGCCTCACCGGGCGGCGCGAAGACCGCCTGCTGTTCGACTACCAGCGCACGCTCGCCGATGAGCTCGGCTTCACGGATTTGGGTGACAACCTGGCGGTGGAGCAGTTCATGCAGCAGTACTACCGCGCCGTGATGGAGCTGAACAGGCTCAACGAAATGCTCATGCAGCTGTTCCAGGAAGCCATCCTACTGCATGATCAGATCGGCCCGCCGGAGCCCATCAACAAACGCTTCCAGGTGCGCAGCGGCTACCTGGAGGTGACCCACCCGCAGGTGTTCGCGCGCTCGCCCTTTGCGCTATTGGAGATCTTCCTCGTGCTCCAGCAGCACCCCGACCTTCAGGGTGTGCGCGCCAGCACCATCCGGCTCATCCGCGAGCATCGCCATCGCATCGACGACGACTTTCGCGAGGACGTGCGCGCCCGCAGCCTGTTCATGGAGATCCTGCGCCAGCCCCAGGGGGTGACCGCGGCGCTGCGGCGCATGAACAGCTACGGCGTGCTGGCCGCTTACGTCCCGGCCTTCGCGAACATCGTCGGGCGCATGCAATACGACCTCTTCCACGTCTACACCGTGGACGAGCACACGCTGCGGCTGTTGCGCAATCTGCGCCGCTTCACCATCCCGGAGCACAACGGCGAGTTCCCGCTGTGCTCCGCCATCGCCCAGCGCATCCCGAAGCTGGAGCTCTTGTACCTCGCCGGGCTCTTCCACGACATCGCCAAGGGCCGCGGCGGCGACCACTCCGTGCTCGGCGCGCGCGAGGCCTGGGACTTCTGCCAGCTGCACTATCTCAGCGAGTACGACAGCCGCCTGGTGGCCTGGCTGGTGGAGCATCACCTGCTCATGTCCATGACCGCCCAGCGCAAAGACATCTCCGACCCCCTGGTCGTCCAGACCTTCGCCGAGCAGGTCACCGATGCAAATCGCCTGGATTACCTCTACCTGCTCACCATCGCCGATTCCCGGGCCACCAACCCCAAGCGCTGGAATTCCTGGAAGAACGCCCTGCTGCGGGACCTCTACCAGGCCACTCGCCGGGCCCTGCTGCGGGGCCTCGACAACCCGCAAGCGCAGGACGATCTCATCGAGCAGAAGCAGCGCGAGGCCATGCGCCTGCTCGCCTACGAGGGTATCGACGCGGACGCCTGCCGCGACCTCTGGAGCCGCTTCGGCCTGGACTTTTTCACGCCGAGCTCGCCGGAAGAGATCGCCTGGCAGACCCAGCGCATCCTGGCCACAGACCCGACGGAGCTACCGCTGGTGGTGATCCGCCCTCTGGCTTCGCGCGGCTGCACAGAGGTGTTCCTGTTCTCTCGCGACGAGAAGAACCTCTTCGTACGCATCACCGCGCTCTTGGATCAACGCGCGCTCAACATCATGGATGCCCGCATCACCACCACCGACGATGGCTACGCCGTCAACGCCTTCCAGGTACTTGGCCCCGACCATCGCCCCATCGATCAGGGCACCGACACCGACGAGCTCCGCGAGCTTTTGCTGGCGGCGCTGCGGCGCTCGGACGCCGAGCGCCCATTGGTCAATCGCCGCCTGCCGCGGCAGCACCGGCACTTTTCGGTGGAGACCCGCGTCAGCTTCGCCGAAGACCCGCGTAACCGGCGCACCATGATGCGGCTCACCACCCTGGACCGCCCCGGACTGCTGGCGGAGATCGGCGCCGTGTTCGAAGCCTGCGACATCCGCCTGCAAAGCGCCAAGATCGCCACCGTCGGTGCCGAGGTGGACGACGTCTTTTTCATCTCCACCCAGGACGGCGCGCCCATCACTTCCGAGCAGACGCTGACCTGCCTGCGCCAGCACATCCACGACCAACTGGAGGGTAACGCCGACGGGCGGTCCTGATGGGCGACCGGCGGGCGCGAATCGCGGCGTCGCCACGGCTCCCGACCACCTTCTTCACCAGGATGGCCTTGGCCTGGAACATTGACGACGATTGCTGTCTGTCCTAAAACCGACTATCAGCAGTCTCTGATATGGAGCCGCACGGCCGCCATGGCCCGCAATGTCCGGAAGATGTCGTCAGCCGCTGTCGGTGCGGACCCCCGCGCGGTCCCCGCGGCGACAGGTACACCCACACCCCGGTGCGCGCTTGTGAGCATGCCGGGGACCCTTACCGCCGTGCTGCTACTGAGCGCAGCCGCCGCCACAGCGCAGCCGGCGGGGAGCGCGGCCGACGCCTATGCTCAGGCGCCCCCAGCCACGGCCACGGCGGCCCGGACGGGTAGCGACAGCCAACCGGCGCCTCAGGGCAGCCCCGCCCCGGACGATATGGTGCCCCGCTGGCTGGAGGCGGTGCGCGCCCAGCGTCGTGCGCTTCAGGAACGCCGCCGGGCGCAGCACCAGGCGCGGCGCCGAGCGTTGGATCCGGTGGGCACGGCGCGCCAAGAGGCCATGGAAGAAAAGTTCCAACGCCGGCGCCAAGAGAGGCGGGACATGATCGCCCAAGAGCGCTGGCTGTTCCTGAACTTCGGGCCTTGGCTCTCACCGCTGTCAACGCCGCCCGGCGTCGCACCGCCAGCGGGCCCGGCCCCCTTCGAGCCGCCGCCGGATTTCGTCGACGACGCCGAGCGCGTGCCGTCTGCCGACGACCCGCCGGAGTGGGACAACGGCTGGTATTTCCGCGGCTGGTAGCCCTACTGCCCCGGCTGTTTTGGCTCGCGCGGGTTGCTGGACTTCGGCGGCGACGCAGAGGTGAGCACCGGCAAATCCGACTCGGCGTAGACCAGCCGCTCCGCCTGCTTCTGCTCCCGGGCGCGGATCATCTTCTCCTGCCGAGAGCGCACGCCATAGCCGAGCGCAGCGCCGCCAGCGGCGGAGATGGTGAGCAGACCCAGAGTCATCAGCTGCGCGAACATCAGCGCCACGCCGACCCCCACGGTGCCGCCCACGGCCAGGCCGGTCTTAAGCGTGGCGCCGCCGGAGCTGCGCTTGCGCTGTTTGGCGAGCTTGGCCTTGTCCTTTTCGGCGCGGATGCGCAGCTTCTCGCGCTCGCGGGCGTGGCGCTTGTGCTGGCGCGCCACCGCCTGCTCCTTGACGCTGCCGATGACGGAGTCGAACCACAGCGCCACCAGCAGCCCCAGCGTGGCCGCCAGGGCGGCGAACAGCCAGGCGGTCTGTTGCAGGTCCGTCATCAGCGCCGTATAGGTGAGCAGTGCGGTGGCCACCTGCAGCAGCAGGATACCGATCAGGAACTTGAAGACACCGCCGATACGCGGTCCCAGCATGCCGTACTCCTGCCGCTCAGCGGCCCTGTTGGACGGCCGACACCCACAAGGGTGCGCTCCAGACTGCCGCCTGCCCAGCGTCGGGCTCGCCGAGCACGAACAGCCACTCGCCCGCCGGTCCTGCTGCCGCCGCGTCGATGCTCGGGTCCGGGAACATGTCGATGAGCCGCCCGCGCACCGCCAGCAGGCTCTCCACCCGGCCGGCGGCCGCCGGCGCAATCTCCCGGTCGTAGGCGTCGACGACACTGTACATGTATTCAGGGCCGACGCGGCTCAGGTCCACGAGCAAGCGCGGGCCCTGCGTCTGCCCGGGCGCCTTGCCCGGCACCAGCCACGGCTCCAGGCTGGAGACCAGGAAGGGCCCGGGCGCCGTCGCCAGGCGCGCCGCCAGCGCGGACTCCCCGGCGCGGCGCAGGTAGTCCGCGAGCGTCCGGCGCATGGCAGCGGACAGCGCGGGACCGCTGCGCTCCGCCAGCGGGGAGGTATTGCGCCGCGCATGCACCGGCACCAGAAAGGTGTGCGCGGCGGGGTCGGGGCGGCCGCCGTCCGGACCTGCCGCCAGCACATAGGTCTCGATGACCCGCAGCAGCTCGCGGTAGGTGGCCAGGTGCTCATCCGCGCCCCCAGCGTCGGCCTCGCCGGCGAGGATATAGGTGTAGATGCCATAGCCCGGATCGGCGCTGCCGAGCAGCTGCCCCAGGTCGTCGGCATCGCGCTCGGCGGGCGTCCGGGTGCGGGCGCCCAACGGGAAATAGAGCATCGCAGAGTCGTCGCCAGCGCCCGCCAGCGGCGGCGGTCCGCCGCCATCGCCCGCGCGCCCGGAGCCGGCGCGCAGCAGGCCCTCGGCGGCGGCCCGCTCGATGACCAGCGCCGTCGCCTCGCCGCTCAGCGCCACGGCGCGCTCGATGACGGGTACGGCCGCCTCGGCCCCGTACCGAGCCACCACTTCGGAGACGATCTCGGCGAGATCACCACAACGGCCGATGATGAGCGCGTCCGCCGCCAGCGCCGGGGCCACGCCCCCCGTTTGCAGCTCTGCCACCAGCGAGCGCAGCAGTGAGGACTCGGTGACGCTCGCCGGGCGGCTGCCACAGCGCCCGGCGACCGCCCGGCGCAGCGCCGGATCGCCCGCCGGCAGCTTGGCTGCACCATCCCCGAAGGCGTTGTCGCCACCGGCGGCCGGGAGCCCGCTCACCAGCTCCTCGGCCGGGCGCCAGCGCGGCGGCTTACCGGGATCCACCCGCGCGCCAGGCATGTCGGTGGCCGCCGGCACCGTGGTCGGTGCTGCATCCGCGGCGGCAGGCGCCCCCGCAGCTGCTCGCTCATTGCCCACACCGCCGGGCGGCTGCGCGCAGGCGCCGAGCAGCAGCACGGCGGCGGGCAACAGGACAATGACGGATCGGGACATGGCGACAACTGCGTGACGGGAGCGGCCGGCGCGCCGAGCGCACGACGGCGGGTTGCAGGCGTTGCCGATGATAGCGGAATCGCGTTCGCCTCAGCACCGCCGCCGGGGATTGAAAACCGCCGCCCACGCGCAACCTCGCGACCGACGGGCGCATCGCCGCCGTGCGCGGCGCCGCGGCACCGATCCGCGCGCCCTGGCGCCGCTGCTGCCCGCCTCCCCAGACCCCGACCGCCGAGATCCATGGACAAGCCCTACTCCCCTGCCTGCGACGAGAATAAAGCCCCCATCCTGGCGGTGCTGACGCCGCTGTTCGCGGACCGCCGCCATGTGCTGGAGATCGGCGCCGGCACCGGCCAGCACGCGGTGCACTTCGCGCCGGCGCTGGCGCACCTCACCTGGCAGGCCAGCGACGTCGCCGCGCACCTGCCCGGTATCGGGCGCTGGCTCGCCGAGGCCGATCTGCCGAACCTGCCCCCGGCCATCGAGCTGGACGTGGACGGCCCCTGGCCCGAGCCGGACCCGGCGGCGCCCATCGACGCCGTCTACAGCGCCAATACGGCACACATCATGGCCTGGACTCAGGTGGAGCGCATGCTCGCGGGCGTCGGCGCCCTGCTGCCGGCGGGGGCGCCCTTCGCGCTCTACGGCCCCTTCAGCAACGGCGGCCGGCACACCAGCCAGAGCAACGCGGACTTCGACCGCATGCTGCGCGCCCGTGACCCGTTCTCCGGCGTGCGCGATCTGGACGACCTGATACCCGTCGCCGAGGCCGCCGGCCTCGCGCTGGAAGACGACATCGCCATGCCCGTCAACAACCGCACCCTCGTCTGGCGCAAGCGCTGAGCCCGCTCGCCGGAGCACCTTCCCGAGGATGGAGAGCCGCCCCATGAGCAGCAACCGCAACGACCTGGATCGCGCCCGTGCCGCCTGGCGCTGGCGCGGCCAGCAGCGCCCCGATTTCGCCGTCACCCCGGGCCCGGGCCAGGAATCCGTCTGGGACTATCCGCGCCCGCCGGCCTATGTCCCGGACAGCCGCCACGTGAGCGTCTACGCCGGCGACACACTGCTGGCCGACACCCACTGCGCCATGCGCGTGCTGGAGACCGGCAGTCCGCCCACCTTCTACCTGCCGCCGGAGTCGGTGGACATGGCGCAGCTCACCCCCTCCGACCGGCGTACCTTCTGCGAATGGAAGGGCCGAGCCGAATACTTCCACGTCACCGACAGCAGCGGCCGCCGCATCGACAACGCCCTGTGGCGCTACCCCGACGCCTTCGACGACGCCGCGCCCATCGCCGGCTGGTTCGCCTGCTACCCGTCCCAGCTGCGCTGCTTCGTGGACGGCGAAGCCGTGCGCGCCCAAGCGGGCGGCTACTACGGGGGCTGGATCACCGACGAGCTGGTGGGCCCCTTCAAGGGGGAGCCCGGCACCGGCCACTGGTAACACCGCCCGAGCCTTTCGCGGCATGGCCAGAAAGGAGCCGGTGACCCCGGCGGTGCGGGTGCTGCGGGCGGCGCGCGTCGCCTTCACCGGCCACCCCTACGCCTACCAACAAGGCGGGACGGGGGAGTTCGCCGCCCTGCTCGGCGTCGACGAGCATGCCGTCGTCAAGACGCTGATCATGGAAGACGACGCCGGCGCTTGTCGCGGCAGGGATGCCGCTCCCACGACGGCACGTGCTGCCGGAACATGCGTCACCAGGGTCCGGCATGGACGATGTGGCCACCGCCGGCGGGGGCGAGGCGGATGGCCGCTGGGAGAGGTCGCGGCTGCCGGAGTCTCCGCGGCTCAGTCTACCGCCGCGCGCTGCACCAGCGTTGGCCGGCGGTGCCCGAGCAGCCAGCGGGGCCGGCGGCGGTACCAGCGTAGATCCTGGCCGCGGAGGGCGTGGCAGGTCCCGTCGCAGGAAAAGATTCTGAGCTCGGCCAGGCTGGCGTTGCGCAGCAAGCCGGGCACCGGCGCGAGCCACTGCTCCAGGTCGCGGGCCGCGGCGGCCCAGGCGTCCAAGTCGCGGTCCGCCAGGGCCTCGTCCAAGGCATCCCAGAGCACGAGCAACCGACCGCCGGCGCCGGCTCCGGCGAGGAGCTCGGCGGCATCGCCCCCGGGATGCGACTGACAAGGCAAGCCCGCCGCCGCGGCGAGGCCCTGCAGCAAGGGCCCGGGGCCCGCGGCCAGGTCCGGCGGCGTCGCCGGCGGCTGCCAGGTCCCGCCGCCCCAGCACCACAGCCCGTTCACCGCCGGGCGCCCGGCGGCCTCGCGCGCCTGGCTCAGCGGGTGTTGGAACAGCAGCATCTGCGCCTCGCTCATCAAGGCGCCCCAGCGCGAGGCATCGGCGCCCGTAGGCAGGTAGCGGTCGATATGCTGGCCCGCGACCTGCGCCAAGGGCGTGGTCTGTATCGCCGGCGGCTTCTCGCAGCGCAGGTACCAGCGGTCCGCCGCCGGCGCGTGCCATTGCAGCCCATCGTCGGCGAAATGCGCGTTCAGCGCCGCCACCAGCCCGTCCGCCTCGGCGCAGCTGATGCCCAGATGGCGGGCGTCGAAGAGCCGCAGCAGGTCCCGGTCCGGGCGCAGGTGCACCGGATCGGCGTGCAGCCACCAGCCCTGGCGGTCCCAATCCGGATCATCGGCGGCCAGCGCATAGGGCGCGGCGACCTCGGCCCCGAACCGGGCCACCAGCACCGAGGGCAGGTCGGCCCAGGCGCTGTCCGCGTCCTTCCGGGCCCGGTCCAGCAGCAGGTCCAGCGTCGGCGTCCGGGGCGGCTCGGGCGGTTGCGGTACGGGGCCGAGCAGGCCGGGGATGATCAGGTCGAGGGTGTTGGGCATCGGCTGGCGTGGGGAGTGGGAAGTGCGGGGTTGGGAAGTGAGTAGTGCGCGGTGCGCAGTGCGGGGTCGCGTCGGTGCCGAGACACACTCCGACCTCTCTGCGGCCTACTCAAGGAGTACGGAGTACGAAGTACGAAGTACGCCTCTGGATACTCGACGGCCTTTCGACCTGGCGGCACCCCCCGCACTACGCACCCCGCACCGCGCACTACGCACTGCGCACCCCGTACTCCCCCCTCACAACTCCCGCGTCGCAGAAAACCGGATATCAGGCCACCGCTCTTCGGTGAGCTGAAGATTCACCCGCGTCGGCGCCAGGTAGACCAGCTGGTCGTCGCCGTCCAGGGCCAGGTTGTCGTGGGCCTTGGTCTTGAACTGCTCCAGGAGCTTGGGGTCGTCGCAGTTGACCCAGCGGGCGGTCTGGACCTGCACGGGCTCCACCACGGCCTCCACGCCGTATTCGTCCTTGAGCCGGTAGGCCGCCACGTCGAATTGCAGCACACCGACGGCCCCCAGGATCATGTCGTTGTTCTTAAGCGGGCGGAACACCTGGGTGGCGCCCTCCTCGCAAAGCTGGAGCACGCCCTTGTGCAGGGCCTTGGTCTTGAGCGGGTCCTTCAGCACCACGCGGCGAAACAGCTCCGGGGCGAAGTACGGGATGCCGCCGTACTTGAGGTCTTCGCCCTCGGTGAAGGTGTCGCCGATCTGGATGGTGCCGTGGTTGTGCAGACCGATGATGTCTCCGGGCCAGGCCTCGTCCAGGCGCTTGCGCTCTTCCGCCTGGAAGGTGATGGCGTTGGCCACCTGGACAGTCTTGCCAATGCGCGCATGGCGCATCTTCATGCCCTGCTTGTAGCTGCCGGAGCACACGCGCAGGAAGGCGACACGGTCGCGGTGGGCCGGGTCCATGTTCGCCTGGATCTTGAACACGAAGCCCGAGAACTTGCCCTCCTCCGGGTCCACGCTGCGGCTGCCGGCCTCCCGCGGGCGCGGCGGCGGGGCGTACTCGGCGAAGGCGTCCAGCAGCTCCTTGACGCCGAAGTTGTTGATGGCGGAGCCGAAGAACACCGGCGTCTGCTTGCCCGCGCGGTAGGCGTCCAGGTCCAAGGGGTGGCTTGCGCCCTGCACCAGCTCCAGCTCCTCGCGCAACTCGGCGGCTTGGTCGCCCAGCAGCTCGTCCATGCGCGGGTTATTCAGCCCCTCGATGACCTCGCCGGTCTGGATCCTGCCGCCGTGGGTGGCGCTGAACAGGTGCGTGCAGTCGTGGCGCAGGTCGTAGACGCCCTTGAAGCGCTTGCCCATGCCGATGGGCCAGGTCACCGGTGCACACCGGATCTTCAGGACTTCTTCGATCTCGTCCAGGATCTCGACGGCGTCCCGCCCCTCGCGGTCCAGCTTGTTGACGAAGGTGAGGATGGGCGTGGTGCGCAGCCGGCACACGTCCATGAGCTTGATGGTGCGCTCCTCGACGCCCTTGGCGGCGTCGATGACCATCAGCGCCGAGTCCACGGCCGTCAGCGTACGGTAGGTGTCCTCGGAGAAGTCCGCGTGGCCGGGGGTGTCCAGCAGATTGACGATGGACTCGCCGTAGGGGAACTGCATGACGGACGAGGTCACGGAGATGCCGCGCTGCTTTTCAAGCTCCATCCAGTCGGACGTCGCATGCCGCGCCGCCTTGCGGCCCTTGACGGTGCCCGCCATCTGGATGGCGCCGCCGAACAGCAGGAGCTTCTCCGTCAGCGTCGTCTTGCCGGCGTCGGGGTGGGAGATGATCGCGAAGGTGCGCCGTCGCGCGACCTGGTCGTGCAGTTGAGACATAAAAATGGGGCGTGGTGCAAGGCCTCGAGGAAACCGGACATTGTAGCTGTCCGGGTCCGCGGCAACCAGGCAGTCCGGCGGTTGCACGCTTCCCGAAGATCTGCGACCTCGCCCAGCAAGGGTAGGTGCGCGCGACCGAGCTACCGCTCCAGAAAGAGCTCAAAGAGGTCGACGCACGGCTGACGCCAGAGATCAAGTTCGTAAGTCCGTCCACCGCTGTGGGAGCGCCGTCCTCGGCGTGATCGGGGCCAGTCGCGGCGGGGACGCCGCTCCCACGGCGGCGGCGTGAATGCCGCCGACGCGTGCCCTGCGGTGCCGGCATTGCTGCAAACGCTTTCACGGGCGACATCCCGTCACAATCCCCGACAAGGAGCACTACCCATGAGCGTCAAGAATTGGTCCTACCGCATCAACGGCAAGACCATCCTCGATCTCAATCCCTTCGTCTTCGTCGGCTCATCGATCATCATCCTCGCCTTCGTCGCCGGCAGCTTCGTGTGGCTGGATGTCATGGAAGAGGTGTTCAACGCGGTCCAGGCCTGGATCGCCAACACCACCGGCTGGTTCTTCGTGCTGGCGATCAATGTCATTCTGATCTACGTGATCTATCTCGGCTTCTCGCGCTTCGGTCGGAGGCCAACATGATCGGCGCCGCCGTGCTGCTGCTCTTCGTGGTCGCCGTCGGCCCGACGCTGTTCATTCTCAACGGATTCGTGGAGAACCTCGGGCTCTATCTCAACGACTTCTTCTACCTGGCGCTCTGGAACGAGACCTATTCCGCCGGCGACTGGCAGAACGCCTGGACCGTGTTCTACTGGGGCTGGTGGATCGCCTGGTCGCCCTTCGTCGGCATGTTCATCGCGCGGGTGTCGCGCGGGCGCACCATCCGCCAGTTCGTGGCGGGCGTGCTGCTGGTGCCGACCCTGCTGACCTTCCTGTGGCTGTCGATCTTCGGCGACGCGGCCATGTACTTCGAGCTGTTCAAGGACGGCGGTATCGCCACCGCAGCCCAAGAGAACCTGACCACGTCGCTGTTCGTCTTCCTCGACACCCTGCCGGGGGCGACCTTCACCGGCGGCACCGTTGCCACCCTGGCGACCCTCTCCGGCGTGTTGGCGACGCTGATCATCATCACCTTCGCCACGGGCCTGCCGTTTGCGGTCCTGCTGCTGTTGCTGATCTGGAGCTTCCACCGCGCCCTGAGCCAGCACTCCCCGGGCGCGCCCGGCCAGCGCGGTGCGGCACCGGAGCCCGGCGACCTGGCCGGCGAAAAACGGGGCTGAGCCCCGGCAGCCATCGGCCTGGGCAGGCGCATGGGCCTGGACCCCGGCCGGCGCGCCCGCCGCCGACGGCCCCGCAGCCCGGCAGGACTCAGCCGTCGGCGGTGTGCGCCTTCTGACGGGCGATGACCACGGCGTCCCGGACCGCCTCCCGGGGCGGGCTCGGCCAGAGGCCGTCGTGTCGCAGGCTGTTGCTGCCGAAGCCCGGTCGGTCGTCGGCGGGCTCCAGCGAGCCGTCCTGCTTCACCAGGAAGAGCCCTTCGGTACTCGCGGCATCGCTGCGCACGATGATGCGCGCCACGGACGCCTCCTCCCCGTAGTCCACCTGATAGAGATAGGTGTGCCCTCGTTGTCGTTTGATGTACAAGCCAACCCTCCTCCGGTGTTGTCATTTTTTCGTCATCTGCACCGACGCGAGCCTACCCCAAAAGCCGCAGGCGGGCGACGGCAGGGCGAAGCCTGGGCGAAGCCTGGGCGGCACAGGGGCGACACAGGGACGACACGAGGGCAACACATTGACGAGGCCCGCAGTCCGGGGTACCGGCCGTTGACGCGCGGCTTGCCGGTGCCGATGATCCAGCATAGAGCGCAACAGCTCGGCCGATACCCCGAGCCCGACCACAACCAAGCGACGGGAGGAGCGACGGGACCATGCCGGCCCTGCTGCGGATCACGGCCCTGGTGCTGCTGGTGGTCATCGCCGCCTGGCAGTTCTCCACCGACGACCAGCGCCGGCGGCTGCTGGTGGCCTTCGGCGTCGCTGACTCCCTGGAGCAGGCGGCACTCACCGGGCTGACGCTGGTGGGGCCAGGTTTCCGACTGGTGCTCTTGGAGCCGCTGCCACCCGTTCAGCGCTACGTCGCCGCGCCCGGGCCGGGCGCGACGCCGCGACCGCCGACACCCCGCACCAGTGCTGCGGCCAGGGCCCGCCCGACCATCGGCCACGGCGGTGACCCTTGTGCCGCCGGCGCGGCCCGCAACCCGAGCCGCGCGCGCGCACCCACCCGGGTGCACCGCTACCGGGATGCCAACGGCCGCCCGGTGTTCTCGGACCGCGCGCCGACAGGCACAAATGCCCAAGTACTGGACCTCACCGGGGACACCGGCGTCGGCCGCTTCTCGGCGGAGTACGACTTCGACGGCCTGACCCCGCCGCTCGGCTTCCAACACCAGTTGGAGATCGATCTCGACGGGGTCTTCCATTTCCTTGCCGACGACCTCCGTCTCACCGGCGTGGAGCCGGTGCACCTGCGCCTGCGCATCGTCGACGGCCGCCCGCGCTTCGCCCGGCTCGCCGGCGCCACGGGGCTCGATACCACCAGCGGCTTCTACACCCACAGGGACAACCTCGCCGTGGTGCGCTGGATGGGCGATGCCCGCACCCGTGCCGTGGCCCGCCACGAGATCGCCCACCTGGCGCTCGGCAACTGGCTCGGGCGCACGCCCCTGTGGCTGAACGAGGGGCTCGCCGAGGTGGTGGAGCGCATGCGCTTCCAGCAGAGCTTCGCCGTCGCCGACGCCTCGAAGCGCACGCTCGACCGGGTGCGGCGGCTGGAGCGCGCCGGCCGTCTGCCGAGGCTGCGCACCTTCCTTGCGAGCAATCGCTCGGACTGGAACGACTGGGGCAACGACACCGCCTATCCCTATGCCTGGTCCCTGGTGCATTTTCTGCTTCAGGAGCCGATCCGGCAGCGAACCGTCACGGGCCTGCTGCGCCAGCTGGCGTCGCATCGCTGCCGTCCGTTCGACCACGTGGGCTTTGTGGAGCAGGATTATTTCGGCGGTCTCGCGGGCATGCACCGGGACTGGCGGCGCTGGCTGGCCGGGGAGGCACGCCCGCTGCATTTTTGAGCCCGGAAACGCGAGTCGAACAGGGGCTTCGGCGAGTCTCCCACCGGCGGCGACGGAATCACCGTGGTCACTGCCCGCTGCGGCCGCAGCAGCCGGTCACGGCCCCATTAGGTCAGCACCAGGGCGAGCGCGTCGACCGGCTTTGGGCGTCTGGGAGCCGTCATGCATCCACCTCGATCACCGCCTCCACCGGCCGACGCAGGCTGTAGGGCGCCACCGGCCCATGCCCCAAACGCAGCAGCAGCTGTGCCGTTTCGCCCGCCAGCCCCAGCGCCCGCCGCAGCGGCTCGCGCAGTGACGGCACCTCTACCGGCTGGTTGATGAAGGCGCTGCGGATGCCGAGCGCCGTCGCCTGGAGTGCCAGGCGCTCGTAGGCGCGCCCGGCATCCACCCAGGCGGCAGGACTGTCGTCGGCGGCGAGGACGGCGGCGAGCAGCGGGGAGCTTCGGATGTTGGCGGTGTCCGTGTCCGCCTGACCCTGGCCCGTCAGCACGAAGCGCAGCAGCGGGCGCGCCAGCCAGCGGGGCAGAGAGGGCTGGCCGGAGGTCCGGGCCGCGAGGCCGTCACCGGTGGCGAGCGCCTCGGCGTCGTTGAGCCTGAGCCAATGGATGAGCTCGCGGCGGAAGGCCGAGTCCGTCAGCTGCGCCACATCGCCGGCGCGCACGTAATCAATAATCGTATCGCGCAGCGCCGGGCTGTCGATGAGCCGCGTGCGCGCCCGCCCCACCGTCCCCGCCTGCTCCAGCAGCGCGCCCGCGTCTGCGGCGATGGGCCGGCCATCGAAGGGCCGGCGGGTACATTGGCGGTGCACCAGCGCGCGCGACAGCGGCGTTGGCCCGAGGCCCGCCGACGGCTCGAAGCGCACGGTCAGGCACTGCTCGGGCGCGTCGAAGTGTACCGTTGCCGCGTGTCCCTGGGCGGCGGCGGCCTGCACCAGATTCTCGGCGGCGCAGCCCAGGCTGCGGAAGAGATGCGCGTCGTCCGGGTCCACCACCGGGCAGCGGCGCTCGAAGTCCGGCACCACCGCGATGGCCGCAGCGCCGAGCCGAAAGCGCCAGGGCTGGGTGTTGTGGCTGGACGCCGCGAGCGTGGCCAGCCGCACCAGCTCGCGCAGATCCAGCGGCCCGTCTGCGTGCTCCAGGGCAGGCCGCCGCTGTGCCGCCACGGCCGTCTCATAAGGGCTCAGCATCACTTCCCCCGCCTTCCTCCACGCGAAGCGGCGCCCAGCGCGCGGGCCTGCGCCGCTCCAGACGGCGCAGATGCCGGCGCACCCGCAGCCACTGGCCTCGCCTCGTGCGCAGCAGGCTAATGCAGAGCCCAAGGCGTCGGCAATGGTCGCGCGCGGCGGCGCCAGCGACGCTCCGTGTTCGAAAAACCCCCTATGTCAGGAACTTACAGAAGCGGTCGGTCCTTTCTGACAGGCCGTGCGTCCGAAAGTCACAGCAACCCGCTCGGCTTTGTGGCTAGCCTGAGACCATGGCGATGCGCGGCACGCGACCCGGAAGTCCAGGGGACATCCGGCACCTCGCGCCGAGCACCGCCCCAAGCCCGGGGTCGGCCACGGTCGGCACCGGCCCAAAATCCCGAACATGGCGTTCGGGATGCCGCGTAGTGCCTTCCAGCGAGGACCAAGCCATGACCTGCCTGCACCTTCCGAAGCCGCAGCGACTCCTGCCCATCGCCCTGGTGAGCCTGTCGGCGAGCCTCGGCAACGCTGGCGCCGCCGACGTCTCCGACATCGAGCTGCGGCGGCTGTTCGACCCCACGCAAGCGGAGCTCGCCGCCGAGTCCGACGGGCGAATCTACATCTACGACGGCCTCACCGATATCGACGTCCAGCGGGCACTAAACGAGGAGTTCGATCGAGTGGAGAGCATGATGTTCATCCGCACGAAACAAACGGACGAATCCGGCGGGGTGAAGCGCGATGCCGACACCGGCGCGGTGGAGTACGAAGACGACGGGTGTTGACGCCGACACGCGTCACCGAGTCGAAATCACCTGATACAGCCATGATCGAGCTCTTCGGTGCGGCCGCGGCGACACCGGGGAGCTCACCACCATGGTGGTCTGAGCCGTCTCCGGGTTGCCCGGCCCGCACGGGGCACGCCGATCATCGGCGTGCCCCTGAGACAACACTAAACATCAGCATATTCAAATATTGGTAAAAGCCCGCCTCAGATCCACGAAAGCCTTAATGCGCTTGCGCCGATTCGCCAAAAGCCGCAGCATTGGTGGAATTGGGAATGCTGAATATTGACAGTCCCAAACATCGGCGCTGACGGGCGCATCCCGCCGGACCCGGCTTCGGCGATGCGGTGCCGCTGGGCGCCGCCGGCCGCCGGCGCCCAAGCCGAGCCAAAGACCGAATACGCGCGAAGGCGGCCACAAAATAAGCCCAGCCCGCACGCCCTCACCACCAGGACCAGCGAGCAGTACCCAGCATGACCCCGGCAGACCTCACTTTCGTTCGCGAGCACATCGCCTCGCGTATCATCGGCCAGCGCAAGTTCATCGACAGCATGCTGGTGTGCCTGCTGAGCGACGGCCACCTTCTGGTTGAGGGGATGCCCGGGCTCGCCAAGACCACCGCCGTGAAGGCCCTGGCGGAGGCCATCGAAGGCGACTTCCACCGTATTCAGTTCACGCCGGACCTGCTGCCGTCGGACTTGATCGGCACGGACATCTACCGCCACGAGCAGGGGGAGTTCGAGTTCCGCCCCGGGCCGCTGTTCCATAACGTGCTGCTGGCCGACGAGGTCAACCGGGCGCCCGCCAAGGTGCAGTCGGCGCTGCTTGAGGCCATGGCCGAGCACCAGATCACCGTCGGCCAGCGCACCTATCCGCTGCCCAAGCTTTTCATGGTGCTGGCAACGCAGAACCCGGTGGAGCAGGAGGGCACCTACCACCTGCCGGAGGCACAGCTGGACCGCTTTCTGATGCAGGCGGTGGTGACCTACCCCACGCGCGAAGAAGAGCTGGAGATCCTGGCACTCGACAGCCGCCAACAGACCGAGCCCGACCCCGAGCCCGCCAAGCCCCTGAGCCAGGAGCAGCTCTTTGAGATGCGCCGCAACGTGGCCGAGCTCTACCTGGACCCGAAGCTGCACAGCTACATCGTCGACCTGGTCCAGGCCACGCGCCACCCGAAGCTCTACGACGCCGACCTCGCACGCTGGTGCCGCTTCGGCGCCTCGCCCCGCGCCAGCATCGCCCTGGCCCGCTGCGCCCGCGCCCGCGCCTGGCTGGACGGCGACGAGTTCGTCGCGCCCCATCATATCCAGCTGGTGGCGCCGGAGATCCTGCGCCACCGGCTGCTGCTCACCTTCGAGGCCGAGGCCGAGGGCATCACCACGGACGAGTTCGTGAATCGGTTGTTGAATTTGGTGGCGATTCCTTGAGAGGAGAGTACGAAGTGCGGCGCACGGAGTACGGCGGCCTGCTTTCCACGGATGCACCAACCGCAAGGCTGGCCCGACGTCCGCACTTGCTGAGGGCGGCGCCGAAGCGCGCTGCGCTCGGGGGCTCGCTCAAGCCGGCGAACGGGCACCCCCGTACCGCGCACTTCGTACTTCGTACGCTTCACTCAGACGCGCACTCGCCCGCCCTGCCCGTCATCGCGTCAAGCCAAGCCGTCGCCGCCCGATGAGCCTCTACCCCCGCCTCGACGATCTCCTGGAGCTGCGGCACCAGGCGCACACCCTGGGGGTGCCTTCGCATCACCTGGTGAATTCCACCTTCGCCGGGCTCTATGCATCCGTCTTCCGCGGCGCCGGCATCAACTTCGAGGAGGTGCGCGAGTACCGCGAGGGCGATGACATCCGCCACATGGACTGGAAGGTCACCGCCCGCTTCAACGAGCCGCATCTCAAGGTCTTCCGCGAAGAGCGCGAGCGCAGCGTCGTGCTCTGCGTGGACCGCGGGCCGCACATGGGCTTCGGCACCCGCGGCACCTTCAAGTCCGTGCAGGCGGCGCGGGCGGCGGCGCTCATCGGCTGGGCCGCGAGCCGGCTCAACGACCGCGTCGGCGGCATGGCCTTCGGCGACCCCGAGGCGGGTCTGCAGCACTTCCGCCCTGCACGCGGCCGCCGCGCCCTCTGGCAGCTGCTGCGCACCCTCACCCAGCCGGCGGCGGAGCAGGCAGCATCCATCGACTGCCTCGCCGGCGCCCTGCGCCGGGCCACCCGCGGGCTACCGACGGGCTCGCTGGTGTTCGTCATCGCCGACCTGAACCGGGAGGTGCGCGACCTCGAGGGCGTGCTCGGCAACCTGGTGCAGCGCAGCTCCGTGGTGGTGTTGCCGGTGGACGACCCGGCGGACTGGGAGATTCCGGCGATGGGCAGCGTCACCTTCACCGCCACCGACGGCACCCTGGTGGAGATCGACACCGACGACGACGCCGCCGCCAGCGCCTATCGCGACGCCTGGCAGCAGCGCCGCGACACCCTCAAGGCCATGGCCACCCGCCTCAACGTCATCCTGATGCCCATTCGCACCGACCAGGAGATTCATTTGAGCCTGATTCACAGCCTGGAGCAGCGGGCGCGCGCTCGGAGCGTGTAGATGGCACAGCGGATCGGCAAAGTCATGCGAGCGTCAAGGCGCAAGACGCGAAGCTTCCCAAGCCCGCAGTGCGAAGTGCGCGGTGCGCAGTGCGGGGAGCCGGCCGCCCGCCTGAAAGGCTCCCCTTGCCGTACGAGCCGCGGTAGACCCCATCCCGGCAAGCGCATCGACCAAGCAACGAAACGCACCGCACGCCGGACGCTCGGAGCAAGCCGCTCGGCACCGCGCACTGTGCACGAGGTCCCGCACCGCGCACTCCGCACAGCGCACTAAACCCCCATGGACCCCACCCAACTCCGCGACATCCACGTCCAAATGGGCCATCCCTGGTGGCCGCCGGCCCCCGGCTGGTGGATGCTCGCGGGCGCGCTTGTCCTGCTGGGGCTGCTGCTTTGGCGCTACGACCCGCGCTGGCGGCTCTATGTGCCGCTGCCGGTGATCAGCCTCGGCACCTGGCGCTGGGAGGCGGCGCAGGGGCTGCGGGCGCTGCGCAGGCGCCTGGCACAGGAGCCGGTGAAGCCCGTCGCCGCCGAGCTCTCGGAGCTGCTGCGGCGCATCGCCATGGCCCGCCACGGCCGGGCCGCCTGCGCCGGCCTCCACGGTGCGGACTGGCTCGCCTGGCTCACCGCCAACGACCCCCGCGGCTTCGACTGGCGCCGAGACGGCCAGGCCCTGCTCACGGCACCCTATGCCCAGCCGGCGGCGGCCAACACCCAGCGCGAGGCCGTCCGCCGCCTGTTGGAGGCGGCCATGGAATGGGTCGCGGCCCCGGACCCCAAGCCCGAGCGGCGCCGCCACCGCCGCCCATTGCCCGGCTGGCTGCGGCGCCCCGTCGACGGGGCTCGCCAGCGACTGCGGCGGCGCCGGCCGACAACCGATCAGGTCCCGGGTCAGGTCCCAGCGCAGGCGGAGGATGCGGCTTGATGCAAGACCCAGGCGCACGATGATGCTGTTCGAATTCCAATGGCCCTGGCTCGCACTGCTGCTGCCGCTGCCGCTGCTGTTGCCGCTGCTCTGGCGTGAGCGCCCGCCGCAAACGGGGGATACCCCGCGCGAGGAACAGCTGGAAGGCGAGCGCATCACCCTGCTGCATCCGCACATCGAGCAGCTGCGCACGGCCTATCAGGCCCGGCGCCCGCGCCGGCAGCTGGCGGGCTGGCTCTACCGGGCCCTTTTGCACCTAGTGTGGATCGGCCTGGTGCTGGCTTTGATGCGCCCGCAATGGCTGGTGCCGCACACCGAAGTCTCGGCACCGGGCTATGACCTGATGCTCGCCGTGGACGCCTCCCATTCCATGGATGCCCTGGACTTCACCGATCAGGGACAGCAGGTGAGCCGCATGCAGGTGGTCAAGGGCGTGATGGGGCGTTTCATCGACGAGCGCGCCGGCGATCGCATCGGGCTCATCATCTTCGGCAGCGGCGCCTACGTGCTCTCGCCGCTCACCATCGACCGCGCCGCAGTGCACATGCTGCTGGAGCGCGTGGTGCCGAGCATCGCCGGCGGCAGCACGGCCCTGGGTGACGCGGTGGCGCTGGGGGTGAAGAAGCTGCGCGACCGCCCGCCGGGCTCACGGGTGATGATCCTGGTCGCCGACGGCGACAACACCGCCGGCAACTTCCAGCCTTTGGAATCGGCCCAGCTGGCGCGCATGGCCGGCGTGCGCATCTATGTCATCGGCGTCGGCAGCAACCAGGAGCGCATCCCGATCCTGCACGAGGGCCAGATCGAATACTGGGACGACCTGACCATGGACGAAGACACCCTGCAGCGCCTCGCGGAAGTCACCGGCGGCGCCTACTTCCGCGCTACCGACACCCGCGCGCTGGAGGAGATCAGCCGGCGTATCGCCGAGCTGGAAAAGACCGAGAGCGAGACCCGCACGGCCTATCTGCCGGAGCCGCTGTACCGCTGGCCGCTGGGGCTGTCGCTGGCGGCGCTGCTGGGGCTCGGCTTGTTCCCGGAGGGCCGCCGGCGCTTCATCGTCCGCCAGGCCAGCAGCTGAGCCCGGAGTCGAGCCCCAGCGTCGAGACCGGAGCCGAGACCGGAGCCGAGCAAGACGCTAGCCGGCAGCACAAGACAGCACGCAGTATCCGCTGACACGAGGAGCATGAACGAAACCGGCTTCCATTTTGCCCAGCCCGCCTGGCTCTGGGGGGTCCTGGTGCTGCCCGCCGTCGCCTGGTGGCTCTGGCGCAGCGCCGCCCGCGCCGCCAAGGCACCAGTGCATCGCTATGCGGACCCGCAGCTGCTGCCGCACCTGGCGGGCAGCCGAGCGCTGGCGGGTACGGAGCGCTGGGGGCGCTTTTTCGCCTGGGCGGCCCTCTGGCTGCTGCTGC
This sequence comes from Thiohalocapsa halophila, assembly GCF_016583825.1. Taxonomy (GTDB): domain Bacteria; phylum Pseudomonadota; class Gammaproteobacteria; order Chromatiales; family Chromatiaceae; genus Thiohalocapsa; species Thiohalocapsa halophila. Next base: position 12,874 of record NZ_NRRV01000015.1, on the reverse strand, counting down.
TCACGGCCATGGCCGGCCCGCGGTGGGACTACACCGATGTCCGCCTCTTTCAGCCCGGCGACAACCTGTTAATCCTGCTCGATATCTCCCGTTCCATGGCGACCGACGACGTCGCCCCCAGCCGCCTCGGCCGCGCCCGCCAGGAGATCCAGGACCTGATCATGCAGAACCGGCGCCTTCGGCTTGGCCTCGTCGCCTTTGCCTCCTCGCCGCACGTGGTGGCACCGGTCACCGAGGACAGCCGGACCATCCTGCTGGCACTGCCGGCGCTGGCTACGGACCTGGCCCGCCTCCAGGGCAGCCGCCTGCACGCGGCGCTGGACCGCGCGGAGATCCTGCTGGATTCCCTGCCGGCGGAAAGCGCCCGCTCCCTGCTGTTGATCAGCGACGGCGACTTCGACGAGACCGGCCTCACCGAGCGCGTCGCTGCACTCGCCGACACCGGCGTCGCCGTGCATGTGCTCGGCATGGGCACCGAGGGCGGCGGCGAGGTGCCCGGGCCCCGCGGCTCGCCGCTGGTGGGCCCCGACGGCGAGCCGGTGCGCTCCGCGCTGGACGAAGACCGGCTCCAGGCCCTGGCGGCCGCCGGCGGCGGCCTCTACCGGGAGGCCGACTACCGCGACAGCGACACCCTGGACATCCTGGACGCCGCCGCCCGCAGCAAGCTGCCGCCCCAGGCAACCGACGAGCGCACCCGCGTCTGGCACGAGCGCTTCTACTTGCCCGTCGCGCTGCTGCTGCTCCTGTTGCTGCCGCGCTTCAAGGGCCGCGCCCGGTCCCAATTGCCGCCGCCTGCGCAGGCGCCGGCAACGCCACAGCGGAGCGCAGCCGCACCGCGCCAGGAGAAGAAGGCATGAGTGCACGCAGCGCTCTGTTGCTCCTGGCGCTGGCGCTGCTGGGTGCCGGCATGAGTCAGGCGGGCCTGTTCCGCAACACCGAGCAGGCCGCCATGGAGCGCTTCCGCAGCGGTGACTACACGGCCGCCGCCGAGGGCTTCGACGACGCCTACCGCCGCGGCGTGGCCCTGTATCGCGCCGGCGAGTATCGAGCCGCCGAGGTGGCCTTCGCCGACGCCGACCGCGACGCCGTGCGCACCACCGCGCGCTACAACCTCGGCAATGCCCGCTTCAAGCAGGGCGACTACACCGGCGCCATCGACGCCTACGAAGACGTCCTCGCCGAAGATCCCGGCCACGCCGACGCCCATTTCAACCTCACCCTCGCCCGCGCCCTGCTCGCGAAGCTGGAGCAGCAGGCCTTCCAGGAGGAGGCCGAGCCGGAGGAGCCGGAGCCCGAGCCCGAATCGGAGCCGGAAGAGGAGCAAGAGGCATCCGAGCAGGAGCCACAGCAGGATCAGGAACAGGACCAACAGCAGAGCCAGTCCGAGGAACAGGAATCGGAGCAGCAACAAGAGCAGCAAGCCTCCGAGCAGCAGCAGGGCGAGGAACAACAGGAACAGCAGGGCGAGCCAGAGCAGGAACAGGAACAGGAACAGGAACAGGAGGGCGGAGAGCAGCAGGAACAGCAGCAACAGGGCGGCGAGCAACAGGAGCAGCAACAGGCGGGCGGGGAGCAACAGGACGAGCAGCAGGCGGGTCAGCAGCAGTCCGACAGCGACGCCGGCGGCGGCGAGGGGCAGGACGAGGCCGGCAGCGCTGGCAAAGAGACCGACGAGCGCCGCGGCGCCGAGGGCGACGAAGCCGAAGGCCAGACCGGCGGCGACGAGGACACCGACCGCGAGGACGGCGAGCGCGAGGAGACCCCTGCAGACGGCGGCGACGAGACCGAAGACGACGATGCCGAGGGCGGCGACCGTGAGCTGCGCGATGACGCCGACGGCGCCATGGACCAGGACCGCACCGAGGGCGAGGCCGAGCGCGGCGGCACCGAAGGCGGCGACGAAGAAGGCCGCGCCGCCGGCGAGTACGAGGACAGCCTGATGCCCGCCGCCGGCGACGAAGAGCCGCCCGAGCCGGGCGATGAAAGCGGCGGCGGCGAGGAGCCGTCCGAGCCCGAGCGCCCCGGTGACGAGGTCCGCCCCGACAGCGAAGAGGCGGGCACCGGCGCCGACGAGCGCGGACGGGATCGCCCACGCGCCGGCGGCGACGGCGCAGACGACCCAAGCCCGCCCGACATGGATGACCTGACCGGCGACCGCCAGGCCGTGGAGCGCTTCGACCAGCTGGCTGAACAGCCCTGGGCCGGCCTCGGGCCCGACGCAGACAGCAGCCAGTCCCCGGCCCTCGGCGGCGAACAGATGCTCGGCCCGGGCATGGCCATCATGGAGCAGCGCCTGGAGCAGGTGGAGGGCGACCCCTCTATGCTGCTGCGCAATCAATTCATCCTGGAGGACATGCGCCTGATCCGCGAGACCGACGGCCGCGTGCAGGAGAGTCGACCATGGTAGGGGCCCTACGCACCGTCGGCGCTGTTCGTCAGTGCAACCATCGGCACGGCCCTGGCTGCCAGGCTCCCGAGGCCGAGGAAGCATTGCTTACCGGCCCCTCGCAGGTGCTTCGGCGTAGGTCGGGCCGACGCCTGGAGGCCCGACAATCCGGCGGCGACAGTAAACGCCGCGTCGGACTTCGTGCCTCAGTCCGACCTACGGCAGATTCTTGCCCAGTCTCTCGGACGTCGGCGCAAAGACGGACGCTCTGTCTCCCGGGGCCATTGTCTCGATACGGCCGAAGCGCTGAACAAGACCCCACCGCCGATACCGAACGCAGGCAGACACCTTTGGCACAGACCAGCTGGGTGCGGCTGTTCCTTGGCGTCGTCGTGCTCCTCGTGTGCGCAAACATCGCGGTGGCGCAACCGCCCTACCAAACCTGGCAGTTCCGCCCCACGGAGCCGAGCAACGCCCGCGGCGTGCCGCCCCGACCCGGCATGCAGCCCTCGGGGCAGCCCCAAGGCCAGCCGGGCAGCCAAGCCCAAGGCCCCGGCGCGGGCTCGGCCTATGGGCGGCCTGCCTGGCCGGGCTACCCGCCAGGCGCCCCACCGCGCCAGGGTCAAGCACCGCCGGGCGGGATGCCCTATCAGCAGGGTCCGGCCTTCGGCCGGCCGCCAAGCCAACAGCCGTCCGCGAGCCCCTATCAAGGGCGGTCCTATCAGCCGGCACAACCGTCGCGGGGCGGCGGCTGGTACGGACCCCGCGGCGGCCTGACCCCCGGGCGCCCGCAGCTCGAAGTACAGGTGAGCGAGCGCGAGCCCTATGTGCAGCAGAACGTGCTGGTGCGCCTGCGAGTGGTGAGCGCCGGCAACCTCGCCACCGCCTCGCCGGACCTCGCCGGCATCGAGGACGCCCTGTTCAAGCAGCTGGACGGCCCCATCACCAGCACCCGCGGCGCCGCCGGCAATCAGGAAATCGTCAACGAGTACGTGCTCGCCATGACCCCGCTGCGCGCCGGCCCCGTGGAGATCGGCCCGCTCAAGGTCAGCGGCACCCTGGCCGGCGGCGTGCCCTTCGAGGCGGTGGCCCGCCAGCCCATCGCGCTGGATGTACGCCCGCCCATGCCGTCCGTGCGCCCGTGGCTGCCGCTGCGCAGCCTGCGCATCGACGCCGAGCTGACCGAGGCCGATGCCATGGCCCGCGGCCGCCCGGCGACGCTCACGGTGGAGCTGGAGGCCGAGGGCGCCGCAGGCGACCAACTGCCCTCGCCGGAGGCGATGCTCCGCTCCGAGGATTTCCGCGTCTACCGCGAGCAGACGGTCACCGACACCCGCCTCGCCGACAGCGGCCGCAACCTCGTGGGCAAGCGCATCGAGGTCTATACACTGGTGCCCCAATCCGGCGGGCGCATGCAGCTGCCGGAGCTGCGCTTAGCCTGGTGGAATGTCGAGACCGCCAGCCGCGAGGCCTCATCGGTGCCCATCCGTGTCTTCGACGTCGCCGGCAAGTCCGGCCCCTTCGGCTTTTCCGCCGCCGCCGACAGCCGCGCCGGCGAGGACTGGCAGAAATACTGGCTGCCCGTGGCCGGCCTGGCGCTGCTGCTCATCGGCTACTGGGGCGGCGTCTGGCTGCGTGGGCGCGTGCCCGCCGGCGAGCGCGGACCCGTTTGGCCGCGGATGAAGCGCCTGGCGACAGCGGGCATCGGGCTCACCGGGCGCGGACTCGCCGCCGCCGGCCGCGCCCTGAGCCCCAGGCCGCTGCTGCGGCGGCTGCGGGCTGCCGTCGCCGCCCTCGCCCCGCCGAGTACGCGCGTCTATCAATGCGCCAAGGCCGCCGACGCAGCGCAGGACCCGGCGGCCTGGTGCCAGGCCTTCCAGCAGCAGGCCTGCCGGCGCCTCGCCGCCGAGGCCCGGGAGCCCCTGCCGCGCATGGCGGACCGCATCACGGCGCTGCGACCGGGCGCCGACCGGGCGCGCGTCGAGGCCCTGATGCAGGAGCTGGACCGCGCCCTCTACCACCAGGGCCACATCGACTTCCGGCGCTGGAAGCGACACTTCCGTCGCGCGCTGCGCCCGGGTGTCGGCACCCTGGGCAGCCTGCTGCCCGGTCGCGTCCACCGCGCCCGACTGCCGGCGCTGAACCCGCGCCCGGCTGGCTAAACACCGCCGCAAACAGACCTGCCAGGAGCCATCATGCCTCAGACCTCACCCAAGCTCGCCGGACTGGCCACGGCCTCGTTACTGGTGCTCGCCGCGTCCGCGCCCGCTGCCGGCGACTCCGTAGAGGAGCAGATTCGCCAGGGACTGGAGCTCTACCAAACCGGCGAGCTCGGCGCGGCGATCACGGAGCTGGAATTCGCAATCAGCGACATTCGCAAAGCCATGTCCGGGCGTTTGGCCGACACCTTCCCAGAGCCGCCCGCCGGGTGGACCGCCGACGCTGCGGCGTCCTCGTCAGAGGCGGCCGGCGCCGCCGCCATGTTCGGCGGGGCGATGGGAACCATGCTCGAGCGTACCTACAGCCAGGAAGACGGAGCAGGAACGCTCACGGCCGCGCTGATGATCGACAACCCGATGGTCCAAGGCATGGCCGCGCTCCTGAACAATCCCATGCTGATGTCGGCCCAGCCGAACACCGAGCGCCTGCGCGTGGGCCGAGAGACCGGCATGCTCAAATGGGAGCCGGACAATGCCAGCGCCGAAGCGACACTGATGCTCGACGGCCGGATCATGATGCAGGTGAAAGGCGACAACCTCGACTCACCGGACGTCGCCGCCGACCTGCTCAAGGCCTGGGACATCGAGGCCGTGCGCGCGGGAGCCGCACGCTGACGCCTGGGTCAGACACCCGGGAATCGCCGACTCCCGGGCGCGACCACCGACCCCGCGACGCGCGCAGCCTCTGCCCGTGCTGGTCCGATAGACCGCGGCCCAGCCGAGCACGCGGCAGGTGTTACGTAAGCTGCCAACAAAAAACGGCGCCGCCTGCGCAAGCAAGCGGCGCCGTCTGCGTGGCGCACTGCGGCGCGCACAGGGCGCGCAAAGGGCGCGCCGGCATCGTATTGGGCTCAGCCCTGATGCGGGCGCCGGATTCCGTTGGGGGGTGAGCCTCAGGCAGGCTTGCGGAAGTGCATCACGCCCCAGGAGAGGTAGCCGTTGCTGCCGGCGTCCACCCAGTGCTGAAGGCCTTGGAGCATGCGGTCGATGTAGGCGTCGGAGACCTTGCCGGTCAGGGACTCACGCTCGGCGCGCAGCACGGCGGCGACGCGGCCGTAGTGGTTCACCAGCTGCTCGGTCATGTCGACGATCTCGACCTCTTCCCAGCCCAGGCGCCGGGCCTGCTCGCGGTAGAAGGCGAAGGAGCCGAGGCTGGAGAGATGGATGCGGTCCAGCACCGGCTGCAGCACGCCCTCGGGGCAGTCGTCCGCCTGCATCGGGTCGGTGAAGACGAATTCGCCGCCGGGCTTCAGCACCCGGTCCACCTCGTCCATGACCTTGTCCCGGTGACCGGAATGCAGGATGGCGTCCTGGGACCAGGCGGCGTCGAAGCTGCTGTTCTCGGCGGGCACCTGCTCGAAGCTGCCGTCGACCACTTCGATGAGGTTGTCGACGCCCTGCTCCCGGTTCATCTGGCGGTCGCGCTCGTTCTCCGCCTCGCTCAGGTTCAGAGCCAGCACGTGGCAGCCGTACTGCTTGGCCAGCCAGCGCGCGGCGCCGCCGTAGCCGGCGCCGAGGTCCACCACCCGCGCACCGGGCGCGGACGCCTTGTCCTGGATGCGCTCGGCCATGAAGGCCACCGTGCGCTCGGAGGCATCCTTGATGGCATCCTCGGGCCCCTGGTAGAGACCGATATGGATGTCCTCACCGCCCCAGACGTGGTAATAGAAGTTGTCCGCGTCCTCGCTGTTGTAGTAATCGCGGGCGGTCTGGACGACGTCTGAGTAGTCTGCCTGCGCTTGGCTCGTCTGGGCACTCATATCAAGACACCTCCCGGTATTCCTTCTCGGCAACGTGAATGAAGAAGTCCGGCTCCGCCTCGCGGTAGGTCTCCTGGAAGTCGCCGTAGGTGTCAACGCGCTGGAAGCCCACCTCGCGCATCAGGCCCTGCATGTAGCGCTTGCGCAGCGGGAACATGTTCAGATGGAACTCGGAGCCGTCGTTGAAGCTGTACTTGAACCGCGCCAGGCTGTCGTCGACATGCTCCGGCTCGGCGCGGACGTTGTCGCCGCAGTAGTAGAAGTTGTGCGTCGGCTGCACCTGGTGATCCAGCAGCGCGTCGTAGTTGCGCTGGTCCAGGATCAGCACGCCGTCGTGCTTGAGCGTGGCGTAGAACTCGGCGAGCGCCTTGCGGCGGTCGTTGTCGTCGTGCAGGTGCGTAAAGGAGTTGCCGAGGCAGATCACGGCGTCGTAGAGGTCGTGCACACTGCGGTTCAGCCAGCGCCAGTCGGCATGGATGGTACGCAGGATATGACCTTGGCGGCGGGCGTTCTCGAAGGCCTTGGCCAGCATGACGGGGCTGCCGTCGGCGCTGGTGACCTCGAAGCCGGCCTTGAGCAGCTGCACGGAGTGATAGCCGGTACCGGTGGCGACATCGAGCACCTTCTTGGCCCCGCGCTCACGCAGCTGCTGGATGAAGAACTGGCCTTCGGCGGCGGAGCGGCCGTCCCAGTCGATGAGCTCGTCCCACTTGTCGACGAAGGACTCGACATACTCTTCCTGATACTTTTCGGACTCGCGCACGGCGAGGGGATCTTCGCCGTAGTCCTGGTGTTTGGGGATCTCGGTCCGCAGTGGCGGTTGCATGAGGCTCGTCCTCTCGGTGTCGGTTGGCGGGTAGCCGGGCGTCGTGACTTTGCTGCCGGCGCAGGCGCTGGCGCCGAGCCGCGTGGCTCACCGCTGGCTCGGGACACTGGAAAGTGCGTCCGGCCGCTGGCGGCATGGCGTCCATCGCACCGGTTTCTCGGTGCGCTCAGCGTGCGGTGCAAGACGGGCTATGCCCGGGGGTGTGCGGCGTACAGCGCATCCAATGCATGGCCGCCGCCGGGTTGAGAATCTCTAGCATACTACTTAGAACCCGAATGAGTGCAAGCCCAAAACCGGCATCAGCCCCGCAAAAAAGCCTGATGTTTTCAGAGTTTTTGTATTTTGATCAAATGCTTGTGCGGATTTTCGCCGTAGACCCAACAACCGGGATTATTTTGTGAGCGAAAGATTACGATCTCAGCAGGAGCCGCCGCCGGGCGGTGACGGGCGCAAAAGCAACACCGACCGCACCGACGAAGTGCTCGTGGCGCTGCGGCGCGTCATCCGCGCTGTGGACCTGCACTCGCGTGCACTGGTGCGCAGCCACGGTCTCACGGCGCCCCAGGCGCTGGTGCTGAAGGAGATCGCCGCCGCCGGCGAGCTGCCGGTGGGCGGCGTCGCCCAGCGCGTCAACCTGAGCCACGCCACCATCACGGACATCGTCAACCGCCTGGAGCGACGAGGCCTGGTGGTTCGCGCCCGCAGCGAAACAGACCGCCGGCGGGTGCTGGTGCGCGCTACCCCGGAGGCCTCGCAGACCCTCAAGCGCGCACCTCCACTGCTGCAAGACGCCTTCGCCGCGCGCTTCGCCAAGCTGGCGGACTGGGAGCAGACCCTGCTCTTGGCCTCCCTTCAGCGCATCGCCGCGCTGATGGACGCCGAGCGCCTGGAGGCCGCACCCGTCCTCGCCGCCGGCACCGTCGAAGAAGCAGCGGAAGCCCCTGCGGGCACCGATGGCGCCGAGGATGAGCCGGGAACCCTGTGAGCCACCCTTAGACGGGGCTCATCGGCGCCGTCTCCGCGCCCATCCCCCGGTACCGCCCCTCGCAAGGTCGTCAGCACACGCCGCGCAGCCGACGCGCCGGCCGCCGGCGAGCCAATGAGCCTAACAAGAGCAGTTAGGCACAAAGCACGCGAAAACCGTCCCCATATCTTGGCGTTACCGTCTTGCCTCTACCGCGGAAACCCATTCCGCCTGTGCAGGGTCTCACTGACATTCGCCGTAACACGATACACAGGTGCCGCATGTACAAGATCACGAGCCTGTTGCTCGGTTTGCTCCTAACAGCCCCCTTGGCGGCCATGGCCGGGACGGAGTCCATCGTTCTCGGTATGGGCTGCTTCTGGGGCGCCGAGAAGCGCATGGCCGAAGTGCCAGGCGTCGTCGACGTGGAATCCGGCTATGCCGGCGGCGATGCGAAACGGGTCGGCTACCGCGACGTGCTGAGCCTGGAGCGCGCCATTCAGCGCGGGCGCAGCGACCAGCGCAACCACGCCGAGGTGGTGAAGGTGACGTTCGACCCCGGCGAGGTGTCGCTGAAAGAAGTCCTCATCGCCTTTTGGGAGAGCCACGACCCCACCCAGGGCGACCGCCAAGGCAACGACGTCGGCAGCAATTACCGCAGCGCCGTCTACACCAATGCCTCGGAGCAGCGCGCCGTCGCCATCGCCACCCGCGATGCCTATCAGGAGGCGCTGACGGCGGCCGGCTATGGGCCCATCACCACCGAGATCGCCCCGCTCAAGCACTACAACCGTGCCGAGCGCTATCACCAAGACTACCTGGTGAAGAACCCGAACGGCTATTGCGGGCTCGGCAGCACCGATGTCGCCTACCCCGGCGAGCCCCAACGCCCCAAGCCGGCGGTGCTGAGCGCGGCCGACCTGAGCCGCGAGCGCCAGCTCATCGTCTTCGAGGCCAAGGACTGCCCCTTCTGCGAGCGCTTCCGTGCCGAAGTGCTTGACGACTGGTCGTCCGAGGTACCGGTGGCGACCACCGAAGCCACTGAGGCGCCCGCTGGGTGGGAGTTGGGTAAGGCCCTGTTCGCGACGCCCACCATGGTGCTCTTCGAGGACGGCCGGGAGGTCTCGCGCTACACCGGCTACAAGGGCGACAAAGCACGGTTCTGGAAGTGGCTCGGGCAGCGGCTGCTGACCCCGGAGCAGCGACGCATCGCCTTCGAACAGGGCACCGAGCGCCCCTTTACCGGCTCCCATCTGGATGAGACGCGCCCCGGCGTTTTCGTGGACCCCATCACCGGCGCGCCGCTGTTTCGCACCGATGCCAAGTTCAAGAGCGGCACCGGCTGGCCCAGCTTCTTCCAGCCCGTGGAGGGTGCCATCACCCTGCACGAGGACAATGCCCACGGCATGCGCCGCATCGAGGTCCGCAGCGCCAGCTCCGGTATCCACCTCGGCCATGTCTTCAACGACGGCCCGGCGCCCACCGGCAAGCGCTACTGCATCAACGGCAATGTGCTGGCGTTCGTGCCGGATTAGCGGCGTCAACCGCCACGCCGCCGCGCGCGGCCTGCGCGGCGCGGCTCGACGGGCACATTGACCGGGCGCGACTCGATCACTAACCTCCGCGGCCTTGAAGCAGGGGCGGAGCTAGACAGAGGTGCCGAAGACAACACGCTGCATGCAGGTGCCCGGCGTTGCCCCGGCAGCCGCTCAGCCCACCATTTTGTACGTCACGCGCCCAAGCGCACGCGCGCCGAAGACGCGAATGCTGGTCTGGCTCGCCGTTTATTTGGCCCTCTGCCTGCACTGCACACTGGCGGGGGCCGGCACCCTCCCCGCCATCCCGCCGGAGCAGAATCCGCTGCGCCCGCCGGATACCTCGAGCCCGCGGGCGACGCTCGAGAGTCTCATCGACAACATGGAGCGGGCCTATGCCGAGGCGCAGGAGAGCAAGTGGCCTGAGCGAGAGACCCGGCTGCTGCTGCGCCGGGCGGTGCGCACCCTCGACCTGAGTGATGCGCCGCGAACCCTGGCGGAGGATATCGGCATGGAAGCCGCCCTCTACCTGAAGGAGATCATCGACCGAGTCGGCGTGCCGCCTTTAGCCACTGTCCCGGACCGGCAAATCGTGGACGATGATGAGCTGGTCAAGTGGCGGCTGCCGAACACGGAGATCGTGATCGCGAAGGTCGATAGCGGGCCGCGGACCGGCGAGTGGCTTTTCACACCGGCCACGGTGGACCAGGCGCAGGGCTTTTTCGAGCGAGTCGTACACCTGCCCTACCGCCCCGGAGCGACACCCCGAATCTTCGCTGCCTACAGCATGACCCCGGGCGCCGGCCTCAGCCTGTACTGGGCAGAGAGCCTGCCGCGCTGGCTCGGTCGCGACCTGCTGGGTCAAACGCTCTGGCAATGGTTGGCGGGCCTCGGCGCGCTGTTGCTGGGGCTGCTGCTCGGCGTTGGCCTCTACCGCTTGGGCCGCCGCGCCGACAAGCGCCGCGGCAGCAAGTCTCAGAGCGGAGACCAGCCCAGCCGGCGCGGCACCATTCTGGCGCTGGTGTTTGCGCTTGCGGTGGCGATCGGTGTCGAGACCGTCATCGACGATGTCGTGAACTTCACCGGCGGCATGCTGGTGCTGAGCTCAAGACTGTTCGTGATTCTGACCTACGCGCTAGTGGGCTGGGTCGCCGTCCTGCTGCTGACGCAGATCCCGGAGGTCATTATCCGCTCCCGACGGCTTCGTCCACGCGGAGTCGACAGTCAGCTGCTGCGGCTGGGCTTCAAGCTTCTGGCGTTGATCACGATCGCGGCGCTCATCATCGACGGTGCGGACAAGCTTGGCCTGCCAGCCTATTCGGTGATCACGGGCTTGGGCGTGGGCGGGTTGGCGGTGGCGCTGGCAGCGCGAGAGACAATCGCGAACCTACTGGGCTCACTGGCGATCATGCTGGATCGGCCGTTTCGCATCGGCGACTGGATCCGCATCGGCGACGACGAAGGCACCGTGGAAGACATCGGCTTCCGCAGTACCCGCATCCGGACCTTCTACGATTCTCTGCTTTCCATCCCCAACGCCACCACCGTGAACGCGGCAATCGACAACATGGGGCAGCGCCAATTTCGCCGCGTCTATACCCGGCTCAACCTGCGCTACGACACGCCGCCGGCGCAGATCGAAGCCTTTCTCGAGGGCTGTAAAGCGATCATCCGCGCGAATCCGGCAACGCGAAAGGACTACTTTCACGTCGTGCTCAACGACTACGGCCCCCACAGCCTCAGCGTCATGCTGTATTTCTTCCTCGACGTGCCGGACTGGTCGGTGGAGTTGGTGGAACGCCAGCGTGTGCTCATCGAGGTGTTGCGACTCGCGCGCAAGCTCGGCTTGGAGCTCGCCTTCCCGACGCAGACCCTCGAAGTGGAGCGCCTCCCGGGTCATCCACCAACCGCCGTGGACCCACCCGCCGACGAAGAGCTCGCCGCGGTGGCGAAGAGCTTCGGCGCCGGCGGCAGCGCCGCAAGGCCGCGGGGACTCGGCCTGTTCACGCCGCCTACCGAAGAGCGCTGACGCCGACCCGCGCGCGAGCCGACGCGCTGCCTGACGATGGCACCGGCCGCATGCAACCGCTCTTGGCCATCGCCGGCAATGGCGCCCCCGGCGTTACTCGAAGATCCAGGCGTCCGTCGCCCGCTCCCAGCTCACCAGCTCTTCCGGCTGGAACCACAGCGCGACCTCGCGGGCGCCGTTCTCCGGGGAGTCGGAGCCGTGGGCCAGATTGCGGCCCACGTCCATGCCGTAGTCGTGACGGATGCTGCCGGGGGCGGCCTCGGACGGCTTGGTGGCGCCGAGGGTCTGGCGCACGGCGCCGACCGCGTTCTTGCCCTCCCACGCCATGGCCAGCACCGGGGCGCTGGTGATGTAGTCGATCAGGCCGGGGTAGAAGGGCTTGTCCTTGAGCTCGGCGTAGTGCTCGGCGGCGAGCTCCTGCGAGACTTGCATGAACTTGGCACCGACGAGCTTCAGGCCGCGGCGCTCCAGGCGGGCGACAATCTCGCCGACGAGGCCGCGCTGGACGCCGTCGGGCTTCACCATGACGAAGGTCTGTTCCATGAATGGCTCCTGTGTGGAATGGGCCTGTCGGGCGGACAGGCAGGGACGCGAATGCGGTGCGGTGCGGTGCGGTGCGGATGCGACCGCGGGCGGCGCGGATGATAGCCGCCCCGGCGCAGGCTGTCGCGGTGGAAGCCGTCCATCGCGGCAAGGATGCCGCTCCCACAGCTCAACTGCCGCCCGTGGGAGCGGCCTCTGGCCGCGACGACTTCCAGCGCGCCGGCACCAATCCGTCGCGGCAGGGATGCCGCTCCCGCAGCTCAACTGCCGCCCGTGGGAGCGGCCTCTGGCCGCGACGTCTTCCAGCGCGCCGGCACCAATCCGTCGCGGCAAGGATGCCGCTCCCACAGCTCAATTGCCGCCCGATAGGGGTAGGGAAGGCTTGCGCCTCCCCTCCCTCCGAACCGTGCGTGCAGTTCTCCCGCACACGGCTCTCCAGTCGGTTGTTTCCTCATCGGGATTGGCTCGCCGGCAGGAGCAGCATTTCGGGTGATCGACTCCGGGCCAGCGCAGGGGACGCCCGCAGGCGTCGCGTGGACCCCGTTGCCAGGGCCGCCAACATCCGCTCCGTCCACACCGGCGGCTCGACCCGGCGCCACTCGCGTGGCTCGC
>NZ_NRRV01000014.1 GCF_016583825.1 Thiohalocapsa halophila | reverse complement strand
ACTTAGCGAAGCGCTTGGCCTGCAACCCGAACAGCTCCAGGCCGTCCGACATGCGAAGACCGCCCGCTTGTGCCGCAGGAGAGCTTGGATCGTCGTATCGTAGTCAACGTAAGTGTCTGATTCATATTGCGGACTGGCTTAAGTTAGCGCCATTCGAGCCTGACCCCTTTTCCCGCATGTTAGCGATTATTGCGCTCGTGCTATTTGCTGCGGCGTTTAACCGTACTCTTGCGGTCGTCGGAGCGCGTGGTCTCCTGGGCCGGGTTCTGAAACACAGGCTTCGGCTGCTGCGTGCCTGTCGATGTACTTGTGCTACCGCTTCGGCCCCCGCTGTTTGGCTTGTTGGAGCCTTGAGTATCGCTACCATTACTGTTCGTCATGCTCGATCTCCGGACGCGTTCAGGCTAAGACTGTCAGCCATGCGATGAATTCAACGATCATTGCAATAGCGGCCACCAAAAGCGAAAGAAAAAGCCTGGAAAGTATTTTTTGGTTGCATATATAATTTTCTTCAGAAAAGCCTGCGAGAGCCTCGTGTATTTCCGTGAGAGTGGCGGGGTTCTCAGGGTCTGTAAATTGGCTGATTACCAGTCCAGGTGAATTGTGGAATTTCAATCCCTTATGGGGGCGCATAACATTGATGATTGCTGCGTAAGTAACAAATAGCGCGGCGAACCCTACAACCAGCGCAATAGAGTCAACGCACAGCGTTAAATTTGCGATTGGCGATACATCTAACGCTTCTCTGCCTAGGAAAGCAGCAATGACGCCGGCTAACCCTCCAATCCACATGGAACGTTGGCGAATCGAATTAATAGTCTTGTCTTGATCAGCAAGACCCTTGCGCCCCTCTTCTAGGGCGATCTTCATAACCTCCAGCTTGTCTTCTTCGCTCTGAGTCATTCTCGGTCGCTAACGGAGCGCTAACCGGCGCGAGGTACGAGCGTCCGGTTGAGCGTTTTGTTAGCGCTACACCTTCGCCACATCGATCTGATATCCCGCGTGTGCCATCTCCTTAGCCAGGAGCAGACCGGTATCCTTCTCAAGATTGTCTTTGAATGGGATATATAGAAGGCCCTGAATGTCCGATGGCCTCTCCATGTTTTCGTGCTGGTGAAGTAAAATGGCGACTCGCGATCGCCCGAGCTTCGACAATAGCATTCCAAGTTCCAGGACAACGTTTTGCCTAGCCCGAAATGCTTGTTCGTCCGGATGATCCACCCGATGACCGAGGTCATCGGGTGTCGCCAGAACGACCGCAAATTGACATTCGGCGGTGTGCTTCTCCAGCTTCTCGATGATCGTCTGCCCCTCTGATGGAAGCTGATCCAATATCAAAGGCTCAAGCCCCCACCGACGTAACATTGCATCCAGACTCGCCCGACATTGCGGCTCGTGCCCATACACAACGAATACTCTGTTGTTGCTCCCCGGGGCGATTGCTTGGCTGCCGGACGTCGCCTTTTTTGCCGGCGCCTTGCCCAACAACTCCTTGACCTCCCCTACATCCTTCCCTTGGGGCGTCACGGTCCCCTTGTCAAAGACATTCACGACCGAGCCGTTGTTGTACCGAAGCTGAACTCCATACTGGATATCTCGCTCTTCGTCTAGAACGAAGCCATTCGCCGAAAGAATGTCGTTTACTTGGTCTTTATCCATTGCACGGTCTCGTAGTTTCTGTGAACGCTAACGTTAACCGCAGCCCGCGCCAAACTGCGGCCACGCGCGAAGCGCAGGCCGCAGTTTGGCGTCGGGCTGGCGGGCTGGCGGGCTGGCGGGCTGGTTGGGCATCTTCATCCGTCCCGGGATGAAGAATGCAAGACTCCGTTTTGTTCCGTTGCTTACCGCCGCCATCCGCTTCCGAACTCTGGTCGGTATGATCTAAGTGCTGAATAAAACGTACTTCGAACTGCCCAATGTACGGAGTCATCCATACGGGCGCCGCTCCAATGATCGGGGTGGCGCAGCCCGTCGCGTACTTCCCACCGGCCGTCGTTGGCGCCGTCGCGATCTTGCAAACGCACCTCTAGAAAACCGATCCGAAACAGAAAGCGCATTAGGTCTAAAACCGATCTGGTGTCTGCACATGCCGCTTTGGACGGCCTAACGGATCCTTGCCCCATCAGTCCCTTGAGATGGCTTCTTAGCTCCGTCGTTTTCCAGTCTAGCGAGTGTCCGGCAAATGAATGAAGGCACTGAGCAAGACCTTCGCAAATATCGCCAAACTCGTTTATGAGATACTGGAGTCGCTCCCGCGAGAAATGCTCTTCGGCGTTCAGGATGTTCTCTTCGGAAAGTGGAAGGTTCTCAGTTCCATGAATTGCGAGCTGCAAAAATGTTTGCAGATCCCTTGGGGTGTACATCGTTCGGCGGAGAACATAAGTAAAGCCCTGGGACACGGCATCAGTCTTCAGCCTAACCGATGCAGGGAAGAACGTCTCCCAAAGAATATCAAATGGTTCCTTGACGCGACTGTCTAGAGGTTCATCCAAAGCTATAGATACGGCGACCGCTAGTCTTCGTTTAATGAAATCTTTCAGCTGATCTGGCTTCCAAAGCAGCCATTGCGGCATCGAAACCTTGTCAAGGTAGTGCCAATCGATGCGGCACCGCAACCAAAGGTCCTCACGGATCAACAGCGAAACGTTTGGTGATTCGTAAACTGCGCTGAGAATATCGGCCGCTTCAATAGCGGACTGGGCGAGTTCTGTTCCTATACGCGAGTTCAAGCGACCCGCGCTTCCGGGGTTATCAAAATTGTCGACGAATAGAGTGTAGTTACTGCGTCGGAGTACGGTCTCAATGTGATCGTCGGCAAGAGTGGCAGGTTTGCTTTGATCCCTGGTTCTGCTTCGGATTTGCGGAAACAAGGTTTTCGCACCGGAGATCAACCTTTCCCCGAAGTCTTCAGCTGCGAAGCCCTGTGACAAAGCCCACTGCCGAACCTTCACTTCCGCATCTTCTACCAATGCGTGTCCGCTCAACTCTCCAGCGAAAGCTTTTAGGATTTCTGTCGCGAAAGCTTTGTGCCAGACCGCGACCGCTCCGGAACCTACCTGGTTCCTCAAGTGGAACTCGTTTATTGCGGCATCGACGAGCCGCTGGGCGTCGGCAGAAATGACAGTCCGGTCTTTGGCGGAATTGCTGGAAGCGGAGGCGGAAATTTTTTGGGCCGCGGTCAGAGCAGCGGTTTTTCCGGACCCTTTCCTGCCTATCACCAAATTAGCAATTCCGTGGCTCACGCTCTGAAAGCGAGGAAAATTGAGGAAGATCGAGGACTCCCATGACGGCCACGCCCGACAATCCTTTTCCGCATCTGGAAAACCGATTAGCTGGGGATTGCCTTTCCAGTAGCTCTGCGCCTTCTGGATTTGATTTCTTGTTAGCAAAAGTATCTCCTGCCAGAGGTATCGGGGAGCTTGTCCAAAGGTTAGTGAGCAATGAGTCTCGACATTTGAGGCCCAACAGTTAACTAAACTGGGTCATGTGAAAGTGGTGCTAGGCAGGGTGCGGCCTAGGCACGTCAGATCGGGTGCGGCAATTGCTGCGCCCAACCCCCCTCGCGGTTAGGGAACGGAGGAGTCGCTGGCGCCTCGCCACGCTCACGACAGAAGTCGAGATAGTCATCCATGCTCTGCTGAAGCGCCTCCGCAACGTCATCCGGTGTCTGTCCCACGAAGGTGATGAGGTCACGGATGCCGCGACGACACGGCCGAAGAGCAGCCCTTGATCGGGCTCGAAGGTGCCTCGGTGGCCTTTGTACTAAATCATCTGGTTCCTCCGGGCGCGTGGTCGGTCGTGGATCGGTCTCCGGCGTCTTTGGGATGAGAGCCTCAGGCGGCGGCAGGAAGTCCGGGACGATTTCCAGCTCGCCGAGTGGCTCGTCGGTGTAGGTCGGCTCGTTGGTGTCCATTGGCGTCGGCGTTTGGTGTGGGTGCTGTGTAGACCGGTGGCGCGGGCGTCGCCGACTGAAAGTCGGCGCCCCCAGGTGGCGCCCCCGCACTTCGCACGGCGCACCACGCACTTTCCGCTATTGACAGCTCTCACACTCCGGATCAATCACCGAGCACGCAGCCGGCTCCGCAGCCCCATTCCCCTTCCCATTCGACTTGCCCTTCCCAAGCGAGACATAGCTGCCGCCCACGGCGGAAAGGCGGTTGGCCTTGGTGGAGTCGTCCATGGTGGACTTCTCGACGTGGGTGGCGCCCATGGAGCGGAGGTAATAGGTGGTCTTGAGGCCGCGCACCCAGGCGAGCTTGTAGAGGGTGTCGAGCTTCTTGCCGCTGGGCTCGCTCATGTAGAGGTTCAGGCTCTGGGCCTGGTCGAGCCATTTCTGGCGGCGGCTGCCGGCTTCCACCAGCCAGCGGGCGTCGATCTCGAAGGCCGTGGCGTAGGTCTGCTTGAGGTCGTCGGGCACGCGGTCGATTTGCTGCACGCTGCCGTCGTAGTACTTGAGGTCGTTGACCATGACGCTGTCCCAGAGGCCGCGCTCCTTCAGGTCCGCCACCAGGTAGGGGTTCACCACGGTGAACTCGCCGGAGAGGTTGGATTTGACGAACAGGTTCTGATAGGTGGGCTCGATGGACTGGCTGACGCCGCAGATGTTGCTGATGGTGGCGGTAGGCGCGATGGCCATGCAGTTGCTGTTGCGCATGCCGACGCTTACGACCCGCTGGCGGAGCCGGTCCCAGTCCAGGGTGGCGCCGGTGTCCATCTCCAGGTAGCCGCCGCGACCTTCTTCCAGCAGTCGGACGCTGTCGATGGGGAGGAGGCCCTGGCTCCAGAGGCTGCCATTGAAGCTCTGATAGCGCCCGCGCTCTTCGGCCAGCTCGGTGCTGGCGCTGATGGCGTGCCAGCTCAGGATCTCCATGCTCTGGTCGGCGAACTGCACGGCGTCCTGGCTCGCATAGGGGATGCCGAGCTTATAGAGAGCGTCCTGGAAGCCCATGATGCCGAGCCCCACCGGCCGGTGGCGCAGGTTGGATTTGCGCGCCTGGGGCACGTTGTAGAAGTTGTAGTCGATGACGTTGTCGAGCATGCGCATGGCGGTGCCGACGGTCTTCTGGAGCTTGGCGGTGTCCAATCCGTTGGGGCCGACGTGGTTGGCCAGGTTGACGCTGCCGAGATTGCAGACGGCGATCTCCTGGTCGTTGGTGTGCAGCGTGATCTCGGTGCAGAGGTTGGAGCTGTGCACCTGGCCCACGTGCTGGTTGGTGTAGCGCAGGTTGCAGGGGTCCTTGAAGGTGATCCAGGGGTGGCCGGTCTCGAACAGCATGGCCAGCATCTTGCGCCACAGGTCCACGGCCTTGACGCGCTTGTAGACGCGCAGCTCGCCGCGCTCGCCTCGCTCTTCGTAGGCGAGGTAGGCGCGCTCGAAGTCCTGGCCCATCAGGTCGTGCAGGTCCGCGGTCTCGTCCGGGCTGAACAGGGACCATTCGGCGTCCTCGGCGACGCGCTTCATGAACAGGTCCGGCACCCAGTTGGCGGTGTTCATGTCGTGGCAGCGGCGGCGGTCGTCGCCGGTGTTCTTGCGCAGATCCAGGAACTCCTCGATGTCCACGTGCCAGGTTTCAAGGTAGGCGCAGACCGCGCCCTTGCGCTTGCCGCCGTTGTGCACCAGTGCGGCGGCGGTCATGTAGCTCTCGTCGCCGTCGACCTTGAGGTCATGCACCTCGGGCAGCGGCTCGATGGCCTCGACCGCCTTGACTCGGGTGAAGACCCAGTTGCCCAAGCGGAGCCAGTTCTGCTTTGTGAGCGGGGTCACGCCGATGAGGTCCGCGATGGGCGCTACTGCGGGAATGCGCAGGTCGAAGGCCCGGGTGGTGCCGGTGAAGGAGACGACGCTGCCGTCGGCGCGGCTGCCGGTGTGGGCGTTGTCGCGCTCGCGGTACTGGCCGGCGCAGGGAATGCCTAAGCGCAGCAATTGGTAGCGCAGCCCCTCCGCCAGCGGCGCAGAGGTGCTGGTGAAGTAGATCTCCTTGCCTCTGCTGATGCCGCCGTCCGTCTCGAGCAGCCCCTGGATCAGCGCCAGCGCCTGGTTGTGCGGCAGGTGGCTGAAGCGTCGCGCAATGCGCTTGTTGCGCGCGGCGTCGTAGAGGTCGGCTTCCGTGAAGGGCAGGGCGGCCTGGTCCTGTCCGATCCACTGGCCGGTGGTGGCGCAGCGGGCGAGGCCCTTGCCGATGGACCACTTGATCTGGACGTAGCTTTCGCCCCTGACGTTCTCCCAGAAATGGATGTCCCGTTCGCGCAGATAGGCCCGGACGAAGTCCAGGTGCCCGCCGTCCACCGCCGGGTTGCCGGAGATGCCGAATTCGTAGCCCCGGGTCAGATGCCCGTCGCCCAGCAGGATGCCGTAGAAGTGGGCGTCGGCCTCGGTTAAGCCCTCCGCCGGGACGACTTCGCTTGGGATGACCTGCGCCACGTAGTCGCCGCGGCTGAGCTCGCCGGCTTCGACCCAGCCCGGCTTGAAACGAGCGCTTTCGATGTGCTTGAGCGTGCGCTCGATGGATTGGTCCTGCGGCACGCCCTTGATGGCCCAGAACGGATGGCCGGCGGTAACCCTGAGATCATCAACCGAGTGCTTGACTCGCACCCGCACCATGGGCGCGTCCTTCTGGTCGTAGACGAAGTGCTCGATGACCTCGCGGTAGCGACCGCGCTGGCCGAGCACCAGGTCGCCGCGCTTGACCTCTGCAATGGGCTTGGGGCCGTCGGCGGTGAAGACCGTCGTATCCGGCGCGAAGCACTGGTTGACGGCCACCGCCGTGTCATTGGCCACCTTCAGGAAGGGCACGACACCTTGGCTTTTGCCGTTGGTGCCCTTGATGTGCGCGCCCATGCCGCGCACCCGGCTCCAGTCGTTGCCGAGCCCCCCCGCGAATTTGCTCAAGAGCGCGTTGTCCTTGATGGCGCCGTAGATGCCGTCCAGGTCGTCCGGCACCGTGGTGAGGTAGCAGGAGCTGAGCTGGGGCCGGAGCGTGCCGGAGTTGAACAGGGTCGGCGTGCTGCTCATGAAGTCGAAGCTTGAGAGCAGCTCGTAGAACTCGATGGCGCGCTCCTCCCGGTCGATCTCGTTGATGGCGAGCCCCATGGCGACGCGCATGAAAAACGCCTGCGGCAGCTCGAAGCGGGTGCCGCGCTCGGTGTGGATGAAGTAACGGTCGTAGAGGGTCTGGAGGCCAAGATAAGTGAACTGGAGGTCCCGCTCGGGCTTCAGGGCGGCGCCCAGGCGCGCGAGATCGAAGCGCGCCAGCTGCTTGTCCAGCAGCTCCAGGTCGCCGGCGCGCTGGATGTAGGCGGCGAAGTAATCCGCGTAGCGCTCGCCCATGTCGGCCTGGGTCTCGACACCCACGGCCATGTCCAGAAAGCCCAGGGCCTCGCGGCGCAGCACGTCCAGCAACAGCCGCGCCGCCGCCTGGCTGTAGGCGGGCTCGCGCTCGATCATGGCGCGGGCAGACATCACCAGGGCCTGGCCGACATCGGCCTCCTTCACGCCGTCGAAGAGGTTGCGCAGGGTGTCTTTGAGCACGGCCTCGGCGTCGACGCCGTCGAGCCCGCGGGCGGCCTCGTCCACCAGCCGGGCCAGGCGCTCGGTGTCCAGCGGGCGGGTGCTGCCGTCGGCCAGCGTCACATTGATGCCGTCTTCGGCCGCGCCCGCTGCGGCGGCCCGGGCGGCGCTCTTCTCGGCGCGCTCGCGGGCGCGGGCGTCGCGGTAGAGCACATAGTCGCGGGCGACCTTGTGCTCGCCGGCGCGCATCAGCGCCAGCTCCACCTGGTCCTGGATGTCCTCGATGTGCACGGTGCCGCCGCCCGGCAGCCGGCGGGTCAGCGCGCTCGCCACCTGCTCGGTGAGGCGCTCCACCTGGTCGTGGATGCGCGAGGAGGCCGCGGCGCCGCCGCCTTCCACCGCCAGGAATGCCTTGGTCATGGCCACCTTGATCTTGTTCGGGTCGAAGTGGGTGACCTTGCCGTTGCGGCGGATCACCTGGACCTGCCCCGGCTGGTGTGCGCCCAAGTCCGCCGGCACCGCCTCTCGGGCGGTCGGCGGGTTGCCCTGCGCCTGCTCGTGCGCCGCTGCGGCGGCCGTCTGGTCCGACTGCTCGGTGTTGTGCTTGTCGTCGCGGGTGGCGGCGGCCATGGCGGTGCTCCTCTGGCTGATTCCGGGCTCGGGGTGGGGCAGGCAGGCCGGGAGACGGGCGGGCGTGGGCCGCTGCCGTAGGGCTCGACGCGCACGACGCCGCAAGGCGGCCGAGGCGGTGCTCCCAGCGTTCGCATCGGCAATATATATGTTCAATCTGGTCTGTCAATCACAAGATGTTGTGGTCAACCGTGTGATCAAGGCGTTGGCGAGCTGTGCAAGACTTGTGGATAACTCGGGGGGTGCCGGGCGCCGAGCCGCGTGGTTAGACGCGTCTGCTGTGGATGGATGGGGCGTGGGTCGGCGCCTGCGCAGCAGGTGTCTGGCCGACGGGCGGCGGGCGGTCGGGGGAAACCGGCGCGGCGGCGGTCAGCTAGAGACCGACGCTGTGCTCAGGATGCGTTGGAGAGGGGCTCGGTCGGCGCTGGTGGGGCTGGGGGCGGCGATACCGACGCCGATGCGCTGGGGGCAGCGACTGGGATTGGGCCCGCGGTGCGAGTGGCTCCGCGCTGGCCGGGGGGACGCGCAGAGGGGCAGGCTCTCAGCGAACCTCGACGACGAAGTACTTGGACGGGGCCTGGCGGAAGAGGTCGATCTGTGCCGAGTAGGTGCGCGTCTCGCCGGGCTGGAGCTCGGGGATGTCGGCGGGCGTGATGGTCTGGCTCTTGTCGAGCTGGGCACGACCGGTCTGCAGGCCGGATTCGTCGAACAGCAGGATGCTGACTTCGGGCAGAACGGGCCCAGTACGGCCGTTGTGGAGCACGGTGCTGAACTCGATGGTGCGCTCGTCGTCCAGTCCGGATTCGACGAAGGTGATGTTCTTGACGTACTGATCGTTGAGCTCGATCTGGCGGTCGAACACTAGCCGGTCGATGCCCGGGATCCGATTCGCGAGCAGGATGCGCAGGTCGTTGTTGAGCTCGGTAATGCGCTCTCGGGCCTCGGCGAGCTCGCCCTGGAGCTGTTGGTGCGCCACCGACAGCTGGGTCTCACCGTTGCTCACGCGCTTGATGTAGAAGTAGAGCACCAGGGAGAAGACGATGCTGGACACCAGCCCCGCCGCCAGCACCCCGGCGAGGATGCGCAGGCGGCGGATCTTGCGCCGGCTGCTGCTGGAACTGCGCGAGTGGCTGCCGCGCGGCCGCCTGCGGGTATAGATGGGCTCCGCCATGCCTTCTTGCCGGCGCTCATCGTCGGCATCGGGCATTGGGCTGCTGGGGCTGCGGGGCACCGCGTCACTGGGCCCGCGGCCCTGCCAATCGGGATTGCGGAGGTCGTTCATCGACGGCTCGCTGTTACGATATCCAGGTGTTTGATAGCTGGGTTAGCGCAGCGTACCCTGGCAGGACGCTCGCGTAACCGTCTGTTGGCCGGATTGCGCGATCGCTATCCTGCCCTGAGGTCGGCGGTAGCTCGGGGCGGCATTTGAGCTATTGTCCAGTCTTCGGGGCCCGAACGCGCCGGTTACGCTGACTGCGGTGTCATCCCGTTGCTCGGGCGCGGAATCTTACCCGCGGCGCGGTCCCGCTGTCAGCGCAGTCCGTCCAAACAGTGACAGCGCTCCGGGCGCAGACACGGCTCGGGGTGAGTGCCATACTTGGTGCGCAGGCCCAAGGACCCGCGCCAAAGATGCGGGCCAGCGCCGCCACCGGAGGATGGAGTATGACCGACAGGCTCGGCTCTTTTTGCAATGCGGCGCAGCAGCTCGCGGCGCTGCCGCGTGCCGTGCGACCGCCGCCAATCGCCGGGCATGACTCGGCCGACCTAGCGCCGGCGCGATGGCGATCCGGGCGTGGCCACCGCTCGCGGCCAGCGGGCCTGGCGCTGGCAGCGCTGGCCCTGATACCGATGATGGCCGTGGCGGAGCCGCCGTCGGCGGCAGCCGGTGCTGAAGATCCCGCGGCCATAGCCCAGGCGGAGTACGACGCCGTCATGACCCTGGAGCCGGATGTCGACAATGGCCGGCGAGTCTATCTGACCTGCGCAGTCTGCCACCTGCCCGAGGCCTGGGGCAGCATCGACGGCACCTATCCGCAGATCGCGGGCCAGCTGCGCACCGTCATCATCAAGCAGTTGGCGGACTTCCGGGCGGGCAATCGTGACAATCCGCTCATGTATCCCTTCTCGGTCCCGACCATCCTCGGCGGCAAGCAGGAGCTGGCCGATGTGGCCGCCTATGTAGCGCAGTTGCCGATGACTCCGCACAACGGCCTCGGGCCCGGCACGGATCTGGCGCTCGGCGAGCAGCTCTACGAGGAGCATTGCCTGGACTGTCATGGCGTGGACGGCGAAGGCGACGTGCGTGAGCACATCCCGGCCTTGGCCGGGCAGCATTACGCCTATTTGATGCGTCAGTTCGACCAGATCCGCGACGGTGCCCGTCGGAATGCGGATTCCAAGATGTCACAGGAGATCCAGAATTTCACCCCTGCCGAGCAATCGGCCGTGCTGGACTACAGCGCCCGGCTGCGCCCCCCGGCCGACAAGCTCGCGCCGGACGGCTGGACCAATCCGGACTTCCCGAGCTTCGTGCGCGACGCAGCCGGTATCCGTGCCAGGCCGCCGATGCCGCAGGTGCCGTGACCCGGAGCCTGTGCCGGAGCCGGACAGCAATGCACCGCGCTGGCCCGCGGCAGGCCGCGGCCGTGTGACCCGCCAGCGCAGCCCGCACCCGCCGAGTCATTTGCCCGTGTCGGTGGTCCGCTAATGAATCACGCCCGGGCCTGACACTAAGGGGGCGGGGCCGTACCGAAGGCCGCTGCCGCCGGTGCCGACGGCGAGAATTCATCGAATAATTCGAATAATCCGAGAAATTCTCGAAGGGACGGGTCGGTCTGGCGCTGATCGCCGTGAGTATGATGTCCCCTAGTCCCTCCCGAAGGAGCCGCTGGCGATCTTCCGCCGCAGCCCGTTCAACACCGGCATCCCCGCCGGTCGCATCGCGCTCATCACCACTGACCCCGAGCACCCGAAGCCATGGGCGTCCCAGGGATTCAGCGCCCGTCGAAGGCGCCCTGTGAAAGCGTCCAGTGAAACCGTCAACGCACCGAGTCGTAACTATGACGAGTGATTCAACGCGCCGCCTGCTCGATCTTGATTTGCCGCCGGAGACCCTCGACCTGCTGAAGAGCGCCCCGAGGGTCACGGTGGCCGATACCCATGATGAGCTGATCGAGCTCGCTGTCCGGGATGCCCCCGACGGCGAGCACGAGGTCACCTACGACGTCCCGGGCATCGGGCCCGTGACGGAAGCCACCGTCTGCCGCACCCGCAACGGCATCTGCGCCAATTACACCGAGGCCTACATGCGCCGTCGGGACCCGGACTGCCTGGTCATCGGCGACGAGCGACCGACGGACAAGCCCCACTACACGGAGCGCTTCGGCGAGGACTTCGACCCTGTGCGCGAGGCCACCTTCGATTGGATGAAGTCTCAGCCGCTGGCCGCCTTCGCCTTCTACGCCGGGCTGCCGAGCCCTGCTACCCAGGCGCTGGTGATCGCACCGGACAACGCCGGCTTCTTCGCCTTGGGCCTCGCGCTGCTGCAGGGCATCGTGCCGGTGGAGGAGCTGCCGGACGACTTCTCCCCCAAGGCCGTCATCTATGTCGCCCCGCCGTTCCGGCATACCCACTTCGACGGCAAGCAGGTGGTGGTGCACAACCGCCGCGACGGCCTGCACGAGCTCTTCAGCTACAACCTGTATCCGGGCCCGAGCGCCAAGAAGGGCGTCTACGGGGTGCTGCTCAACATCGGCGAGGAAGAGCGTTGGGTGACCATGCACTGCGCCACGGTGCAGGTGGTGACCCCTTACGAGAACAAGGTCGTCATCTCCCACGAGGGTGCCAGCGGCGGTGGCAAGAGCGAGATGCTGGAGTACGCGCACCGCCAGCCCGACGGCACTCTGCTCATCGGCCGCAACCTGGAGACCGGCGAAGTCCGCAACCTGACGCTGCCCCAGGGCTGCGACCTGCGCCCGGTGACCGACGACATGGCGCTGTGCCATCCGTCGCTGGAGAAGGGCAACGGGCGTCTGACCCTCATCGACGCCGAAGAGGCCTGGTTCGTGCGCTGCAACCACATCGACCGCTACGGCACGGACCCGAACATCGAGGCGCTCACCGTGCATCCGCCGGAGCCCCTGCTGTTCCTGAACATTCACGGCCGCCCCGGCGCCACCACGCTGCTGTGGGAGCACATGGAGGACGCCCCCGGCGAGCCCTGCCCGAACCCCCGCGTGATCATCCCCCGCAAGGCCATTCCAGAGGTGGTGCGCGGCGCCGTGGACGTGGATGTGCGCAGCATGGGGGTGCGCACGCCGCCCTGCACGGCCGAGCGCCCGAGCTACGGCATCATCGGCCTGTTCCATGTGCTGCCGCCGGCGCTGGCCTGGCTGTGGCGGCTGGTGGCGCCCCGCGGGCACGCCAACCCGAGCATCGTCGAGACCGCCGGCATGACGTCCGAAGGGGTCGGGTCCTATTGGCCCTTCGCGACCGGGCGCATGGTGGACCACGCCAACCTGCTGCTGAACCAGATCATCGAGACGCCGGAGGTGCGCTACGTGCTGATCCCCAACCAGCACATCGGGGCCTGGGAGGTGGGCTTCATGCCGCAGTGGATTACCCGCGAGTACTTGGCCCGCCGCGGCGGCGCGCGCTTCGCCGGCAACCGGCTGCGCAAGAGCCGCTGCCCGCTGCTCGGCTACACGCCCGGCAGCATGATGGTGGAGGGCAGCACGCTCGGCGCCTGGTTCTTCGAGGTGGAGCTCCAGCCCGAGGTGGGCACGGCGGCCTACGACCAGGGCGCGGAGATCCTCACCGAGTTCTTCCAGCGCGAGCTCAAGGCCTTCCTCGGCTCCGACCTGCTGCCCACCGGCCAGCGCATCATCGAGTGCTGCCTGGACCGCGGCAGCCTGGAGGACTACCAGCGCCTGCTGGACCTGCCCTTCCTGGAGCCGGACGACCACTGACCGCAGCCGTGGGAGCGGCATCCCTGCCGCGGCTGCGCCGGGGCAGGCGATGTGCGGCATCATCGCGGCCAGAGGCCGCTCCCACAGCGGCCCCGCCCGTGGGAGCGGCATCCCTGCCGCGACTGCGCCGGGGCAGGCGATGTGCGGCATCATCGCGGCCAGAGGCCGCTCCCACGGCGGCTGCGGCGTGGGAGCGGCATCCCTGCCGCGACTGAGCAGGGGCAGGCGATGTGCGGCATCATCGCGGCCAGAGGCCGCTCCCACGGCGGCTGCGGCGTGGGAGCGGCATCCCTGCCGCGACTGAGCAGGGGCAGGCGACGTGCGGCATCATCGCGGCCAGAGGCCGCTCCCACGGCGGCCGGGACCGTGGGAGCGGCATCCCTGCCGCGATCCGCCGTACCCAGCGCAAAGGACGGCGTGCGCGACCACGCGCACAGGCCCATCATTAGCACCACCCGGCGCCCGCCGATGACCTAAGCCATGGAAGAATTCGACTGCACACTGCGGCGCTACCTCCGGCGCCCCTTCGACGCCGCGCCCAAGGCGCTGCGGCGCCGCGTGTTCGGCGTCGACTACCTGCAGCTGCGCGGACGCCAGTCCGGCGAGCTCTATGTCACCCGCCGCGGCTGGCCGGTGCTGGAATCCATCGTGCCCTCCCAGTGGTTCGTCGGCGACCGGCTGCACAAGGTCGGCCGCCAGCTCGCCGGGGCCACCGGCGCCGTCTACCGGGTGCCCGTGACCCATCGCGCCCACGACCGCTTCGCGCTGGTGGTGAAGTTCAGCCGCTTCGGCCAGGACGCGCTCCTGTCCATGGGCCCGGACCAGGTGGTGGACTGGGGCGAGCGCGACCGCATCGCCGTCAGCGAATTCCTTTCCCCCTTCGCCGAGCTCGCCCACGTGGAGCGCCTGCGCGCGGTCGCCGGCGCCCGCATCCCCACCAAGGCGCCCCTGGCCATCTACTCCCCCGGCACCCGCTACCTGGACTGGGAGCTCGGCCGGCGCACCGACCGGCGCTGGTGGTACGACCGGGTCATGCGGGAGGACCAGGCCGAACAGCCCGAGGACGCCCGCGTCGCCTACGACTGGGAGCGCCTGTACATCCTGCTCTACCACTGGATCGACGGCATCGACGCCGAGACCGCCCACCAGCAGGGCTACCTCACCGAGACCGACCTGCACGGCCTCACCGCCGCCGCCCGCACGGAGCTCCAGCACTTCGGCTGGGACGTGCTCGACCATAAGCCCCGCCACCTCATCGTCCGTCCCAAGCCAACGGCGAATGGTCTTATCCAACGCCGCGGCCGCGTCCTTTGGGCGCTGGTGGACTACGAGCTGCTGATGCCCTACCAGCCGGAGGAGGCAACGACGGTGGACACGCAGTCCGGCGAGCGCACGGCCTGACAGCGGGATCGATCCCAATACTCGCCATCGCATCGCCGGCTGCGGCGGCCGGCCGCCTTGCGGCCGGCCCGGACCCCGGGGCGCCGGCTTCCAGCCGGCTCGCCGCGCCCGGCTCAACGTCGAGCTCGCAGCGTCTCGGCTCCAGATCGTGGGGTGCCACGGGCCGGCGCGTAGGCTCGGCACAATGCTCCAG
The DNA here is from genome assembly GCF_016583825.1 of Thiohalocapsa halophila. Classification (GTDB taxonomy): domain Bacteria; phylum Pseudomonadota; class Gammaproteobacteria; order Chromatiales; family Chromatiaceae; genus Thiohalocapsa; species Thiohalocapsa halophila. The sequence continues at coordinate 80,469 of NZ_NRRV01000014.1, read as the reverse complement.
CAAGGTCGTCTTGCCCATCTGACGCGGCCCGGTCAGCAGCAGCACGGGGGAGGGGGGCGAGGCGCTGCGGATGGTGCCGGCGAGTGTGCGGGGGTGAAATTGGCGCACGGAGCGGTTTGGCTGATCTGGATTGTACTTCCAGATGGGCCGCGACCGATTTCCGGATCAATCAGAGTGCCATGCCTTTGTCCGGAGCGGATGCTCGGCTGTTCGTCTCTCAGGTGATCCCGTTCCACGCTTATGACCGTGTGCTGATGCCGAGCGGTTCGGCCTTGGTCCAGAGGGAGTGCAGAAGCCGGGTGAGGTGGCGGGATCGAGTGTCCCGATGGCGCCTTGACCGCTCACTGCCCCCCGGCTAGGCTCCTGACTGAAGATCGTCAGCCGCCCGGAGACGGTGGGATTCCCTATTCGTGCGCAGGCAGGCCTGAAGCCCTCACGCCCAGATCGGACAACCGCGATGACCAGCTACGACGCCGACTTCCACCAGTGGATCGACGAGCAAACTGCGGCCCTCAAGGCTGGTCAGTTCGAACGGCTGGACGTCACGCACTTGATCGAGGAATTGGACAGCATGAGTGCACGCGAGCGACGGGAGCTGATCAATCGCTTGGCCGTGCTGCTCGCGCACCTGCTCAAGTGGCAGTTTCAACCAGAGCGTCGCTGCACCAACTGGCGCCTGACCATTAATGAGCAGCGCCGGCAGCTCGCCCTGCTGCTCGAAGACAGCCCGAGCCTTGCACAACGGCTACCAGAATTCCTTGAGCGCGCCTACCGCAACGGTACCCGCGCCGCGCTGGAGGAAACCGGGTTCCTCGAGTCGCCGTTTCCCGAGTCCTGCGCCTATGGCATCGAACAAATCCTGGACGAGGACTTCATGCCAGCAGATTGAGCATTCCACCTGTGGGGTCAGCGCTGTGCTTCGCGGCGCGTATTCTGGGTACTGAAGCATCAGGGTCAGCCGCCACGGCTCGTCGATCATGGGGACGGTATATAGAACTGTTTGTTTGCCCAGACGCGCCAACAGCGAGACGGAAAGTGCGTCGCTCCTGCGGTGCGTGCCGCGCATGACCTCGTGCCGCGCACTTCTCCTGCGTGCCCGAACCGGCCTGCGGCCGGAAGGTCGATCTGCCGGCCTATCCAAAAGGCACACCGCAACTCGGGTTGAAATACGAATGCACCGCAATACAAACGCGGCGACAGCGACACCCGCAAGCTACCAACAAACCGGTGGCCGTACCCCGCGTCCACACCAACACCGCTCGACCGGACATCCACCATGGAAATGAACGCCTACGCAGCAGCTTTGCTCACCGTACTTGCGGCCTTCGCGGTCTATTTGGTCTTCGCGCAGCTGGCGCACATGAAAAAGCTCAAACAGCGAGACCAGGCGGAAGCCGGGTCCGCCCACCAACCCGCTTCGCGCAAGGAAAAGGAGCCGAGCTCATCCTGAGGCTTGCCGGCGCAACCGCCGCGTCCCGCCGGCAAGCTCCAGCATGGCGTTGTCGTCAGGACCCCGGCAGATCAGGCAAACAGGCTGCCGTGTCGCAGCACGTCGCGCAGGACCTGTCCAGGGATCGAATCCCCGAAAAGCGGCGCGTGTTCAGGACATTGGTGTCGATGAGGCAACACAGCTCGGTCGGCGGCATTCAGCATCTAGTCCAGCAGCTCCGGCGTCAGGCCGCGTGCCTGTGCTTTGCGACCCAGGTCGTCCATGATGTCTTGGAGGGAGCGGTCGGTTCGTGTTGCCTCGGTCAGCCGCAACGTGAGCAAGGCGTCGAGCTGGCGTCGGAAGCGATAGGTCTTCCGGAGTCAGAACTGCTTCACCCGAATCTTCATGGTCTGAATCCGATAGGCGATCTGGCGCGGGGTCATGCCGAGCAGGCGCGCGGCCTTGGCCTGGACCCAGCCGGCCTGTTCCAGGGCGGCGATGACGCGCTCGCGCTCGTCGATGTCGGGGTCTTCGAGGTCGATGTTGTCGGCGGCGGGGGAGGGAGTGGGGGTGACGGCGGCGGCGGCGTCGGGGAGGCTGCCGACGTCGAGGCCGGTGAGGTTCAGCACGTCGCGGTCGATGATGCCGCCTTCGCTCATGACGGCGGCGCGCTCCATGCAGTTCTCGAGCTCGCGGACGTTGCCGGGCCAGTGGTGGCGCATGAGCACGCCCAGGGCGCTGTCGGTGATGGTCAGGTCGCGGCCCTGGCGCTTGGCGAGCTTGGCGACCAGGAACTTGGCCAGCTCCGGCACGTCCTCGACGCGCTCGCGCAGGGCGGGCATCAGGATGGGCATGACGTTGAGGCGGTAGTAGAGGTCCTCGCGGAAGACGCCGTCGCGGACCTCCTGCTCCAGGTTGCGGTTGGTGGCGGCGATGACGCGCACGTCCACCGACAGGGTGCGGGTGCCGCCGACGCGCTCGAACTCGCCCTCCTGGAGCACGCGCAGGAGCTTGGCCTGGAAGGCGGGGGAGATCTCGCCGATCTCGTCCAGAAAGAGGGTCCCGCCGTCGGCCTGCTCGAAGCGGCCCTTGCGCTGGCTCTGGGCGCCGGTGAAGGCGCCCTTCTCATGGCCGAAGAGCTCGGACTCCAGCAGGTTGTCCGGCAGGGCGGCGCAGTTCAGCTTGACGAAGGCGCCGCCGGCGCGCGGGGAGTTGTAATGGATGGCGCTGGCGATGAGCTCCTTGCCGGTGCCAGACTCCCCGCGCAGCAGCACCGTGGTGTTCCACTTGGCCACCTGGCGCACCTGGTCGAACACCAGGCGCATGCGCTCGGTGCGGCCGATGATGCTGTCGAAGCCGTGGCTGCTCTTCATGTGCCGGCGCAGGGTGTCGCGCTCCTCGCGCAGCGCTCGGCGCTCGGCCTCCACGGAGCGCGACAGGCGCACGGCCTGGCCGATGAGGTTGGCGATCATCTCCGCGAGCCGGGCGCGCTGGGGCATCAGCGCGTCGTTGGCCGGCGGCTGCAGCGCGAAGACGCCGACCACGTCGTCCTCGCCGATGCGGATGGGCACGCCGATGAAGGGCAGGTCCGGGTCGAACAGCCCGAGGCGATCCAGGAACCGCGGCTCGTCGCTGACCCGGGGCAGGATCCAGCGTCGGTTGGTCTCCAGCACCTGGCCGATGACCCCCTCGCCGGGGCGGTAGCGGATCTTCTCGAAGGGGGCGGCCTCCTCGTCGTGGAGGGCGGCCACCAGCAGGTCGCCGCTGTCGGCGTCCAGCAGGCTCGCCATGCCGCGGCAGAGCCGGCCGCGCTCGTGCAGGGTGCGCAGCACGTGGCGCAGGGTCTCGCGCAGCTCGAGCGAGCGGCTCAGCACACAGCTCACGTCGAAGAGCGCGGCGAGCTGCTCTTCCAGCAGCGTGAGCCGCGCGGCCTCGCCGTCGCCGGATTCGAAAGGGGAAGGGGCAGGGGCTTCGACTTCGGGCATCTCGAGCATGTCTGAATGCGGCCTCTTGTGGTGCCGGGGCGCTTGGACGGCCTGCGTGTCTCAGTCGCGTATCAGTCGCGCGCGCGCACGTTGCCGAGGGTCACGCGCACCCGGCAGCCGTCGCGGTAGTCGGGGTCGATCTCGATGGCCCCGTCGTGCTGGTTGACGATCTCCTGCGCCAGCGCCAGGCCCATGCCGGCGCGCCCGCGGCGGTTGCGCCAGCCGATGTGGAAGGGCTCGAAGACCTTGAGCCGCAGCCCGCTCGGGATGCCGGGGCCGTTGTCCTCGACGATCACCTCCACGGCGTCGTCCAGCGCCCGGGTGGCCAGGCGCAGGGCGCGCTGGCTGCCGCCGCCCTCGTACAGGGCCTGCAGGGCGTTGTCGATGAGGTGCTTGAACAGCGAGCGCAGCTCGTTCTTGTGCCCGGAGAGCTCCGGCAGCACCAGCGCCGGCTGCCAGTCCACGACGATGCCGGCGGCGAGCAGGTTGTCCGTCTCCAGCGCCAGCACGTGGCGCAGCAGCTCGTTGACATTGACGTTGACGCCGGCCTCCGGCACCTGCGTCGGCATGGCCGCGTGCAGGGTGGCGAGCGCCGTCTCCCCGGCCTGGGTGATCTGCCCGAGCATGTCCGCGAACAGCGCCGGGTTGCCGGTGCCGTCTTTGAACATGCCGCTGGCGGCGCGGATCATGTTGAGCGGCACCTGGAGCTGGTAGCTGGCGGCGGTGAGGGCCTCGCGCATGCCCTGGGCGAGCTGCTGCTCGGCGAGGCGTGCGCGCAGGTTCTCCAGGTGCGCGCGCTCGATCTCCCGGCGGCGGCCGGTGATGTCGTTGGCCAGCAGCAGCAGGCGCTGGTCGCCGGCGTCGCCGCGGATGAAGTAGCCCGACAGGCTGCTGTCGGACTCGTTGACGGCGGTGCCGGAGCACGAAAGCCAGCGCGGGCCGGCGTTGCCGGGCACCTCAATGCTGATCTCCACGTCGCGGAAGCCCTCGCCAGCGGCGGCGCGCTCCAGCGGGTCGAAGCCCGCCTGCTGCTGCAGCGCCGAGCGCAGCAGCGCCAGCGGCTCGCGCCCGCGAAGGTCGCCGAGCAGCTTCTTGTACTCCTGGTTGTCCAGGATGATGCGCCCGTCGGTGTCCAGCAGCACCACCACCACCGGGGCCGCGTCCAGCACCGTTTCGATGCGGGTCTTCTGCTGGCGCAGGGCCACGGAGAGCTCGTGCTCGCGGGTCACGTCCCGGTGCATGCCGAGGAAGTAGCGGATGCGCCCGGCGGCGTCCAGCACCGGGGAGATGGTCAGCTCCGCCAGGTAGTCCTCGCCGTCCTTGCGCCGGTTGATGAGCACGCCGGTCCAGGGGCGCTTGCGCTGGATGGTGCGCCAGAGCTGCTGGTAGATGGACTCCGGCGTCGCGTTGCTGGAGAGGATGGACTGGTTCTTGCCCAGCACCTCGTGGCGGTCGTAGCCGGTGAGCACCTCGAAGGCGGCGTTGGCATAAAGGATGTTGGCCTTGGCGTCGGTGACGGAGATGGCCACCGGCGACTGCTCCACGGTCTCGAAGTAGAGCCGCGGGGGCAGCGGGTCGGCGGGGTCCCCGGCCATGAGCGTGAGCGCCTCCACCACCTCCGGCGGCGTGCCCGAAGGCGGCGCTTCCAGGAAGGCGCCCAGGGCGCTTGCCGCCGGCAGCTCGGCGTCCGGCTTGAAGCCGCCCGTGTCGGCGCTCGCCTCCGCCGGCGGTTGGTCGTCGTCGGCGGCGAGGTGGGTCGCCTGTTGGGTGTCGATGCCTTTGCCGGTGCTCACGGGATGCTCCTCGTCTTGTGTCTCTGTGGTGGCGGCGCCCGATGGGTGCTGGATGGGTGCTGCAGGTCCAACCCCGCCGGGTCCAGCACGTATTCCAGCAGTTTTCATGCCAGCGGCGCTCGCTGGGCGCTGGCTGGGTGCTCCCTGGGCGCTCCCGGGGCCGCACGGCCAAATGTCTGTTGTGCCGAGCGGCCGCGGCGTTGCCCCGGCCGGGCTCTGTCGCAAACGCGACAACGCTGCTGCGGTGCAGCATGCGGATGTGGCATGAGCGACAGCGAGCTCGGCGGCGCCGGCGGAGGCGGAGTCTCCCGCTGTACGATCCGGAACGCATTGAGAACGGGCACTTCCGGCGCCGTGTGCCCCGGAACGATGCAGGGCCCCGCCGTCGTCTTCCCCCCTGGCATCCCTCTTGCAGCTCGGCTCGGGCAGCAATGGCCGCCGCGTGCGTCGACGCCGCTCCAGGGAGCGCACCGAGGCAGCACGGGCCCGACGACCCGCGAGGGGATTTGGAAGACCGCGATGACCGAGTACCTCATGCTGATCCTCGCCACCGCGTTGGTGAACAACGTGGTGCTGGTGAAGTTCCTCGGGCTCTGCCCCTTCATGGGCGTGTCCCACAAGCTGGACACGGCGCTGGGCATGGGGCTCGCGACCACCTTCGTGCTGACCCTGGCGGCGGCGGCGAGCTGGCTGTTGCAGCACTTGGTGCTGGCGCCGCTGGACATCGGCTTCCTGCGCATCCTGACCTTCATCCTGGTGATCGCGGCCGTGGTGCAGTTCACCGAGATGGCCGTGCGCAAGCTATCGCCGACGCTCTACCAGGTGCTCGGCATCTTTCTGCCGCTGATCACCACCAACTGCGCTGTGCTCGGCGTGGCGCTGCTGAACGTGCAGCAGCAGAACGGCTTCTTCGAGAGCCTGCTGTTCGGCTTCGGCTCCGCGCTCGGCTTCACGCTGGTGATGGTGCTGTTCGCGGGTCTGCGCGAGCGCCTCGCCCTGGCACAGGTCCCGGCGGCCTTCGCCGGCACGCCCATCGCCTTCGTGGTGGCGGGGCTGCTGTCGCTGGCGTTCATGGGGTTTGCGGGGTTGGCTTGATGGAGTTTCGAGGGGCGAGTTCCGAGGGGCGAGGGGGCATGTGCCGGGCTCGGCGCTGGCCGACCCCTCCGAAGGGATACTTGCGCTCCTAAGCCCCGCAAACCTGTTCGCTCGCTACTCGCTACTCGCTACTCGCTACTCGCTACTCGCTACTCGTCACTCGAAACTCGAAACTCGAAACGCACCAACAATGATCGCAGCCATTCTCAGTCTCACCGCCCTCGGACTCGGCCTCGGCGCCCTGCTCGGCATTGCGGCGCGCTATCTGGCGGTGGAGGAGAGTCCCATCGTCGGCCAGGTGGAGGAGCTGCTGCCGGGCTCCCAGTGCGGGCAGTGCGGCTACCCGGGCTGTGCGCCGGCGGCGGCCGCCGTGGCCGCCGGCGAGGCGCCGGTGACCCTGTGCCCGCCCGGCGGCCGGGCGCTGGCGGAGGACCTCGCCGGGCTGCTCGGCGTGAGTGCGGACTTCTCCGGCATGGCGGAGCAGGCGCCGAAGGTGGCGCACATTCACGAGCGGCTTTGCGTCGGCTGCACCAAGTGCTTCAAGCGCTGCCCCACGGACGCCATCGTCGGCGCCAACGACCAGATCCACGCCGTCTTCGAGGACGCCTGCACGGGCTGCGCCAAGTGCGTGGACGTCTGCCCGACGGAGTGCATCGAGCTGCGGGCGCCGACACAAAGCTTGAGCAACTGGGTCTGGCCGATGCCTGCGGCGGCCTGATCGATGCCTTTACCCGAGGACGCTGCCGATGGTTTCCGAAGGACTTTCCGCTGATTCAAGCAGGGCTGAGGGCCGAGGCGAGCCTGGCTCGGGTCCAGGGGGGACGCGAGCCGTTGCGCCCCCGCACCTCAGCCCTCCGACCTCAGCCCTTCCATCATCCATTGGCGCGCCGTGGATGACGGCTGCGGCTGTTCGTTTTCTCTAGGCGTCTGAAGGCTTCTCGATATGCGCCTGTTCAAGATCCGCGGCGGCGTCCATCCGCACGACCGCAAGTCCCTCGCCGCCGGCCGGCCCATCGAGGCGCTGCCGCTGCCGCGCCTGCTGCACATCCCGCTGCAACAGCACATCGGCGCCGCGGCCAACCCGGTGGTGCAGCGCCGCCAGCAGGTGCTGAAGGGCGAGGTCATCGCCCATGCACAAGGGGCCGTGTCCGCGCCCATCCATGCGCCCACGTCCGGGAGCATCGCGGGGCTCGGGCTGTACCCCGCCAATCATCCCTCCGGGCTCAATGTGCGCACCATCACGCTGCAGCCCGATGGCGAGGACCGCTGGCATCCGGACATCCGCGGCGTCGACGACCCCTTCGCGCTGGAGCCCGCCGAGGTGGCCAAGCGCGTGGCCGCCGCCGGCATCGTCGGCATGGGCGGGGCTACTTTCCCCGCCGCCGTGAAGCTCAACCTGCGCAACCGCTACAGCCTGCACACGCTGGTCATCAACGGCGCCGAGTGCGAGCCCTATCTCACCTGCGACGATCGGGTCATGCGCGAGCACACCGGGCAGGTGCTGGACGGGGTGCGCATCATGGCCCATGCGCTGGGCGTGGGCCGCGTCATCATCGGCATCGAGGGCAACAAGCCGGAGGCGCTGGCCGCCATGCGCGCGGCGGCCGCGGACTTCGCCGAGGTGAGTGTCGTCAAGCTGCCGACGCGCTACCCGATGGGCTCCGAGAAGCACCTGGTGCAGACGCTGACGGGCAAAGAGACGCCGGCGCGCGGCCTGACGGCGGACATCGGCGTGGTGGTGCACAACCCGGCGACGGCCTTTGCGGTGCACGAGGCGCTGCGGCTCGGCCGGCCATTGGTCTCCAGGGTGGTCACGGTCACCGGCCAGGCCGTCGCGCAGCCGAAGAACCTGCGCGTGCCCATCGGCACCCGGGTGCAGGCGCTGGTGGACCACTGCGGCGGCTTCCGCGAGGAGCCCGCCAAGCTCGTCAGCGGCGGGCCCATGATGGGCCAGCCGCTGGCGGAGCTGCGCGTTCCGGTCATGAAGGGCAGCAACGGCGTGCTGGCGCTCACCGCCGCCGAGAGCGGCCAGCGCGAGGCCGCGCCCTGCATCCGCTGCGCGAGCTGCGTCGGCGCCTGCCCCTGCGGCCTGGTGCCGCTCACCATGGCCGCGCATGTGCGTGCCGGCGATCTGGACGGCGCCGTGGGCGAAGGGCTCATGGACTGCATCGGCTGCGGCTCCTGCGCTTACGTCTGCCCGGCCCACATCCCGCTGGTGCAGTTCTTCAACCACGCCAAGGGCGAGCTCGCCGCCCGCGGCCGCGCCAAGCAGAAGCAGACCGAGACCAAGCGCCTCGCCGAGGCCCGCACCGCCCGGCTCGAAGCCCAAAAGCGCGCCAAGCGCGAGGCCATGGCCAAGCGCAAGGCCGAGCAGGCGGCCCAGAAGGTGAAAGAGCAGGCCAAAGAGCAAGCGGCCGCCAAGGCGCAAGAGGTCGTCGCGAAGAAGCCCGTGGACTTGGCAGAGGCGGAATAGCGCTCTGGGCTGAGGGCTGAGGGCTGAGGGCTGAGGGCCGGGAGCGGCAGTCCGAGCAGCATGCACGGTCCTGCGTCGACCTCCGCCCTCCGCCCTCCGTCCTCGCTTAACCGAAGCCAAGTGCCCAGGCCGCCCCCCGTGAGTCGAATAGAGACCGAACGCGAATGAGCTCATCCCTTTCAGCCAGCCCCCACGCCCATGCGCCGGTCTCCATCGGCCGCACCATGGCGATGGTGATGCTGGCGCTGGTGCCGGCGACCCTGTTCGGGCTCTATCAGTTCGGCTGGCCGGCGATCTTCCTGTTCACGGTCACCGTGGGTGCCACCCTCGGCTTCGAGGCCCTGTCGCTCCTGGCCGCCGGCAAGCCGGTGCGGCTCACGCTGATGGACGGCTCGGCCTTGCTCACCGGCTGGCTGTTGGCGCTGACGCTGCCGCCCTGGGCGCCCTGGTGGATCGGCGTGGTGGGCGGTGCCCTGGCGGTACTGCTCGGCAAGCAGGTCTTCGGCGGCATCGGCCAGAACCTGTTCAACCCGGCCATGGTGGCGCGGGTGGCGCTGCTGATCTCCTTTCCGCTGGAGATGACCCGCTGGGTGGCGCCGGCGCCGCTTTTCACCGGCGAGGCGCCCGGCTTTATGGACGGGCTCGCCATCACCTTCGGCGGGCAGGGCTACGACGCTCTCGGTTATGACGCCATGTCGGGCGCCTCCATCCTCGGCCATGTGCGCACCGAGCTGGGCCAGGGCGCGGGCCTGGATGCGGCGGTTGGCGGCATCTACGACCCCTTCTCCGCGCTGCTCGGCACCGTGCCCGGCAGCCTCGGCGAGACCTCCGCGCTGCTCATCGCCCTGGGCGGGCTCTGGCTCATCTACAAGGGCGTCATCGGCTGGCGCATCCCGGCGGCCCTGGTGGGCACCGTGGCCGTGCTGGCGACGGCCATGCATTTCGTCGACCCCGGGCGCTACGCCGCCGCACCCTACCACCTGCTGACGGGGGCCACCATGCTGGCGGCCTTCTTCATCGCCACGGACCCGGTGACCTCGCCGGTGTCCCGCGCCGGGCAGCTGGTGTTCGGCGCCGGTGTCGGGCTGCTGGTCTATGTCATCCGCACCTGGGGCGGCTATCCGGAGGGCGTGGCCTTTGCGGTGCTGCTGATGAACGCGGCGACGCCGATGATCGACCATTACCTCAAGCCGCGCATCTACGGCCGCGACCGCCGCGGGGAGCCACTGGAGTATCCGGAGCCCGAGGCCGAGATCGCGGCGCCCGCCAAGGCCGGAGCGCAGACGAGGGAGGCACAACCGGGGGAGGCCAACCGATGAGCACCACCACTGTCGCCAACCCGAGCTATCGCCAGCGTGTCGGCTACCAGGCCGCGCTGCTCGGCGGCTTCGCACTGGTGGCCGCGGCCATGCTGGTGATCGGCGACATCGCCACCCGCGATGCCATCGCGCAGCGGGAGGCCGAGGACCTGCTGGCGTCGCTGGAGCAGGTGATCCCCACCCAGCTGCACGACAACGCGCTGCTCGCCGACAGCATCACCCTGGACACCGCCGACGGCGAGCTCAGGGTCTACCGCGCCTTGCAGGGGCTGGACGTCGCCGGCGTCGCCTTCGAGACCGTCGGCCAGGGCTACGCCGGGCCCATCCGCGTGCTGCTGGGCATCGACGCCGACGGCCGCGTGCTCGGCGCCCGGGTGCTGTCGCACACCGAAACGCCGGGGCTCGGCGACAAGATCGAGGTGGCCCGGGACGATTGGATCCTGAGCTTCGACGGCAAATCCCTCGGCGAGCCGCCGCCGGAGCGCTGGGCCGTGAAGAAGGACGGCGGCGACTTCGACCAGTTCAGCGGCGCCACCATCACGCCGCGGGCGGTGGTGAGCGCCGTCAAGGACGGCCTGGAGCTGTTCGCTGCCCGGCGCGACGCACTGACGGCATCGGCAGTTCAGCAAGTATCGAGTGACGAGTGATGAGTATCGAGTGGCGAGTATCGAGTGGCGAGTATCGAGGGACCAGACCTCTCTCGCGATTCTCTTCGCCCCTCGTAACTCGTTACTCGCAACTCGTCACTCGCTCCTTATCCTAATCCCGAGGTCAGCAAGTGAGCACGATCGATGAGCGAAGTACGAATTGGCCCCGCATCGCCCGCGACGGCGTCTGGGACAACAACGTGGTCATGGCCCAGTCGCTGGCGCTGTGCCCGCTGCTGGCCGTCACCGGCACCGCCACCAACGGCCTCGGCCTCGGGCTCGCCAGCACCTTCGTGATGGTGGCCTCGGGGCTGTTGGTGTCTGTGCTGCGCGGCAGCATCACGCCGCAGGTGCGCATTCCGGTGTTCGTGCTCATCATCGCCACCCTGGTGACCCTGGTGGATCTCGGCATGAACGCCTGGATGCACGACCTGCACAAGGTCCTCGGGCTCTTTATCCCGCTGATTGTCACCAACTGCGCCATCCTCGGCCGCGCCGAGAGCTTCGCCTCCCGCCAGGCGCCGCTGCCGGCGGTCTTCGACGGGCTCATGATGGGTGTGGGCTTCACGCTGGTGCTGGTGGCCCTCGGCGCCGTGCGCGAGGCGCTCGGCTCCGGCACCCTGTTCGCCAACGCCTCCATGCTGCTCGGCCAGTCGCTCAGCTGGCTGGAAGTGACCCTGATTACGGACTACCGCGGCTTCCTGCTGATGATCCTGCCCCCCGGCGGCTTCATCGCCATGGGCTTTTTGCTCGCCGGCAAGCGGATGCTGGACCGCCGGCTCGCAGCGCGGCGAGAGGCCAAGGCGGCGGGGGTCCCCGCAAGCGCCTGACCGCCCCAGCCCTCAGCCCTTCGCACAGGCGTACCTTGACGTTGCACGGCGCGAACTCAGGAACAGACGCCACCCCGGAGCTCACAAATGCATATCGGTGTCGCCTACGCAGACAAGTTCAAGCGCACCTGGCTCACGCTCGACGTGCCCGACGACTGCACCGTGCGCGAGGCCATCGAGCGCGCCGGGCTGCTCCAGCAGTACCCGGACATCGACCTCGACAACCAGCGCGTCGGCATCTTCGGCAAGCTCACCAAGCCGGATGCCAAGGTCCAGGACGGCGACCGCGTGGAGATCTATCGCCCCATCACCGCAGACCCCGAGACAGTCCCGCGGCGCGATCAGGAAGACTAGAAGCGAGGACAGCAGAACCGCAGAACCGGTGACAGTATACTGGATTCGACCTTCACTGGTCCAAATTAGGTATACTGTCGCTAGATTAATGGCTACCCTCATTAATAGTGACAGTATACTAAATTAGCCGGGTCTCTCGCCGAGGTCGAGGCTGCCGATGCTGCTCCGTACAGCAGTGCCCCGCTTGCTCGGTCCACCCCGACGCGAGCCCCGGCCCATTGTGGTGCAGATTGCTCGGCCTGCCGTGGGTCGGGCGATCAGGCAACGAAGGACGGATCCGGGCATGTCCGCCGCGCCTCGCCGGTACCGAGGGCGTCGATAGCCTGCATCTCGTCGTCGCTGAGCGCGAAGTCGTCGATGGCTTGGTTCTCCGCCATGCGCTCGGCCTTGGAGGTCTTCGGCAGCGCGGTGCGCCCGCTTTGCACATGCCAGCGCAGCACGATCTGGCCCACGGTCTTGCCATGGCGTTCGGCGATGGCCGTCAGTGTTGGGTCTTGCAACATGCCGAGGGCGCCGCTGGCGAAGGGCGCATAGGCGGTGACCACGATGCCCTGCGTCCGGCAGAAGTCCTCCAGCTCGGGATTACGGCAATAGGGGTGGATTTCCACCTGATTGACGGTGGGACGGCGCTCGGGCTCCGGGATGTCCTCCAAGAGCTGTCGCAGGTGGTGGACGGTGAAGTTCGACACCCCGATGGCCCGTGCCGCGCCCTTGTCCGCCAGCTCGCAGAAGGTGCGCCAGATGGTCGCCCGCGCCTGGCGCGGGAAGTCCGGGTCCGGACTGGTGTGCTGGCCGAAGCCGCCGGGCCAGTGCATCAGCAGCAGATCGACATAGCCCAGACCCAGGTCGTCCAGGGTGTCCACCATGTCGTCGCGCACGCGCTGGGCGATGTCGTCCACCTTGTCCGGGTCCCAGGTGCGCTTGTGGGAGATGTTGATGTGCGGCGGTGCCGCAGGGTGCGCCAGCTTGGTGGTGATGAACAGATCTTCGCGCGTCAGCGCCCCGCTCGCGAAGCGCTGACCCAGCAGCGTGCCGACGATGCGCTCGGTGCCGTAGACACGGGCGCCGTCGAAGGCCCGGTAGCCGCTGTCCAGCGCCAGCGACACCGCACGCCAGGCCTGCTCCGGCAGAAAGCCCTGGAAGTCCGTGCGCCCGACCCAGTCCCCGAAGGCACAGCCGAAGGCCAGGGTCGGCATGGTCACGCCGTTGTGCAGGGTCACCGCACGCAGATCCCCGCCGGCCTTGCTCGTGTCATCGTTCATGTGTTGCCCTCCAGTCGTCGCTGTACCGTCGTAGACGCTACCAGAGGACGCGACCGAACGGGGAGCTGGTGCGCCCGCGCTGTCCGCGGCCTTGCCGCACAGCTGGCCTGCGCGTCAAGGGGGCCATGGCGCGAATCGGCGCTCGGCATGACCCCGTTTCCCGCTGTATCCCGCCTGGTGTGCACCTCGGCGATGCGCGCTTATCTGCCCCCAAGGTGCGAAAGTAGACCCCAGGCCGGCACAACCCCCATGACCCGCTCCACGATCACCGAGCCGGCATCGCCGCGCCGGAGCCACGGCCCGTCAGCCGAGCCCCCGTGCAGCAGGACGACGTCGAGCCCGGCTCCGAGGCGGGGCCGAGCAGGAGCGCCGACTTGCCGAACGCCGCTGGCGCGATGAGATCGTACTCGGCATCGCCGAGCCCTAAGTCCTGGCGGACCTCTGCAACGGCGTCATGGAGGCTGCGGTCTTCGATCCCGCATCCTTGCTGACGCAGGAGCGGGTTGATTGCGAGTGAAGTCGCTCGACACCAATGTGCTCACGCGCTTCTTCGTCGATGACCCGGACGACCCGGGGCCAGTGAAGTGGTGCTGGCGAAGCTGCTGTACAGCGCCAAGCTACATCCGACGCGAGGGGCGACATCCACGCTGACGTCGAGGGTTTCCGGCGTCGCCTCACCTTGTCCCCTGGTCCGAGACCACCGCCGGCCAATCGCTACGAAAAGGGCAGCAAGCGCATCCGGCTCAGCCCGAATGTCGAGCGCCGCGACGAAAATGGCATTAAGAAGACCGTCAGCGCGTTCCTGAAGATCCTGCGCCCGCGGGAGCCGCTGAACGATGCGGAGCTCGACGAATACGTCGCCACGCGATGGAAGGCCGCCGGCGGACTCTGGCGTGGCCGCTCAACCGCGAGCATCTGAGGGTGTTCCACCGCTGCGGTAGCAGCAGGATCGAGAGCATCAAGAAAGGATTCGCGGCCTGCGTGGCCGATGCCGGACTGACCGACCTACACCCGCACGACCTGCGGCGCACGTTCGGAAGCTGGCTGGTGCAATCAGGCGTTGGAATCGAGCGCGTGTCCGAGTTGCTCAGACACGGCAGTGTCGCGATCACTGCCAGCGTCTACGCGCACCTGCGACCCGACGATCTGGCCTCGGCCGCGGCCATCCTCGACTGCCCGAAGTCGCAGCGAGCAACAGCGCATTCGCACACTCATTCGCACACTGGCCCCGAGGAGGGCGGGGCAGGCATCGAAAAGCCGAAGCTAGTCGGCTGATCTAAAGAGGGAATCTTGGTGGGCGCGGCTGGTTTCGAACCAGCGACCCCTGCCGTGTGAAGACAGTGCTCTCCCACTGAGCTACGCGCCCGAAGCCGGAAAATATAGCTCGGTCTCCCTGAGCAATCTCCGCGAATCAACGCCTTACGTGACGCTGTGGGTACAAGTATATCTTAACCCAACGGTCGCTTCCTGCCTCCTGATGGCCGCCACTGTGCCAGCAGTGTGCCAACGGTGTGCCAGTCAATCCACCCGTCTTCGTTACCCACACGACGACGCTACCTTCGGCATCTCAGTGGCCGATCTGATCCGTTTGGGCTGACCTGCTGTAGTCACCCTGCGCCGGCATCCGAGCACCATCCAGAGAGTGGGCTGCTGATCGCGTGCTCACCGACGCTGAGATCAAGGTCTTCTGGAGCAACCTCCAGCTCTCACCGCCGATCCACACCTCGCCGGCCAAAACAGGATAACGACAGTGCGGGCGGATCAGGCGGCGATGGGGAGGAGGCACTGACGTACAAACCGATTCGCGGCGACAGCGTGACCACCGCGCTGACGCGCGCGATCCAAGCTGCCGAGAAGGAGCACTTCAGTAGCCACGACCTGAGGCGCACTGCCGCTACCAACATCAGCGCGCTGGGCTACCCGGACGAAATGGTCGGACGCATCCTGAACCACGTGAACCGTACCGTGACAGCGCGCTACAACCGACACGCCCATCTAGACGAGAAACGACAGGCGTTGGAGGCATGGGCAGCGCGTTTGCGTGGCTTCGTCAGTGACTAGCCCGAGGCTGCTTGTTCTAGCACATACGAGCGGATCGTCCAGCCGTCGAATATCCCTGATACAAGGCAGGGCGCCCCTCCCCCACCGCCTGCACTTCGATGCTCGGTGGTCGGCGCTCGCTGTCGACCTCAGCGCCGACGAATCAACTGGCGCGAGCCTTGGTTCCCCCCAACGAATAGCGGCATGTTCTTGCGAGCTACGCGCAAACCACGGAGCGAACCGCGACCCCGCCATACGTTCGCTCTGCATTTATAGGCTCCTACCTTATGAGTGGTTCAACCCATCCTTGCTAACCGTGCAGGCAAACACCACAAAATATTTCGACTCTCAAACTGCCTCGTCTCTCACCTAACTGCGGGGACGCATAGTGAAAAGGGATGACCCTATCCTGGGAATCAATGCCCCCCCTAGAAGCGGCTGTCGCCGCTCGTGAGTTGACATTCGAATCTGTTCGTACAACGGCGTCAGCCGTTACTAGGGAATGCTTGTCGAAATCGACCTAACCTGTGTTAATCACTCGCTAAACCGCTCTAAACCTATCACAAATGCGCCGAAAATGCAAGGCAAGTTACGTGGAAGGGAGAAGTCAGGACCAGGCCAGGTCCGATCCGCTTCCTCATCGGCATCATCAGCAGCGGCTGTCGCCGCTGCATGAGGTTTCCAGCACTGCCTAGCCAACCGGTATGGAGACGCGAGCACGCGCACGATGTTCACCAACGCCGGAATTTGATTGAGCCAACGCGCCAGCCGTCCTGCAATTCGCGACGCACACCACTTCGGAGCTGAGCTGAAGCTACCATTAGCCGATCGCCCCCCCCGGGGATTACACGACATAAGATAGACACCATCACCGCTAGTACGCTCTCGTGGAGTCGGATCGATTGACGCCGACTACAACTGGCGCGTTCATTGAGAAGGCGCGGGACGCAACATGAATAACTACCCGGCTTGGCTCTTTGGCTGACCAGCTCTTCGCGTATTGAGGTCAATGCGACCAGTAAGTCGGCCTCGAATCACATCGAGACTGGTTTGTGGTATAATTACGCACTTGATTTTACCTGCGACGCACTCCAGTGCGCACAGAATGATAGTTCAGAAAAGGACCTGAATGCAATGTAAACGACGGACGCCAAGCGGAATGGCAGCTACCAAGAGAAGCGACAGCGCCTGTTGGCGAGCCAAGGAACATCAACAATCCAAGAGTCAAAGAGGATACGTACTTATGACAACTAATGAGAAACACGCGTCAACCGTTGCCGATTTCTGTCATCGATATAACATCCACAGAGCTACGTACTATCGGAATGCCAAGCTTGGGAAGATGCCTCCGGCCATTAAAGTCGGCAGCATGACAAGAATCCTGGCAGAAGACGAGGCTGTATGGCTCGCGCAACAGCGAGAGAGTGTGCAGGAGGTGACGGCATGAGACGCAAAGTGATCAAGACGCCGCTCGAAGGAAAGGAGCTTGAGGATGTATTGAATCAGTACAATGACATTGTCGACGAGTGGAATAGGCGTGAATTAGATTGGACAGGGCAGCGACCAGATTCAGAAGACGACTGGTGCCCACTTTTGGTTGGCTACTTCTGGGAATTAGACCCCTGTCGCCACGTTGCTTTGCGAACTAAGTCAAAGCCCATACTTTGGTATGAAATTCAGCTTAAAGGATTGGATACTCTCAAGGAAGGAACGGATCTTCGAAACAAGATCGCGGTAGAGAACGTTAGGCGAGCCTACAGCATAGTAGTAATCGAAAATCAAAAGCCGAGCAAAAAGAAAGCCGCCTAACATGGCGGCAGGAGCATAAATATGATTAATGTAAATTATACCACACGAGGTGCGCAATGAGTGCCCCTCAGGGCACTCAGCTTAGCACTCAGAACTTCGATCATAATTCCCTAGTTGCCAGCGACTTCGAACCAACAGCGGAGGAGTTAACACCAAATCGCGAGGCCATCAAGGATGCTCTCTCTAAAATTCGCCCGCATGGCAAGCAGAACTTGGTCGCAATCATTCCGGACGGATCGACCAGCGGGCGCACATTCGATCTGCCCGGTGATCTTGAGCTAGCTGCCGATTGGGCAGCGCGAAAGAACGCGGACGGCAAGAACCTGCACTTCACGGTAAACCCGGTGGGGACGCTTGTTTCCAAGAAGCCGTCCAAGGCTGATATCGCTGGTTCCGAGTATGTCCACGTCGATATCGACCCAAGCATGGAAGACGGATACGAGACGGGACGGAAGCGCCTAATCGATGAGACGCTTCCTACACTGCGTGCGTTTGACCTGCCGCCGAGTCTGATCATTGACTCGGGCAACGGCCTGCAAGCCTTGTGGCGGATCGAGGGGGCTGATGCCGTGGCGGCAGAGGATCTCAACAAGCGTCTGATCGCGCGCTTTGGTGGAGACACCGGAACTGGCAATATCGACCGGCTGTTGCGGCTGCCCGGCACGCTGAATTACCCGAAGCAAAGCAAGCGCGACAAGGGGTACCCGGATCGACCTGGCTTCGCGCACTTACTTGATGCCCACGAAGGGGGGATTGAAGCGGAAGCGCTCGTCCGAGTACTACCACAGGTTCAGACCGAGCCGGCTCCGCGCGCCTTAGGCAAGCCTGTTCTTGAACAGGACTTCGACGAAGACACAAGGGCGCTCTCTGAGGAAGAGATCACCGCAGTCAACGCAAGGCTCGAAGAACTCTTGGAGAGATCGCCGAATCTGCGGAGGCGTTGGCAGGGGGAGACAGAAGGGCTCAAGGATACGAGCCGCTCTGGTCTCGATTTCTCGCTGACCTCTTTGCTGAAGGCGAACGGGTTGTCTTACCGAGAAGCTGCGCACGTGGTATGCCATGTGTTCAAGCATGGCAAAGGCATGGACAACAGGGAGCGCGACCTGCAACGCAATTGGCGGCGCGTCGGTGTCTTCTCGTCAGGCGAGATCGTGGCCGCGTGCTGCGATGCAATTGCCCAGGATGATCTTTGGGAGCCGGTCCTGTATTCGGCGCATCCGAATGAGCAGACTATTGATGCGGTGCTCGATCGCCTGTCAGAACGCGATGGCTTTAGGGGCAAGCGTGCGCTGAAGGCAGATTACGAGGCTTATGTCGCCCAGTCTCGTGCGGTGCAACGAGCGACAGACGTCGCAGAGGCCATTGGCGATCGGGCGCTTGTGCCTTGGGACCCGACGCAGCTCAACAAGATGGTACGCCTTACAGAAGATGCCTTGATGACTTACCCAGGGCAGTGGGAGGTTTTGCTCTACAGCGGCGTGCACACTTTGATCAAGGCCACGCCGCCTACCTGCATGCATGCTTGGGATGGCAGCACCGACGACTCAGTGGAGGTACCGGTCTTTGAGTCATACACTCAAGCGTCTTTACGCTTGCGGATTGAGCAGAGTGTGGCCTTCTGTGAAGAAACTGGTAAAGGCCAGCAGCTGGTCCCAGTCCCAAAGGACCTGCCAGGCTTGCTGCTGAGCAATCCGGAGTCGCGGCTGCCTGTCTCTACGGGGCTTGTGACGCACCCACTGATATCGCCCGGCGGGGAAGTCTTGATAGAAGAGGGGTTGCAACAGACGAACGGTCTGTATCTCGCGTTTGGTGGAACGCGCTTCGCTGGTCCTGCCGACATGAAAGCCGAGGACGGTGTCGCCATCCTTGCCGAGGAGATGCTTGGAGAGTTTCCCTTTGCGTCGGAGTTGGATCAGGCTGCGGCGCTCGCGTTCGTGCTCACCGCGATCCAACGAAAAACACTCGCGATGGCGCCAGCCTTTCTTATCAACGCCTCGACCCAAGGCACAGGTAAGACGACGCTCGTTCGGATGGTGCATCTGCTGCTCACGGGACGCGATTTATCCGTGACGAACCTGTCCGATGACGGAGGCGAACAGGAGAAGGCCCTGATTGCAATGCTGCTCCAGTCGGTGCCGATGATCTGCTTCGACAACGTCCCGGATGCCTTTACGCTGAAGAGCCCAGTTCTTGCCAGGGCGTTGACATCGGAAAGCTACAATGGGCGCATCCTCGGTATGTCAAAGACAGTCGACCTGCCGACAAACACCACTTTTGTGGTGACAGGGAACAACATCAGCACGGACGCCGACTTGGCCACACGGATGCTCGAAGTGAGGCTGCAATCAGAAATGGAGCGACCCGACCAGCGCACTTTCGACAACCCCGACGTCGGTGGCTACGTCCTTGAGAACCGGGTTCGCTGGATGCGAGCCGCCCTCGCGGTTCTCCAGTGCAACGAACGTCCTATCCGGTCAGTCGTCGATTCGCGATATCACGCCTGGGACCGAGCCGTGCGTTGGCCGCTTCTAAACGCAGGCGTGTCGGACCCGATCGCCAAATTCGATGAAGTCGTTGAGCAGTCTCCGGATACCGCCGCGCGAAATGCGTGGATGCTCGGTTTGGTCTATCTGTTCGGAATAGGGCAAGAGTTCCGGAGTGCCGATCTTCTCAAGATCGACGAACTCTGTTGGACGGAAAAACGGAGGCAAGAAGCCTACCACAACTTCTTTGTCGCAGCGCCACCGGTAAAAGGATGGGGTAATGTGCGGAGTATTGGGCACCAGGTGATCAAGCTCAGGGATCGGAGCGCGATGGGCTACAGACTCGAGTCGAAGATCCGAAACGGCAGCACAACCTTCGTGATCCAGAAGGTTTCGGAAGAAGCAGTTGATCCGAGTACCGTCGTCAAATCGCAATTCGACGAAGATGCCAATGCGCCGACTAGGAAGCCCATGCAGCGATGGAATACCCCGCAGGGGACGTCGCCAGCGACTGCTGCGCCGCTCCAACCGTTCACCCAAGCTGCCAACCGCTAAGGATCGGTTGGGAGCAAGCCCACCACGGGTGCAAGAAAAAAAGCGTCGGAGGTGGGTTAGGGTGGATTCTAGAACCCACTTTACTAAGGGAGGTTACGAATATCAGAAATTTTCTAAGTATTTTCCAAAATATCGTATTTGGGTAAACCGGGTAGGCAAGTGGGTTCTGAAACCCACCCAAACCCACCCCGCTATGGATACGATGGGGAGATTGCCGCATCCCGACTTTGTTTCCTCGGTCATAGCACTTTGACCATAGCGCCTAGAGCGACGCCTTAGGTCAACAAAGCCTAGGCATTTTATTTAATGTAATCCTTACGGAGTATAAATATGAATACTGTAATGATTGATGGTCGTAATATCTTTGCATTCTGCCACAGTTGCGGGGAGCCAATTGACGAGCCGAACCTTCCCAAGTTCGCTATCGTTGATCTGCAAGCAGTGTGGACCGAGCTACGCCCCCTGATGGAGCATCCAGTAATGGTTGCCGAGATGGAGAAAGCCATACGCAGTTTCATCTCAGATCACAACCTGATGAACATCCCGAGTTGGGAATGGATACCTGCTGATCCGTGGCGATTGGATCTCGCCCTGAATGGGCACCATCCTGCACCCTGGAAATTCACGCTCAGCGACGGATGGGTCATGGAGGTAGATCAGCGAGTCGAGGCAGCCTTGGAGGGTGGCGATCCCGAAGCTATCCTGGCCTACGACGGATATCAGGTGGCGCAAGCTGCCGCTGAGCGAGGGGCAGATCCCGCTTTGGTGAAGCTCCTGGAAACGATGAGCAGCGAAGCGTATCGGAAGTTCGCACCACACCCAGACGAAGGCCCCGATTGGTGGACACCAATGCACGCCTGTTTCTGGTTCGCGGACGCCGCTGCTTCGCTGGGTGAGCTATGGAAGCCCGAAGGAGACTGGATTGCCATCCGCGGCCGTGGGCATGCTTTTGCTGCCGATCTCAACAACGAGTTGATACTGGACCTGTTGTGGAGACCGGACTGGAAGCTACATCCGTGTGAGCAGCTCATGCAGCCTGCTCTGGGCGAAGAGGTGAATCCGACGGATGCCTCGTCGCGCGCAAGCAAAGCACCAAGTGCGAAGCACACCGTAACGATGTTCCCACCAAAGCCTGCTCAAGCCCAAGAGCCTGCGTGATGGGCGACGGCTTCGATAAGCAGTAATGATGGATCAAGCTGCTGGCTCTGGCGTGGGCCAGCAGCGCCTTGGTGTATCGCATTGAGCCACCCACGGACTATGCTCCAAGCCTTTCGGCCAAGCACCACGCTCTAAGCCCCATCAGCAACGACGATGGACCTCGTGCATGGAACTTGGCGAGATGTACTTTCGGCCCGCTGCGCAACGTTCTATCGCAGTTTCGTTGTGTTGGGAAAGGCCAAACGCTGCTTTTGCCCTGTCACGGAGTGTATCGCATCGCAGTTCCAAAGCCGCTCGCGGGATGAGCGGACTCGGTTTTTCTCCAGGCCGAACTGGTGACAAAACTGCACTTCCCCCGTCCGCGGTGGGCTGAATGTCTTGTATGCACTTGGTTGCAGACGATCGTGCACTTGAAGGCCGAGAGCTGCTTACGACCCAAAGGAGACGTAGCCGCCGACAATTGATCCTGGCCCCTTTTTTCTTTTTCTCCCCTTGCCTCCCGTTCGGTGGTTCCGCGGAATCAAAAACACTGTTCCCGGAACGCGGCGAAGCCGCCGTTCCCGGAACTCCCCAGCTTGCGCGCTCCAATCCCCATCAAGCCCAGTGCCAGCAACGCCGCCGTACCGGGCACCGGGGCGGCGGCGATTTGTCCGGGGCGAACTGCCCAACCGTAAAACTCGATGTCCTTGACGGGGCCGTACTGCTGGCCTCGGCCGGCGTGGAAAAGCATTGCAACGTTTCGATTCGGCGGATACTCCGTACCTGACCAGTACGCGGAATCCTGCATGCTGATACCAAAAGGACCGGCGTTGCTCAGACCCCAGCCCGGTTGGTGAATGCCGCCGCTAGTGTCGAAGAAGGCGATGTTGTCCAAGGTGTCGTACCACAGGTGAGCCACCTCGCTGCTGCTGGTGTCGACGTTGTAGCCGGCGTCGCTGCCAACATAGGCGAAAACGAAGCCGGGCGCGCCAGTGTCGATGATCGCCGGTAGCCGCCAGTCGTCAGCGCCCGCGTAGGCGATGCTGCCGAGCCACTCAACCCAGGCCATAGCGCCGTACCAGGTCATGCGACCGTTGATCGTGTTGAAGTCCCCGGTGACGACGTTGTGGGTGCCGTTGCCGCTAGTGATGGTGGGCACCGCGGCGATGATGTCCGCGATCACGGTGTTGTCCGCGTCGTACTGGGTCTTGAACAGGTTGGCGTCGCGCGTCCAGGTCAGGTCCTGCGCGTCGTCGTAGACTAGTTGCACGCCGCCCGACTCGTATGGCATCAGGGCGGCCTGGGTGCAGGCGCCCCAGAGCATCAGACCGGCCGCCAGAACGAGGCGCTTCGTGATCAAAGGTTGCATGTCACTGTCCTATTTGGCTATCTGACCCCAGCCCCCCTCAAAGGTAAAAGTTAGCGTTCGCTAATAGCCGGGTGAGCGATGGTGTTCGGGCAAAGACGCACCGTTCGGCTCTCCCCGAAGCCCGGAAAAGCCCATCATCGGGCGTAGTTTGCGAGCACAGATTGGAGGCCCAATCACCAAAGATGAGCAGCATTTCCGCTTTTGAGGGTATCTCTGCTGGATCTTGGTGGTGCTGGGCGATTCATTGGCGTGGCGAGTTAATGATGGTCTGTCCCTGATTCCCGATGGACCGCCGAACAATACGATCTGATCTCCGCAGAACCGGCTCCAGAGGGGCGATTCGTGGGGGTACCTCAGAGCCTGGCCCCTTTTCCCTGCGCGCCGCTAGCCTCGGTAACGAGAGCGCAATACTCCAAGGAAAACACTATCTGGACATCATCCTTAGAGAACGAAAAGTCCGCGACATTCATGGCGACACCTGAGTTGTTTTAGCATTTTCAAATCGCCGTCTTGACCTAAAGAGGGACTACATTCCTCGAAATCCGTAGCGCTCACGACGCAGCCCCTACCGGCACGTCGAAGACTCAGGCCATCCTGCGGCTTCTGTTCGGCGGCATACTTCCGATACCAGATCTTCAGCCGCCCGGACCGGATCTCGCGCCGAGTGCCGAATACAACAAGGCACGCCTCTATCCAAACGGACTGGTCGCCGCGGCAAATACTCTAGTAGAAGGCTTCGCCATCAATGATGCCGCGGTTAGTCTTCCTGCGAAGGATCGAAGCAATCTGTGCAAAAGATGTGATGGGAACAACGAATGCGCATGGGCTTCCATTTGCTTCGATCGCCGTGCAAGCATGCTCGTAGCTATCCAGCAAAGTTCCTCCCGCGTTGAGCTTCCTTTGGATCAGTAGCGGAGCCACGTGTATCGGGCACATCAAGTCATCATCGACTTCCCCCACGAAAGTCTCGAACCGCCGTTGTGTTCGCCTAAGCACATCTTGCTGTTTCCAAATACCGCGACGCTCGGTTGGGCTACCATCTAGGTCCGGATTGGCGGCGCGAACGACATCCAAACTCTCCTCCTCAAGCCTAATGCTCAGTGTCCGGCAGTGATAGCCGCGCAGGTTTGAAATGCACTGCCAGTAAAAGCTGTGCTGCTTTCTATTCACGTTGAACTTTCCTTGCCGAATGGTCATCAGCCCGCCACACTCGGGGCATGTCTTCGTAGCAAGCAACCCGGTGTTCGCGGACAGTTCATCAGCTGAAAGCTCGGCTGTAAGAATCTCTCCTTGACGAAGAGCATCGGCTGCAAGACCACTCTTGATATCCCCAATGTCTCTCTGGATTTCTCGCAGTCGTTTGGCCAGTTCCTCGTTACGCTCCGCATCCTCCTCGTTCAAGCCGCCGTCACGCTCCCGCTTCGCCTCGTACTCGCGCTTTTCCTCCCAAGCTTCTTTTGCACCGCGGTAGGCTCCAGCAACCACCCTGCGCGCGTCGTCCCAGCTCTGCCTTGCCGTTGCCTGCACGCGTTCTCCCGCTTCCGTGACTTTATGCGCCATTTCATCTAACGCTGATTCGACCCCGAGTCCAAATTCAGACCGACGGACGGCACCCCAGGCTTGTCGAGCTACTTCGCCAATACGATCGGCGGTCTCTTCGACTACTTGATCAAAACCCTGACCGGCTGGCGACTTGCGTACTTCACCTACTCCTCGCAACACAGTCGTCCGCACAGTTGTGACGAACGCTGACGCGCTTGCGAACAAAGACTTTATCGTTGCCACTGCCCTCGCCTCAAATCACGCGAACATCATGAAAACAGAAACGCGACGAATGCCGTTGTACCAGCCGCGATCGCGGTATCTGCTGTGAACTTCTTGATCGCCTCTCCTGGCGTATCTCTGCCATTGGCCCAGTCCTTTGCGCGGAGGAATCCGCTGACAATCCCGCCTGTTTCCATACCGATTCCCACCTGCCCAATTGCGGAAACCTGTTCGAGCTGATCGCATTGTTGCGTGACGTCGTCTTCGAGTTCTGAGTTCCAGTATCCTGAGGGGGCGACATTTGCAGTTGGGTTAGCAGCCTCATTCGTGACAACACGCTCGATGAGCGGATCACGGTCAGCCCCATGCGCCGCGTAGTAGTCATTGTCTGTGGCTTTTAGCTGTAGACGACGGACGATTTCACTCGTTTCCGAGTCCCGTATAATGATATCCGATCCAGGGTGGCTTGTGCTTTCGTGTAGTTCGGCCTGGGTGTCAATATGTGACGAATTGTACTCGCGAAGAAAAAGGAGCTCGTGGTAGATGCCCTTGATATTGTTCGCCAGGCCGCGCAACTGCTCGTCGCTTAGCCCTCGGACGTAGTTGCCGAGTTCCGTTATGCTTGCGTCACGCAGTTCAGTGTTGGATCGCCGAATTGCTTCAAGGACAAGCTGCTCTTCTACAGTGTTAGCAACCACGTTCTGGTTGCGGAGGTTCATTAGGACCGCAGCGATAGTGGGTAGCGTAGAGCGATACTTCATTACAATGACGTCCTATTTCGTTAAGCGATTTGTGCGAACGGTTCAACGACTTTGCGCTTAAAGCGGGGGTCTGCTTGAACTAGCAAAGCGAATGCGTTCTTGGTGTCAAGGCGCGAGGCAATATCCTCGATATTCCGTTGAAGCTCCTGATAAAAGGGCGTGATTACCAAACTTGACAACTGGGACATCTCGGTGTCGCTTGGTTCTGCGTCCTGAGCCAGTGCGACATCAATTTGCCCGACGTAGGCGACTGCGTTATTGATTATCACTGAATCAATGTCGGTTAGGGTTGCCTCGTCTCGTGGTCTTGATTTCAACAACGGGTACGCGACGACTGCTACGGCGATTCCGATGCCGCTTACGATGGTAGCGCCCCAGGCGACACCTCCGCCGACCCAGGAACCGAACCAGTATAGAGTGGCGGTGGTTTCGGCTGCACCAGATAGCCCAACGATTGCAGTTCCAGTGCTAGCTGTGGCGAAGGTCGACACTAGACCGTATAAACCTGCCGACACGCCAGCGCCGGCCATCTTTGCTACAACTGCGGTACCCGCGCGCGACGTATACTTGGACGCTGTATTGATGTCGACTTGAAGGATGCACGAGACGAGGTAATTGAGTTCTTTCTTTGTCGTCTCTAGGAGCGTTCGGTTAGTTGTTGGCCGAGTCATGCGGTAGCTCTCGGTGTGATATTGATCGGAGGGACTTAGTTGCGATAGCTAGCTCGAACAGTAGAACGAGGTCTGAGACGCCGACTGACCTTTGACTCGCTTGCTGCCGGTAACCCAATTATGTTCACTCTCTCCCCCTCCCCCCTGTGTCGCGACCTACCCCCACTTCGGATTCCATGGGTCCCATCAAACGAAAAGGGACCCACACGCGGTGCGTAAGAGCGTAGCTCACCGCTTGTCCTCTCCGTTGTGACCTGCGTCGCGATCGATCGCATCCCATCTCTCCAACCTATCCAGGGTGGGTTCTAAAACCCACCCAGTAACGCAGGTTTCAACGAATCTGATTTTTCCCCCAAACGGAAGAAACTTGCGCAACCGAGAAGGCGTATAGCCAGGTGGGTTCTGAAACCCACCTAAACCCACCCGCTACCAACGGCTTGGCATCACGCTCCAAGTCCGTGCCGCCTAAGTTCTAGGCGCTTCGCGCCGTGTGAGCTGATTTTGGCTCATCACCAACGCGAGGCACCCCCCGATGAAACCGCTCATCAGCGCCGTTGCTGACCCCAAGGACGAACAGCGCAACCGCGTTCACGCCAACGCTCTGGCGACCATCTCGGCCTTCATGGGCAACCACCCCTGGTCCTACGCCGAGTTCCTATACGGCGAGCTTGTGTCCGGCTGGATGATGCCGTTCTGATCAAGCGTAGCAGGGGAATCCACCATGGCAACACGCAAAGACAACGAAACCCTGCCCAGCGTCAACACGCAGGCACGCTTCCCGATCAGCCAGACCGCCCTCAACGAGCTGGGCCTGGATGCCAACACCTGGCGCGTACTCACCGACAGCATCTTCCCGAGCGCCAAGACCGCTGACGGCATCGCGCTGGCTGTCCGCTACTGCCAAGCACGAGGTCTCGATGTCCTCAAGCGGCCCGTGCACGTTGTGCCGATGTGGAGTAAGGCGCAAGGCCGCGAGATCGAAACCGTTTGGCCTGGGATCAACGAGGTGACCATCACCGCAGCGCGCACCGGGCAGTACGCAGGCATCGATGCGCCTCGGCTCGGTCCGAACATCACCCGCACCTTCAGCGGTCGGGCGAAGACGGACAGCGGCTGGCGCGAACTCAGCGTCCAGTTGACCTATCCCGAGTGGTGCGAGGTCACGGTCTACCGACTAGTCAACGGCCAACGCTGCCCATTCACGGAGATCGTGTTTTGGGAGGAGACCTACAGCCGTGCAGGAGGACAGAACTCGGAAGTGCCGACGGCCATGTGGATCAAGCGGCCACGGGGTCAGCTGATCAAGTGCGCCAAGGCCGCGGCGCTTCGTGCTGCGTTCCCGGAGGAAGGCACCTACGTCGCCGAGGAGATGGAGGGCAAGAGCATCGAGCCCGAGGAGATACCCGCCAAGCAGGAGCAGCCGCAACCGCAGGTGACCACGCCCCAACAGCCTGAGCCCGAACAGGCTGATGCCGTGGACGCTGAGTTCAAAGCCAAGGTCGCCAAGCTCATCAGCCGCGCACAGGAGGCATCCGCTTGGGGGCAAGCGCAGGAGTATCTGCGCGCACGGTGCAAGGACGAGCAACTGAAGTATGCCCTGAACGAGCTGCACAAGGCTGCCGAGGCTGCAACGGCGAAAGCCGCCTAGTCCTCTCACCCACCACCAACCCCTTGGGGCATGGCAGCCCCCAGGGGTTGCTGTGCTCCGCCGTTATGGAGCACAGCATGAAGATCCTCGACATCAGCCAGCGGACATCGCTCTGGCACGCATGGCGGGCGAAGGGGATCACGGCCTCTGAATCGGCTGTGATCCTTGGACGGTCGCCTTACAAGACCCCGCTCCAGCTCTTCAACGAGCGTATCGGCTTCATCAAGCCCGAAGACCCAGCCACCAAGCCCTGCGTGCGGCGTGGCATCGCCTTCGAAGACCACGTCCGCCAAGGGTTCGAAGAACGCCACCACACCATCCTGCTCCCGCTCTGCGTGGAGTCGACTGAGCATCAAGTGCTCCGTTGCTCCCTTGATGGGCTGAGCGACGCCGGCGAACCAGTGGAGCTGAAAGTCCCGACCCAGTCCACCTACAAGCAGCTCATCGCACAGGGTGAGCAGGCCACTGCGTATCAGCTCGCCTGGATGCAGCTCCAGCATCAGCTCTACGTCACCGAAGCCCGCCAAGGCTGGCTGGTCTTCGATCCGTGGCTCAGCGGGCTGGAGCCGTTGGAGTTCTGCGTCCAGCGCTACGACGCCTTCCTTTGTAATGAGCTGATCCCCGCCTGCTTGGCCTTCTGGGAGCAGCTTCAGGCTGGGCAGATGCCTGAGCCCGCATCCGAACCCACCACGGCGACCTCGTTCTACTTCTGACCATTTACCTGGAGACCACCATGACTATGCAACGCTTCGATGTCGCAGCCACCTTCGGTGTGAAGGCACGTCCTGGGTTCGAAGTCCAAGGCTTCGCCGACGACACGCATCCGCAGATTCCGGTGAAGCAGCCCTACGTGTTCCGCAACGAGCTGCTGCGCGACGTGCTGGCGTATCTGCACGATGCCAACGGGGACGGCATGTTCCTGACAGGGCCGACTGGCGGGGGCAAGACCAGCCTGATTAGCCAGATCGCGGCGCGGCTCAACTGGCCCGTCCAGTCCGTGACCTGCCACGGGCGCATGGAGCTGACCTCGTTAGTCGGGCAGTTCGTGCTGGTCAACGGCTCGACGCAGTTCGTGCATGGCCCGTTGTCGGTCGCGGCTCGGGATGGCCACCTGCTGATCCTGAACGAGTCGGATCTCATGGACCCGAGCGAGCTTGCCGGACTCAACGATATTTTGGAAGGCCAGCCCTTGGTGATTGCTGAGAATGGAGGCGAGGTGATCAAGCCGCATCCTCGGTTCAGAGTTTTCGCTACGGGCAACAGTGCTGGTGCTGGCGATGCGTCCGGCGTCTACCAAGGCGTCCTTCGTCAGAACCTCGCGTTCATGGACAGGTTCCGCGTCGTGCACGTTGGCTACCCCGACGCTGAGATCGAGCGTCAGGTGATCCTATCCTCTGTACCCAAGATCCCTGGTGAGATCGCTGACCGAATGATCCGCGTGGCGGACGAAGTGCGGCGGCTGTTCATGGGCAGTGACATCGAGGCGGGAGAACTCACGGTGACGATGAGCACTCGGACGCTGGTGCGTTGGGCAAGCCTCAGCCTCACGTTCAAGGGCGCTCCGAACGTGTTCCACTACGCCCTTCAGCAAGCGCTCACGGCTCGCGCTGAGCCCGAGCAGCGCGAGGCGATTCACAGGATCGCTGCCGACGTGTTCGGTGACTACTGGGAGGCAGCGGCATGAAGACCTTCCAGCTGTACCGCTTCATCCATTCCGATGGCACCGCCAAAGACTGGGCCTATGCCGACCTCGGCAACGGACACGCCGAGATCCGCTGGGGCTCAGCAAACCACCTGAACCGCTCGCAGCTGAAGCCGCTGCAAGAGGCCGAGCAGCGTGCGCAGGCCAAGCTCCGTAAGGGTTACACGTACGTCTGCGACATCACGCTCGATGCCAAAGGCAACACGCCTCGCGGCACATCTGCTGGTGCAACGCCGGCAACCAAGCCTGCCCCGAAGCCCATCGATCTGAAGGCCCTGCTCGGGTCTGGCGACGGCTTCTACTTCTAACCCCCAACCAAGACCGATCGTGCGTTCGTGCTTGCCGCGAGGCTTGCGCGTGCACGCTCGGTGAGAAGATGACCATGCACCACACCATCGAAACCATCACCGACCGCATCGTGCTCGTGATGCTGGGCATCAGCATTTGGAGCGGTCGCAAGAAGCTCAAGCCCGAGGATCTGAACCTGGTGGGCGGAGAGATTCCGCCAGAGGAACTGGTATCGCTGGGCTCCAAGCGCGTCTGCGATCCAGAGCCGCTCAAGCCGTTCCACCGGATCAAGCAGTCCGCGGAGCGCGCCTGTCTGCGGGTTGGGACACGGTTTCTCGGTGGCTATGCAGTGCCGCAGGACTACGCGGAAGAGCTGGCGACCAAGCTCGACGCACTCAGGGCCGAGTTCACCGCTGAGCGCACCACCTTCATCGACGGCTACGACCGTGCATTGGAGGATTGGATCGCCAAGCTGCCGGAGTTCGAGGCGCCCATCAGGCGAGCCGTGGAGCCTGCCAATGTCGTTGGTGGCCGCCTGCGTTTCGGCTACCAGCTGGTGGAGATCAAACCAACAGAGCAGCCTGGCACTCTGATGGAGGAGGTGCAGGAGTTGGGCAACGGCATCTTCGCTGAAGTCGAGCAGATGGCCCGCGACCTAGAAGGCAGCTTCGAGGGCAAGGACAAGCTCCACCGCCGTGCGCTCGGTACCTTCCACCGCATTCGCGAGAAGCTCGCCTGCCTCAGCTTCATCGACCCGCGCATCCAGCCAGTGGTGGACAGCATCGACGATTGGTTCGGCCGCTTGCCTGCTACGGCTCCCATCGAGGGTGCGCTCTTCAACGAGGGGATGGGCCTAGCGCTGCTGCTCTCGGATGCTGAGCGTATGGCTCGGCATGGCGCCGGGCAGATCGCGCGGGCGGAGCAGCCCGACGACACGGACGAGGCTCAGCACGATGAGCTGGATTCGGAGGCTGTCCAGATGCCGATGGTGGACTTCGACTCATTGTTTGAAGGCGAGGACGACGAAGTGGTTGCGCCTTCGGCGACCGAGAGCGAGGCCACCGAGAAGCAGGCCGAGAGCTTCTTCTTCTGAGCGACCCCGTCCAAGGTGACCTTGGACCAAGCGAGCGAGCTTGGACCGGCTGAGCCCAGCAACCATGCGGGTTCGTCCAGGGAGTCCAAGGAGTCCAAGGAAATTTCAGAGAAGTATCTGACAACAGCCTTGTAGCAGAGGCCGCCAGAAAACTTTTTCAAAACGACCCTGGACCTTGGACTCCTTGGACCGCTCTCTCCCTGGCTGTCCGCACTACCCACCAAGGCGCATGACTCCCCGGTCATGCGCCTTTTTTTTTGCCTGGAGGAAAGACATGTCCCTGACCACCATCACCAACGCCCTTCCCATCGTCGCCGCAGCCTACGGCCGCAAGTTCAACGTTCCCGTTCAGGTGGGTGGCAATGACGCCTACACCAACGGCAAGACGATCCAGATCCCCCAGATCGACGACACCCCGACGTCGCGGATCATGGCGTATGGCTATCTGGCACACGAGGCGGCGCACGTCCGCTTCACGGACTTCGACCTGGCCCGCAGCCACACCCCACTGGGGCGCTTTGTCGAAGGCGTGCTGGAGGATGTGCGCATCGAGACCGCCATCATCCGGACTTACCCCGGCACCCGCCGGACATTGGACGCGGTGATCGACCATCTGGTGGATACCGGCAGCATGAACCCCGTCAGCACCACCAACAGCCCGAGCGACATCTTCGGCAACGGGCTCTTGGCAATCAGCCGCCACCGCTACCGGCAACAGCCAGCGCTTCGGAACCACGCCGACCAAGCTGATGGAGCCCTGCGCCAAGTCTTCGGGGATAGCTTCGTCCGTCGGCTGCATGGCCTGCTGGCCGATGTCCCACGCCTCACCAGCACTGCCGACAGCATGGCGCTGGCCCAACGGATTCTTGAGCTGATGGAGGACGAGGCTCAGCAGCCGCAGGATCAACAGGAGAACAGCAGCAAGGAACAGCGCACTCAGCCCAACGACCAAGGCTCAGGGTCAGAAGGCACAGGGCATCAAAGCTCTGAGTCCCAAGCACAAGGCTCTGAGTCCAATGCACCAGGTGCACAGGACGAAGACTCCGGAACTGATGCCGAAGAGCAGAGCGCTGCGAGCCAAGCACCTAGCACCGATGCGGAAGCGCACAGCGCCCTGAACCAAGCTCTCAGTGCAACGGACGAGGACCTACCGACTGATCTCTTTGAGCAGGTCGCAGAGACCCTGCAAGCCAACGCTCAGCCCTCACCGACGTTGTTGCCCACGGTCGAGCACTTCGCTGGCGATCCGGTGCAAGGACAGCAAACGCTGAAGCGGGTGAAGGTCCACTCAGCGAAGCTGACGTCCAGGCTGCAAGGACTCGTGCAGGCTCACACGATGGCTCGGAGCCGCACAGTTCGGCATGGACGCCAGCTGAGTCCGTCACATCTGCACCGCGCCGCTGTCGGTGACCCAAGGATCTTCAGGACGAAGGAGCAGCGGGAGGCCCCCAACACAGCGCTGCACCTGCTGGTGGACCTGTCGGGGTCGATGGCTGGTGGCAAGGACCGTCTGGCACTGGATGCTGCGATGGCGTTAGCGCTTGCACTGGAGCCCATGGGCGGTGTGTCACGAGCAGTGACGGCGTTCCCAGGGATCTACGGACAGGAGGATCAGGTCGCCGCCGTCGTCGGCCACGGACAGCCGGTGTCCCGGCATGCAGGCGCCTTCACTCAAGGCGCCCGCGGAGGAACGCCGATGACCGGCGCGCTCTGGTTCGCTGCTGCTGACCTACTTGCGCGTAGCGAGGAGCGGAGGGTGCTGATCACCCTAACCGACGGTGTTCCCAACCACTTCGTTAGCGCTGTCGATCTGGTGCAACGCGCGGGTTCGTCGGGCATCGAGCTGATCGGCATCGGCATCCAGACCGAGATCAGCGCGCTGTTCCCGACCGCGATCCGCATCGACGACATCGCAGACCTGAAGCGCGAGCTGTTCCGCATCGCTGAGCGCCTCCTGCTCAGCACCCACCGCTAGTTCCCCTCTGCCGGCGCAACGCCGGCCACTCACCCACCCACGCGGAGACGACCGATCCCGCATGGGGTTGGTGCGTCTGCGCGCCTGTTCAACGGAGACGCACCATGACCAACAAGTCCAAGTCCAAACCCCAACAGTTCGCACTTGCGCTGGAGCCCGACGAGACTCGTCGCCCCGAACTCGACACTGACGAGCGCGCGCTGATCCAGCGGGCAATCGCCTGCCTGGAGGCTCACTACCACGTTCGCAAGGAGGCGCTCACCAGTCCCGACGAGACGCGCGACTACCTCAAGCTGCGCCTGGCCGGCGTGCCCTACGAAGTGTTCGCCATCCTGCTGCTCGATAATCGCCACCGTGTGCTCCAGTACCGCGAGCTGTTCCGCGGTACCATCGATGGTGCCAGCGTGCATCCGAGGGAAGTGGTCCGCGAGGCCATGCGCTGGAACGCCGCTGCCGTGATCCTCGCCCACAACCATCCCTCGGGTGTCGCCGAGCCGAGCCAGGCGGACCTGCGCATCACGCAGCAGTTGAAGGATGCCCTGTCCCTGATCGAGGTGCGTGTGCTAGACCACATCGTGATCGGTGAGGGTGCGGGGACCTCGCTTGCGGAACGTGGACTGTTGTAGGATTGCAGCGGCGGCAAGTGCTCGCATTCGGCCAGTGGTACTGGCCACGGAGGGCCACAAGTGGCAGCGGCGGCCACATAGCCTACGCTCGAACGAGCGATCGGGGGCTGTCGCGTGATAGCGAGCGCTGCGGGGAGTCCGCTCTCCTGATTCGGAGCGGCACTTCCGCAACCTCGGCTGTTGAAGGGATGTGAAGCTCCCCGCATTGGCCGACGACAGACATTTCAGCCGATGCTACCCAGCCAGTAGCATCGTAAATCCACCGATCAGTCCCGCCCATTAACACACCACGTCCTAAGCCAACTCCCAAGCTGGCATATTCACCCCACACAGCTCATCCAACGTCTTCCCCAGCGACGGCGGATCGGTGACCACAAGGTACTCCCAGGCCCCATAACTGCCATCGGCGTTGACCGCACGGACCCAACGCTCCGCAGCCTTTGCCTTCAGGTCTGCATCATCGGTGTACTGGCCCTTGATCTCGATGATGAGGTTCAGGCCCGTATCGAGCACCACGATGAAGTCCGGCACATACCGTCGGGCTATGCCTTGCTTACGGTACGGGATCTCGAAGCCGAGATGGTCGTTCTTGACCCATCGCACCACACCAGGGTGGGCATCCAAGGCTGAACCAGCCGACTGCTCCCAGGTCTTCGTGTCGGCCACCATGGCGTTCAGATGGCACTTGTGGGCTACTTGAGTCGGCTTACGGGTGTAGTAGTCCACAAAGGCCGTTGAGCCAGCCCCAGCGGCTCCCTTGGGGGTGCGTGGCAACTCTGTGACCTTGGTCCCGATGCCACTGGAGATCGCAGCGTACAGCGTGTCGACCGCAGCTTGGTAGTACTTGCCAGCGATCAGCACATCCACTGGTTGGCTCGATCCCTTGCACTTGACCTTCTCATCAAGGAACCGCCGGGCCACAGCGGCTACCTTGGGGAACAGGGCATGCACTGGGACTGCTTCACCGTCTCCCTCTGTGTCGCTGTGCCTTTCGTTCCACCGTCTGACGACCTCCCTGGCTAGCCTGAACGCTACCTGTTGCACCCGAAACAACTTGCGCCACTCGTCCAGGTTGAGCACGGGCTTCTCGCCTGGTCCGTACGCAGCAAGGGAGCCATCCGGTGCCGTCATGGCGTTCATCTGTACCTGGTCCGGAATCTCCATCGGATCGATGGTCAGTGTTGAGATCCGATTCCAGTCAACCACCAGATCGACCGCATGGGGCGTGTAGTAGCCCTCGACGACTGGGAATGTGATCTCGTAGTCCTTCTTCTCCGGCACACTGAAGATGTGGTTGGGCTCCGGCGGGGGCGTGCCTCCACCAGTTGTCTCGGAGACCTTGAAGGGAACCAGCTCAAAAGGCACACCGAAGACCTTGGCGGTCTCCTCTTCAAACTGGTCTGTCTCCTCGTTCACCGTGTAGTACTTGCGGCGCAAAGCTCTGCCGACGACCTGCTCGCAGAGCAACTGGGAGCCAAAGGGACGCAGACCGACGATGTGCGTCACCGTGTTTGCATCCCACCCCTCGGAGAGCATGGCGACGGAGACGATGCAGCGGATGTCACGCCCTGGTGGAATCTTCTCGTCAACCCAGCGGTAGGAGCCGTCGTTGTCGTCGCTGGCTGCCTTCTCGTTGTTCTTGCGTACTAGCTCGCTCCAGTCCTCCGGAACATGCCCACCGGGCCAGGTCTTCTTGCCGATGGTGTCCAGGATGAACCGGAGCCGACGTGTCTCGTCCTTGGTGCCACCTTCCTCCAGGTCCTCAACGACCTTCGAGTCGACCCGTACGCTGACCTCTTCGCCTGGCTTGTTCCGAAACCAGTCCGGTGCGGCCCCATAGGCCCCCGTGTCATCCGCCAGCCAGTTGTAGACCTCAGCGGCTACTTTGGTGTCTCGGCACACGACGACGAACACCGGTGGCACCGGGTGCAGCTCACCGACGGCGTCCTTCTGCCACTGCTGGAACCTCACGAACCAGTCCTGTGCCAGGGTCGTGATCGGTGCAGCCGCGTAGGTCATGACGATCTCTGGGGTCAGCTTGTCGCCATACCCATCCTCGGCTGCCAGTGCCTGCACCCAGCGCCAGATGTTGAAGTAGGAAGCCTGTGAGGCACCCGTTGCATCCGTGGTTGGAAGCTGGGGAATCTTGACCAGTCCGGACTCGATGGCGTCGAGCAAGCCAAAGTCGGAGACGATCCAAGGGAAGGGTCTTCCTACCTCGTTCCCTGATCCCTGGATGTAGAAGGGGGTTGCAGACAGGTCTACACAGCGCAGGATGCCCTTCTTCTTGCCGCCGCCGAGCTTGTTGATCCTGTCGAGCCCTTCGATCCAGATGGTTGCCTCCTTGGCGTTCTTCTTGGCCAACGTTGACCGGTCCTCGGTCTCGGCTTCATCCAGGGAGATGGTGCTGTCCCGGTCGCCCCTTCGGTACGCATGGTGGGCCTCGTCGTTGAACACCAACCACTGCGGGCTGCGTCCCTTGCCGGTGCCCAGCTCTTGGCGGATGCGTTTGAACCAGGCCCGGTCAGATTCGTAGTACTTGGTCTCGACGGTCTCGTTCTGCTTGCCGGCATTCTTCACCACGTCCACCGGCTCACCACGCTTGACGACCCTGGCGGACTCCCCGTTGACACTGTTCAGCTCCTTCTTGGCCAGCCGGTGCCAGTTGGCGATCATCACCTCACCCCGGCGCAGCTCCTCCATCCGGTGGGTGGGCACAAGCTGACGGGTCCGGTACAGGCTCAGGTCGCCCAGTGCCGGGTCAAGCTCCTGCAAGCGCTCCCGGATTGTGACGTTAGGGCACACCACCATGATGGTGTCCGTGAAGCGATCATCCGTTGGTGCTGCCACACGGTTCAAGATGGACCAGGCGGACAGCATGCCCATAACGGTCGTCTTGCCGCTGCCTGTAGCCATCTTGCAGGCGTACCGGGTGAAGGCACGAAAGCCGTCCTCCTTGGCACTCTCGCTGGGCTCATCGACGGGCACCGGTGGCATCGACTTCTTCAGGTGCTCTGGTGCCTCCACAATGAAGATGATGGTCTCTGCTGCTTCGACCTGGGCAAAGAACAACCGCTGGGCACGGCGCTCGCTGTCGGCACGCCACAGCTCAAGTAGCTCTTTGGTGACGCGAGAGACACCGGGGTAGCCTTCCTCCCGCCATGCCTTCACACGCTGCCGGAGCCAGTTGACGAGCGGCAGGTCCTCCTCCTGGCCAACCGCTGTGTGGTCGTCCAGGGAAAGCTGTTGCTGCTGTTTTCGACCCCGTGATGCGCTCTCAGGAACCCTGAAGTAGTAGCTGGCTGGCCGACGACCTTCGACCTTCTGCGGGTGCTCCCCCTTCTCGATCTGCCAGTGGAACGCCGGCTCACGGAAAGGCGAGTTGATGATCGGGTTCTCGACCTCGTTCGAGGCAACTGGCAGCTTATCCATAGCTGTTCCGCCACTTGAACACCGGTGGGGCTACTGGGGTGCGACGTGAGCCGGTCCCGTACCAGCAGACGGTAGCTTGGGCACGATTGCGCGGATACTGAAGCCAAAAGGACGGAGCCATTGGCTGCCAGATGTCGCGATAGTCTTCAGGCTTCATGGGGGTACGCTCAGGCATCAGTCGGTCTCCCTCAGTCCTCGGGTCACCATCAACTCGTTGCCACGCTCGTCCATCACCTTCACCGCAATGCGCTGGTGTCCACCCAGGACGAAGGGCTCGCTCACGGTGCCTGCCAAGTGGTCCCACACCGAATCGTCGAAGCGGCCCTTCAGTGCCTTTTGGAGGTTGTCCCAGGCGGATGTCTTGGGGAAGAACACCTGACGGGCGATGAAGACCATGCCGTCGTAGTCGGTGTCGAGCATCCAACAGGGCAGGTTCTCCGCTGCGATGGACTCGGTCTCCAGGTCGCGGGGTCGGAAGATGTCCAGGCCCAGCAGTTCAACGGCGTACAGTGGGTCCCCGTTGGCTGTCTTGGAGCCCGTAGGCTCGAAGCGCACATCAGGCAGCCCTGTCACCGAGAAGACCTCTGAGGACTTGCTAGTCTTCAGCAGGTCCGACATCACCACGTCCGGTGTCACAGTGACGTAGAAGCAGGGGATGCGGAGCTTCTTGCGGTCGTCGATCAGGCTTCGTGCCTTGGCTTGGATGGCAAAGCCGAAAAAGTACAGGGCATCGAAACGCAGGAAGTGGGCCTCTCTGGCTGCGTTGTAGACGACATCCGACGAGATCGCTCCGTCCTCGGGGCCAAACACGATGGCAACACGCTGCTCCTCGCCGTTGTTCTCAATGGCCTCGGCATGGAGGTACTCATGTGTCTCGGCGTCGAGTGGTCGCACCTGGTCAAAGGACAGGGATCGATTGCCGGGAAGCTGTAGCGTGTGGCTCTGGCGTAGCACCTCGATCATGCGATCCAGGTAGACGCTGGGGTTCTCGAAGGCTGAAGACTCGGCGGGGGTGTCCTCTCCGGCCTCTGTGGGCTCCTCGATGCTCTGCGCCGCCTGGATGGTTGCTTCCACAGTGAAGGGGCCAGTCACCCGCGTGACCGTCTTGTTCTCCTCGGGCCGGTCCACCAGCGTCACCATCTCTGGCTCTTCGTTGTTGGCGATGGACTTCAGCGTGATCCGAGGAACCAGTCCGCCGACCTCTTCGCCCTTGCGGTTCTGTTTGCGTTCGTAGCGGAATCCGCCTGCTGGTCCACGGTCGGGCTCTTTCAGGTCGTACCAAGGGAAGGTTGCAGTCAGCAGGCGTTGCCGGGCGAGTGCCAATGGGACGCGGGAGGTGTCGCAGGTGATCCAGCGGCGACCCCATTGCTCAGCGACGTAGGCGGTTGTTCCAGAGCCGCAGGTTGGGTCGAAGACCAGGTCGCCGGGGTCGGTGGTCATGAGCATGCAGCGCTGAATCACTGTAGGTGTTGTTTGCACAACGTACGAACGACCGCCAAACTCGATCGTATCTGTCCACTGATTGATGAGCGACCCATATCCGAAATCCCGCAGATACATCTTGTAGTAGAGCTTCTGGCCAAGAACAAACAGTCTGTTCGCCGCTATCAATCGACTCACTCCGGAAGGAGTTGTGCGCCAGCTTTTTCCCCGCTTCGTGGTGAATACGCGACCGTCGAATTCGATAGGAAAGGTGCAAGACGGCGTATAGCCAGACGAAGCCAGATCTGACCTCTTAAAAACCCTCTTTTCGGCTGCTGTGACAGTGAAGGCATCTAGTTCAGATGTGGTCAGTCTTCGATAGGAGCCATCTGCGCTGTCGGCAAAAACGAACTCTGAACCAGCGCCCACATGTTTGGGCTTCCACAGGTTCTTGTACTTCATGACGACCTTGTCTTTTGCGTACCAACATAAATAGTCCACCACTGCTTCAATTTTCCCAGATTCCAGTGGCATCATGGTCTTGAAGTTTATCAGCGTGACGAAGTTGTCAGTGCCAAATACTTCATCCATTAATTCACGGACGAAATGTAGATTCGTATCAGATATCTGAACGAAGATGCTTCCGCTTTCGTGCAAGAGTTCCCGCGCTAACATAAGTCGGTCGCGAAGGTAAGTGAGGTAGGAGTGAATTCCTAACTCCCAAGTGTCCCGATAAGCCTTCACCATCTCAGGCTCACGAATCATTTCGCCATCCTTTCCATGTTGAACTTTCCGTTGTCGAACGAATGGCTGAAAGTTCGATCCAAACTTCACCCCATACGGGGGGTCCATGTAGATCATCTGCACCTGCCCACCCAGTCCCTCGTATTCGAGCAGGGAGTTCATGACCTGAAGGGAATCGCCAAGGACCAGCCGGTTCGTCCACGGTCCCTTGTGCTCATAAGCGTCGAGCTTGTCCGCGATGTCGAGCTGGGGGTCCCCGAAGAGTTCGAGGTTGGTCCCGGTCCGCCGGTAGGACTCCAGTCCCTTGATGATGGCGTTCGTCGAGTGTCGTTCGTGGACGAAGAGTGGGATGGTCGGCACACTGATCTGCTGGCGTTCGGCCTTGCCAGACCAGTTCAGGAAGGGCTTCGTCAGGCTACGGAGCCGGGCTGCACACTCACGGGTCGAGCGAAACGCCTCACCGGTTCCTTCCCACACCTGTGGGGACTGGAAGACCGAAGCCTCGCCATCCTCTGCCGCCTGGGTGATCAGCTCGATCAACCACTCCGCCAGCGCCCGACTGGCGTTCTCGTCCCATGCCAGCTCTGGGGACAGCGAGGAGTCGTAGCGGTACGTTCGTGGCTTTCGGCGGTCCTGGAAGCTCTCCTGGACGCCAACCTCGGGGCGCTGAACGGCTTGTTCGTCGTGGCTGTAGGAGCCAGAGTCTTGGCCCGTCTGGTTGTTGTTTCGCGCACGCGTCGCCATAGCGATCTCTGTCTCCTGGTTCTGAGCCCCGGACCAAAAGGTACCACTGTGACAAGAGACGCCGCTAGCACGGTGACTTGGTCAGCATGACCAATCAATCTGTGCTCGGCCGAGGGGGTGTCGCAACCAATCACACGGCAGACGGCGGCAAGCCCCGTCCACGCATCTGCAAGATCAAACGTTCCCGACCCGCTCTCCCACTATGAGGCGAGAATTCTGTTCGAGAGGACTGCGAGGGGTGGACGCGCCGCCTGGGGTTCCACAGGCGCGCCGAAAACGGGGGCGGAAGTGTAATTCCGTCATCTGTGCCACGCGGGCAGAGGGGGGCGTGTTTGGTGGTGACGCTGCGCCGACGATCCGATACGCATCCCCTACCCAGGGACAACGCGCGCGAAGATGCTGCCGAGAGATGGTTAGACGCTGAGGACGTTGTGGTGGGACTGGGGGTCCAATGGTTGACGCAAGTCCCACCCTTAGACCTACTGTGATGGAAACGCAGACGAGTCTTCCGCTCTAAGTACCTGATATTATAGAGCTGGCCATTTATTGCATACCTCGAAGGGTAATGTGCTTGAGTTCCATGTTCGTTTGGCTAAGAGGGGACCGAGGCGACTGTCTCAGGACGTCGCTGCGGGCCCCCCCAGCCTTGGTGGACGATACAAGGGTTTTTTGCAGTGTGCGCTAGGGGGACAGGCGACCGACTAGTGCCTCAGCTCGGATGTGGGTGTACCGCTTGAGCATCCGCAGGTCCTTGTGTCCGGTGATCGCACTGACCTCCATGGTGTTCAACCCCTTCTCGAAGAAGCGGGAGGTTGCCTCATGCCGCAGATCGTGGAAGTGCAGGTTGTCGATCCCCGCTCGCTTACAGGCCCGTCTGAACGCCTGGGACACGCTGTGAGGCTCAAGGCCCCACACGAATGTGTTGGGGAAATCCTCATGGTTACCGATGGAGCCCTGCTGACTACGCAAGACCTCTAGCGCTTTGTCAGACAGAGGCACTGTCCTTGGATTGCCGTTCTTCGTCTTCGGGATGCAGAGCGTCTGGAACTTCCATTGGATATGCCCCCAGCGCATGTTGCAGATCTCACTGCGCCGCATCCCGGTCTCCATCGCGAAGACCACCAGGGACTGCATGGTTGGGGTGTGCTTCAGGGCATCCAGCAAGCGCCCTTGCTCATCGTCTGACATCCTCCGCTCTCTGCCTGGAGGACTCAGGGGCATGTTGATCCTGCTGACTGGGTTGCCGTGTGGAAGGTTGATCCCCCAGGTCTTGAAGGCCGCGTTCAGCACTCGACTCAGCAGCCCAAGCTCTTTGGCGACCGATCCCGGACCCACCAGCTTCAATCTGTCGTCACGGTAGCGAGAGACTTGGGCAGGGGACAGGCTGGCCAGGGACAAACGCCCCAGGTGCTCCTTGAGCGTCGTCAGCCGGAAGGGGTCAGAGGTCAGCGCAGTGGCTGCCAGGGTCGGCAGGATCTCTTCCCGGTAGCGTTCCAGGACCTCAGCGACGGTTTGCTGCTGCGCCTGGGTGGTGTCCAGGAACACCCCACGCTCCATCTCGGACTCGACGGTCTTCGCCCAGGTCAGGGCGTCTGCCTTCTTGCTGAAGGACTTCGTGAGGGGGCTCTGGCCTTTCTTGCGGACTTGGACGTGATAGCGGTTTCCGCGCTTGCGGATTGTGGGCATCGGAATCTCCACTGTGCCAACAGTGTGCCAATGGAGATTGCTCGGAGGGAACAAGGAGCCGTAACCCCTTGACTAACCTGGTGGGCGCGGCTGGTTTCGAACCAGCGACCCCTGCCGTGTGAAGACAGTGCTCTCCCACTGAGCTACGCGCCCGAAGCCAGGAAATATAGCCCGGTCGGGCTTATTGGTCAAATCGCGGCGCCGGTCGCGGTGGTGTGGCGCTGCAGCAGGTCGGTGAGAATTTGGCGGGCGTAGCGGATGGGCACGGAGTAGTGGCCTTCGCCGGGGAGCTCGGTGAGCCGGGCCTTGGGAAGTCGGTCGGCGAGCCAGCGGGCGTGGCCGATGGGGACGGTGCCGTCGGCGGTGCCGTGCCAGATGCGGATGGGCTGCTGGATGCTTTGCAGGTCCAGGCCCCAGTCGTGGGTGTAGAGGGTGAGGTCGCGGCGGGCGCCGCGGGCGGCGTTGCGCATGGCATCGGCGATGGTGCGGTTCAGGATGGCGGCGGTATCGCCCTCGCGCAGCACCGCGTAGTCCGCGGGCGGGGCGGCGATGTGGCGGAACTGCTCCACCAGACCCGGCAAGCGGGCCAGCAGGGCCGTGGTGGGGGCGCCGTAGATCAGGTCGGCGAGCCATGCGGGCTGGCGCCCCGGCAGCAGGCTGATGCGCGCGGCGGGGCTCATCTGGGCGAGCAGGTCGTCGCGATGGATGGCGCCGAGGGGACAGACGAGGGTGCAGGCGGTGAGCTGGACGGGCAGGCGCTGCGGCAGGTGTTGTGCGCAGGCCAGCGCATAGGGGCCGCCGCCGGAGACGCCGAGGACCGCGAACTGCTCCAGCGTCAGCGCGTCGGCCAGGGCCGCGCAATCGTTGGCCCAGTCGGCGAGGGTCCTGCCGGGAGCGTCGTCGGAGTCGCCGTAGCCCGGACGGTCCGGGCTGATGATGCGCGCGCCGGCGGCGAGGGCATCGGCATGTATGAGGCGCGCCTCGCGCCGGGAGCTCGGGAAGCCGTGGAAGTAGAGCACCGGGGTGCCGGCGGCGGCGCCGTACTCGGCATAGGCGAGGCGGCGGCCATCGGGCAGTTGGACGAAGGCGGCGCCGTCATCGGGCGTGTCGGCAGTGGCGTCGGCCATCGCAGGGGTCCGGTTGGGCTGGGGCCGGCGCCGCCGGCTGCGGCCCGAGCGCAGGCATCGGGGACAGGCGACGGCAGGGCCGGATGCGGATGCAGAGCCCCCGCATGGTACCCCTTCGCCAGCGTTGCCGGCGTGTTGCGGGCCGTCGCTTGCGGTGCGCTCGGCGTCAGCGGCAGGCCTCGGCGCGCTCGCCGTCCAGCTCGATGATCTCTAGGCGGTGGTTGCCGCAGGGGTGCTCGTCGGAGGGGCCCTGTGTGAGCAGTACCGAGCCGTCGTCGATGGCCTGCTCGGCGAGCCAGCTGCGCACGTATTGGGTCCAGTCCGCGAGGTCCGTGCCAGTCTCCTGCGGGTAGACGCCGTAGCTGAAGCACAGGCGCTGGGCCGTATCCGTGCTCGGCGTGAAGGCCACCACCGGGCAGGGGAGGCGGAAGCGGGCGATGCGCCGGGCGGTGTTGCCGCTGCGGGTGGGCACGGCCACCAGGCGCGGGTGGCTGCGCTCGGCGGTGTGGTAGACGCTGCGGGCGATGAGGTCCAGCGCGCGGCGGCTGCCGTCGCTGTCGTAGGCGCCGACGCGCTCGGCCTGGAGCCTGAGATTGCGCTCCGGCTCGATGGCGGCGGCGATGCCGGCGAGCATCTGCACGGACTCCACCGGGAAGCGGCCCATGGCGGACTCCGCCGAGAGCATGACGCAGTCCGTGCCGCCGAGGATGGCATTGGCGACGTCGGTGGCCTCGGCCCGGGTGGGGCGGCGCATGGTCACCATGGACTCCAGCATTTGCGTGGCGGTGATGACGGGCTTGCCGACGCGGTTGGCGAGCTCGGTGATGCGACGCTGGGCGACGGCGATGGTCTCGATGGGGATCTCCACGCCTAGGTCGCCACGGGCCACCATGAGGCCATCGGCGGTGGCGAGGATGCCCTCCAGGTTCTCGAGCGCGGTGGCGCGCTCGATTTTGGCAATGACGAAGGGGTCGTAGTCGAGCGCGCGAGCGGTGTCGCGCACGGCACCGATGTCCTCGGCGCTGGCGACGAAGGATTGGCTCACGGCGTCGATGCGGTGCTCGGCGGCGAAGGCCAGCCAGGCGCGGTCGTCGTCGGTGAAGGCGCTGATGCCGAGGTCGATGCCCGGCAGGTTGAGGCCTTTGCGCGAGCGCAGCTCGCCGCCGGCGCGCACGCTGCAGACCACCTCGCTGCCGCGCACCTCCACCACTTTCAGCAGGATGAAGCCGTCGTTCAGAAACAGCCGGTCGCCCGGGCGCACCGCCGCCGGCAGGTCCGGAAAGCTGACGCTGACCCGCTCGGCGCTGCCGATGCAGTCCTCGGTGGTGAGCGTGATGGTCTCATCGCGCACCAGCTCGACGGGCTCGTCGGCGATCTCGCCGACGCGCATCTTGGGCCCCGGAAGATCGCCCATGATGGCCACCCGGCGGCCCGTGTCGGCGGCCGCCTGCCGCAGCCGGGCGATGACGCCGGCGTGGTAGTCCGGGTCGCCGT
This sequence comes from Thiohalocapsa halophila, assembly GCF_016583825.1. GTDB lineage: Bacteria > Pseudomonadota > Gammaproteobacteria > Chromatiales > Chromatiaceae > Thiohalocapsa > Thiohalocapsa halophila. The sequence goes on along the minus strand of NZ_NRRV01000014.1, from coordinate 36,712 downwards.
GGGAGAAGTTGAGCCGCGCCACGTCCAGCCCCGCGTCGATGAGGGCGCGCAGGCGCTCGGGCTGGTCGGAGGCCGGCCCGATGGTGGCGACGATCTTGGTCTTGTAGGGGCGGTACTGCATGCGCGTGCTCCCAGGTCCGGTTGGCGGCTTCAGGACTGTCGGTGCGCCCGCGGGCGCGTGTCGGCCTGGGATGTTAGCGGAGGTTGGCCGAGCGGGTGCGTTGCAGTCTCGTGACGGTCGGTGCAGTCGGCTGGCTGGCGAGCTGCGGGCTCTCGTTGCGGCGGGTGACGGCAAGCGCTTTGGCCGCGCTCGGCTGGGCGTTGTGGCGGGGTTGACGATCACATCGGGTGTTGCGGCAAGGATGCCGCTCTCACTGGGTGATCGCGGCAGGGATGCCGCTCCCACGGGGCTCAGCCGAGGTGGGTGGCGCGCCAGGCGTCGATGGCGGCGGCGTCGATGCCGCCGTCGCGGGCGTAGAGGCGGTCCAGCTCGGCACGCTTGTCGGCGGGGGCGAGGGCCATCAGCCGGCCGGCGGTGAGGGGCTGGGCGAACTCGGCCAGCACGCCGCCGCCGGTGACGGCGGCGACATAGAGGCTGCGGTCGCCGGTGTTGATGGCTTGCTCGACCTGGCAGTCGAGCCAGGCGATAGGCCCGTCGACGCTAGGGTTGCCGAGCGGGGTGCGCGTGTCGGGCAGATCGGCGTACTTGTCCACGTGCTTGCCGCTGGCGAGCCCGAAGCGCCAGACCAGACCGAGCGCCTGCTCGGGCAGGAGGTAGACGGCGAAGCGGCCGCTGGCCTCGATCATGCGCCAGGTGTGGTGCTGGCGGGCGATGCCGGCGAGCATGCGCGGGCGGTCGCGCACGATTGAGGCGCGGGCGACGAAGGTGGCGATGCAGCCGCCGCGGGTGCTGCCCGGCTGGGGCGACTCGGCGGCGGTCACCAGCCACAGCGGCGGGTCGTAGAGGTGGTGGACGGCGTTGACCGCGTCGGCGACGGCCTTGTCCAGGGGCTGCGGGTGGCTCGGCTCAGGGGGGATCGCGGTCATTGCTGGGGGGGGCTCCTTGCTGGCCTTCTTGCGCCGCCGCCGACATATTCGGCAGCTGACGCCAGCCCCTACTTGACCAGCGCCACCGGGATTTTCAAGCGCCGGATGACGTTCTGCGCCACCGAGCCCATGAGCAGCTGAGTGAGACCGGATCGCCCGTGGGTGCCCATGACCACCTTGTCAAACTTCTGCTCCTTCGCGAAGCGCGCGATGCTCTGGGCGACATGGCCCACCAGCACGTGCCAGTTGTATGACACGCCGGCGGCATCGAGGCGCTCCATGTAGGGCTTGAGCACGGCCATGCCCTCGTCGCGATGATAGGCGGCGATGTCGTCGTCGGAGACGAACATGCGCGCGTGGCCGGAGTCGATGGGCAACTGCACCGTGAGCAGGTGCACCTGGATCGGCTCCTCTCCCTTGGCCATCTCCAAAACGTAATCGAGGGCGCGCTCGGAGAACGTCGAGCCGTCCACGGGCAGCAATACTTTCGTCATCCGCCCGGCCCTCCGTTTGTCGGCCTTCTTGCGCGATTTAGCCATGTCCGTCGGTGTCCTCGTCATGGTGGCCGCTGGCGACTTCTTCCAGCGGCCGCGGGCGGGCGCGCCGGGCCAGCTTGGTGCCGTAGCCGATGACGAACGCTGCGCCGGCACCGGCCACCAAATAGTGCACCCAATGCGGTAGGAAGTGCAAAGCGTCGGCCCAGACGATGTCCGTGATCAGCATTTCCCCGGCGATCCAGCCCAAGAGCCCGCCGCCCAGGGTGATGATGAACGGGAATCGGTCCATCAGCATCAGCACCAGCTTACTGCCCCAGACGATGATTGGAATACTGACGACGATGCCGAAGGCGACCAGCATGATGTCGCCGTCCGCGGCGCCGGCGACCGCGATGACATTGTCCAGGCTCATGACCGCATCGGCGATGACGATGGTCTTGATGGCGCCGAACAGGTGGCTGGGGGCGTCCACCGCGTCGGCGTGCACTTCGGGCTCGGGCTGTAGCAGCTTGATGCCGATCCACAGCAGCAAAAGCGCGCCGACGATCTTCAGGAAGGGCATCGCCAGCAGCTGCAGCGCAAAGAAGATGAGCACGAGTCGCAGTGCGATGGCCCCGAATACCCCCCAAAGGATGCCCTGGTTGCGCTGCTTCTCCGGCAGCCGCCGGCAGGCGAGTGCGATGACCACGGCGTTATCGCCACCGAGCAGGATGTCGATGGCGATGATCTGGAGCACCGAGATCCAAAAGCCGTCGGCGAGTGCTGCCTCATGCATGGCGCGTCCTCCCGCGGCTGGGACCGAGCACCGCGGCGGCGGCGCTGCTTGCCCGCTGCACAGACATCAGGCGGACTCCGCCGTTTCGCCCGCCGGCGATGCATCGTCGTCCTGCGCCCGTCGCTTCGCATAGAAGCGGGTGGCCGCGAGGCCGATGAGCCGTGTCACCGTCGCCATGGACAGCGCACCCGCACTCACCGAGACCCAGGGTGCCGCTTGGTAGCCGGCGAGCAGCTGTGGTGCCGCGCCGCCCATACCCGTGGCCGCGACGACGGCGATCAGTTCCGGAACCCGAGCGAGGTCGTCGATGTCTTCTCCGTAGACGGTGGCGATCTCGAGGATCAGGTATAAGTGCATGCGCGTCAGCATGGAGGCGGCGCCGACGACACCGGCGAGCTTTAAAGCTTGGCCCGCCGCCGGAAACAGGCCTGGCACGTAGAGCAGCCCGCCACCTAGGGCGGCGAGCCCGGTCTTGGCGTCCACCAGCCGCCGGGCACGCCTGCGCAAGTCTTCGTCGGGGAATTGCTGCTCCAGCTGGCGTACGGTGCGGCGAATCTCGTTCTTGCGCAGCCGCAGAAAGAAATAGAAGAATTCCTCGGCGGCCAGCGATTGGCGCCGGCCGACGGAGCGCGCCGCGCCGTAGGCGTCGTCTTGGGGGGCATCGGCATCGGCGGCATTCATATGGCGGTCGGGACTCTCTGCGTCAGCGCTCTGTTGAGGATAGCGGAACTGTGCTGGAGTGCCGGCAACAGGTAGCCGGCAGAGACCATCTGCTGATTATGGCAGTTTTGTTACAACCTGTCAGCGTGCCCGTTCCGCGCAGAGGAGGCGGCGATCGCGCTGCCCGTAGCGCGCGGCGAATGCCGTTCCAATGAGCGCGCGGGCGCCGTTTCGCCTAAGCTTGCGTTATGAGTAGCGACGACCAGTCCACCACCGCCGCCGTCGACCGCCGCGATCCGGGCGCAGGCCAGCTCGTTGCCGCCGGACTGCCGGCCCTGGCGGCGCGTGAGCTCGCTTGGGCCTACGAGCGCCTGGAGCATCCGTCTTTGGCGGCCCGCCTGAGCGACGTGCTCGCCTCGCCCTTCGAAGAGGCCATGAAGCTCATGCCCAGGCGCTGGAAGAAGCGCATGGACCATGCGGTGGAGACCAACATGTACCGCACGCTCAAGATGGCCATGGGCTCCATGGACCATCGCGAGCCCATGCCCTCCAGCGACCTCCTGCACCGGGCGCTGGTGACGGGCACCGGCGCCGTCGGCGGCTTCTTCGGGCCGGTGACGGTGCTGGCCGAGCTGCCGGTGGCCACGGCGCTGATGCTGCGCTCCATCGCCGATATCGCCCGCAGCGAGGGCGAGGACGTCATGGGCAGTCGGGAGTCACGACTTGCCTGTGTGCAGGTGTTCGCCCTCGGCGGGCGCACCAAGGACGACGACGAGGCCGAGATCGGCTACTACGGCATGCGGATCACCCTGGGCCTGCATTTCGAGAACCTGCTCGAGATCGCCGGCAAAGTGGACGGTCCGCACATCCCGGCCGCCATTCAGCTCGCCCGCGCCGTCGCCGCCCGCTTCGGCGTGGTGATCTCGGACAAGCTCGCCGCGCAGCTGGTGCCGGTGGCCGGGGCGCTCAGTGCCGCGACGCTGAACCTGATCTTCATGCAGCACTACCAGGATGTCGCCCGCGGGCACTTCATCGTCCGGCGGCTGGAGCGGGATTACGGGCCGCAAGTGATCCGCGACGCCTATGCGCACCTGCGTGAGCAGGACCGGCTGGGCACCCGCGAGTTCAGCCCCATCGAGGGTTGGTGAGCCGCGCCAGGCGGCATTGCGTGCCCATTGGCCCGCCCCCTTTGACCCGCCTGGCTCGCTTGTGTGCGAGCGCTGCCGGGTCTGCCGAGGCGCCGTCGGTCGGCCAACAGCAGCGGTAGCGCGGCAATGCTGTGGGATCGGGCTACTTGAGCCCGCGAGCGCCCTCGACCTTGGCGTGCTTGAGGGTTGCCTTCTTGAGCTTGGCCTTACGGAGATCGGCGTCGCCGAGATCGGCGTCGCTCAGGTCGCAGCCGCGGAGGTCTGCCTGGCGCAGACGGGCCGCATGGAGGTTGGCACCCTTGAGGTCGCACTTGCGCAGGTTGGCGCCGTTCAGGTGGGCGTCGCGCAAGTCGACCTTGCGGAGCTTCAAGCCGCTGAGATCTTTGTCGTCCAGGTCCACGGCGCTCTTGCCCTTCTTGCGGCGCTCTTTGACCCACTTGTTGAAACCGTCGATGTCGCCGGCTTTGAGCAGCTCGACGGCCTTTTTTGTCGCCATGTTTAGGTCTCCTCGGGGTGATAGCACTGACAACGCATGGGTGTAATGCGCCGGCGCGGGTATTGCCGCGCCCACGTCGCCGCGATGAACCGATACTTCGCTAGCGCCGAGCCGGTCCGGCGCACGGCGGCAGCGTTGCTCAGCCCCGCCGACGCTTGTTGCCGTTGGTGCCAACGGCTGCGGTGGCTTTAACGCGCAAGCCTAGCAGACCCAGTGCGCCGAGGGGTGTCGGTGGCCAAGGCCAGCGGTGGCCACTATGCTTGGTCTATGTCCAGCAGCTGCCGAGAACGCCCATGCATCCGTTTCTGATCGTGGTGCCGGTGCTGGGTGTCGCCTTCGGTCCCAGGCTTTGGGCGCGCGCGCAGATGCATCGGTTCGATGTGCAAGACGGCGCCTTCTTGCCCGCCGACGAGCTCGCCCGGCGCCTGCTGGACCGCCAGGGATTGGCGCTGGTGCGGGTGGAAGTGACGGATCTTGGCGATCATTACGACCCCCGCGCCAAGGCCGTGCGTATCGATCGGGCGCATTTCCAGCGCTCCAGCCTCACCGCCGCCACCGCCGCCGCCCACGAGGTGGGGCATGCCATGCAGGACGCGTCCGGCTATTGGGCCTTTCGTCTGCACCATATCCTGGCGCGGGTTGCGCATGTGACCACCACTGTCGGCACGGTGCTCTTGCTGGCGGTGCCGGCGGCTGCGGTCGCCGCGAAAACGCCGGCGCCCTCGCGGCTACTGGGGCTGGCGGCGGCGGGCATGCTCACCAGCGGACTCGCGGCGCAGCTGGCGGCACTGCCCTCGGAGCTGGATGCGAGCATGAGCCGGGCGCTGCCGCTGCTGCGGGACTGCTGCCTGTCGGAGGCGCAGGAGCGCGATGCGCGCCGCATCCTGTTGGCTTGCTCCTTCACCTATCTCGCCTCCGCCGCCGTGCCGGCGCTGGCTCTTTGGCCGTTCGTGGGCCCGAGGCTCGCCTGGGTCGGGCTGCGCTCCCCGGCGGCCGGCGGGCGGCTGCCAAGCGCTGGCCGCGGGCGGCAGGCGCCCACGGCTTCGCGCACACCTGAGTCTGGCGGCAGGCCGGGACACAGTGGCCAGCATGCGGCGGGTCGCGGGCGTCCTTCATCGCCGGCGCGCTCGCACTCCCGCCAGGGCGCGACGGCCGGCGGCAATCCCGGGCCGCAGCGCCGGGCGCTGTTGCGAGCCGTCGCCCGGCCACTGGTCCGGCGTTGGCTCTTGCTTACCGGCGACTATTGACTCAGTCGGCGGGCTCGGTTCTCATGGCCCCCCAGTAGCGTTGTCAATTTTTCGTAATAAGCTCGGTCGCTCGCCCCGCCGGAAGTGGCATTATCAGTCGCCACCGGCTGTTCCGGCGATCATCGCGACGACCGATCATAGGCGGCGCAGACCGCCATCCGCCGAGCCGGCGGCACCGGAGCTCCGGGGCCGCCGAGCGGGCGCCGAACCACCGAGAGGAGCCCATGAGCGACCCCGTGTCCGCCGTCCCCGCCACCGCTCGTGTCGTGCCGGTACACGCCCGCTGCCGCGACCGGGTGCGCCTGGAAGTGCACGGCCTCTACCGGATGCCTATCTTGCAGCGGCGCCTGGAGCGGGCGTTGTCCGCGGTGGGCGGCATCCAGCGGGTCTCGGCCAGTACATCGACGGGCCGGGTTTTGGTGTGCTTCGCCGCGCCCATGACCCTGCCCCAGCTGGTGGCCCTGGTGGACGAGCAGCTCGGCGAGCAGCCGCCGCTGCGCCGACGCGCGGGGCTGCGCGCATATCCGCAAAGTCGTTCGCTGGCGGCCTTCACCGCGGTGCTGCGCGGCCTCGGCCGGCTCGTGGCCCGGCCGCTGGTGCAGCCTCTGGGCCAGCCGGCAGCCGGCGCACTGGCGGGGTCGGCAGCGCTGAGTCAGCCGCGCGAGCTGGAGGCGCAGCCCATCCGCACCTGGTTCGCCATGACTTTGGCGGACGTGGAGCAGGCGTTGGCGACGACGGACACGGGCCTCAGCCGAGAGGCCGTTGACGAGCGGCTGCGCCGCTTCGGCCATAACGCGCTCACGGCCGCCGAGACGCGCTCGGGCATCGCCATCTTCGTGAGCCAGTTCAATAGCCTGCCGGTGGGGCTGCTGGCGGTGTCCGCGGGCGTGGCGGTGGCCACCGGCGGCATGCTGGATGCCGCGGTGATCCTGGGCGTGGTCATGATCAACGGCGTCATCGGCTTCGTCACCGAGCGCCAGGCCGAGCGCACCATCGAATCCCTGACCCAAACCGGCGCGCGCAGCGTCAAGGCGCTGCGCGGCGGCGAGACGGTGACGGTGCCGGTGGAGGACATCGTACCCGGCGACGTGCTGCTGCTGGCGCCCGGGGATTACATCGCCGCCGATATTCGTCTGCTGCGGGCGCATCGGCTCAGTGTGGACGAGTCGGCCCTCACCGGCGAGAGCATGCCGGTGAGCAAGGACCAGGAGTTCATCGCCAAAGACGACACGCCGCTGGGGGATCGCCGCAACATGGGGTACATGGGCACCCATGTCACCGGCGGCAACGGTCGCGGGCTGGTGGTGGCCACCGCGGCGGCGACCGAGCTCGGGCAGATCCAGACCATGGTGGGCGAGGCGGAGTCCCCGGAGACGCCCATGCAGAAGCAGCTCGGGCGCATGGGCACCCAGCTGGCGCTGCTCTCCGGCGGTGTCTGCGCCGGCGTCTTCGGCGTCGGTGTGCTGCGGGGCTATGCCTGGCTGGAGATGCTCAAGGCCTCCGTGTCGCTGGCCGTGGCCGCGGTGCCCGAGGGCCTGCCGGCAGTGGCCACCACCACGCTCGCGATGGGCATCAACGACATGCGCAGGCGCAATGTCGCCGTCCGCCACCTGGATGCCGTGGAGACGCTGGGCTCCGTGCAGGTCTTCTGCATGGACAAGACCGGCACGCTCACCATGAACCGTATGGCCGTGGTGGCCGTCCACGGCGGCGGCCAGCGCTTCAAGGTGGCCTCGCACAAGCTCACCGACGAGGACGGCCACGCCGTGGACCCGTTGGAGCGCGAGGAGCTGGTGCGGCTGATGCAGGTGGTGTCGCTCTGCAGCGAGGCCGAGCTGAAAGGCGTGCCCGGCAAATGGCAGTACGAGGGCTCCCCCACCGAGAACGCGCTGGTGGAGCTGGCGGTGGAGGCGGGCATCGACGTGCCGGCGCTGCGCGACGAGCGCCCGCGGCTCAAGACCCGCTATCGGGCCGAGGGTCGGCCCTACATGTCGAGCCTGCACCCCTACAAGGACGACAAGCATCTGCTGGCGGTGAAGGGCAGCCCGGACGAGGTGCTGGCGCTCTGCACCACCATGCTGCGCGACGGCAAGAAGGTGCGGCTCACCAAGGCCATGCGCGCGGAGATCACCAACGAGAACCAGCGCATGGCGGGCCAGGCCCTGCGCGTGCTCGGCGCCGCCTACCGGGAGCTGGACGAAGGCGCCATGCCCGAGAAGACCGGCCAGCTGTGCTGGCTCGGCCTCGCCGGCATGGCGGACCCGATGCGCCCGGGCATGGACAGCCTCATTGCCCAGTATCACCAGGCCGGCATCGAGACCATCATGATCACCGGCGATCAGAGCGCCACGGCCTATGCCATCGGCAAGGAGCTGGGGCTCTCGGGCGAGAAGCCGCTGCAGGTGCTGGAGTCCAACAAGCTCGACGAGATGGACCCGGAGCTGCTCGCCGGCCTGGTGCGCAATGTGCACGTGTTCGCCCGCGTGAGCCCGGCGCACAAGCTGAAGATCGTCCGCGCCTTGCAGGAGGCGGGCATGGTGGTGGCCATGACGGGTGACGGCATCAACGACGGCCCGGCGCTCAAGGCCGCCGACATCGGCGTGGCCATGGGCGAGAGCGGGACCAATGTCGCCCGCGAGGTCTCGGACGTCGTGCTGGAGGACGACAACCTGCACACCATGACCATCGCGGTGGCGCAGGGGCGGACCATCTACAACAACATCCGCAAGATGATCCACTTCATGGTCTCCACCAACCTCACCGAGATCGAGGTGATGCTGGCGGGGGTCATGCTCGGCTGGGGCGAGGCCATGAACCCCATGCAGCTGTTGTGGATCAACCTGGTGACGGACATCTTCCCCGGGCTTGCGCTGTCCATGGAGCCCGCCGAGCCGGACATCATGGACCGCCCGCCGCGGGACCCGGAGGAGGCCATCATCACCCGCAAGGACTTAAAGCGCATGACCTTCGAGTCCGGCATCATCGGGCTCGGTACGGCTGGTGCCTTCGTGTACGGCATGCGCAAGTACGGCCTCGGGCCGGCGCCGAGCACGCTCGCCTTCAACACTCTGGTGATGAACGAGCTGACCCATGCGCTGAGCTCCCGCAGCCGCTATCGCAACGTCTTCGGCGGCGAGAAGCTGGCGCCCAACAAGCATCTCACCCGCGCCGTGCTGGGCATGGCGGCGCTGCAGGTGGTGGTGAGCGTGGTCCCCGGCGCCCGCCGGCTGCTCGGCACCGTGCCGCTCGGCTGGATGGATCTCGCGGCCATCGGTGCCGGCGTGATCCTGCCGCTGATCGTCAACGAAGCGACCAAGCCCGCGTATCGGGGGCCGGAGCATGCGGTGGCGCTCGAGGCGCAGCCGGAGGGGTGATCGACGTGAACGGTACAGGCGTGAGAAGTGCCGACGTGCAGAGTGCGAAGCCGGGAGCGATGTAGGGTGGATGAGCGAAGCGAAATCCACCGAGCGGCGTCGGTCGGACCGACGCCGGGAGGCCCGACAATCAGGCGGTTGCCGACGGCCCGGCGTCGGGCTTCGTGTCCCAGCCCGACCTGGACCCCGGCATGGTGGACTGCGCTGCGCTTGTCCACCCTACGCCGCTGGAGACGAGTGACGAGTGACGAGTGACGAGTGAGGAGTGACGAGTATCGAGGTGCGAGGTGCGAGGTGCGAGGTGCGAGGTGCGAGGTGCGAGGTGCGAGGTGCGAGGTGCGAGGTGCGAGGTGCCTGATGTGCGCAGTGATGGTGACTTACTCGATACTCGCCCCTCGCCACTCGATACTGATCCGATGTGCGCTGGGATGGTGACTTCCTCGACACTCGCTCCTCGTCACTCGCCCCTTATCACTCGCCCCTCATCACTCGATACTCATCGAATACTGATTCCCCATCCTCCGGAGCCCGCCCATGAGCGACGACTTCATTTTCACCTCCGAATCCGTCACCACCGGCCATCCGGACAAGCTCTGCGACCAGGTGAGCGACGCCATCGTCGATCATTTTCTGGGGCAGGACCCCAACGCCGGCATCATCGCCGAGTGCGCCATGGCCAGCGGGGTGCTCTTCATCTCCGCGCACTATGCCTCCAAGGGCGGGCTCGCCATCCCGGACGTGGCCCGGGCGGTGATCCGCAGCGTCGGCTATCCCAGGGAGGTCTTCGACGCCGACGCCTGCACCATCATGACCAGCTTCATGGACCACACCGAGCGGGACTATCAGCCGCTGGACCTGGACGCGATGGACGACGAGGCCCTGGGCCGCGTCACCGCCAAGGACCAGGTCACGGTCTTCGGCTATGCCTGCGACCAGACCGACAGCCTGATGCCGCTGCCCATCACCATTGCCCATGCCTTGGTGCGGCGCCTGGATGATCCGGACCTGGAGGCGGAGCTGCCCTATCTATTGCCGGATGCCAAGGTGCAAGTGGGTGTGGAGTACCGGGCCGGGCAGCCGCTGCGTATCCACAGCGTCGCGCTGGAGACCAGTCAGCGGGAGGACGCGAGCGCAGGCTTGGACCGCCTGCAGTCGGACCTGATCCACGGCGTCATCACGCCGGTGCTTGCCGACCAGCCGGTGGCGCCGGACGGCGACACCCACTACTTCATCAACCCCGAGGGGCCCGTCATCGGCGGCGGCCCGGCGGTACACTCCGGGCTCACCGGCCGCAAGACCGGCATCGACACCTACGGCGAGTACGCTCGTCACAGCGGCGCCGCGCTGAGCGGCAAGGACCCGATGCGCATCGACCGCGTCGGCGCCTATGCCGCCCGCTACGCCGCCAAGAATGCTGTCGCCGCGGGCTTGGCCGGGGAATGCGAGGTGCAGCTCAGCTACAGCATCGGCTCCGCGGGCCCGGTGAGCCTGCGGGTGCGGACCTTCGGCACCGGCCGCATCGACGACGCCGAAATCGCGCAGCGCCTACAGCAGCACTTCGACTTCCGCATCGGCGCCATCGTCCGCAACCTGCGCCTGCGCCACCTGCCCGCCGAGCACCCGGAAGGGTTCTATCGCAAGCTCGCCGTCTATGGCCACATGGGACGCGTGGATCTGGACATGCCGTGGGAGCGCACGGATCGGGCGGCGGAGCTGGGCTGATCGTCGAGCACCGCCGTCCGCCGCCTCGGCGACAGGCCCTGCGGGGTCAGTGAGCGGGGTCAGCCGCCGAGGATGTAGCCCAGGTCCAGCTCGGTGTCATCGAAGGGCGGCACCCGTACCCGCCTGCCCGCGGCGGGCGCGTCTTCATCGGCGGCCAGCGTGAGCGTCATCGCCACCCGGTAGGTGTCACCGTCGAGCTGATGCACGATCAGCGTGCGGTCCTCGGGCCAGATGAGCCAATAGAAGGGCACTCGGTGGCGTTGCAGCAGCAGGAACAGCGTCAGCGTGCCCTTGCGCTCGTGCCCGGGAGAGACGATCTCGCAGACCCAGTCCGGCGTCAGCTCCACGACGCCGCGCGGGCGCTGCGGCATGCGCTCCTTGCGCCAGCCGACTAGATCATGGCTCGGGCACTGGTGCCGCTCGTAGGCGACGCTCACCTCGGTGATGATCCACCAGCCGCCGGGACCCGAGCGACGCGGCAGATCGCCGAGCTCGGTTGCTGTGGTGACCTGCACCATGCCATGGTCCGCCCGCGCCATCGGCCGGCGCACGATCTCGCCGTCGATGAGCTCCACCCGCTCCTCCGAGCTCGCCAAGAGATCGTCGATGGTCTTCAGCTTATGGGCTTCCATGGACGCTATCGGTTCGGAGGCTGCGGAGTGCATACCAGTCTAGCGCGGCTCCCGGCCGGTCGTCGTGAGCGTCTTTCCAGCACGATCCCATCATTGCGAGGAATCACTCCATGGCCCGCTTCGAGCCCTGCCACGGTAAGGACGCCTGCCGAGACGACGGCGAGCGCTGCCTCACCTGCGGCCGCCAGCTGACCGAGATCGCCCGCCTGCGCGAGGCCATCGACGCGCTGGCCGGCCTCGCCGTCGACTACCGCTACGACAACACCGAGGAATTCGCCAACTACGTCGCCCGCAAGCTCTTCAAGACCATCAACCACCGGCGGGAGCAGGCCGGATGAGCGCACCGTTGATCGATCCCGACGAGCCCCGCTTTCGCCTCGGCCTGGATGAGATGGACGGGACGCACCTGGAATTCATCGACCTGGTGAACCGGCTCGCCGCGGCCGACGACGCCGGATTCCCGGCGCTGTTCGAGGCGCTGGTGGCGCACACCGAGGCTCACTTCGAGCGCGAAGATCAATGGATGACCGCAAGCGGCTTCCCGGCCCTCCACGAGCACCGCGGCGAGCACCGGCGCGTGCTGGCGGAGCTGCGCAACCTGGGTCAGCGCGCAGCGAACGGCCGGCCGGTCCTCGCCCGTGCCTATATCCGCGAGCAGCTCCCGTCCTGGTTCGCGCTGCACGCGGCCACCATGGACAGCGCGCTGGCGGCGCATTTGAAGGCGAAGCCCACGGGATGAGCGCGCGCCGGTGGCGTGGTCCCGTGAGCGTTGCCGTCGGGCACGCGGCCAGCCCAAACCGCCTCGTGCCGATACACAGCTAAAGGCTGCCGCCGACCGCGAACCGCTCGAAGTCAGCAAGCGTACGCGCCTCGTTGATCTCGTCATGGGGGATCAGTAGGTAGCGCCAGGGTTTGCCTCCGTGCTGCCCTGCGTAGTCGGTGGCATGGCCGCACCACTTGCGGGCGGCATCCGTCTTGGCCTGGACATCGGCGTCCTTGAGCGCCTCTCGCGCTTTCGTCTCTATCTGATAGATCACTTCCGACGCCTCGGCGACGAAGTCCGGCACATACTCGGGCTGCTCGGCGCCGAGCTTGTACCAGATCTGGAACTGGCCCTTCGCCGGGCGAAACCACTTCTCGGCGTCCCGCTCCAGGATCACGGCAAAGCGCCGTTCGCTATCGGAGTCGAACTTCTGGTATGCATAGAGACACTTGCTGAAGCCGTTGAACAACAGCTTCTTGATGCCCGACTTATCCGCCAGCGTTTCTCGGTAATGGCGCACCGGTTGGTTGCCGGTCGCGGTGTAGTTGCAGGGCTTAAGCTGGGTGAAGCCGCGGCTGACCTGGACCTCATAGCCGGCCGCCTTCTCCCAGAAGTGCTCCATCATTTGCACGTGGATCGCCTCCGCGATGAGCCGGCGGTCACGGTCGAGCACGGCGCGGGCCTCGTCCTCCGACAGATACCCCAGGAGATGTCGCACCATCTGGCCCGCTAGATCGTAGAGCAGCTCGGCGTGGGCCTCGTAGTCGATGTCGTCGTAGTCGAGCAGGCCGAAGACCACGTAGTCCTCCAGCCGCCGCTCCGTGATGCCCGCCTCCGAGGCAAGCGTATGCCGGTCGTTGCTTTGCAGGTGATGAATCATCAGCTCGCGGTCCGCGGGCTGTGGGCTGAGCCCACTCAGATCCAGCTTGAACGGGCGGAACCCCACGGTGACCTCGCCCGTCGGTACGACCGCGATGCGCGGGATGTCGATCATACCGCGTGCAACGGTCTCCGTCGTCTTCACGACCACCGCGTCCAGATCCAGCCCTTCATCCGGCAACAGCTCACCCTGCTGCGGTGTGAGCCGCGCGCGCACCTGCTCGGTGATCGTCTGCTGCACATCTGGCTTAGTCAGGGCCGCGCTGTTGGGCACTGCGTCACTGCGGCGCTCCAGCTCGCCGATCACCTCCATCACCGCACGCGCCGCCTGCCTTTCGCGGTCAGTGCTGAACGCCGGTGTCTTCAGCGACTCCGTCTCCATGGCATATTGCTGCCCATCGCCGCCCGTGACCTTCGCCTCGCTCAAACCGAGCGCCGCCTCGGCGTTGGAACCGACCTGCACGCTGATGGTCGGCTCGGACTCCGAAGGCGCGTCCAGCACCACCTGCTTCAGTCGGATCGGTGAGTCGCCCCGGTTGGCCTCGTCGATGATCTCCTGGAAGCGGTCATGGGCGACGATGTTGAGCCGGTCTACCGCCGGCACGCCGGTGCGCCGCCCGAACGGCAGGCGCAGCCCGCGGCCAATCGACTGCTCGATCAGCGTGCGCGCATTGGCCGCCCGCAGCGGCACGATGGTGTACAGATTAGTCACGTCCCAGCCCTCCTTGAGCATGTTGACGTGGATGACGATCTCGGTCGGCTCTTCCGCGCTCTCCACCGCCAGCAGCCGCTCCACCATCTGTTCTTCTTCCTTGCCGGTCTTGCTGCTGTCCACCTGAATCACCTTGTCCTTATAGCGGCCCTCGAAGAAGGCGTCGGACTCGATCAGCGAACGCAGCTGGGCGGCATGGGTGGTGTCGCGGGCGATCGCCAGCACGAAGGGCTTAACCTGCCGCGCACCGACGCGGCGGGCGTGGGTCAACAACTCCAGCTTGGTGGCCTCGTGCAGCCGGATGCCGTCCTCCAGCTTAATCTTCTCGATCTCCTCCGGCGTGTGCCGCTTCGGGTCGAAGTCCCGCTGCGTGACCACCGCCGGCTCCTTGACGAAGCCGTCCTCGATAGCGCGCGCCAGCGGATAGTCCATGATCACGTTCTTGAACGGCACCGGCCCGCGGCTGGACTCCGTGAACGGCGTTGCGGTCAGCTCCAGCCCGAACAGGGGCTTCAGCTCGTTGATGGCGCGCACGCCGGCGCTGGCGCGGTAGCGGTGCGACTCGTCCATCAGTAGCACCAGGTCCGGCAGCTCGGCCAGGTAATTGAAATAGCTGTCGCCCAGATACTCGGACAGGCGCTTGATACGCGGACTCTTGCCGCCGCGCACCTCCGAGTTGATCTTGGAGATGTTGAAGATATTCACCGTCACTGGCGACAGCATGCTCAGGTTGCCGGCGCGCTGCTCGTAGTTGTCGCCGGTGATGATCTCGGGCGGATAGGCGGCAAACTCGGCGATGCCGGTGAACACGTACTTCCGCGTGTTCGGCGTGAAATCGTCGATGAGCTTGTTGTAGATGGTCAGGTTCGGCGCCAGCACGAAGAAGTGCTTGAAGCCGTGCGCCAAATGCAGATAGCCGATGAAGGCGCCCATGAGCCGGGTCTTGCCGACGCCGGTGGCCAGCGCGAAGCACAGCGACGGGAAGCCCCGCTCGAACGCCTCCAGGGTCGGAAACTCCGCCTTCAGCGCCGCGAGCACCGCATCCAGATCCCGCGTGTGCTCCTGCATCGCCGGTGCCGAGTCGAGCGCCTGCGCGAGCCGCCGCAGCGATTCCCGCTGCGGCTGGCGCAGCGACAGGCGGCCGTTGATGGCGTTGAAGATGCGCATGTTCATGCGTCGGCGCCCTTGTGGTTCCCCAACCTCTCCGCGCGCTGTGGCGGTCGCGCGGCGTCGATAGTCAGCCGCAGTGCCATGCTGCCGAGGGTTCCCTGCACCGCCTTCGGCATCGGCGTACCGGCAGAAAGGTCATGTCGACTGATGCTCGGTTGGCTGATACATCCTCGTCGAGGCATCAGTCGTGCCCATCGCACCCGTGGAGTCGCGCTCAGAAACGGATGGATCGATATAGCGTATTTGCCCGTCCCGCCAGACCACCAGCCGCGTTCTTGTCGTCACCGCGCGTTGGCGCGCTTGTTCGCCGGCGCGCTTCATGGCAGCCACGGACGCGGACAGGAGCGGATCCCGTGCTTCGGAAATGTCTTTGATGTTCATTGGCTTTCACCCCAATCGATGACGCTTGGCGGGGTGTCGCTGCTGTCCAGCAACACCCACTCATCGGCCATCGGCCGATAGACTTGCACAAAATTCTGCCAGCCCGACGCGAACCGCCGGCGCACAACCGCGTCCGGCACGGTATGCCCGCCCTGGTGGACACGCTCCGCGACCCGGGCGATGGCCATGTCCGCGTTGGGCAGGCTCAAGAAATAGATCGACAATCGATACCCCGCCGCCTTCAGGGCCTGAAAGCGGCGCAAATACCCGCGGCCGGACAAGGTGCTCTCCAGCGTGAAGCTCTCCCGTCTCGCCGCGTATTCATCCATCGCATCGAGCATCAGGCGCGCCGCCTTGATGGCGGCCCGCTCCGGTGAGAACGGAGACAGCCCGGCGGCAATCAGGTCCGCGTTGATGTAGGCCAGACATTGTGCCTCGTTGGGCAACAGCTCGCGCGCGAAGGTGGTCTTGCCGGCGCCGTTGGGTCCGGCGATGACCAGGACGCGCGGCGCCGTCACGGCTCTTGCTCATCGAACAGCGAGCCTTGCCTGGGCTGATCCGAGGCCGGTTCTTGGTCCTGCTCCGCCATCGGCAGGTTCTGCACGTTCAGGCTGTAGTCGTCCCGGCCCCACTCGCAACGTGCCAGCACCACGCGCGGGATCTTCTTCAGCGTCAGGTTCGGCCAGCGCTCGGCGGCGGCATCGGCGCTGACGCCGCGGAAGGCGCTGCACAGCACCAGCAGCGAGCGGGCCTCGCCGACCTCGTCGGACAGGGCCTGCAACTGCTCGGCGGAGAGGTTCTGTGTCGTCACCCAGATGAAGTCCCGCTCCGTGGAGTGGCCGTGCAGCCACCACAGCGTCTCCGACGGGGCGTAGGTGAAGCCCTCCAGCTTGCACAGGGCCTCGGCCAGCATCGCCGCGTTGTACTCGCGGTTGATGACCCAGTTGCCCCAGCGGTCCTGCTCCAGCAGCGACGGTGCCAGCCGGTAGTAGCGGAAGCCGCCGCCGCCCTTCCAGCCCGCCGCCTCGGTGATGCCGCCGGGGTCTTCGCCGTCAATAACCTTTTGCAGGCGCGGGATGATATGCGTGTGGCAGTGCTCGCCCAGCTCGATCATGATCCAGCGCCGGCCCATCTTGTGCGCGACGGCGCCGGTGGTGCCGGAGCCGGCGAAGGAGTCGAGGACTAGGTCGCCAGGCTGGGTTGCTACCAGAAGCACCCGTTGCAACAGTCGCTCTGGCTTTGGGGTGTCGAACGAGGCATCGCCTGGGAAAAGCGCCCGCATTTCGTTCTTCGAAGTACGGTTGCTCCCCGCGTCCTGCTTCGACCAAATCGTCCTCGGCACCAGCTTTCCAACTTCGGAAAGATACCGCTTGATGCTCGGTCTAGCATTGCCCTTAGGCCCCCACCAAATGCGGCCTTCATTGTCTAGACGCCAAAAGTTCTCTTCCGAGACACGCCAGAACCTGCCTGCCGGTGGCGAAAAGGTTCGACCTGTAGGACCTACAACTTCGTACCGGCCCTTGGAGTAAGGCTTATTCGCATACGGGTCGCCGGGTAACCACGGTCCTTTCGGATCGTTATCGGGATTTTTGTAGATCGCATTCGCTTCTTCAGTTCGAGCAAGTCGAAAGGGTTGCCAATCCGGCATCTTGGAAAAGACTAAGACGTAGTCGTGGTCCGTAGAAAACTGCCGTGCTGAGTTTCTTGGAGAGTCTGCCTTTTCCCAAACTAAGGTCGAGACATAGCAATCTCGACCGAAAATCTCATCGCCCAGAACTTTCAGGTAGTGTGCTTCGTTATCGTCAATCGTAATCCAAAGCGATCCATCCGCCGCCAACAACCGCCGAATAATCTCCAGCCGATCCCGCATCAGCGACAGCCAGATGGAATGCTCCAGCCCGTCGTCGTAATGCGCGAAGGCGCTGCCGGTGTTGTACGGCGGATCGATGAAGCAGCACTTGACCTTGCCGGTGTACTCCTGCTCCAGCGCCTTCAGGGCCAGCAGGTTGTCGCCGAAGATCAGCCGGTTGTCGAAGAGGTCGCCCTCGGTCACCCGCCGCTCGGCGTGGTAGGACTGCGTTGGGTCCTCGAGCAGGATGCGCGGCTCCAGCTTCGGCCGCTTTTCCTTGCCGATCCAAGTCAGCTCCAGCTTCTGCTTTTTGCTCATCGGCGCGCGTCACCCTCTGGCCCCTCTCGCTCCCACGCTCCAGCGTGGGAGCCAGCGCCGACGCTCCAGCGTCGCGTGTCACGCTGCGACCTTAGCGCACGGGCCGCCGGAGCGGCCGGGACCGCGTTCCCACGCCGGAGCGTGGGAACGAGTGCAACGTTCTTGCTCGGTCTTGTTGTCATGTCGCGTTTACTCATCCAGCGCCGCACGCAGGTCCGACAGTGTGATCATCAAGGTCATGGGGTCCAGCGGGGAAGGGTCGAAGCCCAGGTGCTGGTACAGGCCGCGTGCGGCATCGTCGAGCGCATGCACCAAGAGGCCGCGGATGCCGATGGTGTCGGCCGCCGATACGACACGGCGACCGGCATCGCGCAGCAGGGCGCGGCCGAGGCCGCGGCCTTGGTAGCGCCGATCCGCCGCCAGGCGCGCGAGCAGCACGACGGGGACTGGGTCGGGCATGTTGCGCCGAAACCGGCCTGTCGCGGCCTTGGCCGCGACCGCTCCGGCCGCCAGCGCGTAGTAGCCGACGACCCGGACCGGACCTTGGGCCTCAGAGTCACAAGCCACATAGGTACGCGAAGCACCGGCGATCTGGTTGCGCAACGCGCGCGCGGCCAGCCATTGATTCAACGACGGGCGCCCGCAATCGAACGCCGCACAGTCGTGCGCCTCGGTCAGCGCCACCGGGGCGCGCAGCGTCACTCGTGCTCCCAGGGAACTGCCGCCTGCATGGTCTTGCGCAGGCGCTCGTTCGGCGCCGGCGGCCGGTCCAGCCGCGCCTGAAACTCGGCGAACGCGGCCTCGTCCACCCGGAGCAGCGCCCGATCCAACAGCGCCTCCTCCGCCGCTCGGCAGCTCGCCTCCAGGATGAACTCGGTGCGGTTCTTACCCAGCGCCCGCGCCGCCTGGTCGATCAGGTCGCGCACCTCAGGCGGCACTCTCAGGTTCAGGCTCTCGCGCTTGGGTTGGGGTTCGACGGCGTTGTGATTCATGGTGAACTCCTCATAGATCAGCTCCAGAATAGCACGCGCGTAGCTACATTGTCGTTACGGTACGGGCCTGTCAGTTCGCCCAACTCACGACAGACCACCGATCTGGGGCGCTCTCGAAATCACATAGTCGAACAGGCGCTTTGGATAGCCCACTTGGGGATCGACCTGCGGGCGTAGGTGGCTGATCGCCGCGTCGCTCGCAAGGCCAAACTCCTCGACCGCAAGCGCTTCGAGCGCAGGCAGAACAAAGGAACTATTTCTGAAGAACGCCAAAGGACCACAAGTCAAAGACCCGGAAGTTAGGTGCGTCACCAACCGTTGCCGCAGGCTGTCGAACGGTTGGCTTAGCTGCGTCTCAAGTTTGCCCGCGTCGAAAACGCCTATCTTTTTCCGTTCGTCCTTCACCCGCTTCGCCAACATCCAAGCAAGAGCGTACAGGCCGTGCCGGTAGATTTTCCGCTCTCTGTCACCGCTAGACTGTTGCTCTTCTTGCAGCATCCGACATTCCACGTACCTAAAGTAATGAACCGCATTGACAAGTTCATGTGCAGAGAGCGTGCTCGGGAAGAGCCTGCGATACAGGTCCGATGACGAATCTACCAGCGCAGCGGGCTCCTGCTTCGCCCAGACGGCGACTCTCGGATCGGGGGAAAACATCGCAAGCGCCTTGGCGGCCTCGCCCACATGGATGCTGGCTGTCGAAGCCAGAGCCTGCGTCCCGGCCTTGTAGATGTAGCGTATACCGAGGTAGGCGATCTCTTGCCGTAAACGTTCCTGCTCGCCGTCAAGCGAGACAAAATCGGCGATTCGGACTGGATTCTGGTGGTTTCGTGCGCGGGTCACGGATTTCGAGAAGTCGCCCTCTGTGTCGGCCTGTATCAAGGTGACTGCGATCCTGGCATCGCTAAGGTCGGCTGTCGGGTTGTCGCGTATGAACCCGGCTGCTGACGAAATTGTCTGCGCGCCGTTGATCACCGACAGCCCGCGGAGCTTGAACTTGCGGCCTTGACCGCTATTTCGCGCTTTTCCCTTTGGATCGATCAACTCGCAGAGGACGGTAACGCCGTTGTTCAAAAAGAAAAAATCTGCCGGCCAGCTTCTGAGAGATGTGGCGATGGATTTGTTGACTGCCGATTTCCTGCCCAAGAACGTCCGGATGTTCTTGTCGTAGAGCGCGTCGCCATACTGCTGATGGAATCTAGCGAGATCTGTGAGCGCGGCGACGCCAATGTAAGCCTTTCGTCCGCTGCCGATTTGTGCAGAATTGCTGATGTAAAGCTCCACATTGACCGTTTGCCATGCCTTGGCTTGCCGCAGACGATTCGCGAGCGCTGCACTATTCAGAACTTGCAGGGTTGTGTCGACACGTTCATCATTCGCTGCCTCTCGGCCTAGAGTCGCGTTCAATGCTTCGCGCGCTTGAGTGCTGATCTGGCCCCCGACAAAGACCACGAGAGCAGAGACCTTAGCGGCGTCTTCTATCGCTGTTTCGATATCTGTTCTCCGGTTCTGGACATGTAGATTGAGGGAGGAAAGCTCCTGGGCAAGAAGCTTCGAAATGCCCTGTCCAAACTTCAACGCCTCGTCCAGCTTGAAATCCGCTCCCTTTTTCAGCTTGCCTTGCACCAGATAAAGCGTGTCGGTTGCTTGGTGCCAATAGATGGCATCTACACCGCCATCGTCGAAGTCATCGACTACGCTTGCGGCGGCTTGCTGGGCCGTAATCTCGCATACTTGCGCCAGCGCATAGGCGCTCAAGGCGCGCGAAAGATTCTTCTTTTTGATATCGTTGGGAGCCGTGGTCGATGACTGTATCGGCGGCAAGTGGGGCACATACTCCGTCTCTAGCTCACGCTTGAGCAGGTCCAGCTGCGAATCGTCAAGCGGAGTCATCAGTGGGCCCCCGGAATTGATGGTGCCGCATCTTTTCCGACTCAGAGCGCTGATTGTCGCCCCTTTCAGCAAACAGTTTACCGGCGCCCTTCTACACTGGTACTTGAGCGCCGTCCCCGGATCCGTTCTCACTCACCCGGTCAACTCCCATTCGACGATGAACAACCTGTGTGTCTCGGCTTGTTGCCCCAGTTGCATCTCCAGATCGGCGATCAGATCGTTACGCTTGCCTTCAATCTCGTCTTGACGATCAAACAACTCCCGCCGCATCCGCCCCCGGCGCTGCTCCAGCTCGCGCTGCTGCTTCTGCCAGTGCAGCTTCTCGTCCAAGGTCGCGGCGACGGTGGCGGTGCGGTGGACCTCTTTGATCTGCCGGTCCAGCTCCTTGATCTCCTGCTCCAGGCCGACCTTGAGGTCGTCGGCCCACGCGTCGAGCTTTTCGACCTCTTGCTGGAAGTAGCCGAGGTTGCGCTCGTTGATGCGCTGCGCCAGCTGGTTGCGGCGCTGCTCCAGGTCCGATGCCAACGCCGGAGGCGGTTCGGGCGCGACATCGAGGGCGGTCTGGCTGGACACTGGCAGGCGCAGCAGCTTTTCCGGATCGTTGTCGGTGAGAAGTCGGCCGTCTTCGGTGATCGCGGCGGCCATTAGGCGTTGCTCCCGGCCGGCGAGGGAGCTCACGGTCAGCAGTTCGGCGACGAGCGTGCCGCGGCTCCCGCGCCAGGGCTCCAGTGTGCTGATGCGCTTTGGATAGGCGTCGTAGTCGAAGACGAGGTGCGCCGCCGTCAGCACGCGGGACTTGGCCTGCGCCAGCAGATACTCACCGAGGGGGTGAGCGAGCCGGTACAAGTGCGTATCTTCGGAGCGACGCGGGAGTTTGTACCGGCCGAGGGGCACCTGCCCCGCAAGAGTAGGGCTCGGGAGACTGTGCAGCGTGAAGCCGTTGTCGGTATCGAACGTGGCGTGGCCGTTAAGCTCGGCGCGGGTCAGATCCAGGAACAGGTGCTCGAAGCGGTCGCGGGTCTCGATGCTGTCGTCGCGGACGCGCTCCAGCACTTGCTCATCGAAGTGCTCCAGCAGGATGTCGCGGGTGCGGACCATGGCCTCGTTGATCTCGGCGGCCAGGTCGAGCTGAAGCTGCTCGAAGCCGTCGCGGATGGTCGCGGGGTCGCGACAGCGCTGGTAGATCTCGGCGATGCGGCGCTCGAAGTCGACACCGGAGCCGATGGCGCCGAGGACCTCGTCGCTGGCGCCGAAGACGCCGCTGAAGAGCTGGAACTTCTGCTCCAACAACTGGTAGACGCGGCGGTCGGCGTCGTTGCTGCGGTCGATGAAGTTGACCACCACCACGTCGAAGCGCTGCCCGTAGCGGTGGCAGCGGCCGATGCGCTGCTCGACGCGCTGGGGGTTCCAGGGCAGGTCGTAGTTGATGACCAGCGAGCAGAACTGGAGGTTGATGCCCTCGGCGCCGGCCTCGGTGGCAATCATCACGGTGCCGTTGTCGCGGAAATGCTCCACCAGCGCGGCGCGGGTGTCGGCGGTCTTGGAGCCCGTGATGCGGTCGCTGCCGGCATGGCGTTTCAGCCAGTCCCGATAGATGCGCTGGGCATCAGGCCCGTTGTTGCTGCCGTTGAATAGGACGATCCTGTGGCCGTAATCGGTCTCGGCGAGCAGCGACAGCAGATAGTCCTGGGTGCGGCGGGACTCGGTGAAGATCAGCGCCTTGCGTGGTGCGCCGAGGCGCTCCAGTTCCTGAAAGGCACGATCCAGCGCCGTCAGCAAGGCCTCGCCCTTGGCGTTGTCGCGGATGCGCTTGGCCAGCCGTTCGTAGCCGCGCAGCTCGGCGATCTCGTTGGCGATGGCCTCGCGCTCGTTGGCGTTCAGGGGTGCTTCTGCGTCTGGCTGCCCATCCCCGTCATCTTCGGTCGCCTCGTCCAGGGCCTCGAAGTCCTGCCCCATGGCGTCGCTCAGGTCCGCGGGCTCGGGCGTGTCCGCGAGCAGCCGCTCCAGCCGTGCCGCCATGGTGCCCAGCGCGCCGCCGATGGCATGGGTGCTTGAGGCCAACAGCTTCCACAACACCAGTGAGATCAGCTGTCGCTGGCTGTTGGGCAGGGCCTTGAGGTCCGGACGGCGCAGGTAGTCGGCGACCAGTGCGCGCAGGCGCTGCTCGTCGTCGCCCGGCGTGAACTCCTGGACGATGGGGATGCGGTTGGTGTAGCTGATGCTGTGCGCGACCTGCTTGCGCAGGGTGCGCTTGCACAGTGGGGCGATGCGACGGCGCAGGGCCTGCAAGGTCTCGGGCTGGTGGATCCGCGCGAATTGGCGGCGGAAGCTGTCGAGATCCCCGAAGACGCGCTCGTCGATGACGCTGACCAGGCCGAACAGTTCCAGCAGCGAGTTCTGCAGCGGGGTCGCGGTGAGCAGCACTTTCGCCGGCACCGGTTGCAGGCCGTCCTTCAGGGTGTTGGCGATGACGTTGCCGGGCTTGTAGACGTTGCGCAGGCGATGGGCCTCGTCGAAGACGACGATGTCCCAGGGCACCTGGCGCAGGTCGTCGATCCTGGCCTTTGCGAACTGGTAGGAGCAGATGACGGGGCCGGCGCTGTCGAAGGGGTTGGCGACGCCGTCGCGCTTCTGCTGGTTGTAGCCTTTGGATTCCAGGATCTGGCCGTCCAGGGCGAATTTGTCCTTCAATTCCTGATGCCACTGCTTGCGCAGGTTGGCCGGGACGATGATCAGCACACGGCGCTTGCGCTCGGCCCAGAGTTGGGCCAGCACCAGGCCCGCCTCGATGGTCTTCCCGAGGCCCACCTCGTCGGCCAGGATCACGCCGCGCGAGAACGGGTTGCGGCAGGCGAACAGAGCGGCCTCGACCTGATGCGGATTCAGATCGACCTGGGCGTCCACCAGCGTCGATCCCAGGGACTCGACCGTGTCAGCGTTGGCGCGCCGGGTCAGCTCCCACGCGAAAAACTGGGTCTGGTGGCGAGAGAAGGTGCCTGCCGTGGACATGTACGCTTGAGGTGGCGCGGCCGAGGTGTGCGTGTAGATTGTAGCGGCGCCGCAGCCTACAGGCAGTGTACCGGAACGTCAGGCCTTCGATAAACGGCTGCACCGGGCATCCTGCATCCTACGGGTGGGAGCGCTAGGTGACAGCCGGCGCACACTGTTCCCTCGTCGTCGCGCTCGGCGTCGTTGCGGCTGAAGTCGTACACCTAAAGCGGGCTCTCTGTGCCAATGTAGGTGAGGCATGGGCGGGCCGGCAGAGTGCCCTTGCGAGTGGGCGCTGGAGCAGCGCGACGATGAAATGTCTGCGTATCCGTCGGTGGCGGCCGGTGACGAGCAAGCGTCCTTCCGCGCCTACCGCCGCAACACGTCGCGGGGCGAGCCGGTGCGCTTTGCAGCGGATCGGAGGCGGCAGGCATGGCGAAGACGATGCCGCGGAGAGGCAGTCGCGACCGGCGAGAAATCCTAAGCAGCCGGACGCGACCGCTCTACGCCGGATGGACTCTGCGCTGTCGGTAATCACATCGAGCTGCGCTTGGTTCCGCGTGTGGCAAGTCGTCGAGATTGACGGTGACCGGTTGAAATTGGTCGTCCGCGCAGGGCTGAAACTGTGTCGGCCAGGGCGCCGAGAGGCGGCAGAGCAAGCGATACTGGATCGGCGCGTCGGGATCGGGCCGCGCTTGTAGTCGAACAGGTAATGCTCGTTTTCCCTACGCAGCCGCGCAACTGGTGCCCAGCGGCGGGAATCCGGGTCCTGCATGGCGACGTAAAGAGCTTTCATGGTCTTACCGGAGCGCGAGAAGTCGTTGGCGGTCGATGAGCATGAGTCTCAGCGCAAAGTCGCGGGCCGGTGCTGAATGTGAGCCCGCGGCGCAGGCGCTCGCATCTCGTGTGCAAGTTGACGCCTAGATCGCCTCGCGCAGATGCATATCGACATGGATGTCGGCGAACGGACAGTTCAGGCGCCCATCGGCCGCCTGCTCGACGAGCCCAAGCTCCAGCAGCACTGAGACGTCCCCGCCGATGGTCTCGGCCGGCAGCCCGGCACGCAACGCCAGCGCATCAATGGTCAACGCGCCCTCCCGTTGCAGCACCTGAAGCAGCCTCCAACGCTGTCCGATCAGCCGGCCGAAGAACGTCGCCGACGTCTCGAAGTTGAGGGTTTCGCCCATGTACGAGTCAGCAGAAAACGCGGCTGACGCCGCCTCACGCAGGGCGCCGCGCCAGTAGGCATCGACGGTGATCGTCAGTCGTCGTCTTGTCGCTTCTGTTGATCCCATCGCTCCACCTCGCGAAAGAAATCGTCGATGGCGATGGCGCCTCGGCTCAGACGCAACGTGCTCACGGAGCGGCAGGCTCGACGGGGCCATCGCCGATCTCGTCACTCAATCGGTCCAGCAGGCCGGGCTCGTAGTCCACCACGTGCCCGCCTGCGATGTCGCGCTCGGCTTGATCGAGTCGGGCACGACGAAGAGCGTGAACAGGGTCGCTCGCGATAGATGGCTACAAGGGCACATAGACGACTTGGCCTTCCCATTCAGCCACTTCGCTCGCTTCGACGAGGATGGCGAGCTCATCGATGACGACCCCGAGTGCCGCGCCAGCGACAATCTCGATGACCCCGGGCATACTCAACCCGGCATCGACGCGCTCGAAGGCGAAGCGCGTCATGGTTTGAACATCCTGGGTCACAAGCACCCGGCCTTGTTCGGCGGCCACCTGCAGCACGGCAGGGTCATCCGCGCCCGCGAGCCCCAAGGATTGCACGGTTGCAAGGTCCAAGCCGTCGAGCCGCCGACGCAGGCCCCTGACGATGTGGGCGTTGAGATTCTCGTCAGCCAGCAGCCGGAGCATCGCGTCGACCGCGTATGCGCACAGCTAGGCGGCTGCGCCATGCGGCGGGAGGACAGCGCCGCTGGGCCTCCTCCCGCGCCGCGCCGCGCGCGTCGGCCTGGGCGCGGAGGTAGCTGTCGAGCGCGGCGCGATTGGCCAGGTACCAGCCCAAGGCGGCATACACCTGGTGCAGTTCCAGGGACTCGAAGGCCAGCGCGATGTCCTCGGCGCCGGCGCCTTGGTCGAACAGCTCAACGAGCGCGTCGAGCGTGACGCGGGAGCCGGCGACACGCAGTACGCCGTGCGCGTCTTCGCGGACCGGGGGTGGAAAACGCTTCAGTGCCGCTTGCATATCAGCTCCGCCTTATGGGTTGGCGACAGTTCGGTTGCCTTGGAGTTTGCACAGCCGCCGACATCCGAGTGGAGCAGGCCCGGCTCGCAGGTCACCACGCGCCAGACCGCGATGTCTCGCTGAGCTTCATCGAGTCTGGCACACCAGTGTCAGCCTGCCAATTCAGAGGATTCCCGACCCACCACCGCAGCCGGTGCTGTCAGCGTCTCCTCCCGCACCAACCGCCGCGCCACGTCCCCCGGCGAGCCGGTGCGCCTGGCCAGCAGGTCGTAGGCCACGGGCACGACGAAGAGCGTGAACAGGGTGGCGGCGAGCACGCCGGAGAGGATCACGGTGCCGATGACCACCCGGGTCTCGGCGCCGGCGCCGGTGCTGATGAGGAGCGGAATGGAGCCGGCGGCGGTGGTGATGCCGGTCATGACGATGGGGCGCAGGCGCACGTCGGCGGCCTCCAGCAGGGCGTCGCGGAAGGCGTGGCCCTGGTCGCGAAGCTGGTTGGCGAATTCGACGATGAGGATGCCGTTCTTGGCCGACAGGCCCACCAGCATGATCAGCCCGATCTCGCTGTAGATATTGAGCGTCTGCCCGGTCACCCAGAGCCCGAGCAGCGCGCCGGCCATGGCCAGCGGCACCGTCAGCATGATCACGAACGGATGTACCCAGCTCTCGAACTGGGCGGCGAGCACCAGGTAGACCACGGCGACGCCGAGCAGGAAGACGAACAGGATGCCGCCGCCGGAGCTTCTGAAGTCCTGCGATTGGCCCTTGTAGTCGACCACGGCCTGCTCCGGCAGGTGCTCGGCGACCAGATCCTCCAGGTAGGCTAGCGCGTCGCCGAGCGCCAGGTCGTCGGCGAGGTTGGCCTCGATGGTGATGGCGCGGATGCGGTTGTAGCGATTCAGCGCATTGGAGTCCGCCATCTCGGTGACGCGCACCAGGTTCGAGAGCGGGATCAGCTCGCCACTGCGCTCGGAGCGGACGTAGATGTTCTGCAGGCTCGCCGGGGTGCGCTGGGCGTCGCGCTCGCCCTCCAGGATCAGGTCGTATTCCTCGCCGGCGTCGATGTAGGTGGTCACCTTGCGCGAGCCGAGCATGGTCTCCAGCGTCCGGCCGATGGTGCTGACGGTGACCCCTAAGTCCGCGGCGCGGTCGTAGTCGATCTCGACCCGCAGCTGCGGCTTGGTCTCTTTGTAGTCCCAGTCGATGCCGATGAGACCGGGGTTGGAGGCGTCGATCTCGGCGAGCAGGCGGTCGCGCCAGGCGGCGAGCTCCTCATAGGTGCCGCCGCCGATGACGAACTGGAGCGGCTTGGCGATGCGGGCGCCAAAGCCCTGGCGCATGACGGGGAAGGCGCGCACGCCGGGCAGGTCGCCGAGCTTGGCGCGGATCTCGTTCATGATGGCGAAGGTGGAGCGCCGCTCGCCGAAGGGCGCCATGACCATGATGACGATGCCGGTGTTGAAGCTGTCGCCGCCGCCGAAGCCGCGGGGTGTGCGCATCAGGACGCGAATGGCCTCGCCGGACTCGGCATAGGGCAGCAGGCGCCGCTCGATCTCGTCCATGTATTCTTCCATGTAGCCGAAGGCGGCGCCCTTGGGGCCGTTCACCAGCACGAAGAAGGCGCCGCGATCTTCTTGCGGGGCGTACTCCTGCGGGATCTGCTCGAAGAGCCACCAGGCCCCGGCGACGGTGGCCGCGAACAGCAGCCCGACGAGCCACTTTTGGCGCAGGAAGAACCGCAGCAGCACGCCATAGCCCCGCCGTACCCGCTCGAACACCCAGTCCACGCCGGTGCTCAGGCTCGCCCGTCGTGTGGACCTCTGGGTCGACTTGGGGAGAATCTTCGACGCCAGCATCGGCGACAGGGACAGGGCGACGAAGGTGGAGAAGGTCACCGCCGCCGCCATGGTCAGCGCGAACTCCGAGAACAGCCGCCCCACGTCGCCCTGCAGGAAGGCAATGGGCACGAACACGGCCACCAGCACCACGGTGGTCGCGACGACCGCGAAGCCCACCTGCCGGGTGCCGCGGTAGGCGGCCACGAGCCGGGTCTCGCCGTACTGCTCCATGCGCCGGTGGATGTTCTCCAGCACCACGATGGCGTCGTCCACCACCAGGCCGATGGCCAGCACCAGCGCCAGCAGGGTGAGAATGTTCACCGAGAACCCGAGCATCAGCAGCACCGTGAAGGTCGCCACCAGCGACACCGGCACCGTTACCGCCGGCACCAGCATGGCGCGCAAGGACCCTAAGAACAGGAAGATCACCAGCACCACCAGCGCGATGGCGATGCCGAGCGTCTTGTAGACCTCCTTGATGGCGTCCTTGACGAACACCGAGGTGTCGTAGGACTGCTTGATTTCCATGCCCTCGGGCAGGGTCGGGTTGAGGCGCGCCATCTCGGCCTTGGCCGCATCGGCGACGGCGATGGTGTTGGCGGTGGACTGCTTGATGATGCCGAGCCCGATCATGGGCACGCCGTTGCCGCGGAAGACCGTACGGTCTTCTTCGGTGCCGCGCTCCACCCGCGCGACATCGCCCAAGCGCACCAGATAGCCGTCCTCGCCGCGGGCCACCACCAGGCGCGCGAACTGCTCCGGGGTCTGGAAGTTGCGCTCGGTGCGGACGCTGAACTGGCGCTCCAGGGATTCGACGCTGCCCGCCGGCAGCTCGACGTTCTCGGCCCTGAGCGCGCTTTCGATGTCCGCCACGGTGAGCCCGCGTGCGGCCAGCGCATTGCGGTCCAGCCAGACCCGCATCGCATAGGTCTGGTCGCCGCCGACGCGCACCCGCGCGACGCCGTCCAGCACCGAGAAGCGGTCCACCAGGTAGCGTCGGGCATAGTCGGTGAGCTCCGGGACGGTCATGCCCTCGCTCACCAGGTTGAGCCACATGATGACATCGTCGCTGCTGTCCACCTTCTGGATGTCCGGCGGCTCCGCCTCCACCGGCAGCTGGTCCAGGATGCCGGAGACCCGGTCGCGGATGTCGTTGGCGGCGCCGTCGATGTCGCGGCCGATGCCGAATTCGATGGTGATGGTGGAGCGCCCGTCCTCGGACACGGACTCGATGGTCTCGATGCCCTCCACGCCGGCGATGCGGTCCTCAATCAGCTGGGTGATGCGGGTCTCCACCACGTTGGCGGCGGCGCCCGGGTAGACGGTGTCCACGGACACCACCGGCGGGTCGATGTCCGGGTACTCGCGCAGCGGCAGCCGGTCGAAGGCTACCAGCCCGAAGGCCACCAGCAGCAGCGACAGCACCGTCGCCAGCACCGGGCGACGGACCGAGACGTCGGAGAGGATCATTCTGAGGTCTCTGCCGCTGGGCGATCCTCGGCGTCGGCCGCAGGCCTCTGCGCCAGCAGCTCGGCGAGTGGGCGGGTGCCGTCGTCCACGGCCATGACGGTCACCGGCTCGCCGGGCTTGGCCTTGTCGTTGCCGTGGGTGATGACGCGCTCGCCGGCCGCCAGTCCGCCTGTGATCTCGACGAAGCCGGGCCGGCGGGCGCCGATCTGCACCTGGCGGCGCTCGGGTATGGCCGCACCGTCCTCGCCTTCCGCCAGCGCCAGCACGAAGTGATCGTCGCCCCGGTGCAGCAGGGCCTCCTCCGGAACGGTGAGGGACTGCCGCGGATTGCGCAGCAGCTCCACGCGCATCAGGAGCCCCGGGCGCAGCACCCGCTCCGGGTTCGGCAGCAGGGCGCGAACCTGCACCGAGCGGGTCACGGGGTCCACGCGGGTGTCCACGGCGCTGATCTCGCCAACGAACGCCTGCTCCCCCAACGCCGGGGCGCGGGCCTCGATCGCAAGCCCCGGCCGCAGCGATGGCAGAAAGACGCTCGGCACCGTGAAGTCGAGCTTCATGATGCGGTCGTCGTCCAGCGTTGTGATGACGTCACCCGGCTCCACCAGCGCGCCTAAGCTGATGTTGCGCAGGCCGACCACCCCGGCGAAGGGGGCCTTCACCACACGGTCCTTGAGCCGGGACTCCACCGCGACCAACGACGCCCGGGCCGTGTCCAGATCCCGCCGGCGCTCATCCAGCAGGGAGGCCGAGGCCGAGCCGCGCTCGGCCAGGGACTGCACGCGCTGGTATTGGCGCTCCGCCTCGGCCACGCGCGCCCGGACCTCCTCCAGGAGAGCATCCTCTTCGGCGCTGGTCATCTCCACCAAAACGTCGCCCGTCGCCACTCGCTGGCCGTCGTCGAAATGGACGTCCGAGATGGTCTCGGTCACAGTGGCGGTAATCACCACGGACTCGTTGGCGCGCAGGGTGCCGAGCGCTTCGGTGCGATCGGCCCAGGGCTCGGACCGAGCCTCGGCGACGATGACATCCGGGCCCGCGGCGAGTGCGGCTGCGGGCGAGAGGAGGAGCAACGCGAGCAAGATGGGCATGAGGGCAAAGGTGATGGTGACGCGGCGGAGGTTACCGCGAAGCCTTGCCAATTGGGGGCGCGCGGCGCCGGTGAAAGAGGCCCCCGCGGAGATGCACGCCGCAGCAGCGGCGCTGAGGACGTTGGCTGCTGGTGTCCCGGTGCGGACTTCCGCCCCTCGGGTCCGGTAGGAGCTTGCACCGGCGTTGGCTATGGCAGGCGCGCACAAAAAGGCCCCGCGCCAGCGGGGCCCAAGCTTGCTCAACTAAGGAAGCGCCGCCCGCAGCGCTGCCGTGGGCACGGGCGCGGCGGCGCTGTGTCTCAGACCAGGCGGTGCTGGCCCCGCATGTAGTTGTAGACGAGGTTCGAGACCTCCCGCATGGCGTTGCTGCGGTTGGTGATCCAGCGCCCGTAGTAGTTGGTGCGGCTGGCTTTCTCGATGATGCCGATAAAGGTGTACGGCCGCGGGCGCCCGCGACGGTCCTGGCACTCGATGATGCCCATGTTGCCGCAGAGCATCGCCGTGGAGCCCGTCTTGTCGTAGACGCGCACGTCCGATGGCATGTTGCTGACGCCGCGGGTGATGCGGTCGTGGTTAGGCAGAGACATGATGTCCAACACCTCGGCAGAGTAGGGCATTTGCCGATGCCATTGGGCATACAGGAAGCGGCTGTAGTCCCGGGCCGACGCCTTGTTGCGATAGGTGCGGCCGTTCGCTGGGATGTATTCGACAATGCTGGTCTGGCGGAAGACCTGCGGGGCGTGGCGCTTCAGCACGTGCTCCGTAGCCCGCGGCCCCATGTTGCCGTTGTGGCGGCTTACCAGCTGCATGATCTCTGTCGTCGCCGTGTTGCTGCTCTTGCGGATCATGTGCTCCATGGTGTCACGGATGCCGGCGCTGTACTGAAGGCGCCCGCCGCTGTCGCCCAGGGTGTAGAAAAAGGCCTGGGCGACGAAGGGCTTCAGCATGCTCGCGGCTTGCCGAGGCTCCTCTTCGTTGACGGAGACGAGCTTCTTGCGGCCGGTGAAGTCGTAGACGGACCAGGACGTTTTTTCGTCCCAGCGGATCTTGCCTTCGGCGCGCAAGCGCTTGACCAAACCGACCAGCTCCGCCTGAAGCGTTGGCCCCCGGGCAGCGGTGGCGATGCTTGGCAGCCCGCAGACGAGGCCCCCACCGGCCAAAGCGGAGAGCGCGAGGAAGCTGCGGCGGTCTAGGTGCGACGGCGCGGCGCCGTCGGCCAAGGTGTCTTTCGAGTGGACCCAAAGGTCCTGCGGGATTCCTTGCATGCTGGTTACCCCCGTTACCGGCTTGCTCCGACTGCAGGACACCCGTCCACGCCGGCCCGGCGCGGGCAGCGTTTCCCCCGGTGATGGACGGGGCCCCAGTTGCTTGTTGTCACCGCTACAGCATAGGCGGCGGCGGTGCAAAAAACAAGAGCATTGGATCTCAAAAAATCGCAGCAGCTCAGACTACTTTGGGATGTTCTTAAACTGGCTGCTCAAGCATTGCACCGGGCCCGGCGGCGCCGCGCGTACCCGCGCTGTAACGGATACAACGGGACAAGAGGCTCTGCGAAACGGGACAGGAGGTTTTGCCAACGGTGTGACCTTTGGCAGCGTTGGCGACGTCACCTGGTCTGCACACGCGGGCGGAGTCAAGACCGGCGGTCGTGGCCGTGCCGGCACTCGGGCCTGAGGCCAGACAGCGCGGGCTCGGGCAGGCGTCGACGTTGCAGGGCCCTTCAGCTGGCGTTGCGGCGCGTGCGGCGGACCTCGTCGACGGGCTCGGCGACGCCAGCTCTATGGCTGGAGGCTCCCATGCGGCCTTGGCGGTAGCGGCGGCGCGCGCTTGGATAGCTGGGAGTCGCCAGACACGGCTTCATCGCGTCCAGCTCGAACAACATGAAGTGCGGCGTGATGGCATGCAGGCGCCGCAGACGGCTGGCGACGTGCTGCTGTTTGGTCCGAATCTGTATCGGGCAAGCCAGCGGCAGCGAGCTCCGCGGCGAGGAGATCAGGCACCAGCCGAGCTCGTCGTCATAGGCCAACAAACAGGCCACCTGGGCCGCGGTGTTTTCACTGGTGTCTTGTCCCACGGTCGCGAAGACGTTGACCGGCGTCGCGAAGCGTGCGCGCCGCACGATGCCCAGCAAGATCCGGCCTTCGTCTTCCAGGCGCACGATGCGGGCCACCTCGCCAATGGCCGGGCGCATGAAGCCCTCGTCGCCGATCCCGTAGACCGCGAGCGCACCCAGCGCCAGCGGCTTGGTGTAGCGGGTCTCCTGGGTGCTGACCACGGTATGCCGGTCGCTTTGCTGGAGGACCAGCCACTGCGTATCCGCGCCGCTATCGGCGTCGTCGCTCTGGGCCGCCGAGCGCGCTGCGAAGAGCGTGCTGCTGGCGAGATCCGCCCGCTTGGCAGGGTCGCTCGTGAACACGGTGTGCAGGTGTTGACGCGTGCGCTCAAAGCCCGTCTCCAGCCGGAAGTCGCAGCGAAGCAGCTCTTGCTCCCGAGGTTGGTGCGGCGGAACGCCGTGCTCCAGGCTGCGCAGCATGGTACGCAGAATGGGTCGCCGGGCCAGGGGCGGTAGCCCGGCCAGGCAGTCGGCGCTTGCCCCACTCATCCACGCCTGATGCTGGCGGCCGGCGTCTTGGTGCTGGCGCAGCGCCGCGGCGAGGCCGTTACAGTCGATCAGCACCCGATGGACACTGTTCTCGGCGGCGGAGCGCCTTGGTGGGCTGTCCTGATGGGCGTGGGTGAAGCGCACGATGCCACCCATGGCGGCCTTCGGCTGATAGCTGATCACCAGGGCCTTGGGAAGCGAGGCGCAGTAAATGTCCAGAAAGCGTTGGTGGCGCTTGCTCCAAGTGAAGCAATCGAAGAGGCCGAACGCTTGGATTAGGGTGTAGATCCGCAATGCTCGGGTACTGCCGTCGGCATCGAGGAGCAGGCGGTCGTCGCACAGCGCTGGCACCGGCGCTTCCTGGGCGCTCGCGCGGCAGAGCACGCAGAACAGCGTGTTGGCTGCCTGCCACGCAGGCGCCGGCAGCGGTTGGAAGCGCAACGCCCGTAGGCGCTGGTGAAGATGCGTGAGCTCCAGCACACGTACAGCGGCCTCGAGAATGCGCGCTTGCTCCGCCCGACCGTGGCGCTCGTCCTGGCGGTAGTCGGCCTCCACCACCAGCTGGTAGCCGGCGCTGAGGGCATGGATGACTTGTTGGGCCGCATCCAGCAGCTCGCGCTGTGGCTCTGGCTCCGGCACTCCGTACTCATTATTGCGCAGCGCGTCCCGCGCCGCGGCCAGTGTTGGCCAAAGCCTTTGTTGCAGGCGCGCGCTGAGCTTCAGGCGCTTGCCTGCGGATAGGGAGCTGCGATTCAGAGACCGGGCCTGGAACAGGGCCTCTCGCAGTAGCTGCTGCGGCGACTCGAGCTCATCGTCGAGGTTGCGCAGCAGCTTCGCCGGTGACACGACACTGCCGCTGCCCCACTGTGTCGGGGAGGCGATACCGAGCTTCAGCTCCAGCTGATTGGGTTGCGGCGGTTGACTGCGGAAGAACATCCCAAAGCCCGAGGTGCTTGGGCTCACCCGGCGCAAGCCGTTGCGTATCTGAAGAGGCGCTGCGCTGCCTGCTGGTTGCCTGGCACCGGCCGATCCGGGCGCCCGCTTGCAGGGCGTGCTCGGCGGCACCAGCCGCGCCCCGTTGTTGCTGTACGTCGGCCCCGCTGACAGCATCGCGCACTTGCGTACGGCGTGTCTCGGCTTATTGGTCTTTGGTGCTACCGGGCGCGATTGGCGCAGCTCGCGCCCCATGTCCGAAGGTTAGGTGACACGGGTCGGGCGGCGCGTGCTGGCGATCACAGTTTCAGGGGGCTGCTCGCAGTGCCAGTGCGAGCTGCGGGGTCGGGCGCGGCGCAGCGGGATGGGCCGTCGGCGGCGCTCAGTCTGTGTCTTCCGGCGGGGGCACCGCACCCCGAGCGGCCAGGGTTTCGTCCACCTTGGATGCGATTTGCTCTTCGATTTGGCCCTTGAGGGCGGATAGGAGCAAACCGAGGCGGATGGTGAGATCGAGCGCGTCTTCGGTGACGGTGATGTGTCCAGAGATGCCGGAGCGGGCGAAGCTCAGGGTGTCGCCGTCCCAGGCATAGTCGGCGCCGAGCTCGCTCTCCACGCGTTGTGCGATGCGCTCCACCTCCGCCCGAGCATCCTCCAGCGAAAGCGTGTGTTGGCGAACGATATGGATTTTGGACATGCTGTTCGGCCTCCTCGGTGGTGCGCGTCGATCTGGCGCCAGCCGCCTCGCCGGGGCCGACCCCGCAGCGGTGCCGCGTCCCCAATGCCGGCCAGGGCTCTCCCGCGCGTCGGCGCGTGCCGACTCCATGCCAGGGATTATCTGGCGGGGGCAGCGGCACTGGTTCATGGCCGCGGGTGCTTGCGCGCAGCCCGACGGTGTCCGCTCGGCAGACCGCTCAAGGGTATTACAGATCGTCGCGGCTGTGGTGGTGTCGAGGGTTGGGCTCAACTGGCGCCGCGGGAGGCAGGGCGGCGCTCGGCCAGCGCGCGGCGGAAGGCCGCGGAACGGCGGTCACCACCGCGTGGCTGCGGACGGGTGCGGCGATTCAGCTTCCCCTCCACATCGCAGCAGAAAGCGTCGCTGCCGAGCACCCAGGCCTTGTTGGTGGCGTCCCGCACGCGTTGGACGAAAGCTGGCGACAGCGGCGTCGCAAAGGTGTCGGCATAGGCGGCATGCCGCGCGGCCTCATCGTCGCCGAGGGCCTGGTAGGCCGGGTGGGGCGCGACGAGGTCATCGTCCGCGCCGAGTGCATTGGCCACATAGCTGGACCACTCATAGGCGGAGGGCGCGTCCACCAGTCCGGCGCGCACCGGGTTCAGCTCGATGTAACGGGTCACCGCCAGTAAGAGGGCGTCGGGCTCCACCAGCGTGGCGCGGTAGCGCCCGTCCCAGAGGGTGCCGGTGCGCCCATAGCGCTGGTTGGCATGCTGGACGTAGTAGCGGCCAGTGTACTGCATCAGCTTGCCGATACCGTTACCGTGCATCGGCGTCAGGAGCAGGTGGAAGTGGCTCGGCATGAGCACATATCCGTGCACAGCACAGCCGAATTTCTCCGCTGCGTCCCGCAACGTCGACCACAGCACCCAGTAGTCCTCTTCGTCGTGGAGGATGGTCATCCGGTTGTTGCCGCGCTGGATGACGTGCTGCGGATAACCCGGGAGGATGAATCGCGGTAGCCTGGCCATGGCGCGCCTCCTGCGGTTTGCTGCCTACGCTTTCAGTATAGACAAGCAGACGGTTACGTCCCTGTTGGCCGCTGCCGCTGAGCACTCGCCCTGTCCGCTGAAACCCTAGATGCGTTATGATTGACGGTTTTCTCGGTTGAGAGATCAATCATGCAAGACATCAACCCGATCCGTGCGCAGATCGCCGACCTCCAGGGGCGCCTTGAGTCCCTGAGGGGGTATCTTTGACTACGCGGGTAAGCAGGAGCGTCTGACCGAGGTCCTGCGCGAGCTCGAAGAGCCGGAGGTCTGGAGCGACCCGGAGCGGGCCCAGAGCCTCGGGCGCGAGCGCGTCGCGCTTGAGGACATCGTGGTAGCCATGGATGCGCTGAGTGCCGGCCTCGGCGACGCCGCGGACCTGCTGGAAATGGCCGCGGAAGAGGAAGACACGGACACCATTGACTCCGTGGCCGCGGACCTGGCGGGCTTCGAGCAGCGTATCGGCGAGCTGGAGTTCCGCCGTATGTTCTCGGGCGAGATGGACGCGGCCAACGCCTTTGTGGACATCCAGGCCGGCTCCGGCGGCACCGAGGCGCAGGACTGGGCCGAAATGCTGCTGCGCATGTACCTGCGCTGGGCGGAAAACCACGGCTTCAAGACCGAGCTCATGGAAGTCTCGCCGGGGGATGTCGCCGGCATCAAATCCGCCACCGTCGCCGTGCAGGGGGACCACGCCTTCGGCTGGCTGCGCACCGAAACCGGCGTGCACCGGCTGGTGCGCAAGTCGCCCTTCGACTCCGGCAACCGCCGCCATACGTCCTTTGCGGCGGTGTTTGTGTCGCCGGAGATCGACGACTCGGTGGAGGTGGACATCAACCCGGCGGACCTGCGGGTGGATGTCTACCGCGCCTCCGGTGCCGGCGGTCAGCACGTGAACCGGACCGAGTCCGCCGTGCGTATCACGCACAACCCGACGGGCATCGTGGTGCAGTGCCAGAACGACCGCTCCCAGCACAAGAACAAGGACCAGGCCATGAAGCAGCTCAAGGCCAAGCTCTACGAGCTGGAGATGCAAAAGCGCCGCGATACCGCCCAGGCCGTGGAAGACAGTAAGGCGGACATCGGCTGGGGCAGCCAGATCCGCTCGTACGTGCTGGACCAGTCCCGCATCAAGGACCTGCGCACCAATGTCGAGACGGGCAACACCCAGGCCGTGCTCGACGGCGGGCTGGACCCGTTCATCGAGGCAAGTCTGAAGAGCGGAATTTGAAAGACAAGGTGCGAGGTGCGAGGCGCTGGGACCTTTGGTGCTGAGCACCAGGAACCAGCAGCTCGCCCCCAGCCCCCAGCCCCCAGCA